>JBAXOB010000052.1:0-28656 GCA_037133475.1 Bacteroidota bacterium
GTGGGACGTGAGGGATTCGAACCCACGACCTCATGCGTGTGAAGCATGCGCTCTGAACCGACTGAGCTAACGTCCCCCTTTGGGGTAGCAAATATACACAAATTAACGAATGCAGGAATGCAAAAATGCAGGAATGCAGGAATGCAGGAATGCAGGAATGCAGGAATGCAGGAATGCAGGATGGTTTTTGGCTAGGGGGGAGTGGTTTCTGTTTTGTTGTTGTTTTCCACGTACTCGCTGGGGGTCATGCCGGTGATGCGCCGGAAGGCTTCGTTGAACGATGATTTCGAGGAGAAGCCCGCCATGAGTGCGATGCCCTGGATGGAATATTTCTGGTGCTGCCGTTCGTTGAGCAGCCGCTGCGCCTCGGTTACCCGGAAGGTGTTGATATAGGTATAGAAGTTTTTCTGCTGTGATTCATTGATCAGTTGCGACAGGTACTTGGAGTTGGTTTCCAGTTTATCGGCCAGTACATCGATGGTCAGCTTTTCGTTGAGATAATATTTTTCCTTCATCAGCCTGTCGAGTTTCCGGCCCAGCACCCTTTTCTGCTGCGTTGTCAACCCCGAACCGGCATACTTTTTCAAGCCGTTGCAGTCGCCTTTTTCCTCCTTCACAGTCATATCCGTCACTGCCGCTGTAATCGGCATCAACCCCGCCGGCTCCCCAACCCACCCTGTGGCGGCCTTTTGCCCGGCCGGGAAACCGGATCCTGTTAACAGGACATTGTCCGGCTCAACAACTGCCTGGTGGGGATAGATATCCTGCTGCATCAGGGCAAAAACGGCAAAACCGAGCATGATCAGGAATTCAACCACGCCGATGACATCGCGGAAAATGTCGAACCGTCCCAGCCCGATAAACCGGCTGATCCCCAAAACAACCAGGAAGAGCAGGAACATCACCAAAAGTGAATAGACCCAGACCAACCTCACATCACGGGTGTTGGCGAAGGACTTTTCGATGTTTGATTTATGTACCTTAAACAGATTGGAAACCCGGGTGGAGTATATCACGATCTGCAGGCTGAAACAGCCGTAAATGGATATTTCACAAGCATGCCGGATAACCTCCGGCCAGCCGGCAGCGGGCATCCCGGCGCTCTGTAAAGAACCGGAGTCGGCCAAGTGGCTGGAAATAAGGAAGGCCGGCATCGACAGCAAGAAAATGACCGCAGCGGGCAACAGGTGAAGTATTTCGCGGTTTCGGAAGCGGTATAAGGGAATGATGAGCGATTTGAGATAGAAATAAAAAAGCGGAAAAAGCAACAGCAGCAGGGGTACCGCCATGGGTGAGAAATAATGGCACTCATGGTAAAA
This sequence comes from Bacteroidota bacterium, assembly GCA_037133475.1. Lineage (GTDB taxonomy): Bacteria > Bacteroidota > Bacteroidia > Bacteroidales > FEN-979 > CAIVAT01. The sequence continues at coordinate 1,320 of JBAXOB010000052.1, forward strand.
TCCGGGGCTGACGGATGCCTTCGACAGGGTAAAAATGGCGATCAGCAGCATAAACCACCCCAGGAATTTTTTGGAATAGTTGCCATACCTGAAAAACATGACAAAGGCCAGGAGGGCAAACAAAGCCGACTGGTAAACCTGCAGGATAACGATAAGGGGGTTCAACACGCCCATCCAGTAAAATTGTTATACTAATCCGTCATCCCCGGCCCTTCATGAGCGGCAATAACAGCGGATTTCCATTTTCAAATATAAAAAAAAGTGTGGAACAACGCTGAAATGTTTTCAATATTCTGATAATTTTATCAAAACACAACGATGCTTAGCTGTTGATTTAGTGTGTCTTATATAGTATATTTGTATGGATTCCTGAATTCGAACGTGTGCCACAGGATATCGCATACAATAATTGCCCAAATTTTATAACTTGCAACAAAATACGTGTTCGTTTTTCCACGAAAATCCAGAAGAAATTTTAATCTAAAAACCATATGAAAAAACAATTACTGTTTCTGTTTGCTCTCGTTTTCGGAGCTATGTTCGTTGTTCAGCAGGCCCGGGCACAGGTTGATGTGACCGCATCGGGAGGAACGACATCTGCAAGTTACACCACCCTAAATCTTGCATTTGCTGCCATCAATGCCGGCACCCATACCGGCACCATCGCCATTGGCATTTCGGCCAACACCACTGAAACGCTTTCTGCCGTGCTGAATGCCAGCGGCAGCGGTTCCGCCAGCTATACAACCATCAGCATCCAGCCCACCGGCGGCGGCGGCCGCACCATTACAGGCGCTATCACAGGGCACCTGATCGACCTGAACGGCGCCGACAATGTCACCATCGACGGGTTAAACACCGGTGGAAATAGTCTCACCATCTCCAACACCACGGTGGGTGCAACGAGCACCATCCGGTACATTGCCGATGCCACCAACAACATCGTGCAGAACTGTACCCTGCTGGGATCCACCACCAGCTTCGGGGTTGTTTACTTTGCGACCGGGACTACCACCGGCAACGACAACAACAACATCAACCATTGCAACATCGGCCCGGCGGGCGCGAACAATCCGCTCAACGGTATCTATTCCTTCGGTACCAGCGCCGCCATCGACAATGCCAGTATCACCATCTCCACCAACAACATTTATGACTACTTTGTTGCAGGAAGTTCAACAGCCGGCATGAACATCAATACCGGCAGTTCCGCGTGGACCATCACCGCCAACAGGTTATATCAAACGGCCAACAGGACCTATAACGCGGCAAACACCCATTACGGGATCTATATCGCCGCAGGGTCGGGATATTCCATTACCGGCAATGTGATCGGTTTTGCCAATTCTTCCGGGACGGGAACCACCAACATGATCGGGTTAACCAGCGGATCGCTCGGCGGCACCTTCCCCAGCGCCTACACAGGCGGGGGCTCGGCCAATGCAACCCGGTACGCTGCCATCTACTGTACCTTCACCGCAGCAGGCACTGTTTCCGATATCCAGAATAACACCCTTGCCGGTTTTGCGCTGTACACCTCCAGCGGCTCCGCCACCACCAACGGGATCTGGTGCGGCATCGCGGTTCTTGCAGGGAATGCCAATATCGGAACCTCAACGGGCAACACCATCGGGGCAACTTCAGGCAACAGCTCGGTCTATACCGCCTGCGGTACTTCGGGCGGCACCATCGTCGGAATTTATGCCACCACCACAAACACCGTCACCATCCAGAACAACACCTTAGGCGCATTGGATGCCATGGGTAATGCTGCTTCCTCCAGCGGGGGCATCACCGGGATCAATACCGCCGGCACCGGCACTATTGTCGTTTCGGGAAATACCATCGGCAATTCAACCAACCCCAGTTTGCGCATGGGTAACCTGACCACCGGGACCAACCTTTCCAATGTCGGAACTACCTTTGCTACCGCTACCGGCGTCGGGATGTTCCAGGGGATCCTGAATTCATGTTCGGGTACCGTTACGATCGGGACCCTGGCGCTGCCCAATATCATCCGCAATGCTTCTCTTAACACCTCTGCTTCTACAGCTGCCACGACCAACTTCCGGGGAATCATCACCTCGGCCGGTACCTCTACGGTATCGTACAATTCCATTTATAATATTACCGCTGCCATTGCAAATACGGCAGTTAATGCCAACCTGGGAGCCCTGGGCATCTGCCTGTCAGGAGGAACGACCCCGGTAATCTCCAATAATATTATTTACAACCTGAGTTTAACCAATACCGGGACCAGTGGTTATAATCTAAGTGGTATTTTTTACACCCTTCCTACAACATCGATCACTATTTCCAAGAACAAGATTTATGCATTGTCCAATGGATCAACCTCATCCACGGCAACCACACCCGGAACAGCAACCGGGATTTTTATCAGGGACGGCAACGGTGCAACCACCACCATCAGCAACAATATGATCTCCCTTGGGAACGGCCAGACGACCAACACCACCTTTACCGGTATTTGGTGCCAGTATGCCTCATCAACGTCAACCACCCTGAAAATCTATTATAACTCCATCAACATCGAAGGTACCGTTTCCTCCGGTGCCATGCCCTCCTTCGGCATTTTAAGGGGCGACCTCTCCACTACAGCCAACACGGTATTTACCATGGATGTAAAGAATAACATTTTCACCAATACCCGTTCGGGCGGAACCGGCAAGCACTATGCCATTGCCAACAGCTATGGCGCAACCGCCAGCGCTACCGGCTGGGCTGCCAATGCCTCCAACTATAACGTGCTGAACGGTACCGCGGCCAATATCGGGTACTGGACCGCCGACAAAACCTTTGCCGCCTGGAAGACCGCCTCCGCCTCCGATGGCAACAGTCTATCCGGTATTACGGTGAATTTTGTTGCCACTGCAACCGGCGACCTGCACCTTAACATGGGGACCACACCCACCCAGATGGAATCGGGTGGTACGGTACTGTCAATCACGGATGATATTGACAACCAAACCCGTCCCGGCCCCCCGGGATCGGTAAACGGCGGGGGAACCGCCCCCGACCTGGGCGCAGACGAATTTGACGGGGCACCACTTGATCTTGCGGCTCCCATCATTACTTATACGGCCCCGGGTAATACAGCATGTATCACTTCCCGGACAATTAGCGCCACCATTACCGATGCCAGCGGGGTTAATGTAACCGCCGGCACCAAACCCAGGATCTACTTCAAGCGATCGGTCAACGCCAACTCCCTGCCTGCCACCAACGACAACACCACCGACGGGTGGAAATATGCAGAAGCCACCAACGGCAGCAGCCCCTTCAATTTGCTGATCGATTACAGCCTGCTGTTCGGCGGTGCCAATCCCGCAGATGTTATCCAGTATTTCGTGGTCGCACAGGACTTGGTCGCAACACCAAATGTTGGCATCAACACCGGCACCTTCACGGTTAACCCTACCAGTGTGGCGTTAACCTCCGGCGCTTTCCCCGTTAGCGGGATGAACAGCTACACCCTTATAGCCAGTTTGTCGTCCAATGTTACCATCGGGGCAGCCGGTACCTATTCCTCCCTGACCGGGGCTTCGGGTTTGTTTGCCGCGATCAATGCAGGCGGGTTGTCCAATAATATTACCGCTACCATCCTGGATGCCACGGTAAACGAAACCGGCGCCACGGCGCTCAATGCCATCACGTATGGTTGTGCCGGAAGCTACACACTCACCATCAAACCAGCCGGCGGCGTTACCGCCACCCTTACCGGTGCTGTTGCCAGCGGCGCCCTTATCAAACTGAACGGTGCCGACAATGTTACCATCGACGGCAGCAACAGTGGCGGAACCGACAGGAGCCTTACCATTACCAACACCAGCACGACCAGCCCTACCGCCATTTTGCTCGCCAGTACGGGAACCGGGGCAGGCGCCACCTACAACACGATTAAAAACTGTAACATCAGCACCGGCGTGAGTGGCGCAACCGGCTACGGCATTGCCATCGGCGGCAGCACACCCGGCGTTTCGGGTGCCGATAACGACAACAACACCATCCAGAACAATTCGATTACCGTTGCTACAATCCCTATATGGGCATTCGGTACTGCGGCAGTAAGCACCGGTGGTATGGATAATCTTACGATTACAGGAAACACGGTTAATACCAATACAACCATTACCAATTTCGGTATTGAGTTAGGAAACGCCGTCTCCTGTTCTGTCACCAAAAACAATGTCAGTGTTCAAACCTCTTTCGCAGGTCAGCCTGTCGGTATCTCGCTTGAAACAGGGTTTGTCTCTTCAACCGTCAATGCCAACAACATCACGGCCGTTACAACATCTGCAACCAGTGGATACGGCGGCAGGGGAATCACGGTGGGAACCGGTACCGCCACCAGCGCACTGACCATTTCCAATAATTTTGTCAGCGGGGTCAATGGCAGCAATTATTCCAGTTTTACCAATTCCTCCTCAATCGGGATCTGTATCGGGGTTATCGGCAACAGCACAACCCTTACCACCACCTGCGGAGGAGTCAATTTGTATTACAACTCTGTCAACATGTATGGAAACTACAGCTATGCTGCCAACTGTCTCACCGCCGCCCTCTATGTAGGCACAGGTGCAACGGCACTGGACATCAGGGATAATATCTTCGTGAACTCGATGAACAATACCAGTACATCAGGCACTGCATCCAAAAACTATACCGTCTATTCCGCCGCCGCCAATACCGCTTACAGCAATATAAACTACAATAACTATTATGTTAGCGGGACACAGGGAATGCTGGGATTCCTGGGGACAGACCAGGGCACCCTCTCCGGATGGCAAACCGCTACGGGTAAAGATGCCAATTCGAAAAACATTGCCCCCGTCTTTACATCCAGCTCCGACCTGCACCTTGTTCCCGCGAGCAATGTTTCGCTCGATAACCTGGGTACCTATATCGCTTCGGTACTTACCGATATCGACAATGATACCAGAAGCGTAACCACCCCGGATATGGGCGCCGACGAATTCACGGTTCCTACAGGCGTGGATATGGGCGTTACAGCGCTGGTAACTCCTGCCTCTTATGGCTGTTACGGTTCTTCAGAAACAGTAACCGTCACGATTAAAAATTATTCGGTCAGCACCATCGATTTTACCGTGAACCCGGTAACCGTAAATGTAACCGCCACCGGGGGATACACCAGTACCGGTGTTCAGTCAACCGGGAACCTGACCTCCCTTGCCACCATGAGCTTTATCATGCCCGACCACATTAACATGAGCGCCCCGGGGGCCTATACCTTCAATGCCAGCACCTCGGTATACGGAGATATTACCCCGGGTAACGATGCCATGAGCCCTGTTACACGGACTTCATCAACCCTGGCGGGAGGCACTTATACCGTTGGTACGGCAGGAACCTATACCACCCTCACGGCAGCCGTTGCAGCCTTTAACGGGGCCTCCTGTATCACCGGCCCGATCGTGTTCAGTTTAACCGACGCCTCCTATCCATCCGAAACCTACCCGATCACCATCAATGCCAACCTGGCCCTGGGTTCAAACACCCTGACCATTGTTCCTGCATCCGGTGTTTCGCCTGCCATTTCGGGTGCAAGCGCCAGCGGACCGATCTTTAAGATCATGAACAACAACACCATCATCGATGGTTCAAATTCAGGCGGATCGACCCGGAACCTCACCATTACCAATACCAGTGTCACATCCCCCAATGTCATCAACATCGTCTCGACCGGTACCACCCCGGTTACCAACGTAACCGTTAAGAACTGTATCCTGACGAATGGTGTCTATACCAGTTCTGGTGTCATTGTTTCGGATGCAACGATTGGATCAGCAGGGTATTTTAACAACATCACGATCCAGAACAACAGCATCAGCCAGGCCTCAAACGGGATATATGCCATTGCAGTGGTTGCCTCAGGAAATGGGAGCGGCTTGCTGATTACCCAGAACACCATGACAGGAACAGGGACCAGTTGTATCCTGGCTACCTCTGTTTATGTGCAGGGTGTCGATGGGGTGACCGTTTCAAACAACACGCTGAGCAACAACACGCAATCGGCCTATACGGTGAACCCGACCGGCGTATGGTTTGCCACCGGTACCAAGAACGGGACCATCTCGGGTAACAACATCTCCAACTTAAGCTATACCAGTACAAGCGGTTATGCTCCCCGTGGTATTGCTGTTTCCAACGGGACAACCTCCTCCAACATTGTAATTACGGGGAATACCATCGCAGGTCTTACCTCTTCGGGCACCACTGCCACTTACGGCATCTATGTATATGGTGCAACAGAGGGTGTTTCGGTACTGAAAAACAAGATCAGCAACATTAAAAACACCTATTCCGGGGGTTACGCAGCCGTTGGCATCGGGTTAAGTTCCACCTCAACCACCGCCAATACCACTGTGACCAATAACTTCATCTGGGATGTTGCCGCTTACGGGACCGCCTCAACCGCAAATTACAACGGGTACGGCATTTACATCCAGACGGGTGGCGGCTATAACCTCTATTTCAACTCTGTCAGTCTTGCTACCATCCAGTCCACCCCCGGGTATCCCACCTGTCTGAACATCAGCTCGTCAATTGTCACGGCAAGCACCCTGGATATCCGCGATAACATCTTCTCCATCACCCAGACTACGGGAACAGAGCGTTATTCCGTAATCTGCAACGCCGCCAATACCGTGTTTTCCTACATCGATAACAACGATTACTATACGGTGGGTTCGAACCTGGGCTATATCGGCTCCTCCCGCGCCAACCTTGCGGCATGGCAAACCGGTACCGGTAAAGATGTCAGCAGTATTTCTGCCGACCCGGGCTTTATGAGCGTTTCCGACCTGCACATCAACACCTCTTCTGCATCTCCCGTGAGTAATGTCGGCGTCACCATAGCAGGGGTTACCGACGACATCGATGGTGATGTGAGGACCGGTACTCCGGACATAGGTGCAGACGAATTTGTGCTGACTTCCTGCGCAGGAGCCGTTGGCGGAACTGCCACCGCTTCGAACAGTTACTGCGGATCCTACACCAGTCCCCCCATCGGGGCAACCGGTTATTCGACGGGTCTGGGCGGCAGCTATCAATGGCAATATTCCAGTGACAATTTCAACGTAGATATTCACGATTTTGCCGGACAGACGAATCCTGTAACCCTTACCACCGGGGCAATTACGGCCACAACCTATTACCGGCTGAAAGTTACCTGCTCGTCGGGAACGGCTACCGATTATTCAACGGTCGTTACCATCACGATTAAACCGGTTCCATCAGCCACTGCCAGCAGCAATACACCGGTGTGTGCCGGAGCAACCCTTACCTTCACGGGAAGCTCCGATATCGGAACCTCCTACAGCTGGACGGGTCCCAATGCCTGGACATCCTCCACGCTGAGCCCGAGCATCGCCTCTGTGACCACGGCTGCTGCAGGAACATACCATTTCACGGCAACCTATAACGGCTGTTCATCTGTAACTGCACCGGGAAACTCACCTGTTGTGGTGGTTAATTCACCTCCCTCTGCAGTTTCCATTACTCCTTCTGCCCCTTCCATCATTGCGGGCGCTATTCAGCAATTGACTGCAAGCGGAGGTTCCTTATCAGGAATTAGCCTGCTTTCTGAAAACTTTAACGGAACCCCTTCCGGCTGGACAACCACGAATTTATCTGTCGGAGGTACCACCGCAAGCGCTGACTGGGCTTCACAATCTGACGGATACGCTTACAACAGCGAAACGTTCCACAGTAATGACAATTCCAAATTCTACATGACCAACAGCGACGCGCAGGGGGCTTCCGGCACCCTGACAAACACAATATTGACAGCTCCTGCCGTGAATACAACAGGATATACATCGCTGACGCTTACGTTCTATGATTATTATAAATACTGGTCCAGTGCCGTAAACGATTCTGCGGTAGTGGAAGTTTCGACAAACAACAGCACCTGGACCAGGGTTCTTAAATATTCCGGCGCCAACAGGGGCGCTGCAGGAACTTTTGCTTCAGAAAGCGTTAATCTGAACTCCTATATAAACCAGGCCACCTTGTATGTCAGGTTTCATTTTACCACTGTTTTTGGATATTACTGGGCAATTGACAATGTCGCCATTACCGGTTCCGGAACAGCTGCCATTACCTGGTCGCCAACCGCCAACCTGTTCACCGATGCGGGGGCAAGTTCCGCCTATACGGGAACAGCTGCTACCACCGTCTGGGCCCAGCCTCCTTCAACTGTGACGTACACTGCCACCGCTACCTCCGCCGCCGGATGTACCAGCAGCGCCAATGTAACCGTAACGGTTGGTGCAGCTTCCAGCAACTGGACCGGGGCTGTTTCGAACAACTGGTCAACCCCGGGCAACTGGGATGCCGGCGTACCTTCGAATCTGACCGATGCCAGCATTCCTTCGGCCGCTGCCACACCCAACCAGCCCATCGTCAATGAAGCGCCGGGAACCCCAGCCGTATGCAAAAACCTGAACATCGCCAGCGGCGCCAACCTGGTGATCAATGCCGGGAAGGCCATGACGGTAAGCGGCACGCTGATCAACCTTGGCACACCGGGCATTACCATCAATTCCGATGCCACGGGAACCGGCTCGATGATCTTCAACACCGCCATGGTGTCGGCCAACATCCAGCGTTACGTGGATGCCTGGACCGATGACAACCACGGATGGCACCTGCTCTCCTCGCCGGTTTCTTCACAGCCTATCCGTCCCGAATTCGTTCCCGGGTCAACCCCGGTGGGCAGCACGCAGGACTTCTACAAATGGGATGAAACCACGGGATTCTGGATCAACTCGAAAGATGCCTCATTGAACTGGGTACCCGAATTTGAGACAACCTTCACCACGGGCAAAGGTTACCTGGTGGCTTACAACGCCAATGTCACCAAGACCTTCTCAGGTGTGATCAACGTGACCGATGTAGGGCTGTCGGGACTTACCAACACCGTTGCTCCATACGTTGGCAACGGCACCGTCACACCGGGATGGAACCTGATCGGCAACCCCTTCAGCAGCGCCTTCGCCTGGAACAGCGGCGGGTTCAACCTGTCGAACATTGCGGCCATTGCCAAGGTATGGACCCAGAGCAATGCCAGTTACGCCGATGTGAATATCGTCACAGGCGGGATCGTTCCTCCCCAGCAGGGATTCATGGTCAACGTGATCGCCAGCAACTCATCGGGATCACTTACCATTCCCATTGCGTCGCGTGTACACAACACCCAGAACTGGTACAAATCGTCGGGACTCCCGGTAATCAAGCTGACAGCGCACAACCTGAGCGCCCAGACTGCCCAGGAGAGCGTGGTTATCTTTAACGACCAGGCCGGCACCGGTTATGAGCCAACCCTGGATTCGCGGTTCTTCGCCGGTTATGCACCGCAGTTCTACTCCGTCGACGGGGCCGAACATCTTTCGACCAATACCTTACCGGTACTGAACAGCGAGACCACCGTGCCGTTCAACTTCATCAAAACCGCAGGTTCGAACTATACCATCGAGGCTTCCGTGATCGACAATGTCCCGGGCGAGGTTTATCTTACCGACCTTAAGCTCGACAGGACCCAGAACCTTGCCGAAAACCCTGTTTATACCTTCACCTCCTCTGCCGGCGACAATCCCGCCCGTTTCGTGCTTTCCTTCAGCCATGTAGGCATCGGTGAAAAGACACAGACCAACAACGGGATCTACACCTACGAAAACAACCTTTACCTTGTCAACCCTGGTAAAGCGCGTCTCGAAGTGTACAGTCTCACCGGTCAGAAGCTGTTGACCCAGGAGGTTAACAGCACCGGTTTGTACAAAACCACCCTGAACCTCCCCACCGCCTTTTACATGGTGCGGTTAACCACAGGCACAAAGGTTGTTGTAACGAAGGTATTTATCCAGTCATAAAACGCTAAAAAAACTCATCATATGAAAACATTACGAAAATTATTGCTTACCCTGGTCTTTCTCTTTACCGGCATGTTTATGTTCCATGCCATTGCCGACGAACCACTCGATGCGCCACCCCCACCCCCGGGCGGCGGCCATGGCGGCGGCGGCAACACCCAGGGTGCACCTATCGACGGCGGACTGGGTATTCTGATGGCTCTCGGGGCGGGCTACGGAACTTACAGGCTCTATAAAAGCAGGAAGGCAGAAGATCAGCCTGAAGACCTGGTACACTAACCTGTTGAAATGATCCAACCCGGCCGGGTTGCTTTTCAACCCTGCTGATTTCAACATGAATGCTTTATGGCCGGAAACTTCCCTTTTACCGGGGGTTTCCGGTTTTTTTTATTTTCTGGGATTTTTTCTACTGTTATGATCCGGATATCACGGAAATACCTGTTGCTGATTTTGTTAATCATCTCCCTGTTTGCCCACGGCCAGGACAAACATGTGGTTGACAGCCTGCTGACGGCCCTGTCAAAATCGACAGACGATAAAAAAACATGCAACATTTACGATCATATCTTTGAGATTTTTGTCAGGTCGGACCTTGAAAAGGCAAGTGCCTACAACGACCAGTACCTGAAGCTGGCCCGCAAAATCAACTATTCCAAAGGGATTACCAACGCCCTCTATAACAGGAGCGATCTCTTCAGGGTCAAAGGTCAGTACGACAGCGCCCTGGCCGTGCTGATGACCATAAAACCTGTCGTTGCCGCCTCTTCCGACAGTATCGGCATGGCCGATTGCCTGAGCGAGATCGGCTCCCTTTATGCCGTGAAAAACGATCTGAAAAACGCGCTGATCAACCTGCATGAAGCGAGGATCCTCTATGCCAAAACCGGGAGCGCAAAGAACCTTTCGCTGCTGTATAACCATTTCGGGTCGCTCTTCAAAAATCAAAAGCAATACGATTCCTCCCTCTACTATTACAAAAAATCTCTTGAAATCAATGAACGAACCGGCTTCAAGCTGGGCGTATCGGCAAACCTGACCAATATCGGGACCATGTTTGAGGAAAAGGGGGACCATAAGATGGCGCTTACCTATTATCTGAAATCGCTGGCAATCAAGGAGACGCTCGGGGATAAACAGGGTATCGTCAAGTGCTTGAACAACCTGGGAATGGTCAATATGAACCTTGGAAATGTCAGGGATGCCATCGCCTATCATGAACGGGGTCTGGCCCTTGCCCTGGAATACAAGGGCAACCTCGATATAGCCATGTGCTACATCAACCTGGGGTTTGACTACCAGCGCGGGGCAATGTACAGCAAGGCGGCAATTTATGCCCTGCAGGGACTCCAGGTTGCCCGGCAGATCAATGATCTCAAGCTGATCCGCGAATCGGCACGGGTGATTTATCAATCGTATGATGTTTTAAAGAACTATGAACAGGCATACCGGTACCATATCCTGTACGAAAAATACAGCGACAGCATCGTCAAGCTGAACAACCTGAAGGAGCTTGCCGAGATCCAGGCCAAATACCATTCTGCGACGGAGGAAAATCAAATTGCGGTCCTGAAAATGGAGAAGGACAGGCAGGAGTTGCAGATTCAGCGGTTACGGGCCTGGTATTTCCTGGCGATCGGCCTGTTCATCGCACTGCTTGCCCTGTCTCTGTTTTTTTATTACCGGTCGCGGATTTCGCGGAAATTGTCCATGAAACTCCATGAAATCAATGAGATGAAATCCCATTTTTTCGCCAACCTCTCCCACGAATTCCGTACCCCGTTAACCCTGATGCTGGGGCCTGCAGAGAAGCTCCTGGAGTCGGCCCGCCCCGAAGACAAACCATGGCTGCAGCTGATCCACCGCAATGCAAGCCGGCTGCTTTTCCTCGATGAACAGCTCCTTGAGTTCACGCGGATCGACAGCGGGAACCAGAAACTACATCTTTACTCCGGCAACATCCTGCTGCCGGTAACCGCCATTGCCGAATCGTTCGTGCTGCTGGCTGAACAAAAAAACCTGGTCTATTCCTTCCGGGTACCCGAAACTCCCGTTAATGCCCTGTTTGACCCTGATATCCTGGAAAAGGTGGTCACCAACCTCCTGTCGAACGCCTTCAAATACACCCCCTCCCCGGGGAATGTCGAACTCAGGGTAACCACCGGGCCGCTGCCACCGGCGCCTGGAGTTCCGGGCGGTGCGAAGGAACAGGGTTCATGGGTGAGAATTGATGTAAAAGATAGCGGGATCGGGATCCCTTTGAATAAAAAGGAGGATATCTTCGAACGTTTTTACCAGCTGAACTACAACCCGGGGAATACCACCGGGGGGGTCGGTATCGGCCTGGCCCTGACCCGCGAATTGCTCAACCTGCATCACGGTCTGATCACCCTGGAAACGACCGAGGGAAAAGGTTCCCTGTTTTCCGTTTTCCTGCCGCTCGACAGCGCGGTCTTTCCGCCGGAAGAGGTGAAGGAAGCAGTCCTGTACTCCCCGCCCCGGCATCCGGGGGGTGTCGCTGCCATGACGGAGGAGCTGCCGGCTGAGGCGATCTTTGACCAGGATCCACCTGCAATACCTTCGGAAGGCAAGTTGCCCCAGGTACTGGTCGTTGACGACAACCCGGATATGCGGCTCTATATCAGGGAGATATTGCAACATCACTATTCCGTTACCGAAGCCGAAAACGGGGTATCGGGTTTCGACGATGCCTGCTCTGCAGTTCCCGACCTGATCGTAACCGATGTCATGATGCATCCCATAAACGGGATCGAATTTTGCAGGAAGATAAAACAGGATGAACGAACGAGCCACATCCCTGTCATCATGCTTACCGCACTGACCGGTGCCCGTGAGAAGATCGAGGGACTGGAGACCGGCGCTGACGATTACCTTACCAAACCCTTCAGCACGGCCGAACTGCGCGTCAGGATCCTCAACCTGATCAACCAGAGGAGGAGGCTGCGGCAGCTGTTTTCATCGACGGTGAATCTGGATCCCAAATCGATCAGCGTAACCTCCGCAGATGAAAAATTCCTCAACCGCCTGATAACCCTGGTTGAAAATAACATCGACAACCCGGAACTCGATATCGAATTCCTGCTCCGCAACATCGCCATGAGCCGCAGCCAGCTCCACAGGAAGATAACGGCCCTGACAAACCAGCCGATTACCGGTTTTATCCGCATCATCCGCATCAAACGTGCTGCACAGCTGATGGAGCAACGATTCGGGAACATCTCCGAAATCATGTACGCCGTCGGGTTCAACAACCTCTCCTACTTTACCAAGTGCTTCCGGGAGGTTTACCACATGACGCCCAGCGAATTTATGGCCCGGTGAGACATCCGTGTTAGTTTCCGGCACATCCGTGTTAAGCTAAATCTTCCTGGTTACCTATATTCCGCGCGATCTGACCCATCCCATCCAGCTCCTTTCCATTTGGCACATCGCTGGCAATTTTTGGCACATGGCTGCCAATCCGATCCGGTTTCTCCAGGTAATTTTGTTGCGTTAATATTATGGCAACTTTTATCACCGCAAAATTGTGCAGCAATGAAGAGACTATCGGTTATCCTTATCATATTATTATGTGCAGGTATTGTTCAGGGTGCTCCCCTGACAGGGATCAAGACCATTCCGGGAGATTATCCAACGATCCAGGCGGCCATTGCGGCCTTAAACATCAATGGCGTCGGCTATGGGGGAGTAACCTTCAATGTATCGGCAGGAAGCGCTGAAACCCTTTCAAACGGCAGCGCCGGGCTGATCAGTTATACGTGCAGCCCGAGCTATTATTCCTATAGTTCCTCTCCTGTTATCTTCCAGAAATCGGGTTCAGGGCCAAATCCCCTGGTCACCGCCTTCACGCCGGGCACCTCTGCCACCTGCGACGGGATGATCATGATCGCCGGCGCCGATTATGTCACCTTCGACGGCATCGACCTGCAGGAAAACCCGCTGAATACCACCCCCACCATGCAGATGGAATGGGGATACGCGGTTGTGAAGAAAAACTCCTCCACACCCATTGATGGCTGCCAGTACGTCACCATCAAAAACTGTACGGTCACACTCAGCAAAAGCAATACCGGCTCCATCGGGATCCATTTGGGGAATCATGTTTTCAACTCAACAACGTCGTTAAACTACAACACGGCACCCGATGCAAACAACGGGTGCAAAATCTACGGAAACACCATTTCAAATGTCTTTAACGGGATTGACGCGGAAGGCAATTCCGGAACCCTGGACGAGGTAAACGAAATCGGGGTAACGGCCGGGAATATCATCACCAACTTTGGCGGCCCGGGCGGTAATCCATGCGGAATTTATGCATCGGGGCAGGACAATGTTAAAATTGCCGGGAATAGCATCACCGGAGGCAACGGCACCACCGGGAACCTCTATGGCATCTACACGGGCCCGGGCAGCAGCGCGAATGTTGACATCTACAGCAACACGATCACCCTGACGCCAGGATCATACATCTACACCTCTTTTGGAATACGAAACACCCTGGGCGGCATCGGGGTTTCATCGAATACGGTAAACATATACAACAATATCCTCGAGAACTTTACGGCTCCCACGGCCAGCGCATGGCCATCCTACCTGATTTCACAGGAGGCGAACGCCCTCAACGTGAATATTTACGGGAATATCCTGCGCAACAATACCCATTACGGCGCCAACTACTTTTATTGTATCGGGGAATCAAGCAATGTGACCAATGGCGTTAGGAACATCTACAATAACCAGATCTCCAACCTTTCGATCGCCACCAGCACGACGATCGATGTAATCGATTACAACGTGTCGTCAACAACGACCGGGAATATTTACAACAACACGGTCCACGGCATAAACTCCAACGGGGGTAGCAATGTCGGACTGTTTCTCCAGTCGGGGGGAACAACGAATGTTTTCAGGAACAGATTTTACGACATCTCCACCAATGGGAACGGGAACAGCGGACAGGGGCTGCTCACCGGGATCTATATCCAGGCAACCACCACCTCCAATATTTACAATAATTATATTTCTGATCTAAAGGCGCCAACCTCAACCTACGGATACAACCTGGATGTGGTTGACGGCATTTACGCCTACTCCGGTACCAACTGCAACATCCTGAGCAACACGGTATACCTGAATACATCGAGTATCTACTCCGGGTTCAGGACTGCCTGCGTAAGCATGTCAACCTCGATGACGAACATCCTTTTAAAAAACAACATACTGGTGAATCTCTCGGGAGCATCCGGTTCCGGCAACTTTGCAACAGTCCTCAGGAAATCGGCCACCTCCCTTGCGAACTATTCCCTGACCTCCAACAACAATCTCCTTTATTCAGGCACCCCCGGCCCCAACCACCTGATCCTGGACGATTTCACAAATTCCGACCAGACCCTTGCCGCCTTCCAGGCAAGAGTTGCCCCGCGTGAATCCAGTTCGGCATCGGAATTGCCCCCCTTTGTCAATGCAGCCGGGTACGACTACCACCTGGTTGCCGGGGCAGGGACGGCCTGTGAGAGCGGCGGACAGGTTATCACAACTCCCATTCCCATCACCGACGATTTTGACGGCAACCCGCGCTTCCCCAATGCGGGGTACCCCGATAACCCGGCTCATCCTGCCACGGCGCCCGATATCGGTGCCGACGAGTTTGCCGGCGGAGGGGATAACACCCCGCCAACAATCACCTATACCGCCCTGCCCGATCCGACCGACAACAATCCACGCACTTTAACAGTCCTTATTTATGATGCAGGATTGGGAGTGCCCGTCAGCGGTAACGGCCTGCCGGTGCTGTACTGGAAAAAAACAGGCGATGCCGGGTATACCGCCGTACAGGCAGTCTCCGCCGGCGCCGGCCAGTATCTCTTTACCTTTGGCGGAGGCGTGAGTTCAGGGAATGTTGTCTCATATTATGTGGCTGCCCAGGACCTGGTTGTCCCGGCAAACGTGTCGGCATGGCCTTCCACCGGGGTTGCGGGATTCACCTCCAGCCCGCCGGCCGTTTCAACCCCGCCGTCAAATCCCAGCACCTACACGGTTCAGAGCCCGATGATAGGGGTGTGGACCATCCCAGGAGACCTGCCATCGATACAGACTGCCATTGCCACGCTGAATTTCAGGGGTGTGGGCACAGGCGGGGTAACCTTCAACGTGGCGGGTAATTACACCGAAACACTTACCGGCGCCAATAGTGGGTTGATCAACTATACCTGTGCCGCATCCAGCTATTCTTCCATAACCAACCCTGTTGTATTCCAGCGGTCGGGCCCCGGGGCCAACCCCATGGTGACCGCCTTTACCCCGGGAACAACCACGAATCTCGACGGTATTATCAAAATTGCAGGCGCCGACTACGTTACCATCGACGGCATCGACCTACAGGAGAATCCGCTCAATACCACCTCCACCATGCAGATGGAATGGGGGTATGCCTTGCTGAAAAAGAACAGCATCTCCCCTGCCGACGGTTGCCAGAATGTGATCATCCGGAATTGTACCATCACGCTCAATAAGGCAAACACGGGCAGTATCGGGATCCACATCGGGGCCCATTCCGCGGCTTCGGCCACAGGGGTTGGCATCGTTACCCAGGCTGCCGATGCGAACAACAACTGCAAGATCTACAGCAATACCATTTCAAACGTTTATACCGGTATCGATCTCGAGGGAAACAGCGGGGGATCTGCTTACTACGACGCCGGAAATGAAATAGGTGTGGCCGGAAGCAACAACATCACCGGTTTCGGCGGCGCCTCCCTGCCGGCAGAGGCTATTTATGTATCCTACCAGAACAACTTTACGATAGCGAATAATGTGATCAACGGGGGAACAGGAACTACCGGGAACCTTTACGGGATCAACCTGGCCAACGGAACGGGATCAGGTTTTTCAATTACGGGGAATACCATCAGCCTGAGTGCTGCCACCGCCAACATTTATGGCATTTATAACAATATGGGAATGGCGGGTGAATCGCCCAATACCATCAATCTGAACAACAATACGATCCAGAACCTGGCCGGCACCCTGGCCGGCGATTCCTACCTCTACGGCATATACCAGAACGCCACGGCCAATACGATCAATATCAACGGGAATATCATCAGGAACCTGGTCAAGCCGTCGACCGGCCAGATCTACGGAATTTACCAGTTCAACGCTGCCGCCAATGCGGTTGAATATATACAGAACAACCAGGTATACAGTATATCCTCATCGGGGACATCCGCTGTTTACGGTATCGAGAATAATCCCAATTCAACCACAACCGGAACTATCTCAGGCAATACCATCCACGGGCTAAGTTCTGCAGGGGGAAGCGCCTATGGAATGGATTCAAGAGGCATGGCTGCGGCATTTGTTTACAAGAACAGGGTTTATGATATCGCAACAAGCAGTTCAGGCACCGTTAACGGGATCTATCTTTATGCAAACACCACTGTTCATGTCTACAACAATTATGTCTCCGACCTTCAGATACCCGGGAGCGCCGGCGCCGGCATGTCGCTGACCGGGATCACCCTCTATAACGGAACTACCGCCAACCTCTTCAACAATACGGTCAGCCTGAACTCCGCCAGCCCCAATGTGGCCTATTCGGTTGCGGCCCTGTATATATTCAGCAACACAACCGCCCTGACCCTGAAGAACAACATCCTCGTAAACCAGTATATCTCTTCAGGAACCTACTATTCCTCTGCATTTTTCCGTTCGGGCAGCGACCTGGCCAATTACATGACGGGTTCCGACAACAACCTCTATTATGCCGGCACGCCCGGCCCCCATAACCTGATCTTCTACAACGGATCAACCTCCTACCAGACCCTGGCAACATTCCAGGCGGCGGTAGCGCCCAGGGAGGCCGCTTCGGTTACCGAGCTGCCCCCGTTCATTGATCCTGCCAGCTTTAATTATCATCTCCAGGCCGGTATTGAAACTAAATGCGAAAGCGGGGGACAGGTCGTCAATACACCCGTGGCCATCACCGACGATTTCGACGGCGATGCCCGCTACCCCAATGCAGGCTACCCTGTAAGCGGGCTGGATCCCTCCACGGCTCCCGACATCGGTGCGGATGAATTTGCCGGCGGCCATTACCATGCCCCCCCGGTGATCACCTACACCCCGCTGGGCAACCCCGCCACGGTGGCTGCCCAAACCCTGACCGCGACCATCACCGATGCAACTTCCGGGGTTCCCGTTTCGGGAACCGGCCTGCCTGTTCTTTACTGGAAGAAGAACAATGCCGTTACCTATGCCGCCGTCCAGGGAAATTCAACAGGGAACAACCAGTACAACTTTACCTTCGGATCAGGTGTTTCGAGCGGGGATGTTATTTACTACTATATCGTCGCCCAGGGCACGTGGGCGGTTCCCAACGTCGGCGCCAACCCCAACGGATCGGTAACAACCTACACCTCCAGCCCGCCCGTTGCAACGCCCCCCCCTGTAAATCCAAACAGCTATACCGTTCAGAGCCCTATGTCGGGAACCGTGACGGTAGGCACTTCGGGTAAATTCCCGACCCTGACGGGAGCTTCAGGATTGTTCCAGAATATCAACAACAGCGGACTGGAGGGGAACCTGGTGGCGGTAATACAGAGTGACCTTACCGAGCCGGGAACCTATGCCCTAAACCAATGGAGTGAATCGGGCGCGGGCAATTACACCCTTACCATCCAGCCGGATGCAACCACGCAGCGCGTGATCTCGGGAACCACCGTGGCGGCCTCCACACCCATGATCAACCTCAACGGGGCCGACAGGGTCACGATCAACGGCGGCAGCGGCAAATACCTCCTTTTCAGGAATACCCTGGCATCGCCCGGCACCACCGGCCCGGCCATCGGGTTTACCAACGGGGCCACCAGCGACACCCTTAAATACTGCGTTGCCGAATGCAACAGCTCAGCAACCACCGCCGGGGTGGTCAACATCGGGACAACAGGCGCCAATTCGGTTTATATCGCAAACTGTGACCTGCGCAACCCGACAGGCGGCACGGCCGGTCTGCCCTATTGCGGCATTTTCTCCTCCAATGCCGGCAATACCGTCAACCTTCAATCGAACAATATCTATAACTGGTCCAACGCCGGAATCTCCCTCAGCAATGTGGCGAACGGGTGCACCATCAATGGCAACAACCTGTATGAAACATCTGTTCAAACCACCTCCCTTTACGGCATTTATATCTTAGCTGGCAGCGGGCACACCATCACCGGGAACAACTTCGGGGGGGCCAATGCTTCACGCACGGGAGCGGCCATGACAACCTCCGCGGGGGTACTGGGGATCGTGCTATCGGTGGGCACCTCCTCCCCGACCAGCGTACAGGGAAACCATCTGTCGAACTTCGGATCAACGGGCTCCATCGCTAGCGCTGCTGTCTACGGTATCCAGGTGCTCGCCGGGAATGTCAATATCGGGACGGTGACAGGCAATGTGTTCGGCGGGGGCGCCCTGCCTTCGGATACCATCCGGAGCGGATATGACAACGGCATCATCTATTGCACCGGCAGCGGGATCGTCAACATTGAAAACAACACCGTCGGTAACATCGCCCACTGGGTCGGGGGCAACGACAGGACCGCGGGGGTGGTCGTTACGGCAGGAACGGTTCATATAAAGAACAATATCATCCGTGACATTAAGTCGAACAGCAACGGAACAGGCTATATCTACCTGCCTGTCGGCATCCAGGTGAATTCAACCGGCAGCCTCGTTAATCCTGTCATTGAAGGAAACACCATTACCAACATCTGGAATTTCAATACCGCTCTCCTGCCCTTTATGGCCATCGGCATTGTTATCCAGAGTTCGTCGGTGAACAACATCATCGTGCGGAACAATAAAATCAGCAATATATATGCCACCGCTGGGGGTACAGGAAGCAATTCCCCGCAGCTTTACGGCATCTATAATTACGGCACGGCCACCAGCATTTACAACAACATGATTTCGATGGGACAAAGCCCCGCTGCCTCCGAAAGCCGCCTTTTCGGGATCTATGATATCAGCTCTTCGGCCAACAGCTATTATTTCAATTCCGTCAGCATCAGCGGCACGGCTTCGGGCTCAAACAGCAGCTACGCCTTCTACACCGCGGCAACCGGGACCAATACGGTAAAGGACAACATATTTTCCAATACGAGAAGCGGAGGAACTGTCAAGTCGTATGCCATCGGTGCAGCTGCCTCGGTATCGATGACCAGCAACTATAACGACCTTTTTGCCGCCGGCGTCAGCCTGGGATTGTGGAATGCGACAAACTGCGCCACGATTGCCGCCTGGAGAACAGCCTCTTCACAGGATGCCGGCAGCATTTCAGGAGATCCTTTATTTGTAAGCGTTTCCGACCTCCACATTACTGCAACCGCCTCTACGCCGGTTAAAAATGCAGGGTTGTACCTCGCAGCAGTCACCACCGATTATGACGGCGAAACCAGGAATAATCCACCCGATATCGGCGCCGACGAATTTACAATAGCTCCCACGCTTATTACCTCCGCCGCAACCCTGGTAACCTATAGTTCCGCAACCCTCAACGGCACGGTGAATGCCAATGGTGAAACCGTCGCCGTTTCCTTCCAGTATGGCCTGACAACCTCCTATGGCAGTTCCGCTGCAGCCGCCCCGGCATCGGCCACAGGCACCTCCGTAACTGCTGTGAGTACAGCCATTTCTTCACTCTTGCCAGGCACAACCTACCATTACCGGGTCAGCGGCATTTCAGGGAATATCTCCTTTTACGGATCTGACATGACCGTGGTGACCCCCATGAACACGAAAACACTGAATCTTACATCGTTACTGCTCGAAGGACTCTATGCAGGCAATGGCACCATGAACCTGGCTTATGATGAGAACGGACCCCACTGGGCAGCGGGTATTGCCGACCACATCACGGTCGAACTGCACAGCGCCACCCCCGGCTACTACAATACAGTCCTCTATACCGCAACCGACGTTGCGCTCACCACCAACGGACATGCCACCGTAACGGTACCCGGCACCTTTGGCGGGAGTTATTACATCACCGTGAAACACCGCAACAGCCTCGAAACGGTGAGTGCCACCCCGGTGTCGTTTGCAGGGAATATCATCAACCAGTCCTTTGGCGCTCCCGCAGCGGTTTATGGAGGGAACGTGGCACAGATGTCCGATGGTTACTATGTCATTTTCGGGGGAGATGTCTACCAGGATGGTCTCATCGACATCAGCGACTTCGCCCCTGTCGACAACGAAGCTGCCCAGTTCGGTGTAGGCTACCTGCCCGAAGATGTCAATGGCGACGGTCTGATCGACATCTCCGACTTTGCCATCATTGATAACAACGCCGCCCTCTTTATCGGCGCCATAACACCATAAGATCCTGTGTCAGCGGTCCCGGGGGCTGCTGGTATCCGGTGTGTCACGCAACCGTGGCACTTAACAACCCGGGCATTCATTCCCGGTTTAAACCCAACTATTCATCATCAAACGTAATTATAAAATGAAAAAGCTGATAACACCATTGACCCTTGCTTTCCTGATGCTCATGCTGATGCTTGTTATGACTGCCCTGCAGCTTCAGGCGCAGCGGAACTTCAACCCGTTGTCGCCGGCCGGCGCCAGTGATTTCACCTTTACCATTGCCAACGATCTCCAGGTCTCCGACAAAATTCTTGAATTCGACCTGTACCTCTTCGATACCGATGCCTCCCAAACTTTTGAGCTTGCCTCCGTTCAGGCTGGGATCCTGTTTAATACAGGTATTGTCAACGGGGGAACCGTTTCCATGTCGGTGGTGGCAGGATCGTCGCAGTTAAACAGCAGCCAGCAGCCTACCAGCGTCATTTTTACCTCGCCCAATATCATCAAGCTGGGGGGAAAATCGCCTCCGGGCGCCGGTTCGGGAACGATTATCAGTACGGTTGCGCCAGGGACAAGGGTTTGCCGGCTTCGCATGACCAATACAGTGGCATTTCCCGCGGGGATGCAGGCCAATGCTGCCTTTACCTTTTCCACCACGCCTTATCCCACAAAACTTTACCAGTACCTCAACGGGATCAATACCCAGATTACCTGCAGCGCTGCCAACTGTTCCAGCAATGCGGTCAATATCTACCTGAATGCATGGCAGGGCGGGGTCAGCGCTGACTGGTCTGCCGCAGCAAACTGGAATCCCGGTTTGACCCCGTCAGCCCAGCTGAATGCCTTTATCCCCTACCCTGCAGCCAATATGCCCGTTATCAATGCCGATCCGGCTGCTCCTGCGGTTTGCACAAACCTGACCATCAGCACAGGCGCCACCCTGACGGTGGCAACCGGCAAGGCCCTTACGGTAACCGGCACTCTTACCAACAATAACGGCACGGACGGACTGATCGTGGAGAGCGGCGGTTCGCTCATACAAAACACTGCAAATGTTCCTGCAACCGCTAAACGGGATATTGCAGCCTGGACCATCGCCAGCAAAGGCTGGCACCTGCTTTCATCGCCTGTGAGCGCCCAGCTTTTCCAGCCAGGTTTCGTATCGAGTCCGCCCAGCACCAATGAGGACTTTTACCTGTGGGATGAACCGACCGGGTACTGGATCAACTCGAAATCAGGCTCAGCGCCGCCTTACACCTTCAATGCGGGCGCATTCGGATCATATTTCGGTGTCGGCCAGGGCTACCTGGTTTCATACAGTACCTTGCAGACAAAGTTGTTTACAGGAACTTTAAATACCGGCGACCAGGTGAAAAACTGTACGAATACGGTGCAGAATACCCTCTCGGGAGGGTGGAACCTCCTGGGAAACCCGTTTCCCTGTTCACTTGCCTGGAACAATGGTTCATGGGGATTAACCAATATTGATGCCTTTGCCAAGATATGGAATGAAGGTAACGCTGCCTACACCGACATCGCCTCCAACCAGATCATTCCGCCCCTGCAGGGATTTATGGTCTATGTCAACGCGGCAACTTCGGGCCAGGTAACCATTCCTGCGGCGGCACGCACCCACAGCGCCACAGCCTGGTATAAGACAACGGGCAACCCCTATATCAAACTGATAGCCCGCAACCCCGGCGAACAAACCGCCCAGGAGAGCGTGGTCATCTTCGACAGCCAGGCCACGCCGGGATATGACAGCGATTTTGATGCCTGTTTCCTGCCTGGGTATGCCCCCCAGTTTTATTCCGTGGCAACGGGAGATGCCCATCTATCAACCAATACGCTGCCCTCCATCGGAAGCCAGACAACCATCCCCTTCAATTTTATCAAAACCGCAGGGGCCGTTTATTCCATCGAGGCGGTCACCCTCGACAACCTGCCTGCTTCGGTATATCTCACAGACCTCAAGCTCAACCACTCCCAAAACCTGGCCCAGGACCCCATTTACACCTTCACCTCCGCCGATGGCGATGCCCCGGGCCGCTTCCTGCTTTCGTTCGGGATAACCGGCACCGGTGAAAAAACCGGCATCAGCAACGGGATCTATACCAATGGGAACAAACTGTATATCATCAACCCGGGAAAAGCCAACCTGGAGGTTTACGGCCTTACCGGCCAGAGGCTGCTTTCGGAAGCGATCGACCAGCCTGAATTGTATAAAACAACACTGTTTCTGCCCACCGCCTGGTATGTCGTACGGGTGACCATGGGAACAAAGGTGCTGGTAACAAAAGTATTTATCGAGTCATAAAACATAAAAAAACCATTCAATGCAAACCATACGAAAAACAATATTGACATTTACCTTCATGATTTTCAGCATATTCACCTTCAATTCACTGGCCGATGCCCCCCTGGATGCACCGCCTCCTCCCCCGGGCGGAGGCCATGGCGGTGGCGGGAACACGCAGGGGGCCCCCATCGGTGGGGAAACGGAGATCCTTATGGTCCTTGCCTTTGGATATGGCACCTTCAGAATCTATAAAAGCAGCCGGGAGAGGATCAAACCGGGAGTGATTGCCACCGTGGCAGCTGACCAGGAAAAGCGGTAAAGGGTTCCTCCCTTGGCGGCCGGACTTTGTATCACCGGAAATCCCCTTTAAACGGGGGGTTTCCGGTTTTTTTTTGAATTGTTAATAAAATTCTCACTTTTCCACATTACCTTTTACCATCCAAACCGATTAAGCAATAAAAAGGAGTTTAAAGGAAAGGAGGAACCATGAGCGCGATCACCGTTTTCAGCTATATTATTTTTTTGTTAAATCAATTTGTCATGTTTCAACTCTTTCGGCTTTACCTTATCTTTGCCATACTCTTATTCTTTGTGTTATTAATATAACACGTGCTTTAACAAGCTGAATTGTTGTATGATACAATTTGTATCCATACGAAAAGAAATCCTTGCCCAATCCCAATGCCCTCCGTTCCGGCAGGATAAACAGGAACGCAGGAGCATCAACTGCAGCGTCAAACATTTAAAACGATCAATATGTTACACAGATTACACCTCAAAATCAGCCTGGCAATTACCGCTCTGGCAGTTTTAGTGCTGTTCCCCTCACTGGGACGGGGACAAACCACGGTATTTACTGATGATTTTTCGACAAATTCCAATGCTGCCTGGACAACATCAGGTGCCATCGGAGCCAGCAGCTGGTCGGTTACCCGGTCAGGCGCTGACTGGGGGGCCAGAAGAAACACGTCGCCATTGCAGCTGGAACAAACAAATGATGTTGGTGCGACCGCCAATGCAAATGGTTGGGTTTACTCAGCTGTCCCTTTGAGTACCTTCTCATCGCCCTACACTGCGACCTTGAATGCCAATGCCGGATTGGTTACCTGGACCTTTAATTTCAGGACCAACAGGACATCCGCACTGGCGGGTTTTAGTTCGACAACCGCGTATGGAATGGCCATGGTTCTGGTTTCAACATCCAATACCCCCAACACTTCAGGCAGCGGATACGCCGTGGTAATGGGTGGCGGCACCGCCAACAACATTGCGCTTATCAGTTTCAACAATGGTTTGCAGGGCACACGAACTACCATCATCGGGTACGGGAACACTCCCACGAATTTGACAGATTATATCAGTGTAAGAGCAACGTACAATCCCACCGGCAATAACTGGGAGTTATACAGCCGGGATGACGGATCCTCGGCATTTGCCGATCCAACAACGGGGACATTAACCCAGATTGGCACCACCACGGCCAACTCGACCTATACCGGGACCGCAATGTCATACCTGGGCACTTACTGGCAGGGATCAACATCTGCAAACCAGACATCATTTTACGATAACGTGAAAGTTACCGTGTTACCCGCTTTTTCCTCTTCCTCCGATATCATCGCAAACACCTCATTTGTTTATCCTGCGAATATTGCTTACAGCGGATACCAGGGCACTGCTCCCCTGACAACCGGCACCTCTGTTGAAGTTGCCCAATTTGATATCCGCGACGGCGGAGCCACCCTTTCCGACCCGGACGGATTGCCCACCATCCTCACCGCCATTACCTTTAATGTTGCCAATTCCTCCAGTATCCGAAGGATCGCACTGTTCGACGGCACCAGCAACCTTGCAGAGGTTGCCGGCGGCGCAACGGCCTCCTTTTCGGGATTAACCCTTACGGCACCCGACAATTCCAGCAAGACCTTCTCGGTTCGGGTAAGTTTCAACTCCACCGTTACCGATAACCAGCAGTTTTCGTTTACGGTCAATTCAGCAACCGCCTCCCTTTCCGGTTCCGGTTTTGCCGCTGCCAATGCAGGCGGTGCTGTCACCTCGACCTCGGGAGATAACAACAGGATAGAGGTTACGGCCACGAACCTGGTTTTTAATGTCAATCCCACGACCGTTTCCATCAATGCCGTCATGAACCCCTCCCCGACCATCGACGCCATAGACGGGTTGCTCAACAAGGATCTTGATTTTACGGCTTCGGTAGGATTATCAACCACCGGAACTTTCGGCGGAACGGCCACCACCAGCGTCAATGCGGTGAGCGGAACGGCCACCTTCAGCAACCTGCTTTTTTCGGTGCCCGGGACCGGGATCACGATTGCAGGCTCGGCTACCGGCCTTTCCCCGACAGGGAACAGCCCGGCATTCGATGTGACCAACCCGTTGCCTAAAATCAACCTGAAACAGAATACGACCTCGATTGTTTCGGGGGGCAGCTATGATTACGGCAGCCTGGTTTCCGGGAACAGTTCGTCGCCAATCACCTTTACCATTGAAAACCTTGGATCGGCTGTACTCAACTTAACGGGAACGCCCATCATAGCCATCAGCGGAACCAATGCCTCCGAATTCACCATTGACCAGACGGCTACCACCTCAACCGTAGCCGCAGGAGGTACAACTACATTTATCATTACCTGCAGTCCCGTCAGCGCAGGAGGTAAAACGGCCCAGGTCAGCATTGCCAACAACGATGCCACACCCGGGGCAAACCCCTATATCCTGAACCTGACCTGCACCTCAACTACATCCGCTCTTTCGGATATTGTCAATACCAGCGGTTATTCCTATTCCTCCAATATTGCCTACGCCGGTTACCAGGGCTCCACCACCCTAACAACCGGTACTTCGGTGGGTGTTACCGGACTCACCATCCGCGATGGCGCTGGCACACCCGATGGCGACAACCTGGGAACAACCCTGACCGCCATCAGTTTTTCAACCGGCGGCTCCACCGCAATCAGGACAGCCGCGCTGTTCGACGGGTCGACGAATGTGGCTGAAGTGGCTGTCAATGGCGCCACCACCATCCCGTTCACCGGGTTGAGCCTCACAGCCCCCGACAATGGTACAAAAGACTTTGAACTGCGGGTAACCTTTCAGGGTACGGTTACCGATAAACAGCAAATTACTTTCACCATTACCTCGGCTACCGCTTCCGCAACGGGGTCGGGATTTGCAACCGCCAATGCCGGCGGCGCTGCTTCCGCGGTGACGGGAGATATCAACAGGATTGCAGTCACGGCAACCCAGCTGCAATTCGCTCAGCAACCCTCCAATACTGTTGCAGGGGCCGTCATGTTCCCGTCAGTGACCGTAAAAGGAATTGATGCCCTTGGAAATACCGACCTGGATTTTACGGCCAACATTGATATTACCTCCTCCGGTTCGTTAAGCAGCTCCCCGCAAACCGTGGCTGCCGTTGCCGGCATTGCCACCTTTAGCGCCATTACCCATACGGCTACCGGCACGGGGTTTGTACTTACTGCGGCATCTGCAGGCTTTACGGGAATCCCTTCCAATGCCTTCAACATCACCGTACAAACGGCAGGCACCCTGATATTTGAGGATAATTTCAGTTATAATACCATCCTCACCAGCAACGGGTATATAGCATCAAGCGGCACCAACACCAATAACCTAACTGCAGGCGCAACCGGGTTATCCTATACCGATTATGGTTCCTCAGGTATCGGGTATGCCCTGGCCGTTGCCAATACAGGCCAGGATGATTATAAAACTT
>JBAXOB010000053.1:0-28135 GCA_037133475.1 Bacteroidota bacterium
TGTTGATTCTGTTAAATGTTTATAGGCCTTTTAAACGGGCTGCAAAACTACGAAAATCTTTTAATATCACCAAATAAATCTTTATCTGAAGGAATATTTTCAGATATCGCAGGTGACCATAAGATCTCCATCGCCGGATTTGCCCGGAACAAAGTTTTGCAAAGATAGGATAAAATGATAATGGTCAGCGGAATATTTCCGGGAATAAACATGTCCGTCATGCCTGCAATCAGCAGCGCGACGTTGTACGATAATAAATTCTGTTACTTCGTGTTTCTCCGGCCCGTATGTTCCGGAATCTTCAGGGAGGATATTTTTTTATTAGGTAAAAAAGGATTACTTTTGAGGTACCTTCAACGACAAACGAAAAGTTATGACAAAGATAAAGGACAAGACCGTGCTGATCACCGGGGGAGCCGCCGGGATCGGCCGGCTCATGGGGGAGATGTGCCTCCGGGATGGCGCCGGTCAGCTGGTGATCTGGGATATCAACAAGGAGAAACTTGATGAAACCACGCGTGAACTGCATTCCCTCCATTTTACCGTACATCCCTACCAGGTTGATGTATCGGACCTGTCGAAGGTGATGGAGGCGGCCTCAAGGGTCAGGCAGGAGGTTGGGGAGGTGGATATCCTTATCAACAATGCAGGGATTATCACCGGTAACAAGGATTTCAGCAATTTTACCCATCCCGAGGTTGACAAAACCATGGCGGTCAATGCCAATGCCCTGATGCACGTTACCCTCGAATTTTTGCCGGGGATGAT
Source organism: Bacteroidota bacterium (assembly GCA_037133475.1). Lineage (GTDB taxonomy): Bacteria > Bacteroidota > Bacteroidia > Bacteroidales > FEN-979 > CAIVAT01. Next base: position 769 of record JBAXOB010000053.1, read on the forward strand.
CCGGAAAGGATATGGTCATATCGTCAACATCGCTTCTGCCGCGGGATTGTTGTCAAACCCGCAGATGTCGGTTTACTGTGCAAGCAAATGGGCCGTGGCAGGCTGGTCGGAGGCCATGCGGATGGAACTTGAGCAATCGAAGTCGGGGGTGAAGGTGACCACGGTTACACCCTCTTACATCAACACGGGTATGTTTGAAGGGGTGAAGGTAAATCCCCTGTTGCCCATGCTGAAGCCCGCTGCCCTCGCTGCAAAGGTTGTGCGGGCGATCAAATCAGACAGGCTGTTTGTCCGTGCGCCCTTTATGGTCAAATTGCTGCCGCTCACAAAAGGAGTACTCCCTGTTCGGTTATTCGACCTGGTGGCCGGCAAATGGCTCGGCGTCTATAAGTCCATGGCCGGTTTCAAAGGACACGGCCCAAAGTGAACTCATGAACCTTGAATTTGACGGATCGGACTGATATCTTATTCAGGTATTGCTCCTGATCAACTTCAACTCTTTTGTTCTGCAACAATTTTGAATCATGATCGGGTCTTTTTTAATGATCTTTGATTTTAATGAGTATAGAAAACGGCATGGGTAGGGATATGCCATGGCATGTCGCTATGGAACCAACCATGATGTCGCAGGTCCTTGCAATGGCGTGGACACAACACAATGGCATTTGCCTTTTATGACCAAATTTTCAAACATAAACAAAATATTACTGTGCAAATATTGGCTATCAACTAAAAATACCGGAAAATATGAATGAACAGGTAAAATTGGCGGCGGAAAAACAGCGGTTGTTTTTCAATACCCACAAAACCAAGGATATCGCCTTCCGCATGACCCAGCTGAAAACGTTGAAAAAGGCGATCCTGGCCTACGAGGAGAGGTTGTACGAAGCGTTGTGGCTGGACCTGCACAAGTCGAAATTCGAAGCCTATGGCACCGAGATCGGGCTGGTACTCTCCGAGATCGGGGAGCATATCCGTCACCTTAAAAAATGGGCCAGGCCAAAACGGGTCTTCACCAACCAGATGATCCATTTCTGGTCGACCAGCCGGATTTACAAGGAACCCTATGGCCTTACCCTGATCATTGCCCCCTGGAATTACCCTTTCCAGCTGTTGATTAACCCGCTCGTCGGGGCAATATCGGCGGGGAATTGCGTGATGCTGAAGGCCTCCGAATACACGCCGAAAACGGCGGAGGTGATGGGGCAGATGATCGCCGAGTTCTTCCCGCCCGAATATATCACCCTCTTTGGCGGCGGCCGCCTGGCAAACCAGGCACTGCTGGAGCAGGAATGGGATTATATCTTCTTTACCGGCAGCCCTGTGGTGGGAAAAGTGGTCATGCAGGCCGCTGCGAAGAACCTGACGCCGGTGTCGCTGGAACTGGGCGGGAAAAGTCCCTGTATCGTCGATCGCGACGCAAACCTGAAGGTTGCCGCAAGCCGGATCGTGTGGGGTAAGTTTATCAATGCCGGCCAGACCTGCATCGCCCCCGACTACCTCTTTGTACATCATTCGGTGAAAACCGAACTGATGGATCTGATGAAGAAGAAAATTGCCGGCTATTTTGGCGGGGATCCTGAATTAAGTCCCGACTACGTGCGCATCGCGACCGTTGCCAAAACGGAACGGCTTGCCCTGTTCCTCAAAGGGGCCCATGTGGTTATCGGGGGAGTGGTGAAGCCTGAATCGCGTTACTTTGCGCCTACCATCATTGATGCCGTAAAGCCCGACGACCCCGTCATGCAGGAGGAGATATTCGGTCCGATCCTGCCGGTTATGGAATTCGATGACCTTACCGAGGTGACAGACTATGTGAATGGCCACCCCAAACCCCTTGCGTTTTATTATTTTTCAGATAACCGGAAAAAGCAGGAGGAGATGTTGATGAAGACGACCTCCGGAGGGGGGTGCATCAACGATGTGCTGATGCACATTGCCAACGACAGGCTCCCGTTCGGGGGGGTTGGCAACAGCGGGATCGGGCATTACCACGGGCAATACAGTTTCGAGGTGTTTTCACATTCCCGGTCGATCATGAAAAAGGCCAATTTCATTGATGTCCCGGTCAGGTATGCGCCTTACGGGAAGAAGTTGAAGCTGGTTAAGATGCTGATTAAGTAGGTTTTGGATTGATATGTTTTTCACCACAATAGGCACCATAGATCACAGCAGGACCACAGGAGAAAAGAAGAATGTAATCTTAACGGGTTAAGGGAGCAGGTCTATTTGATATCGGATGTGCTGGCATTTTCCATGAGCACATCATAGAGATATCCATAACCGAAATCCTTGTTCAGGGTGATGGTTCCTTTGAAGGTGGCGGTTTTGTTAACAGGGATGCTGTCCTTGGTGGTGATGGTCAGGTCGAATTTCCCGCCAAAGTCGGTGCCATCCTGGATATGAATCCAGTTCTTGCCCATGATCTGCGTGTTGAGTTTTACCACGGTTCCGCGGATGGTGACCTGTTTCCCGCTGCAACTGCCGGGGTCTTTGTACAGGTCGCCGATGGAAATGCCACCCTGCGGCACTCCGACGTGGATATCGGCTTTACGAACGGCTTCAGCCTTCTTCGGCGTGAGTTTTTCCGGGGCCTTGACCACCGGCATCTTGCTGCTTGGATCCTGGACAAAGAAAACCGAAGGGAAGGTGCGGCTCAGTTCCTTGCTTACGAAATTTTTCATCTCGAAAGCCATGGTGTAATATAGCGAATCTCCTGGCTTAGCCTCGCATCTGACGACTGCAATCCAAATCTTGCCGTTATTTTCCTCAACCTGCAGGTAGGTGTAATTGGAGGTCTGTACTACCTGGTCCACAACAACCCCGTGCATTCCGGCCGGCAGGGCTTTTTGTTTGGAAAGGCCGCCATTCCGGTAACAGGTGGTAACGATGAAGAAGCTGGATAAAATAAGCAGGACGATGATGAATATTGCCTTGTTTCTGGTCATGGATGCTAAGGGTTTGGTTAAATGTTTTTTTTAGAGCGCACAAAGATAGAGAATATTTTTCAAGAGATGAAAATTTGCCTATGTGAATGATATTTAGTGTGTTGATCAAGCTGCAGATAAACAAACTGGTTTTATAGGAAAGTGAATTCCCGGTGGTTACCGGTTTTCCTTGAAAAACTGCCAGGCCAGTTCGGCCTGGTTGACCAGCATTTCCATGCCGTTCCGGGTTCCGGTATTCATCTCTTTTCCCTTTTTCAGGAACATTGTTTCCGCGGGATTATAGACAAGATCATACAGGAAATGGTTGCCTGTCAGGAATTGATAGGGAAATGTAGGGAATTTCTCGATGTCGGGGAACATCCCGAGGGGAGTTGCATTGATGATGAGATGGTGGCCTGAAACGACCTCCTCCGTTAACTCATGGTACGAGAGGATGCTCTTCCCGGTTTTGGCCCTGGAAACAAAGCTGAAGGGAATGTTTTTCCTCTTCAGCGCCCAGGCCACCGCCTTGGATGCGCCCCCCGTACCCAGGATCAGGGCTCTGTCGTCGGGGGTACCGGCCGTGAGCGTTTGAAGAAAACCGCCGGCGTCGGTATTGTAACCCTTCGTATGAATTTTTCCGCCGGTGCGCGCGATGCGTAGGGTGTTGACGGCTCCAATCTCCAATGCCGTGGGATCGAGTTCATCAAGAAGGGGAATGATCTGTTCTTTATAAGGTATGGTGACATTCAGCCCGGTCAGTCCAGGGATTTCCCGGATCAGGGAGGGGAATTCAAGGATGTTTTTTAACGGGAAAAGGTGGTACGACCACTTCACATCACCCCCGCTCCTGAATTTTTCATTGAACCAGGCTGCCGACCAGGAATGGCCCAGCGGGTACCCGATCAATCCCAGCATGTACTTTCCCGTTTTCATAAGGCCATGACCTGGCAGAAAATGTCATTGTTTGAACCCCTGTTGCCGGTTCATTTGGGTTGAAATTGCTGGAACCTGGCCGGCAGAAAGGTGAAAAATGTATCGCCGCGAAGTCCCAGCCTGAGGGTTTCCAGTGGAATAAGTTCTGCCGGGGCTATATTACCAAGGTTCACATTGGCTCCGAATTGCTTGATAAACCAAACCTGCTGCGGTTTCAGCGGGGCTTCCCAGAGCAGCTGGTCGGCCGGCACCTTTGCCAGGATTTTGTTGATCAGGGCCACATGGGCCTTGCCGGTGGGGCGGTAGATGCCGACATTGCCGCTTTCGCGCGCTTCGCCGATAACCTTGTACGACCCCGCCTGCAGCTCTTTCTGCATCATTTCGATCCACCTGCCCGGGGCGATGAGGATCCCCGATTCCTTGGAGCCGACTTCGGAAAGAACCGTAAAGTTTTTGGATAATTTGTGGATATATTCGCACTTCACATCGTGGTCCATGATCATCGAACCATCGGAAACTTCAACGGAATCAAGCCCCAGCTGGTCGATATACCTTAGATAGTCGTCGAACATGTTCCGGATGACGAAGGCCTCGAAAAGAGTACCTCCCGCGTAAACCCTGATATCAGCCTGCTGATAGATCCTGACCTTTTCCCGCACTTTGTTCCCGGCAACCGAGGTGCCGAAACCAAGTTTCACAAAGTCGGCCAGGTGACCTGCCGTTTCTACAAAATCTTCCGCTTCACGAAGGCTGAGTCCTTTATCCATCACCATGGCAATGCCGGTTTGCCTGGGCTTGGTGCTGCGTTCAGGCAGGAAAGGGAGGTTGATCTGGGTCATAGGATGCTGGTGTTTTTAAATCCGTCAATAATTTCTGCAACCAACGGGTGGTTTTTTGCCTCGGGGAAGGTTGTAAACAACCTGTTAACGCCCTCATAATCCATCTCAAGCCCTTTCAGCATGGTTTCAGCCCCCTGCTGGTTTTTACCCATCATCAGCAGGTAATAGGACATGGCAAAGTAAAAATCAACATTGGTTTCATGATGGTGTAAGCCATCCTGGAGAACGGACAAGGCCGTTTCATAGTCCTTCTGGTCGGCATAAACGACCGACAGATCGAGCCAGATGTCGGTGTCTTCGGGATCGAGTTCTACCACCTTACGGTAGGAGGCGATCCCCTCTTCGATTTTTGACAGTTTTATCTGGATATCACCCAGGATAAACCAGTACTCTGGAATGGAGGGAGTAAGTTTAATGGCCTTCAGGACATAGGGCAGCGCCGACTGGGGGCGGCCCAGTTCATCGTGCGAGATGCCGATACCCAGCCACGCATCGGCAAACTCGGGATCGAGGGCAACCGCTTTCTGGTAATATTCAATGGATGCATCGAATTTCTTGAGCTTTTCGTAGCATTCGGCAATGTAATAATAGGTTACCGGCTCAGGGTCTTCGTAGTAGAAGGTTTCAAAGTAGGTCTCGATGGCCTTGTCGAACTTGCCGATATTCGCAAAGCAATTTGCCTTGTTGAAATAGGCGGAGGAAAAAGTTTCATCGATGGCAAGAACGTAATCGTAGGCATCGATGGCCTTTTCATAGAGGTCGAGGTTGCTGTAGGCAATTCCCAGGTTGAACCAGGCAGCGACGGAATAGGGTTGCTGGTCGAGAAAGGAGAGGAGCCAGTTTATCCCGCGTTCGGTTTGCTGGGAGACTTCACAACAAAAGGCGAATTCATAAAGGGCCGCATCGTTTTCAGGATTAAGTTCGAGGGCTTTCAGCAGGAAATCGATCGCCTGGTCGTATTTGCCCAGGTTTTCATATTCAAAGGCGATGCTGGAATAAATATCATCAACATAATCGGCCCCGTCGATTGCTTTTTTGAACTCTTCGATGGCCTTTTCAGGTTTTTCAAGCTGACTGTAGATATTGCCCTTGGCCAGGTATACTTCGCTGTCGGCATTGGGCGACTGATCAATTTCTTTCAGGATGCGCAGCGCCTCCCGGTCTTTTTTTGCATTCACCTGGAACTGGGCCAGTTTTACAAGGACCGAAACACACCCGGGATGCTGTTCAAGTGCCAGGTGGATGGTCTTCAGGGCTTTTTTCTGTTCGTTTTTAAAAAAATAATACTCGATGATCTCCTCGAACTCGTCAACATCAAAGAAAAAATGTTGGTTCTGCTGGACCATTATCTCAAACCGCCCCACCAGGGAGAGGGTTTCACGATCAAAATAGGATTCAAAAGGCTCTTCCATTCAGCAGTTTATCATGCCTTTTCAACTAGGCAGGAATTTCTGCAAAATTACGAAAAAAAGAGTTGCCGGACGGGGCAGATGTCCCCTGATTTCAATTTTTATTAACAGTTAGGGTTGTAATTGGTAAAACCTTTACATTTGTGAGAAAAAACAGATGGCCTTAATAAAATCCATATCCGGCATCAGGGGAACCATAGGCGGGAAGCCGGGCGACGGACTCAGCCCGGTTGACATTGTCAGGTTTACGGCTGCCTATTCAGCCTTTCTCAGCGAGGGAGAGCCTGGGCGTAAACTGCTCATCGTGGTGGGCCGTGATGCCCGTATTTCCGGGGCTATGGTGAACAACCTGGTCGTCGGGACATTGATGGGAATGGGGGCAGATGTGCTGGATATCGGGTTAACCACAACACCGACCGTTGAGATGGCTGTCATCGACCGCAAGGCCTCCGGGGGGATCATCCTTACGGCAAGTCATAACCCGGCACAATGGAATGCTTTGAAACTGCTGAATGACAAGGGGGAGTTTCTCTCCGCGGCCGATGGGGAAAGGATCCTGGCATTATCGGAACAATCCGGTTTCAGTTTTGCACAGGTAAACGACCTGGGAAGCTATGAAACCGACGAAACCTGTATCAGCAAACACATTGACAAAATACTGGCCCTGCCGCTTGTCGACACGGAGGCGATCCGGAAAGCCAATTTCAGGGTGGTCATCGATGCGGTAAACAGCACAGGAGGCATTGCCATCCCGATGTTGCTGAAGGCCTTGCACGTTGCCAAAACCGACCTCCTTTACTGTGACCCCACCGGTCATTTCCCGCATAACCCGGAGCCGCTTCCCGAGCACCTGGATGATATCTGCAAGGCCGTTGTCAGCCACAAGGCCGATCTTGGATTTGTGGTCGATCCCGATGTCGACAGGTTGGCCATCATCAACGAGATCGGGGAACCCATCGGCGAGGAATACACCCTGGTAGCCGTGGCCGATTACGTGCTCAGCCATACAAGGGGGAACACGGTTTCAAACCTCTCCTCCACCCAGGCGCTGAAGGATGTTACTGAACGCGCCGGAGGATCCTATTTTGCATCGGCAGTCGGTGAAGTGAATGTGGTTGAAATGATGAAGAAAGAACATGCCGTGATTGGCGGCGAGGGCAACGGGGGAATCATTTATCCCGAACTCCATTACGGCCGTGACGCCCTGGTGGGCATTGCCCTGTTCCTGACCTCACTGGCCCGCTCGGGGAAAAAATGTTCGGCGTTGCGGGACAGCTTTCCCGATTATTATATCTCAAAGAACAAAATTGAATTTTCGCCTGAGATGGATATTGACAGGATACTTGCCTTGATTATCGAGAAGTACAAATCGCGGCGCATCATCACCATCGATGGCATCAAGATCCATTTTGACAACGAGTGGGTTCACCTCCGGCGTTCAAATACGGAGCCGATTGTGAGGATTTACGCCGAGAGCGACATGCTTGTCAAGGCTGAGAACCTGGCCAAAAAGATCATCAACGACTTCAAGGAAATTGTTAATGAATGCTGATCCCATGCCACGAAAAAAAGCGAAAAAGGCACGCAAGCCGCTGAAATTCAAGACTATTACCCTGAAAGTAACCACGAAGCAGAAAAAATCGCTGGTCAACTATTGCAAATCACGTCACACAACGCCGATAAAACTGATCAAAAAGGCGATCCGGCCCATGCTGGACAACTATGCAGGGTTAAAAACAACCAATTTGCCGCCTGTTGCCGTTAACCAGCTGGAGTTGTTCTGATACCGGGAGGATGCAGCTATTTTTGTTTTAAGACAGATTCGTAGGGAGTCCTGTTCAGGATCGACCGGCCGAGGGTTACCTCGTCGGTATGTTCCAGTTCATCGCCAATCGAGATCCCCCGGGCGATGGTGGTTAGGGTAAGATTAAAACCGGAAAGTTTCCTGAAAAGATAGAAATTGGTCGTGTCCCCTTCAATGGTTGTGGGCAGCGCGAGGATTACCTCTTTCACCGTGCCGGATCCGAGTCTCGCGGTGAGGGCATCGATATGAAGTTCATTGGGGCCGATCCCGTTCATGGGGGAGATGATCCCCCCCAAAACATGGTAAACGCCATGGTACTGCCCTGTATTTTCAATGGCCATGACATCCCGGATATCCTCCACGACACACACAACGGTGCGGTCTCTTTTCGGATTAGCACAGATGGCGCAGAGCTCCTGGTCGGAGATATTCCGGCATTCGGTGCAATAAATGATCTCATTACGCATTTTAATGACAGAGGTTCCAAGGGCCTCCACATCGGCCAGGTTCCTTTTTAGCAGGTGCAGCGCCATCCGAAGGGCCGTCTTTCGGCCGATACCGGGCAATTTGGCGAGTTCATTCACTGCCAGTTCCAACAGTTTTGACGGGTAGGTTTGCACGCGAAATTATATTTACTTTGCAAATGTAATTTTTTAACGATTATGTACAGGTTATTCGTAATTGTCCTGTTCACTATTTTTTCCTGTTCGCTGATGGGGCAGGATACCGTGAACCAAAAGGATCAGCAAGGCAGGAGACAGGGGTTCTGGCATAAAGTCGACACTGCCGGACGGCTGATATACACCGGCTATTTCAAAGATGGTTACCCGACAGGCGAATTTCATTATTTTTACCCGGATGGCAAGCTGAAAACCCTTTCCGTTGTTTCCCGGCAAGGGACCAGGGCGATGACATCATCCTATTTCCCGAACGGCAGGAAAATGGCTACCGGTTTGTATGTCAATGAAAAAAGAGACAGTGTCTGGCTGTTTTACAGTGAAGCCGATGGGGCGATGGTGGCCGAAGAGCATTATAAAAATGGCCTTATCAACGGTTTCTCCAAGGTGTTTTACCCCGAAGGAGGGTTGTCGGAACAGTTTTTCTACAAAATGGGGATCCGCGACGGGCTCTGGGAGCAGTACTATACCGATGGCAAACTCAAGCTTCGCGGTGCATACAAAGCAGGGGAGAAGCAGGGGCTTTTCAAAACCTACTATGGTTCCGGGCAGGTAATGATGTCGGGCCAGTACAATGCGGGGCACCAGACCGGCACATGGATCAATTACAATATAAAAGGTGTAATCACCAAAACGGAGATTTACGACAACGGAAGGCTTGTTAAAACGGATGAACCACAGAAATAGCGTTCCTACCTGTTTTTAAAAACCAGCGCCCCATTCTCCTCGTCGATCATTATTTCTGAATCACGGTCAACCGTTCCCGAGAGGATCAGTTTCGAAACTTCATTCAGTACCTGTTTCTGGATCACCCGTTTAATCGGTCGTGCACCATACTGGGGATCATATCCGAGGTTGGCAACCCACCCGATGGCTCTTGGAGTGACGGAGAGCGTTATCCCATTGTTTTCCAGTGATTTTTGTACAAGTGCAAGTTGCAGTTCAACCACCCGCGTGATCTCCTTCCGCGTCAGGGGCTGGAACATGATGATCTCGTCAATCCTGTTGAGGAATTCGGGCCGGATACTCTTTTTGAGCAGTTCGAATACCTGGTCGCGGGTTTTTGTTATCAGCTCCTCCCGGTTCTTATCATTCACATTCTGGAGGTTCTCCTGGATGATGTGGGAACCGATGTTCGAGGTCATGATGATCAGCGTGTTTTTAAAATCGACCGTCCGGCCTTTGTTGTCGGTGAGGCGGCCATCATCGAGAACCTGCAGCAGGATGTTGAACACATCGGGGTGGGCCTTTTCAATTTCATCGAATAGCACGACGGCATAGGGTTTTCTTCGCACAGCCTCGGTTAATTGACCGCTCTCCTCGTACCCCACGTAGCCCGGGGGGGCGCCGATCAGCCGCGAAACGGTGTGTCGTTCCTGGTATTCCGACATGTCGATGCGGACGATGCTGTTTTCGCTGTTGAAGAGCGACTCGGCCAGTGCTTTGGCAAGTTCTGTCTTACCTACCCCTGTCGTGCCAAGGAATATGAAAGAGCCAATGGGGCGTTTGGTATCCTGCAATCCTGCCCTGCTGCGGCGGATGGCGTCGGCGATGGCACTGATGGCCTCCTCCTGGCCAACCACCCGTTTGTGAAGTTCGGCTTCGAGGCTGAGCAGTTTCTGCCTTTCACTCTGGAGCATCCGTGTGACGGGGATGCCTGTCCACCGGGATACGATTTCGGCGATCTCCTCGGAGCCCACCTCCTCGTTGACCATCGGCGAATCCTTCTGGATCGCGGCGAGCTTTTCGGCGATCTGTTTCATCTCTTTTTCCGCCTGGGGGATCCGGCCGTACCTGATTTCGGCTACTTTACCCAGGTCGCCGCTGCGGTTTGCCTGGTCGGCTTCGAGTTTGAGCGATTCGATGGCATTTTTCCGCGACTGGATCTGGTCAACCAGCTCCTTTTCCGATCTCCATTTGGCCCTGAGGTCTTTTTGATCCTCCTTCAGGTTGGCAATCTCCACGGTGAGCTGTTTCAGCCGGTGGTCGTCGTTTTCGCGTTTTATTGCCTCCCGCTCGATTTCCAGCTGGCGGATTTTGCGTTCCGCTTTTTCGAGCTCTTCCGGCAGGGAGTTGATCTCCATCCTGAGTTTGGAGGCGGCCTCGTCGATCAGGTCGATGGCCTTGTCGGGAAGAAACCGGTCGGTGATGTAACGCTGAGACAGTTCGACAGCCGAAATGATCGCCTCATCCTTGATCCTCACCTGGTGGTGGGTTTCATAGCGTTCCTTTAATCCTCGAAGGATCGAAATGGCATCGTCCCGGTCGGGCTCATTAACCATAACCGGCTGAAACCGGCGTTCCAGCGCCTTATCCTTTTCAAAATATTTCTGGTACTCCTTCAGGGTCGTGGCACCGATGGCACGGAGGTCGCCCCGGGCGAGGGCCGGTTTCAGGATATTGGCTGCATCCATGGCGCCTTCGCTTGCCCCGGCGCCAACCAGGGTGTGTATTTCATCAATGAACAGGATGATCTCGCCGTTTGACTGCATCACCTCTTTCACCACGCTTTTCAGCCGTTCTTCAAATTCGCCCTTGTATTTTGCGCCGGCGATCAGCGATCCCATATCGAGGGAATAGATCTGTTTTGATTTCAGGTTCTCGGGAACATCCCCGTCGATGATGCGGTGCGCGATCCCTTCGGCAATCGCGGTCTTCCCGGTTCCCGGTTCGCCGATCAGGATCGGGTTGTTCTTGGTGCGGCGGGTGATGATCTGCAAAATCCTGCGGATCTCCTCATCCCGGCCGATGACCGGGTCGAGCTTGCCACTGCGGGCAAGATCATTCAGGTTGCGCGCATATTTGTCGAGGGCCTGGTAGGTCTCCTCTGCATTCTGGCTGCTCACGGTGTTTCCCTGCCGCAACTGGCCGATCGCCGTTTTCAGGTTGCTTTCCGTTACGCCGTTGTCTTTCAGCAACCGTGAAACAGCATCTCCCGCCGATAATATTCCCATCAGCACATGCTCTATGGAGACGAATTCATCCTTCATCTCCTTTGATTTGGATATGGCATGCTGCAGCGACCTGGTTGCTTCGGACGAGAGATACTGCTCCCCGCCGGTTACCGCAGGGAGAGAGGTCAGCATGTTATCCAGTGCACGGGTAAACATATCGACATTGACATTTAATTTTTTCAGCAGGTAGGGGATAACATTGTCGTCAACCATCAGCAACCCCTTCATCAGATGTATGTTTTCAACCGGCTGGTTACGGAAGGATTCGGCAATCTCCTGTGCTTTCCGGATTGCCTCCTGGGCCTTTATCGTGAAATTATTGAAATTCATAGGTTCTCCTTTTTCTGGTTACAGCATAATCCGTCAAAAGTGCTGCCATCCGCCAACAGGCAGTAAAAACAGGAAATAATGTCACCCCACCCGATATTTTCCCGCCTTTTTGACGCTTTTTACCTAACTTTGCAAATATTTGTGAATAAGTTAACACGTGAAGAAAAAGACCCTGGTTCTTGGCGCAAGTGCAAATCCCGAACGATTTTCATATATGGCTGTGAGGAAGCTCAAATTCAGCCATGTGCCGGTTGTGGCGGTGGGTTTTCGTGAAGGGGAGATCATGGGGGTCAGAATTGAGAAACCCTTCCCGAAATTTGAGGCGATCCATACCGTTACCCTCTACATAGGGCCCAAAAACCTGCCTGCCTATTATGACTATATCCTCGGGCTTAACCCCAAAAGGGTGATTTTTAACCCGGGCACCGAATCTCCCGAATTCGCCGCGATTCTGACCGATGCCGGGATTGAGGTGGTTCATGCCTGTACCCTGATCATGATCTCCAACAATCAATACTGACTATACTAATTGGCCTGATTTGATCGTTTGAGTTAAAACAGGGTCTGAATCAAAGAAATTCTTATTTTTGCGACAGTATTGCACCACCAGATGAAACATCTCTTTTTTGTATTTTCTTTTTTTGCCAGTATGCTTGTTATGGGACAAGTGCAGGTGAAGGTGAAACCTGCCGACACCACCCGCTGTTTCAACGACAGTATCAGGTTCACGGCCTTTGTAACCGGAGCGGGGGCAGCCGTTATTTCCTATCACTGGCAGAAGAACTTCATAGATATAACCGGCGCAACCGATTCCACCTACCTGATCAGCCAGGTTAAGGTAAGTTCTCCAGGCATCTACCGCTGCATCGTTACCGTTAACGGGGTCAGCGATACCAGCAACGACGCACAGCTGCGGATGCATCTGAAAATGAAGCTTGACACCTTTTACCGCTATAACCCGCTGGGTTGCGCCAGGATTGACACGACCTCCAACCCGCTGTGCATCGGGCAATACAAGACCCTTGTTTCGGGAGGCACCCGGTTTAAAAATTATCCGCCCTATATTTATGACTGGGCAGGCGGATTTTCACAGGATACCATTGCCTTTGGCCTTTGCCCGGGCCGTCCGATAGCTTTCAAGGTAACCGACTCTCTTGGTTGTTCGTTAGATACGGTTTTCCATGTGGAAACCTTATTGTCACCGAAGGTTGAATTTGAATTTATTCCAAAGGATACGGTCGTTTACCTGACCAATCCCACCATCCAGGTTGTTTTTAACGACACGATGAAGCGGCACATTTCAAATTGGACCTGGAATTTCGGTGACGGGGTAAAGGTTGCAAACCTGAATCCTGTTTCACATACCTATGCGCAATCAACGAAACCGGGACAGATTGCAGTGAAGCTCAGCTTTACCGATTTGAATGGCTGTGATTCGGTGGTTATCAGGGTCATCGATGTGAAAATCGCCGACCTTAAAATCACCAACCTGGTCACCCCGAATGGCGACGGTTCAAACGACGCATTTAAAATCCAGTTAAAGGATGGGAATGCAACAGATGATTTCCGCATGGCTTACCTGAGCAACGAATTTACCGTATTCGACAGGTGGGGAAAAAAGATCTACAGCAAAACCAATTACAAGAGTGAAGACTGGGATGGCGCCAACCTGCCCGATGGCACCTACTTTTACATCCTGTCCTGCAAAGGCCAGTATGGCACTGATGTTTTGCGGGGCTCGGTCACACTGCTTCACGAGAAATAATCTCCTTCCGGGAACTATTTGAACAGCAGCCTGGCATAAAAGCCCGGCCTTGTTAACTTTTCCTTTACATCTTCGCTTGTAAACATAGCCGTGAGCAGTTCGTTCACTTCATCATTTTTCCTGGCTTTACCGACAACCATATTGAAAAGCCACGGTGAACGGGCCAGCCGCTGCATGATGGCAGCAGTCCTGAATTCCTGCCCGAACCGCCGGTGGATGCGCTGGTCAAAGGCGGTCAATGCTTCAGCAGAAAAATCGTGTCCGGTGAAGCACCTCCCCAGGATATCCGACGCAATTTCCCCGCTTGCCATAGCATTACCGATACCCTCGCCGCTGAATGGATCGACGAGGAAACCCGCATCGCCCAGTAAAACAAAACGGTTTCCTGAGCGGTTAAAATGGAAACTGCCCAGCGGCAGGGTGTGCGCTTCAGCCCTGCCGACGGCTTTTGCATGCTGAAACCTGGGGGCCAGCAGGGGATTATTCGATACCAGGTCGTCGAGGATCAGGGTAAGGTTTTCCTTTCTTTTAACGAGTTGGTTCTGCAGCATGCCGAATCCGGCATTTACCTGTCCCCGGGAAGAGGGGAAGATCCAGAAATAACCAGGCAGCAACTCCTTTAAAAAGATAAGCTCGATGAAGTTTTCAGGATGGAGGCCGGTGACCCCCTCGTAATAGGAGCGGATTCCAACACAGAAATGCTGTTTACCAGCCACCCCGGGGCTCAGCGATTTTCTTACAGCCGAATGAACACCATCGGCGCCGGCAATGACCTGCCCGCTGAATTGGTGGTTTGTTGTTGTTACATGAATGCCCTCAGGAAGGGATAGTACCTCGTTGATCCTTTCTCCCTCGAAAATTTCAATATCGCGATAGTTCCTTAACTGCTGAAAAAGAAAGTTGTCGAAGTCGCTGCGCCTGCAGACATAGCCGGGCGGTTCGGTTTCAGGGCCGGTGTCCCGCATGAAGGGAATATCGGCAGAGTTGAGATTGGGCGCCGTGAACCTGATTCCCCTTGAGGGAATCTTGTCGGTATCGCGGATAAAACGTTCATAAATTCCGTCCGGCAGCCGTTTCATCACATTCAGCACTTTTCCGCTGAGGGCATCGCCACAGATTTTATGTCTCGGAAAGTGGTCCTTTTCAATTACTGCAATACGCAGTCCTTTTCCCGCCATCCTCAGGGCGAGGGTGCATCCGGCAGGCCCGGCGCCCGCTATCAGTAAATCATACTCGTGATGGGACATCTGGTGTTTTAATGGAATGGCAGTGCAAACATACTTGAATAATCCCGGATTTTTCGCAATTTTGCTCAAACTCTTTCCCATGCGCAAAGAAGAACGTTTCCGGCTGGTCCTTGAATATTTCCAGGAAAACAACCCACTGGCTGAAACCGAGTTGGTCTATACCGAACCCTATCAATTGGTGGTAGCGGTTATTCTTTCGGCACAATGTACCGACAAGCGGGTCAATCTCATCACGCCACAGTTTTTCAGGAGGTTTCCAGATGCAGGTTCGCTTGCCGCGGCCGGGGCTGCCGATGTTTTTGAACTGATCCGCACCTGTTCCTATCCGAACAACAAAACCCGCAGTCTCATCGGGATGGCAAAATCACTGGTTGAAAATTACGGGGGAGTTCTCCCTGCCGATGTGGATGAACTGCAAAAGATTCCCGGGATCGGGCGGAAAACTGCCAATGTCCTTGCCTCGGTGATCTACAACATGCCTGCCCTTGCTGTTGACACGCACGTGTTCAGGGTTTCGGCGCGGATCGGGCTAACTGTGAATGCAAAAAATCCTTTGCAGGCAGAACAGCAGCTGGTAAGCCATATTCCCGAAAAACTGCGTGCAATTGCTCATCACTGGCTGATCCTGCACGGACGGTATGTCTGTACTGCCCGCAAACCCAAATGTGAGGCCTGCGGGCTGACCTCGTTCTGCAAGTATTTCCTGACGAACCAGGCCACATAAAGTTGTTGATAACTCACCAGCCGGGCCACAGGCTTTTCCACCATAAATTTCTATTTTTGATACCTGTAGTTACGGTTACTTCATCTTTATTATAAAATTGATTATGATACAGTTAGCGATAGGAGATACCGCGCCTGACATTCATGGTACGGACCAGTACGGGCAGGAGATTTCCCTTGCATCCTTCAGGGGGCATAAGGTGATCCTCTACTTTTACCCCAAGGACAATACTTCGGGTTGTACCGCTGAGGCCTGCAATCTGAGGGATAACTATCAGATTCTCTTGGATAAGGGATTTAAAATCATCGGGGTAAGCGCCGACGATGAAAAGTCGCACCAAAAATTTTCTCAACAATATGCATTACCTTTTGCCCTCATACCCGATAAAGCAAAAAAGATTATCATGGATTATGGTGTATGGGGAAAAAAGAAACTCTATGGCAGGGAGTATGAGGGTATCAACCGGATGACCTTCATCATCGATGAAAGCGGTAAGGTACTGCACATCTTTACCAAAGTGGAGACAAAAAATCATACTGCCCAGATCCTGAAAGCTTTGGCAATCTAGCCGGAGCGGCGCACTGAGTGCGTCGGAAACATGGCGCACCCAGTGCGCCGCAACCTAATAACGACGCTTTCGATGCGTCAAAACCACGACGCTCCGCAGCGTCTCAAAAAGAGGAGGAAACAAATCATGGCAAACGAAGTGAACAAAGAAAAGGTAAAGGCGTTGCAACTCACCCTTGACAAGTTGGAAAAAACTTACGGAAAGGGGACCATCATGCGCCTGGGTGACAATGCCATTGAAGCGGTGGAGGTGATCTCCACAGGTTCGATCGGGTTGAATGCCGCCCTGGGAATTGGCGGGTTGCCAAAGGGAAGGGTAATTGAGATCTACGGACCCGAATCATCGGGAAAGACAACACTGGCGCTGCATGCCATCGCCGAGTCGCAAAAGATGGGGGGCATCGCCGCCTTTATTGATGCCGAACATGCATTTGACCGTTTTTATGCCCAAAAGCTGGGGGTTGATGTGGAAAACCTGCTCGTTTCCCAACCCGACAACGGCGAACAGGCCCTTGAAATTACGGAAAACCTGATCCGGTCAGGCGCCATCGACATTATCGTCATCGACTCTGTGGCAGCGTTGACCCCGAAAAGTGAAATCGAGGGTGAAATGGGGGATTCGAAAATGGGGTTGCAGGCCCGGTTGATGTCGCAGGCTTTAAGGAAACTTACCTCGACCATCAGCAAAACATCTACCTGCTGCATCTTCATCAACCAGTTGCGCGAAAAGATCGGGGTGATGTTCGGAAACCCGGAGACGACCACGGGGGGCAATGCGCTGAAATTTTATTCTTCCGTACGCCTGGATATCAGGAAGCAAACCCAGTTGAAGGAGGGAGATGATGTTGTGGGGAACCATGTGAAGGTGAAAGTTGTGAAGAATAAGGTAGCTCCTCCATTCAGGAAGGCCGAGTTTGACATCATTTTCGGTGAAGGTATCTCCAGGGCCTTTGAAATCATTGATCTCGCTACGGAACTGAACATCATCAAAAAAAGCGGTTCCTGGTTCAGCTACGGGGATACCAAACTTGGCCAGGGACGCGATTCCGTCAAGAAGATTCTCCAGGATAATCCGGAACTTTCAGATGAGCTGGAGGGTAAGATAATGGCAGCCCTGGCTCCGAAAAGTGCATAATTTATATGACGGGTAGGCCGGTTTCGGCGACCACTTCCGTTCAGGAGTCTCCCTTTACAGCCAGACTCCTGAACGGAATATGGACCGTATCCGGTTTATTCGATATTAAAATTTTAAAAGATGAAAAACTATTTTAGCCTGTTCCTGGTTGCCTTTGTGATCTTATCTGCCTGCCATCGCGGTGGAAATGAGGCTGCTAAAAATCAAAAGCCTGGTGCCGATTCAACGCAGGCAAAACTGGAAACGCTCAATAAACAAATAGAGCAGGATGGTTCCAATGCAGCATTATACAACCAGCGTGCAAAATGCTACTTGGCAGATCATCAGTTTGATAAAGCGTTGACCGACATCAACAAGGCAATATCTCAGTCAGGGGGGAAATCGGCCTATTACACAACGCTTTCAGATATTTATCTTTTAATGGGAAAACCCGATGGCAGCCGTGACGCACTCAGAAAAGCGGTTGAGCTCAATCCCACGGACAAGGAGGCATTGCTGAAACTGGCGAAACTGTATCTTATCGTAAAGGATTACAAGAATTGTTATACGATTGTAAAACAGCTTCTTGACATTGATAACGGGAATGCATCCGCCTATTTTACCCGTGCCATCGGGTTGCTTGAGCAGGGTGATACCATTCATGCGGTCAGCGACCTGATGCAGGCGGTTGATAAAAACCAGCAGTATTATGAGGCCTATGTGCAGTTGGGCGAACTTTATTCTATCAAGAAAGATCCAATGGCGGTGCTGTATCTTAAAAATGCGCTGAACATCCGGCCTCACAGCCGTGAAGCGCTTTACATGCTGGGGCTGTTTTACCAGGAGAGCGGTCAGTTCAACAATGCCATTGTAACCTACCAGGCGCTTGCCAAATTTGATACGGCCTTCCGTGAAGCGCCCTACAATATCGCGTACATCTACCTTGTTTATCTGAAAGATTTCAAAAAAGCGGCTGCCTATTTCAGCGAGTCAATCAGGAAGGACCCGGCCTATTACCAGGCCTATTTCAACCGCGGGTATGCGTATGAGCTTGCAGGAGATTACAAGAAAGCCTTTGACGACTACCAGATGTCGCTGAAAATCGAGGTAAACTATGATAAGGCGGTTGAGGGTTTAAACAGGCTGGATAAACATATGGTCAGGAAGTAAGATCCTGCCTGATAATCTTCAGCTCCCCGATCAGCAGCATTGAATGTTGCTCCAGCTCCTCAAAGGTCTGGTCCAGCTGCAATTCAACATTATCCTGTACCATACCCAGAAATTTCTTCGAAATGGTGGTTGTGAGCGGATCGCCAAACATCCCGATCACACCCTTCAGGTCATGGGCATTAGGCTCCAGGTGGAGGTAGTTTCTATCCTGGACATCTTTGCGCAAGTCGTTGAAAAATTGTTGGTTAAATTGTAATATGAACATATCAATGACCTCTGCGGCAAGCTCCTTGCCATATGGATTGATAAACGTATCATAAATTTTCTGGTGATCGATCATCGGGCCGGGAATTTCTTAAAAATTATTAATGGTACCATTCTGCAATGTCAGGAGGCGAGTTCTTTCCTGATAACTTTGAGCTCTTCAACCAGGATCCTGGTGTTTTTCTCCAGGTCGGCCAGCAGCTGGTCAAGGCCCGACTCGGTTTTACTACGGGCCATTTCGACAAACCTTTTCGACATTTGGGTGGTCACCGGATCCATAAAAAGCACCAGCGCCCCTTTCAGTTTATGGGATGTTTCTTTTAACTGGTCAAAGTCACGGTCACTGACATTTTTCCGGATTGCGTCAAAACGTTCTTCATATTGGGAAAAGAAGATGTCAATGAGTTCAACAATATTTTCTTTATCCAGGTTACTGAACATATCGTTGAACATCTGGCGGTCAATCATATAGTGGTGAAATTAAATGATGGTTAAAAATTGCAATTTATTTTCAAGGGTACTAATGAGCAGATTCAGTATAACCCAATTGTTTACAATGGTTTACAAAAAGATCACAAAGGCAGCTTGTGTGTGTTTATCTCTCCTTTGTGTCAGGAGCCGCACGTACCAAAACTTACAGTGATATGGCTCTTTCAATAATTTATCTGGAAGGTTAAAAAATAAAATCGTCGGGTTCGCCGGGGAATTGAAGTGAATGCACCACCTGCTGAACAATCGAGAGCTTGTATCCATACCGGGTTTCAAACAGCCGCTTGCATTCGCGAACGGCATTTTCCTTATAGGATTTCAGCGGTTTCTGGTACAGCAGCAGAAAATCTTTCAAATCCTGGTAGATATCCGTGAAACATTCGGCGAGGCTGCCTTTGACAGGGTCGTTATGGCTTTTCTCCAGCTGGTCGACATAAAAAAATTCATCCCTCCCTCCGAATTTGAAATGGAGGGTGTTGAACAGCGATTCCCATTGCTCTTCGCTCACATAGTGTTCGGTTGCATCCTCATCCTCCGCTTCGATGTCGGGCAGCAGGGCCCCCTTCAGGTAGATCAGGGGGGAAATTTTCTGCAGGAAGTTCAAAAGCTGGGCCTCCGTGTAGCTTTCGGCCTTCTCAAGAAACATGCAGTATTCGTTGGCAACAGTTACCATTTCGAGGACCTTGCGCGAATATACGGGTTCCTCGGAGGGTGGGAGTTGTTCTTCAGACATCCGTTATCAGTTTAATTTCATGGAAGAGATGATCCCGGCAATCTTGTCGCCAAGTTTCGCCGATATTTTTTCAAAATCTGCTAGTGAAGCCAATGGTTCGCGTACGCCAAAGTAAAATTTGATCTTGGGCTCCGTCCCCGATGGGCGTACACTGATGATGCTCCCGTCTTCAAGGATGAACTGCAGGACATTCGATTCAGGCTGGTGAATTGGCTTTTCCTGGCCGGTTCCAAGAGTTTTTTCAACGGAAAGCAGATAATCCCTGATGGTAATGACCCTGGAATTGTGAATCACGGAGGGAGGAGCCTGACGGTAATTCACCATCATCTGCTGGATCTCTTCCGCACCGCTTTTTCCCTTGCGTGTAACCGAGATCAGTCCCTCTTTGTAGAGCCCAAATTTCAGGTAAATATCCATGAGCAGGTCATACAGGCTTTTACCCTGGTCGGCCATCCAGGCAGCGGTTTCAGCGATCATGGCACAGGCGCTGATGGCATCCTTGTCGCGGACAAAATCGCCGATCAGATACCCGTAACTCTCTTCTCCGCCCAGGATAAAGGTCTTTTTACCTTCATGTTGCCGGATCACATCGGCGATGAATTTAAATCCTGTAAGGCATTCAAAGTATTCGACGCCGAAGGAGGCAGCCATTTCCGAGAGTAACTGGGTGGTGACGATCGTGGAGACGATAAATTCGTTACCCGTTATTTTCCCCAGCGCCTGCCACCTGTTAAGCATGTAATAAAAAAGAAGGGCGGCTGTCTGATTGCCGTTCAGCAGGATCATTTGATTGCGGTCGTTCCGGATGGCGATGCCAACACGGTCGGCATCGGGATCGGTAGCCATCACCAGGTCGGCATGGATCTCTTCGGCCAGTGTGATGGCCATGTCGAGTGCATCGTGCTCTTCGGGGTTCGGCGAGTGTACCGTGGGGAAATTGCCATCGGCGATGGCCTGCTCCTTCACCATGTGGATGTTGTCAAATCCGAACCGGGCGAGGATGTCGGGAACGAGCTGCCTGCCGCAGCCATGCAGCGGCGTGTAGACGATCTTCAGGTTTTTCTGGCGGCTGATTGCGCCTGGCGAGAGTGAAAGGGCAGCTATCCGGTCAAGGTACAGTTTGTCAATTTCAGACCCGATACTGATGATGTTTTCGGGGATGCCGTTCCATTTTACCTTATCGATGGAGGTGATTTTTTGAACCTCCCTGATTACATTTTCGTCGTGCGGGGCGATCATCTGGGCGCCATCGTCCCAGTATGCCTTGTAACCATTGTATTCCTTAGGGTTGTGGGAGGCGGTCACCATGACGCCGCTCTGGCAACCCAGGTGCCTGATGGCAAACGATAATTCAGGTGTCGGGCGGAGGCTTTCGAAAAGATAAACCCTGAAACCGTTGGCCGACAATACTTCAGCTACGATCCTGGCAAAGTAGGGGCTGTTGTTACGGCTGTCGTGTGAGATAGCCATTTTGACAGGGTTTAACCCCGGAAACATCAATTTCAGGTAATTCGCCAACCCCTGGGTAGCCATTCCAACCGTGTATTTGTTCATACGGTTGGTGCCGACCCCCATGATGCCCCGCAGTCCACCTGTGCCGAATTCAAGGTCACGGTAAAACGAATCGGTGAGTTCCGTGGTGTTGTTGTCGATGAGGCGCTTAACTTCGTTCCTGGTTTCATCGTCAAAGTCATTGCCGAGCCATAGCTGCGCCCTTTCCAATACCGACTTTTCTATCTCCATAATTATATTGTTGGTGGTTTGTTATTTCATCACGCTGGTAACACAGGTTGATGGTTGGGAAGTTACTTTTCGGGGTTCATGATGCGTTGAATGCAACTCTTCAGGCTATCGCGCCAAAACGGGATTTCCAGCCGGAAGCGTTCTTTGATTTTTCCCTTGTCGAAAACACTGTAAAAGGGCCTGGTTGCCGGCAAGGGATATTCTGTCGTCAGGATAGGGAACAGTTTGCAAGGGATACCCGTGAATTCAATGATGGCCTGGGCAAAGTCGTACCAGCTGGTAACTCCTTCGTCGGAGAAATGAAAAATTTCGACTCCTGGACTATCGGGGTGTTGCGGGATGATCTCCAAAATCACCTTTGCCAGGTCGCGGGCATAGGTAGGTGTCCCAGTCTGGTCGAAAACAATCTTCATCTCTCCCCGTTCTCTCCCGTACTTCATCACGGTTTTGACGAAATTGTGTCCAAATTCCGAGTAGAGCCATGAGGTCCGGATGATCAGCGCCCTGCTTGCAAAGGCCTGGACAGCCAGTTCGCCGGCGTATTTGCTCATGGCATACCGTGAGACCGGGTTGGTGGGGTCGTCCTCCCGGTAAGGCAGGTAACTTTTTCCGTCGAAAACATAATCCGTTGAGATATGGATCAGCAGGGCGTTGAATTTTGCTGCGGTTCTTGCAAGGATGCCAGCCGAAGAGGCATTAATCAAAAAGGCAGACTGCTCGTCGGTTTCAGCCTTGTCTACTGCCGTGTAGGCTGCACAGTTGATGATCACAGCCGGTTTCTCATCTTTCACCAGTTGGTCAACATCCTCCTCGCGGGTAATATCGAGTTCGTCAATATCGGTAAAAATAAAGGAATAGCCGGGATAGCCGGGAGCAAGTGTCCGTAATTCGTTGCCAAGCTGGCCATTGGAACCTGTTACGAGAATTTTCATAGCAGAATATGTGGTTTTCTCAGATGATCGATTTAAAGTAATCAATGGTTTTAACCAAACCCTCATCCAGCATTACCTTTGGTTCCCATCCCAGTTCCCTTTTTGCGACGGTAATATCCGGCTGGCGTTGTGTGGGATCATCGGCAGGTAGCGGCATATGGATGATTTTTGATTTTGAGCCCGTAAAAAGGATTACCTTTTCAGCCAGTTCCAGCATGGTGAATTCATTCGGGTTGCCGATGTTCACGGGACCGGTAAATTCCTCCCTGGAATTCATCAGGCGGATCATTCCCTCGAGAAGGTCGTCAACATAACAGAAGCTCCTGCTCTGCAAGCCGTCGCCATACATGGTAATATCCTGGCCTTTCAGCGCCTGGACAATAAAATTGGAAACCACGCGCCCGTCGTTGGGATGCATCCGGGGGCCGTAAGTGTTGAAGATCCGCATGATCTTGATGCGCACCTTGTTTTGCTGATGATAATTGACAAAGAGGGTTTCGGCGATCCGTTTCCCTTCATCATAGCACGACCTGATGCCGATGGGATTCACATGTCCCCAGTAGGATTCGACCTGCGGATGAACTTCAGGGTCGCCATAAACCTCGCTGGTGGAGGCTTGCAGAATACGTGCCTTGATACGCTTGGCAAGTCCCAGCATATTGATGGCGCCCATTACCGAGGTCTTTACGGTTTTGATGGGATTATACTGGTAATGGATCGGCGACGCCGGGCAGGCCAGGTTGTAGATTTCATCCACCTCGATATAGAAGGGCATGGTCACGTCGTGGCGGATCAGTTCAAAATAGGGGTTGCTGAGCAGGTGAACCACATTTTGTTTCTGTCCGGTAAAATAGTTGTCAAGGCACACCACTTCGTTACCTTCGTTCAGTAATCTCTCACAGAGATGGGATCCGAGGAAACCTGCACCACCGGTTACTAAAATTTTTTTCTTAATCATGGCTTCTGATTTATCTGACAAAGTTATTAAATCCCCGGCTGACCTGCAAAGAAACACGCCTGACTATAACCTTTTTAGTGCTTTGTGCCTTCCGGGCGGGCATCGTGGTTTGTTTGTCGTTTAACCACCATGGGCGCCTGGAAGGCACAAAGTCAACAAGGACAAATCAGTCCGGGGAATAAACGGCTGCCCGGGGGTTATTTAGTTGTATCTACCCCGATACAGTAATAGGCATAACCTTTGCGTTTCATCTCGGCAATTTCATAGATGTTCCTGCCGTCAAACACCACCAGGTCTTTCAGGAGTTTTTTGATGATGTTGAAATTCGGGAATTTGAATTCGGGCCATTCGGTGACCAGCATGAGACAATCGGCATCGATCAGGGCATCGTACTGATCGGGTGCATAGTAAATGGTATCGCCCAGGATTCGCTGGGTTTCATGAATGGCAACAGGATCATAGGCTTTTACCTTGACGCCTGCGTCGAGCAGTTTTTTGATGATCACGAGGGAGGGCGCTTCCCGCATATCGTCCGTCTGCGGTTTAAAGGATAATCCCCACATGGCGACTGTCCGGCCGGCGACATCGCCGTTGTAGTGCTTGATGAATTTATTGAACAATACCGATTTCTGGTCATCATTGACAGCTTCAACGGCTTTTAATACACGGAGGCTGTATTTGTAATCCTCTGCGGTATGGATCAGGGCCTTTACGTCCTTCGGGAAGCAGGAGCCTCCATAACCTACACCGGGATAGATGAATTTGTTGCCAATACGGGTGTCCGATCCGATACCCTTGCGAACCATGTTGATGTCGGCTCCGACGATCTCGCAGAGATTGGCAACATCGTTCATGAAGCTGATTTTCGTGGCAAGCATCGAGTTGGCGGCATACTTGGTCATCTCGGCAGAGGTGATGTCCATGAAAATCACAGGATGTCCGTTTAAGGTAAAGGGCTTGTAGAGTGATTTCATGAGTTCTTCCGCGCGGGGGGAATCGCAACCAACGACAATGCGGTCGGGTTTCAGGAAGTCATCGATGGCAGCGCCTTCCTTCAGGAATTCAGGGTTTGAGGCAACATCGAATTCAAGGTTGACGCCCCGTTTATCCAGCTCTTCCTGAACAGCTTTCCGTACCTTTTCGGCAGTGCCCACGGGAACGGTGCTTTTGGTCACGATCAGCAGGTAATCCTTCATGTGTTTTCCGCAATCGCGGGCGACACTTACAACGTATTGCAGGTCAGCGCTCCCGTCTTCATCGGGAGGGGTGCCAACCGCGCTGAAAACAACCTCGCAATCCTCAAGTGCTTCGGCAATGTTGGTGGTGAAGTGAAGGCGGTCTTTTTTCATGTTCCGGTGAACCATCTCTTCCAGTCCCGGCTCATAAATGGGGATAATACCTTTTTTCAGGTTTTCGATTTTTTTCTGGTCAATGTCAACACAGGTGACTTCGATCCCAACTTCGGCGAAACAGGTCCCGGTGACTAATCCGACATATCCGGATCCAACGATGGTTACTTTCATGGGGCAGAGGTTTTGGTTATACGTATAAAAAACAAAGATATTGAATATATGGTTAGGCTATTTCGATTTTTCTTTCCGCAGGCGGAGAAGCCCTGAAATCAGGAAGAAAACGGCTGCGACCAGCCATGTATAAGGGACCCAGCTTTGATGATGCATAAAGGAACTCACGGATAATACGAACATGATGGCAGCTTCAAAAAAATTAACCCCGATTACCGCTTTCGGGGATCTTTTTTCGATGGCAGTATGGAAGATGGGGAAGATAAACAGAAGGATTCCGATCAGGCATAAGGCAGCGAAGAATGGCCAGTTATGCCCGATATCGTTGACTTTAGAGATACCTTTCAAAAAAATGACCACCGCGGCAGTAAAGTGCGGGATCATCTCTCCGGATTTCCTGATTTTGCTTTTTTGTATGGTCATAAGAACAAAATTACCGACTGCCAAGTTAAGGTTTTTCCGGAATACACGACATCCCCGGGGAAAATTTCCGGAAATTTTTCTGTCAGATATTCAGCCGGGTTTGGATCGCCTGGATATCCTGGCGTAACTGCCTGACCGTTTCCACGAGATGGTAGTTTTCAGAATTGAGGTTTTCGGGCAGTTTCGGACTGATATAATGCACGAACTGCCATATTTCACGAATATCCTTCACGGGGATATCATAGGGTTCATATAGCGGGTTGAGGGAATGCAGGATCAGTTTTGCGTCGCCCCTGATCCTGTTTTCAACCACCTTGAAGACAACCCCCTCCTCCATGGTCAGGATCAGGTAGGCGTCTTTGTCGCGGATGGTGGTCCAGTCCTGGATAAAGACCCCGGTAACCCACGACCCGTGGGGGATGGGGAGCATCGAGTCGCCGCTCACCTGGAAGGTTCTGTACTTTTTTTCCCTTGACAGGAAGGGCAGCCTGAAGGTGGGCAGGATGCTGATGTATTCAGGATCGGCAAAACCGCCGGTATAGCCTGCCTTTGCCTTTTCCGACACGAGTTCGATGTTGTCTTCATTGCCGGAATTGACGGTAGTGGCCAGGACCCGCAGGTTGCTGCCCTTCAGGTAGACATCGTATCCCCGTTCGATTTGCCTCAGCTGGCTTTCCGAGAGTTTCGACAGGTCGGTTTTGATCAGGGTATCGATGGCAATGTTGAAATAATTGGAAAAGAGGATCAGCGCCTCCAGCCCCGGATGGGCAACATTGTTTTCATACCCGCTGAGGGTCGACCGTTTCATGCTGATGGCCGTTGCCACGTCGTCCTGCGTACGCCCGCGGCGCTTCCGCATAAATTTGATATTGTTGCTGAAAAACATACTTGACAGGATTAAAAAATATGATTATATTGTAGTCGGAAAAATGATTAATAATCCGTCAAAGATAATATAAAAATTGTAAGGTAGCAACGTCGCAAGGTGGCGAAATAACGAAAATTGTGAAAAAAAATCAAAATTTCATCCGATGCTGACCCCCAACCGTACCATTGTCCATTTCGACCTCGACACCTTTTTCGTTTCCGTAGAGCGGTTGCTTCGTCCGGAACTGATGGGAAAGCCTGTGATCATCGGGGGTACCTCCGACCGGGGCGTGGTGGCCAGTTGCAGCTATGAGGCGCGTAAATTCGGCATACATTCGGCCATGCCGATGAAGATGGCCAGGGCGCTCTGCGGGGATGCCATCCAGGTCCGGGGCGACATGGAGCTCTATTCCAGGTATTCGCATACGGTCACCGACATCATTGCCGAGCGGGCGCCCGTCTACGAAAAAGCCTCCATCGACGAGCATTATATCGATGTGACGGGGATGGATCGTTTCTTCGGCACCCTGAAGTGGACCCATGAGCTGAGGCAGGCGATCATCCGGAATACGGGGCTGCCGATCTCGTTCGGGCTCTCGGTGAACAAGACCGTTTCAAAGATTGCCACGGGAGAGGCCAAGCCCAACGGGGAGCTGTATATTGACCGTGATGGGGTGCAGCCGTTCCTGGCGCCCCTGTCGATCCGCAAGATCCCGATGATCGGGGAGAAGACCTACCGGCTGCTCCGGTCCATGGGCATCGTGACCATTGACACCCTGAGCCATATCCCTGTGGAGATGATGGAAAAGGTGATGGGGAAAAACGGCACGGTGATATGGGAGAAGGCAAATGGTATCGACCTCACCCCGGTGCGCCCCTATCATGAGGCCAAATCGGTGAGTACCGAAACCACCTTTGAGCAGGACAGCATCGACATTGTACGGATGAAGGAGATCCTGGTGAAGATGGTGG
>JBAXOB010000054.1:0-27730 GCA_037133475.1 Bacteroidota bacterium
GAGAACATGGAGCAGAATGCTGAACCCATTGTTGAACAAAATGTGAATGCTGAAATTGAATCTCCTGTTATTGAAGAGGTTACCATTGAAGCGATTGAAGAACCCGTAGCAGAAACCACAGCCGCGGTAGTTGCCGAACCTGTGGCCGAAGTTGTTGCAGAGCCTGTAGCCGAAGTTGTTGCAGAGCCTGTAGCCGAAGTTGTTGCAGAGCCTGTAGCCGAAGTTGTTGCAGCGCCTGTAGCCGAAGTTGCACCGCAGCCAGCCAGGACAAAGTATACAGCCCCTGTTGCCCCTGCCGAATTTGACTGGGATGCAATCGGAAAAAAACATGAAATTTATTCGAATGACGAACGCCGTCAGCTGGAAGAGGCATACGATCAGACCCTCCGCGCCATCCAGGATCATGAAGTGATTGAAGGCACGGTTGTTACGATGACAAACCGCGAAGTAATCGTCAACATCGGATTCAAAAGCGATGGTGTTATCCAGATCAACGAATTCCGCTACAATCCCGACCTGAAGATCGGTGATAAAGTGGAAGTCTATATCGAAAACCAGGAAGATACCAGCGGGCAATTACTTCTTTCACACAAAAAGGCACGTATCCTGAAATCATGGGAACGTATCAACGATGCTTACGAAAAGCAGGAAATTATCAAAGGTTATGTAAAATCACGCACCAAGGGCGGTCTTATTGTCGATATCTTCGGCATCGAAGCCTTCCTCCCGGGATCACAGATCGATGTGAAGCCGATCCGCGATTACGATATCTTTGTTGATAAAGTCATGGAATTCAAGGTGGTGAAGATCAACCACGAATACAAGAATGTGGTTGTTTCGCACAAGGCCCTTATTGAAGATGAACTCGAAGCCCAGAAAGCCGAGATTATCAAGAAACTTGAAAAAGGACAGATTCTCGAAGGCACGGTCAAGAATATCACCAGTTATGGCGTATTTGTCGACCTTGGCGGCGTAGACGGCCTGATCCATATCACCGACCTCAGCTGGGGCCGTATCAACCATCCTGAAGAGATCGTCAAACTCGATCAGAAAATCAAGGTGGTTATCCTCGATTTCGATGAAAACAAAAAACGTATTGCACTTGGTCTGAAACAATTAACGCCTCACCCATGGGATTCTCTCGACCAGAATCTGAAAATTGGTGATAAGGTCCAGGGTAAAGTTGTTGTGATTGCCGATTACGGTGCATTCGTTGAAATCACCACCGGTGTCGAAGGCCTGATCCACGTATCCGAAATGTCCTGGTCACAGCACCTACGTACCGCCCACGATTTCCTCAAGGTTGGCCAGATCGTTGAAGCCGTTATCCTCACACTCGATCGCGAAGAACGCAAAATGTCGATGGGCATCAAACAGCTGATCCCCGATCCATGGGCCAACATCCGTGAGAAATACCCGCTTAAATCGAAACATACCGCCACCGTCCGCAACTTTACCAACTTCGGTATTTTTGTGGAACTTGAAGAAGGTGTTGATGGATTGATCCACATTTCCGACCTCAGCTGGTCGAAAAAGATCAAGCATCCTGCCGAATTCACCAAGATCGGTGAAACCATCGAGGTGATGGTGCTCGACGTAGACGTTGAGAACCGCCGCCTGAGTCTCGGCCATAAACAGCTGGAAGAGAATCCCTGGGATGTTTTCGAAAACGTATTTGCCGTCGGTTCCGTACATCTTGGCACCATTGTCAGCCTGAGCGACAAGGGAGCCATTATTGCCCTGCCTTATGGTGTTGAAGGATTCGCTCCTCTCCGTCATCTTGGTAAGGAAGATAACTCCCTTGCAAAGGAGGAAGATGCACTCGACTTCAAGGTCATCGAATTCTCGAAAGAGAACAAGAAGATCATCCTTTCGCACAGCAAAATCTACCAGGATGTTGCCAATGCCGAAAAGAACAAAGAGGCTAAAACAGGTCTGAAGAAGGAAAGCGATACCAAAAAGGCTGTCAAAAAACTCAAGGATAACCTGGAGAAAACGACCCTTGGCGATATTGATGCCCTTGCCAACCTCAAAGCTGATATGGTGAAGGCCGAAAACCTGGCGCGTGATGCCAAACCGGCACAGCCTGAAGTAACCCCTGATGTTGAGCCAACCAGCGAAGAAACGGTGACCGAATAATTCATCATGACCTTTTCGTTGACGGTGCTGGGCAGCAATGCTGCGATCCCGGCAAACAACAGAAAATTAAGCGCTCATTTGCTCAATGCAAATGAGCGCTTCTTTTTGATAGATTGCGGCGAAGGAACCCAGTTCCAGCTAAGAACGTTCCATATCTCGATACAGCGGATCCGCCGCGTTTTTATCAGCCACCTTCATGGGGACCATTTTTTTGGTCTAATCGGCTTACTGAACTCCATGCACCTGCTCGGCCGCAAGGAGGAACTTCACCTGTATGCACCTGCAACGCTTAGGGACATCATTGATATCCAAATGGAGGCATCCGGTACCACCCTTCAGTTTCCCCTCATTTTTCACCCGCTGCGGTTTGATCAGCAGGACCTGCTGTTCGAAGACGGGCGAATCCTGATCCATAGCTTCCCGTTGAAACACAGCATTCCTACCTGCGGGTTTATCTTCAGGGAAAAGAACCCGCCACGCAAGGTCGGCATTTCCCGGTCGTACGCCTATTGCAGCGATACAGCCTATTCCGAAGAGATCATACCCTTTGTAAAGGAGGTTGGGTTGCTTTACCACGAGGCGACCTTTATGCAACAGCTTGCCACTGCAGCCGCAGATAAATTTCATTCAACAGCAATGGAGGCAGCCACCATTGCCTCCCTGGCCGGGGCGAAAAAACTGCTGATAGGACATTTCTCGGCCCGGTATGAAGATATCGGCCCGTTGGTGGCCGAAGCACGCACCATTTTCCAGGAAACATATCCGGCCGAAGAGGGAATTGTCATAAATATCTGAACTGTTTTAATAATTTGTATAATTTTGCCCTGAATTTGTTACTGGTTCGCCGATCCGTATCCAGGGAGAGGCGTGAAAAGGGAATCCGGTTTGATTCCGGAGCTGTTCCCGCAGCTGTAAGCTCATATTGAATTGCCGGCCTCTTTATGTCACTGTTCCGCCTTACCGGGATGGGAAGACCCCGGACAAACGAGCAAGCCAGAAGACCTGCCATTGACGATTTTTCGAAGCTTTCGGGAGAAAAAGCAAAGAATACAGACCTAAATAATAATTTTTACGTTCCATTCTAACAGTCCTTTCAACGGTGATCAGACAAGTGGTTTATCTCCCACATTTGGCGGTTCCGTTTTTTGACCTGTAAAAACAAAACCCATGAAAACAAACCTGACCTTTTTTGCTGCAATCCTGCTGTTTACAGGAATGATCTCATCCTGTAAAAAAACTGAAAACGCCACCTACACATCTTCCGGCCCGTTTGCCAATGGCGCCTTTATCTCAAATGAAGGAACCTACGGGCACGCAAATGCATCCGTCAGTTACTTTGACTTCGCGGCCGATTCCGTGCGAAATTCGATCTATTCCATCGTAAACAACCGCAGCCTCGGTCAGGTGTTGCAGTCAATCTATATCAGCAATGGCAAGGCCTACATGGTGCTGAACCTGTCGGATACCGTTGCCGTCACCACCGTTGATGATTTTAAATCCGCAGGTTTTATTACCGGGCTCAACTCCCCGCGGTACATGACATCATACAACAACAAGGGTTATATCACCCAGTGGGGCGACAGTGGTGTCGTCAAGGTGGTTGACTTAAACCTGCATACCATCCTGGGCACCATCAAAGTCGGTACGGGACCGGAGTTTGCACTTGTTACCGGCGGTAACGTACTGGTATGCAACGGGGGGGCCTATGATGTGGATTCTACCATTTCTGTGATCAACCCCGCAACTGACAAGGTGACCCAGACAATCCAGGTCGGCCATAATCCAAAGGAGATGGTTGTTGACAGGAACAACAATATCTGGGTGGTTTGTTACGGTTATATCAAATACGACAATAATTTTAACATCATCCTGGAAACCCCTTCAAAACTTGTGAAACTTTCCGGGCAGAATTACCAGAAACTCGGTGAATACATGATTTCCCAACACTCCCATCCGCAACATATCGACATCAGCATGGATAAATCCACCGTGTATTATGGCGGTGGATTCGGGTTTACCGGAATTTATGCCATGAATATCACCTCGGTTTCAGTGCCGGCTACGCCCCTGATCGGGACGAAGCAGTTTTATGGTTTCAACGTCAATCCCCGCAATGGCGATATTTATGCACTTGACGCCACCGATTATACCAGCCATGGCATCATGTTCCGGTATTCGTCGGACGGTACCCTTGAAAAACAATACAATACGGGCATTGCACCCAACGGAGTAGCCTTCAAATAATGGTTGATGAATCGCCGGGTCCTGCAATTACCTGAGAACCAGTTTCACGGCATCGGAGAAATTTTCACTGCTTAGATGCAGGATATAGATCCCGCGGGGGAGACTGCTTACATCATAATCCGTTTCCATGGCCGGGTTGGCCTGTCGGTCCAGCTGACCTGTCAGCACCTTATTTCCAAGCATATCCATCAGTTCAACGAATACATGGATTGCTGAATTCTTTACCTTGATCCTGAATTTGCTGAAGGCTGGATTCGGATAGACCGAAAAATCAGGGTTTTGTCCGTGTTCCCCGATCCCCATGCAATCGTTGAAGGAAAAGATGAGATGAATGGTTGCGCTGCTTTTACAGCCATTTACACTGGTAACTTCAACCGAATAGGTCTGGATGTCATAACCGATTCCAGTGGTTGCGGCGGTGATGGTGCGGCTGGTCACGCCCGTCGACCAAAGGTAGGTTGATCCGGGATTCCCCGCGTCGAGCCTGACTGTATCATAAATGCACACGGTAGAATCAGCCGGACCCAGGTAAATGATGGGTAACGGATAAACGACCACACTGGTGTTTCCGGTAACCTGGTTAAACCCGTCGTTTATCGTAAGGTGGTAGGTTGTGGTTTGCTGCGGAACAACGAACGGATCAGGCTGAGATGAGGTGAAGCCGGCTGGTTGTGAACTCCATGCATAGGTGTAATTGGCAGAACCACCCCCTGACAATGAAAACAGTTTCGCCGTATCGCCCAGGCAGACCGCATTGGGTTCAGAAACAGGATTTACCGAGAGCGGGCCACCGGCCACCGATACAATAACCTGGGAGGCCGGACTGACACAGCCGCTCACGACATCGGTGACTTTAAGCAGGTAGATGATGGTGTGGGTCATGTTCCCGGTGGAGGGAGATGCGAGGTTCGAAGTGAACCCGGGGGGATTGGAGCTCCACGCATAGGAATAATTACCATATCCCCCCCCGGCGAGGCCATGCAGGGTGGTACTCGTGCCATTCGGGATCGTAACGTTCGGCCCGGCATTGGCTACCGGGATCGGATGAACCGTCACCAGTGCGGTATCAAAAACCGAATGCTGGCAAAGATCGGTCACCTTGACACTGTAAGTGTTGTTCCCAACCGGAGGGGTAATGCTGACAATACTGTCGGATCCAGGTATGTTCCAATGATACACCAGGGGTAAAATTCCGCCTCCCGTGTTGGCCTTTAAAACAATACTGCCACCGTAGCACAGGGTCGTGTCGTGGTTTGGTAAGATGGTCAATGGCTTTGAATCTTCGATATAAACCGTATCCTTCTTGATGTTCCCGTCGCAGGAGATCTGGTTCAGGGTCAGGATAACGGTACGTTCTCCCTTAACCACGGGGTCATCGACCGGGTGGATGATGACATCCATGCTGTCAACCCCGGCAGGGAAGGTGATGTTATCGGCAATATGGGTGTAGTCAACACCGTTTACGGCGCTTCCCCCGATGGTATAATGAACCGTGTAGGGATAATCCAGCAGCGACATCAGCCTGAAATTGATGGCAATATCATTGCATCCCTCAACCGCCTTATTGCCCAGCGGGGGGATGGTACTGTTGTTGACCATGTTGATGCCCGGACTGCTGAAGCTGTTTTGTTCCAGGAAAACACCGGAATCGAGGATATGGTCAACGGCATCGCCGATGGCCAGTTTAATATGATAGCTGACACATGGCTGAACTGCATACCAGGATGAAAATACATGGGTGAGGCCGTCGTACTGGAAATAGGGGGCTCCTGTTGCATTGGTCCACCGGGAGGCAGTATTGGCACAGACATTGTTGATGGTAACATAGGAGCCAAGTTCCCCGGGCATCCGTGCAATATTGACACTGCTGTCGGAAAAGGTCCCTGCAATGCCGGGGCCGCTGAGGAAAAACCCGAAAGCGTCGTTGATCGAGTTGCAATATTCGAAGAACTCTTCAGAGGCAAATACATAGCGAAACCTGACGGTGTCAAACTGCGGGATAAAGTCAAACTCAATCACGGCCTTATCAAAGGTACTGCTTCCTGCGATCAGCGTCAGATCGGGGTCGCCGGAACCACCGCTGTTATAACCCGCCCCTGCTGAATTGTTGGGGCCAATCGCGATATTCGCCTTCCCGGTGGTCATCAGGATGCCTCCGGCTAACCCCAGCTGTCCGGTAGCCATCCCGGCAGTGGCAAAGGTTCCAACCTGGTCGGAGGTAATGGTTGACGAACTGCCGTTAAAGGTGGCATTACTGATGGTTATCCCGGCGCCCACCAGGTAATTCTGCACCAGTTGCTGTGGTGTCATGCCCATGGCTGATCCCTGTACCACTGTAAGCTGGGCATG
Organism: Bacteroidota bacterium; assembly: GCA_037133475.1. Lineage (GTDB taxonomy): Bacteria > Bacteroidota > Bacteroidia > Bacteroidales > FEN-979 > CAIVAT01. The sequence goes on from JBAXOB010000054.1 coordinate 6,733, forward strand.
CGAATGCAATGCCGTGAAGAGGATACCCGCCAAAAGCATCCATCCGATACTTACCTTCCTGATATAAATGCTCATGGAGCTGTGGTTTTTTCAGTCTTGTACAACCATGCATCTTTATAGGTTTTCTTGACCTCTTTTAGCTTAGTCATGACCTCAGGCTTTGAAGTGGATTCAAAGACCGAAACCCTGATTTTATCATCCCGGGTGATCACCTTTGCACCAGGATATTCCTGGACTTTCAGCGCACCGACCAGTTTGGTTGCCGCATCCATCGACAGGTTTGTTTTAACGATTATATAGTAGGTTTTGGCAACGGTATCGGTTTTACTTACCGGAGCGACAGCTTTCGGGGGGATGGTATCAGCCGGTCTTGTTGAGAGACTGTCAGTTTTAACTTTTTTAACTGCGGTGATCCTTGGTTTCTTAACAACAGCACCCGGTTTAATCGTGTCCTTTTTCTGAACAACCGGCATGTTGCCGCAAACATAAGCTGTTCCTTCAGGATCCGTTGATTCACCAAACCAGGCGCAGGCATAGTTTTCATAAATGGCGATTCCGATGGCATTCCAGGGCTTTTCCCTCCATTTACCCGTATTCAGCAGGAAACTGTTGAAATACTCCTCGGTTTTCCAGACCATAATAACCGTATCGGCTACAAGGGGGGAGTTCTCCCAGTAGACAATTTCATAAGCCTTTGCCGGGTAGGCCGTTAACTCGCGGGGCTTATCCCAGACCGAATTTTTCTTGTTTTCATCACGCGGATAACAAAATGGTTTCCAGAAGCTTTTATCAGACCACGAATGGGAATTACAGCCTCCCTGATCGGGATGATGGAGCATTAAATCTTTCGCATGCAGGGTCGCAACATAGCATAAGGATTTAGAGAGCTGAACAGGAGGGAGGTTGTTTTGCAGGCGGTAATCATTGATCCGGGAATAGAGATCCATCACCGTCTGACTGATACAGAAATTCACCGGGACAGGTTTTCCCTGCAGGACTGGGGTTTGGCCGAAGCTGCTCATCTGCATGGCAAATGCAAGGATGAACAATCCAACCATGTACAAATTAAAGGTAAATGCAGCTTTTTTCATCGTTTTTTTAAAGTACCATTATCCTCACTGGCGCTAACCACCAGCCTGTTTTCCCTGTCCAACAGCCTGGCATAAAAAGAATATGCTCCCAGGCAATTTTCAATTTTCAGCAGCAGCTGATTCCATCCCTTCTTCAACGGCAGCTGGATTTCTGCCTGGTCAGGTTCGGCCACCCGTTCACCCAGGAAGCGGTATACCTCTTTGTTGTTGATAAATACCTTGGAACCATCGTCGGATCCGAGGAAAAGGGTGACTTTGCGATCTTCCGGCGAATAGACATAGGTGACTGCATAGGTAACCACCATTTCCGATGGATTTATCCTTTCCACCAGGGAAATAAGTCCGTTCACTGGAGTTTGTACGTAATTCCAGTGAATAGGTTTCCTGCCTGCACCCAGATATTCCTTCCGGAGATCAATAATTTTTTCAGGAAGATAGACTGAATCAAGTCCGCGGCGACCCGATCCGGCCTTCCTGATGTTTGGAAACGGCCCTAAAATGTTCCATTCCGGAATATAAACCCGTTTCGGCTCCATGCTGATGCCATCAAGCCCTATGTTAAATCCCTTGGAAGATATATCCTTCCCGGTCACGACGAATTCGATATTCACGGCACCCGATAAGGTTTGCAATCCCTTCAGGGTTACAATGCCATCGGGCAGGGTGTGCGGCGAATAACCCCTGATGGTTCCTGCTTTTATCCTGTTCACAAAGATATCCGCATCACCATAATCGGGACCCTTGGAATAATAGAGGTTCATATCATACACCGATTCCCGCAGGCCGTTCAGATCAAGACCAAAGGAGGACTTGTCGCCGGCCTCAATCACAATTTGTTTGTTCCCGCTCCACTCGGGGCCAAAATCCGACATGTCCATCACCTTCGATTTCAACCCTTCCAGGCGGAATTTCAGGTTTTCAGCTTCGAACATGCGGGCGGGTTTAACAATGCGCAGCGGGATCCGCTGACCTGCAATGGGGAACGTCGGAAATGGGGTGTGGGGCTCCATCTGGTACCAATAGACCGTCGAACTGTAATCGGCAATATCCTGGTTCCCTTGCCCATGTTCAATCGTGACCTTGATATTCTTTTTAAAAGGGATCGGGTCTGTGATGTATTGCCGGTAAGCAGCGATCTGGCCAAGAGTGTCATTTTTATATATCAGGCCATTGTAGGGACCCGCAAATTCGCCATGGTTGAAATACCAGCCACCTGAAAAGTAATCTTCGGTGCCGGTACCGTGGATGGATGGTTTTTTCTCGCCATCAACATAGATCATCTCGTCGCCTTCGAGATAGGTCAGTTTTCCGTCGTAGGACTGCATATTGAGGTTCACCCCGACAATATGTCCCTTGCCTTCGGTGCGCAGCATCATGAAATTGGAATCGTAGTTGGTCCGGATGCTGCGGTTCCATTGTGCATGGAAATAGGCTACGTCCGACTCAAGTGCATCTTCAAATTTCTGGTAATCAACCTGGTATAAGAAACCGGAAATATCCTGCCTGGTCTCGTTAACGATTTCAATTTTTGCATGACTCTCGAATGGCATCGGGTAATAACAAACATACCCGCCGCTGGTCATACTGAGGTATTGCGAGCTGTAGGGTTTGTATTTAAAGCCACAACCAAAGAAATCCCCCAGCGGGACTTCCACCGAAGGCCTGGATTCATCATCCCAGAATATCCTTAACACGACCCTCCGAAGGAAATAGGGATCCCTCGAATCGATGGCAAACCATATCCTTACAATCATCCCTGGTCCGTCAATGTCGAAGATCGTCGCTTTTTTTCCCGGTTCAATGATGATCTTGTCGTTGTTGCCCCCGGAAGTATCGTAACTGGAAACCTGGATCAGCTTGCTGTTCTTGAGATATGGCAGTGCGGCAGGGGACAGCAGGTGCTGAATATCAGTACGATTCCCGGTATTGCAGGCCGAAAAGGCAAGCAGGGCCAGCAACAGCAGGAACCAGTTTTGAATGAATACAACTTTCATAAGAATAGTTTCAACCTGCAAAGGTACTACTTCTGATTTTCTTCGATCAATAATTTCGCAACGATGGCATCCCAAATGTAGTTTGGCGGACAATTGAGCGTTTCATTGTCGGGGCTGTAAGATTCCCAGTAGTTGTGATTCTTGGAAAGCTGGACGGTTACGCAGTTGACCATCTTGTCAGCGAGCTGATGCGCAAGGTCGTTGTAACCATATTTGCGCAGACCGTCGTAAACCATGTAATTCCATAGCATCCAGACCGGTCCGTTCCATTTGCAGCAATAATTCACAGAGGGGCTATACCATTGATCCTGGGCCGAAAGGGTCGGAACGCCATATTTTCGCCAGAATTTCGTGGTGTCGGTAAGGGTCTGGACCAGCCTTGCCGCACGGTCGCGGGGCGCCGCTTCAGCCCATAGAGCGAGGAACCCGATGATCTCCTGCCGTTTCAGGTCGCGGGTCATGAACTGAAATGAATGATCTTTCTTATTTACCGAGTAGTAAAAGCCGGTGGTTTCATCCCACATGCGTTCATTTACCAGTTTCGTGGTCTTTTCAGCCAGTTCACGCCACCGGGCCGCTTCCACGCTATTTCCCAGGATGGTGGCCATCGAGGCCAGGCTCCGTTCCTCTTTGATCACCATCAGGGTGAGATCCAGGCACTCGAGTTCATCGGAGATATCCTCCTTGTCAACATCCAGGTAACGCTCGGCAGATACCTGGAATACAGCATTATACCAGTCCCTTACATTTTCAATAATCCCATAGGGGCCCCATTCAAAGGTTCCATCCTGGTCGGTGTCACGGTTTTTGATGAGCCATTCCACATATTTCGACCCCGATGCATAGGCATCCGCCAGGAATTGTTTGTCTTTGCTTACCTTGTAAACCTCGAGGTTAATCCAGCTGAAAAAGGGAGCCGAGGTGGTCGGCATGTTTTTATGCGGGTAATCCTGCGCCCCCCTTGGTCCGTGCCGGTAGGCGATCAGCCCGTCGTCGCGTTGCTGCTCCATGTAAACCCGCTGCGATCCCTCGGCCGATTTCGGATCCAGGTAGGCGTAAGCCATCATGCTGAGCGATTCATGAAGTACCTGGTGCCCGTGCCCCCAGCCCCAGAGGGGATTTCTTGAAAATGCGTAGAAATTGTACTTCGTCTTGCCTGAAGGGGGATACATGCATCCGCGGGCAAGGTTGAAAGCGCCCAGGTAGGCAAGCTTCTCATAGGGCTTTTTAAATGCGATCCTCGGTATTTTTGCAAACAGGATCAGGTTATCCTCATAATAGGTTTTCAGCATGAAGTTTTTTACCGAATCGGCCATCCTGATCAGTTGTTGCGGATCCTCCTTCTGATCCTGGACCCCCCGCAGATACCTGAAGTTGACGGTCTCACCGGGCTTCAAACGCCTTTTGAGATGCAGGGCTATAAAATTCACCGGTCCGGAAGCCTTCATATTCAGCGAATCAACCCGCTTATCGGAATAAAAATCGGTCTTGACGGCATTGTAAAAATCATTCATGTCGCCATGGTAACCACCATGGGAGGAGGACTGGAAACTGCTGGTGAAAAAATCAGCCACGCGTACCGGATATCCATTTTCCGTTTTCAGGCTGCTGATCAGGCGGTAGGGACTTTCATAACGGTGCGTGAGATACCCGTCGGAAACTTGGTCATAACGAACCAGTTCCATGGAGTCATTGCCGATTTCAAGGATGGGATAGGCCGCAACTTCATGAACGACCTTGTCGGTATTTTTCACCTCCATATCGACCACGGCAAGGGATGAACTGTACACGAAAAACGTTTCCTTTACCCTGATCCCCCGGAATGGCTCGTAATCCAGGATGGCCATATCGGGAAAGGAAAAATGCACAACAGGTTTTACCAGGTATTCGCCAATGGAAGGAATGACTACCTCATCCACCTTCCAGATGCAAAACATTTTCCCGGCATGATCCGATTCATAGCTCACCGGCTGACCGTCGCTGTAGTAATCCATTTTATAACCCTTATCCCCGTATAGCCGCGACCTGGCCATTGCAGCCGTATAGGTCGTATAGAGGGGATCCCCCGCCTTTGCGCTCATGCGCACGTAGTCTTCAACGGGTTTAAACTGCTGGGCGGACAAACCAACCCCTGCAATGGCATACAGGAGAAAAAGCAATGTCCGTTTCATGGTCGATTTTTTCTGTCGGGGAGGAGCATACTTCATGTTTGTCACGATTTGTTCAAAATGATTCCGTTTACAATTACCGGATTTCAGCATATCCTGTTTAATGGATGAAAATAGGGAATAGTCAATTTTTTATGATTGAAAAACATTTATGTATTTTTACACCTGATTTTATCTGGTTTTCCAGGTCAGGTAATCCACTGTAAAAATACAAACCTAAAACTTAATAATATGCCATTACTTAATTTAGTTGAAAAAGAGGAGGCAACCGGAAAGGTGGCCGAAATTTACGAATCCATGATCAACACCATGGGTTTCATTCCCAATGCATTTAAGATTTTCAGCCCGAGTGCGTTTGTGCTGGAAAAGCAATTTGCCAACCTGGGATTTTACATGCGTCATAAAACCCTCAGCGGGAAGTTGCTTGCCTTTATCCGCCTGCTGGTTTCCGAACAGGAGCAATGTTCCTACTGCGTGGGTATGAACTCGGGTATCCTGCTTCAATACGGTGTTTTACCAGAAATGCTGGTAGGGATCAAGGCCGATCCTTCTACGGCACCGCTTGACGAAAAAGAGCTCCCCATGCTGCTGTTTGTGCTGAGCGTGATCAAAGATTCCAATGCCATCGTCCAGGCTGATGTCGACAAACTCAGGAACCTTGGCTGGAGCGATACCGAAATCCTGGAAGCAACCTACCATGGAAGCAGCCAGGTGAGCGGAGACAAGATCTTCAATGCCTTTAAAATATCGTCGGATATGTAATAAGTTGAATATTTCTGGGATGTTGCGGTTTTCATGATAAACCGGGAAACTTGTTCCTGGATAAAGGTCGCCGGAGAGTGTGGGATTTTTCCGTATCCATACTGGCCGGCGATTTTATTTAACTCTGCTTCCTGATTTTGACCTATTTAAATTCATAATTTTGCACTCTGACTCTTCCTGAACTCAAGCCTGACTGAAAGGAAAATGAAAATCGCTTTATCCCTTCTTTTCGCCTGTTTATTTTCATTATCAATCTTGGCCGGAACCCCCGGCGAAGAAACCTCCAGCATAGCCCTTTTCTGCAAGGTCTGGGGCTTCCTTAAATACTACCACCCTGCTGTCGCCAGCGGGAAAATCGACTGGGACAGGGAGTTCATCTCCCGGGTAAACGCTCTTCCCCCGTTGACTTCAAAACAGGAAACGAGTCGCTACTATTCATCCTGGATAAACAGTCTCGGTGAAGTCAGGAGATGCAAAACAGGCGAAAGAAACATTCCCGACAGCCTGAAACAGAACTGCGACCTTGCCTGGTTGCGTGATACGTCGGTATTCACAAAGGTTTTAACCACGCAGTTAAATTTCATCAAGGAAAACCGGAACCGGAGAAATAACTATTATGTGCAGGTAAACCGGCATCTTCGGAACACAAGCTATGAAAACGAAAAGCCTTACGCAGATTCGGTTTTCCCGTCAAAAAATCTCAGACTGCTCACACTTGCCAGGTATTGGAACATCATCAACTACTTTTATCCTTACAAATATGGCATCGGCGGGAACTGGGACACCGTCCTGACAGAAATGATACCGGCATTCCTGCATTCGGCGGATACGGTATCTTACCAGTTCGCTATCCTGGAAATGTTAGCAAAAATAAACGACAGCCATTCATTCGTGGTGGCCAAATATGCCGTCAGCCTCTTCGGTCTTAAATGGGCGCCGTTTACGTTTGGCATTATTGATCAGAAAGCCGTTGTGACAGGTTTCTACAACGATTCCTTATGCAGGCAAAATGATATCCGGCTGGGGGATGTCCTGCTTACTGCTGATGGTAAAACGATCGGCGACATTATCAGAGAACGATCGAAATATATTGCTGCCTCAAATGAACGGGGGCGACTGCGCAATTTTTACTTTGCCATTTTCAACGGGACTGCCGATTCGGTCACCATCACCTTTGAACGTAACGGGGTCGCTTCGAAGAAAACGATCAACCGCTATTTGTTTAAGGAGTTTCATTATACCTGGCCTTCAAGCAACAAAACGGAGACCTACGGGATCCTTGAAAACAATATCGGGTACATAAATCTGGGACTTCTGGTGCCACGGCAGGTTGCCGGGGTGATGAAAAAATTGTGGCATACAAAGGCAATTATTTTTGATCTAAGAAGTTATCCAAATGAAACCGGGCTGCTCCTTTCAAAATACCTGAACCCGGCTCCCAGGCCATTTGCCGTCTTCACGGAACCGGATATCACATACCCCGGAGTATTCCATAATACCAAACCATGCTATTGCGGAAAGCGGAACAGCAAGCCTTATGCAGGCAGGGTTGTCCTGCTTATGGATGAAAGGACGCAGAGCCAGGCTGAATATACCGTGATGGCCCTGAAAACTGCCCCGGGGGCCATCTCCATCGGCAGTCAGACAGCCGGTGCCGACGGGGATGTTTCATATATCACCCTGCCGGGAAACTACAAAACCTGCATGACCGGAAGAGGGGTGTTTTTTCCCAACGGCGGAATGACACAACGGGTGGGTTTGTGGCCGGACAGGATCGTTATGCCTTCCGTTAACGGGATCAAGGAGGGATGCGATGAGGTGATGGACAAAGCACTGGAATTTTTGAATAATTGAATTGACGTTACATATCTCGCAGGATATTCCCGACGATTCTATTTTTCCATAGAATTTTGCTGCTGCTTATCAGCATCAATCATAAATCTTACCGCGATGCCTGCCCAGATATAGGTCCGGTTCCAGCCGGCCTGCAGGTCGTCGGCACTGTAAAATTCCCAAAAGACGTGGTCATTCTTCAAATGATAGATCATATTCTCCAATACCTTTTTTGAAAGTTCATCCGCAACCCTGTTATAGCCGCAATCGCGCAGCCCGCGGTAAAGAAGGTAATCCCATTGCACCCAGACCGGGCCGTTCCAGTACCCGATCGGGCAATAGTAGCTGTTTGCTGCTGAAAGGGAGGGCACACCATAGGGACGCCAGAATTCGGCAGGGTCTGTCATTTTTTTTACCAGCCAATCAGCCTTTTCCTTATCTGCCACACCGGCCCAAAGCGGCAGGAAGCCGATGATCTCCTTTACCTTCAAATCGGAGGCTGATTTATTGGTAAAAGAATGGCTGTCCTTCTGCACATTGTAGTAAAACAGGGTTTCCGGATCCCATAATGTTTTATTGATCAGTGCCGAACGGCGTTCGGCCTGGTCCCTGAATGTCGCAGATTCCTTTGGCAATCCAAGCAAATCGGCCATCTTTGAAAGAGATTTCGCCTCCATCACCAGCATGGAATTGAGATCCGGCCCCTCGAAACCGGCTGGCCAGCCTACCTTGTCCCACACGGCCACACGGGCGTCGCGGACCGATTCAAGTTCGGCATGGGCACCCCATTCACACAACCCGTCATGGTCGGTATCACGGTTGGATATATAATACTGGTAGAATTTTTTCCCCGACTGGTAGGCCTCCCTTAGAAATGCCCTGTCGCGTGTGACTTTATAGATCTCCAGGTTTTCGAAATTATACCATGGCGCCGAACTGGTGAACTGGCCGTTGGTTTCGATGGTTTCATCCAGGTAGGGTCCCGTCCTGTAGTTGATGTAACCGTCGGGACGCTGGCGTTCCATGTAAACGCGCTGGGAGTTCATGGCGCCCGCAGGATCCATGTAAGCATAGGCCATCATGGCCAGGCTTTCATGGAATACCTGTCCGCCGTATCCCCAGCCCCATTTCGGTTCGCGCGAGAAAACATAATAATTGTGATGGCACGATCCCTGGGGAGGCATCATACATTGCCGCATCAGTGAAAAGGCGCTCCAGTACAACATCTCCTGGTCCCTGTCCCGAAACTTCAACTGTGGGATAAGGCTATAGGCCTGTTCATCCTCCTTCACCACCTGTTCCAAGTCAATTTTACTGCCAGGCTCCATCCCCGGTGCTGGTTGGCTGCCTCGTCGTTTTCCGCCCTGTCCGGCGGCGAGGCCATTTTCTCTGAGTGCCACCCTAATGTTGAATGTGCATTCCTGCTGAGGCACCAGGCTAATGACGGCCTGACCGATAATACCTTTGATAAACGGAGCTGACCGTTTTTGCTTCAGCAGGTAACGGGCAAGGGCAGGGCAGGGGCACCCGGAAGGCAGGTTTGACTGGCGGCCACCCGCAAAACACCACCCCGTGAGGGTATCGGGGCCTGACTGGGTAAACAATCCCGGGAGGGTGTCGGCAAGCGGGATATGGTGTTCAACCATCCAGCCATCCCTTTTTTTATAAACCGGAAATGAAAAGCCATCGGGAGCAGTTTGATGGTGAATATCGGCGAGACTGTCGGATGAGGGATAGTAAAGGTAGGGAACCAGGGTAAATGAAGCCGTGAAATGGTCTTCGTTGAGAATCCTTACATTCATAATGGCCTCCGATGAACTGTAGACCAGAAAGGTGACCTCCGCACGGATCCCCTGGATGGGGTAATAGTAATATTTCACCAGGTCGCTGTAGGATGTTGTGACCACCGGCTCCCGGAACAGTTCATCCAGCCTGTAAATCAGCCGCTCCCCGGTTTGGAAGGCTATGCCCAGGTTCGGCCCCTCTTTTGAGATAAATTCTACTCCCGACCCGGGATCATTCCACTGGAACTGGTAACCCTGGTCATTTTTGTACTCCGACCTCGCGGGTGCGGCCGCATAGGTCGTGAACAGTGCATCCGACCGGGTTGCACTCAGGTGGGAGAGGAACTGCCCGGAAACAGGAATGGCAACCTGGCTGAACAAGACCAGCACGATTAGCCGTATCATTCTTATAATCAATGTGAAATGAAATTAATGCTGATGGTTTTTACCGTATATTTTTTCTCAGATTGCTCGAAGTCAATTGCAAACCTGGAAATGGGACCATGCTGCTCTAAAAACCTGGCATTCCCTGCCTGGAAGATGGGCTGACCGGGGGAATAGATCTCCAATAACCCCGACGTGCCTCCTTTTCCTTCAACTTCAACCGCGTAGCGGTTTCCTGAAAGCCGGGTTGAAAGGATCCGCAACCCCTCGGCCGGGTCGCCGGGCCGTGGATCTGAAACTGCCGGCAGAACGGTGATCCCCGGCTCTGTTTCGACGAGGAGTCGCGCGGGTGACCGAAGTTCAAACGTTGCATATAGTGTCACCGACTGGGCTGTTTTAAAACAGGTAAAGGCAACCTGCTTACCGTCGAGGCTGACACTCTTTACTACGGTACCTGGGGCGTATGAGGGAATGAACTCCACCTTTACCGGGTTACCCGGACTTTTCGAAAAGTCGTAAGCCATGTTGACATTGGTTCCCTGGCCGGGACCGGTTTTTGTTTCGCGTGAAAAATGAAAGCCCAGGTTACGACTGTCAACCCGGATATTCTGAACGTTGAGCGAATCCCAATTATCCGGTATGCGGGGAGCAAGGGTCATCTTATTTTCGCGCGCGTTGATCTCAATCCCGAGCATCCCCTCAATGACCGGCTGCAATACCATGGTTTCCGACCAGCACTGGTGGGAACAAACTCCCGATGGCTTGTATTCTGCACCGTTAAGCACCTCTTCGGCAAATCCCAGCCCCCAGCATTTATAGATATTGAGGTTGTTCATCAGGTGCGAGTAACCCTGCAGGTAGTTCCCCGTGGCATATTCAGCCAGGGATGTCCATCCGGTAAAAAGGGGCCATACACTGCCATAATGGTATCCGGTGGGTTTGAACAGCCGGCTGTCGTCACGCAGGATCCTGACCCCCCAGGCAGTGGTAAATGCATTGCCGGCATATTGTTTCAGGCAGATGGAGCCCTTTATGGGATCGGTTGTCTTGAAATAGATGGGAACTGCAGGCAATACAGTCGGTTCCCAACGAAATTTGCCGTCAAGGTTCCTGCCATAGGAGAAAAACTGCTGCTGGTCGCCCCAGAACTCTTCGTTGATCACCTTTTTGACCTCGTCAGATTCCCAGCTATATTTTATCGCGTCGGGATCGCGCATAAAGTCGGCCATGTTGGCCGCTTCTGTCAAGGCTGCAGCCCAGGAACCTGCCATATAAATGGTTTCGTGTGATCCGTAAAGTTCGCCGCCTTCAACCCATCCATGCCCAACATTGGTATTTTCAATAAGGTGGTTATGGTCGGTATCGGTCGAATAACAGAAGGCGATGGCTTTTTTCACATTGGGCCAGGTTTTGCGAAGAAAAGCGGTGTCGTTCGTATGCCTGAAATATTTACCGGCCAGCACGATATATAAGGGTGTTGCGTCGGCCGCGTCGTAATGGACAATGCCCGAGGTACTAACCTCATGGAGGATTTTGCCGGATAGATCCTGGTACCTGTTGAAGAATTCAAGTTCGGATCTTACCTTTTCGAAGTCGCCGTAACCGAGCAAGGCAAAGCTGCTCCATTCACCGTCACGGCCAAAATACCAGCTATAACCAGGCCGTCCATTCACCTTATGTTCGCCGTCCCACCCGTGACGCGTAGTGGCGTAACCGGCCACCAGCGCTTTACCCATGCCGGGTGTATTGACAAAAAACCTGTCGGTTGCCAGTAACGCCCAGCGGTATCCGGTGTTGAAATTCACATCCGGTGTGGTTAGCATCAGGTTTTTTTGCAGGATCTCATGAGCATGACGGCCGGCTTCCCCGAAAATTTTTTCCGGTGCATAGAGACCATTGCCGAACCTTTCCCGTGTAACGGCAGTTCCTTCATTGGTTGCGGCATAAACGATGTCAAGGTTGTCGTTCATACCAAGGTCGTACCGGATCAAACAGGCAGCCTGGACCTTTTCAGTAGGGATCCCCTGGAAACTCTTTTCCTTACTGAGATAACGGAATCCGTCATACTGTCCTTCAAGGTGTAAGGCCGGTTTCCGGGTCCCGCCAATCCTGACACTCATGGTTCCTGACAGATCCTGCGCCGTAAATGCATCCAGGTCGGAATCCCAGGAATAACAGATGGATCCTGTGGTTTTCTCAGAATAGGGCCACATCAGGCGAAGGTTCGACTTAAACCGGATAATGAGTTGTGCCGGGTAAACGCCCCGGTATTCATAGTGGATTACCCCCTCAGGCTCCACAGGATCATTGACAACCAGTTCTTTGAGATAAGCCCTTGGAAATTTATACAGCCTTGAGAAAAACGAAGGATTTACTTCGATTTCGGGCCGCTCATCATTAAGCCAGTAGATGCTGTCCTTATATTCAAACATGATCCCCACCTCATAATCCCTGAATGCCATGAACGGATGTGCCCAAACCTCTTCAATACCGCCGTTTTCCGACCCCATGGTCACCAGGCGTTCGCCGGCTACATCCCAGAAGTTGTCCGATGCAAACCGGTTTTTCAGCGTAAGGCCGTCCGAACCGGCATCCCACTTCACAGAGGGCGGCACGGCTGCCAGTGGCCGGTCCAACGCAGGGCCTTCGGGACAGGGTTTCACCTCACCCGGTGCATAATCCCAGTAATGAACAGGCGGCCGCTGGCTTTGATCCAGCAGGTAACGGAGACAATTGGCGGTAAACAGCTTCAGGTGGGCACGGTTATAGTTTTCAGGACCATACAGGGTATAGCCCCCGATTGCCAGGACCCTGCCTTTGCCGGGCGAATATTCCAGGATGATTTTGGAGGATTCACGCAGAAAGATGTAGTCCCAGTCGACACCGACCACCTTTCCCTCGCGGGGAAGGCGGGTGCCGAAAAACCCGGAGATCCGGGTAGTGATATCGGTAACAGGCCGGTAGATATAGGCTCCGCCGTTGAGCTCCCTGAATACCGGGTGCTCCCTGAAGGCATGAAACCCGAGTTTGCGGCCGTTACCTTCATCAACGCACCGCTTGGTGCTGTCCTGCAGCATTGATGACTCAAAACCAAGCACATTGAGGTAGTGTATCGCCTGCAGGGTCAGCATCAGCCGCCCGCCGTTTTCAACAAATGTCTTGAGTGATTTCAGCAGGACAGGATGTGTTTCCGCCGCAGACAGGGCCGCCGTATCGATACGGTGGATCCATATCAGGCTGAACTTACTGATGGTGGCAGGCTTCTTTTCAAGTTCATGCAGGGTCATGAAAACAGTCTCATATTCGCCAAAAGATTTCAACTCATTATATGCCTGCAAGATTTCGGGCCCCGATTGGTCAACAGGCATGAGGGTAAGAAAACAAACCGACGGCCTGGCCGCGGGAACGGCCGGGTTCTGCGGGCTACCGCTGATCTTATGCATCCGCATATTCTGACCTTTTACCGGTTGCCCGGAAGCAGTGATAATTTTTATAGTAAAGAAAGCTAAAAAACAGATAAAAAGGTAGTTGCGGTATCTTACCATAATAATTCATTTAAGTCGGTTAAGGAAGCCATGATGGGCACGCCTAGTTGTTCAAGCCGCTCCTGGCTGTGATGTCCGTTGGCAATGAGGATGCAATCGACGCCGATTTCAGCAGCCACCTCGGCGTCGTGCCGCGTGTCGCCGAAGTATAACATCTTTTCTTTCGGAATGCCAAGGTCATGCACCAGTTTCAAACCGACCTCGGTTTTCCCGTGGGCATAGTGGTCGTCAAGTCCGTAGATCCTGTCAAAGAAGCCATGAATACCCAATGCCGTTGTTTCGGTGATCAGCTCCCTCTGTTCCCTGGCCGAAAGGATCGACTGGTCAAATCCCCCTGTATGGAAATTTTCCAGTACCCTGACTGCACCGGGATGCAGCCTGGTTTCGCCCTGCCTGGCATTGTAGCGGTTGATGAACTCCATGCCGACCCTGTCGAAGGGCTCCATGTCGAAGTCGTATCCAAGCTTCGCATAATAATCCTTAACGGGGAAATCGAAAAGTTCCATGTACTCTTCAATGGTTTTCAAGGGAAGGTTGCGTTCCTTCAGCATCCCGTTCATCACGTCAACGCACAGCCAGGCATCGTCGAGCAGCGTCCCGTTCCAGTCCCACAGGATGCAGGTGTATTTCTTCAGATCAATCATTAATTTTATTTAGTTTTGCAGCGGATTAACCATCCGGATTCTGCACTGGCGGGTGCCGTATGTTTGGTAAAACAGCAACAGTGGCAGCCACCTCCGGTTATCACCCCAAAAATAACTAAAAATATTACGCCGGGATGAATTATGATGCCTTTACCGGTCCGCTCCGGCAACTCGCCGATTGCGCCTTCTGCCCACGCAACTGTCATGCCGACAGGCTTGCATCGCCCTCAGGCGTGTGCAGGAGCGATGCATCCTTCAGTATTGCATCGATCTGCATACACCATGGGGAGGAGCCTGTCATCAGCGGGCAAAAGGGCATCTGCAACATCTTTTTTACAAACTGCAACCTGCAGTGTATCTATTGCCAGAATTTCCAGATCAGCGATAACAGGATAGGACATGGTTCGCAGAGGATGGAGTTGTCCGAGGTCATAGCGCAGGTCACCCGGATCCTTGACCAGGGGGTCAACAAGGTGGGATTTGTCTCACCATCCCATTTCATCCCGCAGGTACAGGTCATTATTGCAGTCATTGAATCGCTCGGATACAAACCGGTGTGGGTTTACAACACCAACGGGTACGACAAGCCTGAAACCCTGCTGCTGCTCGAGGGTGTGATTGACATCTACCTGCCCGATTTCAAGTACATGGATCCGGGCCTGGCGCATGAGTATTCAGGGGCCCGCGATTATCCCGAGTTTGCCATGAAGGCGTTAAAGGAGATGATGCGCCAGAAGGGTGCAGTGCTTTTCCTCGACGACGATGAAACGGCCGAATCAGGCATCATCATCCGCCACCTGGTGTTGCCCGGTCACGTAGAAAACAGCCTGAAGGTCATGCGGTTCCTGGCAGGGGAGATCTCCCCTAAAATACATATCTCGCTGATGGCCCAGTATTTTCCCACCCCCCGGGTGCAAAACCACAGGCAACTGGGGAGGAGTGTCACGGAACATGAATACCGGCAGGTTGTTGAAGAAATGGAGCATCTTGGCCTTTACAACGGGTGGATCCAGGAGTTTGAAAGCAACCGCTATTACAGGCCCGATTTCGATCAGGCCCACCCGTTTGAATGAACCTCTCCTGGCGCCTTCTTCTTCTGTTCATGATATTTTTTCTGATCCAAATCAGCCCCCCGGCCACATTCGTCGTCAAAATAGTGAAGGTCAAAGAAAAACCTTGTGATGTCAGGGTAATCTTTTTAAATTTGACGACAGTAAAAATGAAATTCTGCATTTTTCAAAAACAGACTACTAACTTCTGATCTTTAACTATCAAATTAACCACAACCTTATGAAGAACATCATTTCGCTGTTGCTGACCTGCCTGTTTCTGGCCACCATCTCTTCGGGATTTGCCCAGGATAAGGAAAAAGAAAAAAAAGCTGATTCCGGGTATGTTTTCACCATGGTAAAGAAGCTGCCGGCCACCTCCATAAAAAATCAATACCGGTCGGGCACCTGCTGGAGCTATTCAGCCATCTCCTTCCTGGAATCTGAACTGTTGCGCATGGGCAAGGACACATTCGATCTCTCTGAAATGTTTTGTGTCCGCAACTGCTACTCCGACAAAGCCTCCCTGTATGTCAGGTTCAATGGCAAGCATAACTTCGGCGGGGGTGGAGCCTCCCATGATGTAACCAGTGTACTCAGGAAATATGGCATGGTGCCCGATGAAGCCTATACCGGGATGACCATCAATGAACCCAACCCGGTTCACGGTGAGATGGATGCGGTACTCAGTGCCGATGTTGACGCCGTGATCAAGAATGCCAACAAGAAGCTTACACCCGTGTGGCACCAGGGATTCGACGGGTTACTGGATGCCTACCTGGGCAAGGTCCCAGAAAAATTCAACTATAAGGGAAAGGAATATACCCCGAAATCATTTGGCGACATGCTGGGTTTGAATCCCGACGATTATGTGGAGATCAGCTCCTATACGCATCATCCCTTCTATTCGAGGTTTGTGCTGGAGGTGCCCGATAACTGGGAAATGGGCGAGGTGTACAATCTTCCGCTCGACGACCTGATCAAGGTGATCGACAACTCTATCGACAACGGCTATACCGTGGTTTGGGGAGCCGATGTCAGCGAAAAGGGCTTTTCATGGAAAAACGGCGTTGCCGTGGTTCCGGATAAAAATGCCACTGAAGCAGCCGGGATGGAAAGCGCAAAATGGTCAAAATTGTCGGATACCGAAAAAGACAAGCTGCTGTATAAATTCGACAAACCGGTTCCTGAAAAAAAGATCACCCAGGAGATGCGTCAGACCGAATTTGACAACTACCAGACCACCGACGATCATGGGATGCACCTTACCGGCATTGCCAAAGACCAGAATGGCGTAAAGTATTACTACATCAAAAATTCATGGGGACTCGAAGGGAGCCCCTACAAGGGATATTTTTATGCATCCGAAGCCTATGTCAGGCTGAAGACCATGGACATCATGGTTCATAAAAATGCCATTCCAAAGGATATCAGGAAAAAGCTCGGGATCAACTAACCCGCTTTTATTCCCTGCAGGAGGCTGTTTCAGGAAGGTTTTTACCTCCGGGGCAGCCTCCTTCATTTTAATGCCAGGGCCCCTTTATGGTTGGCATCTTCATTGCCTCTTCAAGCAGGGCAAGATAATCCCTCCTGGGAACGGGTCTGGCGCCAAGGCTGATCATATGAGGCGTTGCAACCTGGCAATCGATAAAGGTGAACCCGAGTGTTCTGATCCTTTCTACGAGCCTGTAAAACGCCACTTTTGAGGCATTACTCCTGGTAAAAAACATACTTTCGCCAAAGAAGGCACTGCCAATGGAAACCCCGTATAGGCCGCCGACCAGCTGACCTTCAAAGTAGCTTTCAACCGAGTGGGCGAAACCAAGCTTGTAAAGCTCCGTATATCCCTCAATGAATTCATCGCTGATCCAGGTACCATCCTGCTCCGGCCGGCCTGCAGCAGCGCAGGAAAGGATTACCCGCTCAAAATCCGTATCAAACCTAACCTCGAACGGCGCCTTTTTAAGGATCCGCCGGAACGAACCGGGAACCTTGTACTCACCGGGGAACAACAGCAGCCTGGGGTCGGGTGAATACCAGTAAAATTCATCATATTCGACAAACCACGGGAAGATGCCCTGTGCATATGCCTGCAGCAGGCGGGGGGCCGACAGGTCGCCCCCGATGGCAATCAGTCCATCCGCTTCAGCCTCTTCCGCTGGCGGGAAAAAGGGCTCTTCGGGTAAAAGGTAAACGGTCATCAGTCAGTTGCCATAATGGAATCAAGCGAACCGAGCAGTTTGTCACAAGCCAGGTCAATCTCATCCGTGGTGATGGTCAGCGGTGGCGCAATCCTGAATGTCGCGGGTTTGAAAAGGTACCAGTCGATGATCAGGCCGCGGTCAAGGGCTGCCTGCATGAAGGGGGCTCTCAGGGCCGGGTTGGCGAGGTCCAGGCCAAGGGCAAGTCCCTTGCGCCGGATACCGGCAAGGGCCGGGTGTGAAGATAACTTTTCCTCGAACCGGGCACCCTTTTCCTCAGCCAAACCGATCAGCTGATCTGAAAGGAGCACCTCCAGCCCTGCCAGGGCAGCGGCACAGCTTACAGGGTGCCCGCCGAAGGTGGTGATATGGCCCAGTTCAGGGTTAAAAGCAAGGGTATCCATCATCTTCCTGCCGGCAATAAAAGCGCCCAGCGGCATGCCGGCGCCCAGCGCCTTGGCCAGGACCAGGATATCCGGTACAAAATCGTAGTGTTCGAAACTGAACATTTTGCCGGTGCGGCCCATCCCCATCTGGACATCATCCACGATGATCAGCGCGCCGTCGCGGGCACACCGTTTTTTCAACTGGTGAATGAAGTATTGTTCGGCGGCTATGATGCCGGCCTCTGCCTGGATCATCTCAATTACCACGCAGGCTGTCCGCTTTGAGATCTTCTCAAGCTGGCAGTAATTGTTGAACTCTATCAGCCTGGTATCGGGCAGGAGCGGGCGAAACGCATTTCTCAGGGGTTCGTTGCCAAGAATGCTCAGCGCCCCGTGTGTGCTGCCGTGGTACGAATCGGTGAAGGAGATGATCTCGGTCCGGCCGGTAAAACGTTTTGCAAGTTTTAAGGCACCCTCCAAGGCTTCACTGCCCGAATTGACAAAATAGACCGCGTCAAGCCTGCCGGGAAGCAGGCCTGTAAGACGTTCGGCAAGGTGCACTTGGGGTGCCTGGATGAATTCGCCATAAACATTGACATGGAGATACCTGTCAAGCTGTTCCCTGATCGCATCCAGCACCCTGGGATGCCGGTGCCCGACATTGCTGACCGAAATGCCGGCTACCAGGTCAATAAACTGGTTTCCCTGCCTGTCGTAAAGATAGATCCCTTCAGCCCTGACAATATCAAGGGCCACAGGGGAAAATGATGGCAATCCAAGGTAACGGTAAAACAGTTCGCGTTCGGTCATGATTCAATTTATTGTACGAAGATAATGACAAATTCCGGAAATGGGTGAGTCTGAAATATCTGGATTTGCATAGAATGCTTAATGAGGATAAAACCTGGTGATTCATCCCGAAACATAGACAAATTTAGCGTATCTGCTCAAGAATAAAGTGGCGTTGTTATAAAAAAACAAGATCGGTGTTGTTTTAAAATTGTAATATTTCTTTGGGATGCTATTTCCAAAATCAAAACGTTTAATATAACCACAAAGGTCACAATGATTTACACAATGTACACAATGTTCTTAATTTGAGTTCGTTGGGACTTCCATATGCCTGGCGGATAAATCCTGCATCGGGTTTTGATCGATAAACGGTCTCTTATTAATTCGTAATTTTGTCTTTTCCCGGGTTACGGGGAATTTCCAAATGGCGTTCATCATGAAAGACAAAGTAATCATCATTACAGGAGCCTCTTCAGGAATCGGGAAAGCCCTGGCCTTTGCATGTGCCCGCCGGGGTGCGAAGCTGGTGCTGGCATCCCGCACGGCAGTTCCAGATCCTGAAATACTGAAGATAACGGATGCGGTAATCGCTGTTCCAACTGACGTGACGCGGGAATCCGACTGTGAAAACCTGGTCCGGGTGGCAGTGGAAAAATTCGGCAGGATCGATATCCTTATCAACAATGCAGGCATCTCCATGAGGGCGCTATTCACCGAAGTCGACCTGGGGGTTATCAGGCAACTGATGGATACCAATTTCTGGGGAACTGTGTATTGTACCAAACACGCCTTGCCTTACCTGCTCGAATCCAAAGGGTCGTTGGTAGGTGTGTCGTCGGTTGCCGGGTATAAGGGACTTCCCGGCCGCACCGGTTATTCAGCCTCCAAATTTGCCATGCAGGGGTTTCTTGAAGTTGTCAGGATTGAAAACATGAAAAAGGGACTTCATGTCCTGATTGCCTGTCCCGGATTTACGGCCTCAAACATCCGGAACGTCGCCCTGTCGAAAAATGGTGCGGCACAGGGAGAAACCCCGCTGGATGAGAGTAAGCTCATGCCTGCAGAGGTGGTTGCTGCACATATCCTCAAGGCCATTGAAAAGAAAAAGGAGCGGCTGATCCTGACAACCATGGGAAAAATGACCGTTTTGCTGAACAAGTTCTTCCCGAAATTCATGGATAAAATGGTTTATAACCATATGGCCAAAGAGCCCAATTCACCCTTTAAATAGCAGTACCCCCTTATGGCCGCGCATCCCTTTCATTTATTTCTCGGATGAAACTGGATGATCGTGCTGCGAAGGTAATCGCGGTCAAGATGCGTATAGATCTCGGTCGTGGTGATCGATTCGTGGCCGAGCATCTCCTGGACGGCCCTTAAATCGGCCCCACCTTCAACCAGGTGCGTGGCAAACGAGTGACGGAAGGTATGCGGACTGATCCTTTTTTTGATACCGGCAAGCAGGGCAAGTCTTTTTACGATGGTGAACACCATGACGCGTGTCAGGCCTGATCCCCTGCGGCTGAGGAACAGGATGTCCTCCTGGCCTTTTTTGATGGCAATCGCAGTCCTGATTTCCGAAAGGTAATAGCTGATTTCCGCGCGGGCAACGCTGCCCACCGGAACCAGGCGTTCCTTGTCGCCCTTGCCGGTAACCCTGATAAATCCTGCTTCGAAAAACAGGCTGGAGAGCCGGAGACCGACCAGTTCCGACACCCGCAAACCGCAGCCATACAGCGTTTCAAGCATGGCCTTGTTCCGCTTGCCCTCCGGGGTGCTGAGGTCGATTTTCCCGATCAGCTGGTCGATTTCTGTCACATTGAGGGTGACCGGCAATTTCATCCCGATTTTGGGCAGGTCGATCAGCTCGGTAGGGTCCTTCGTCACCAGGTTTTCCAGTACCAGGTAGTGATAAAAGGCTCTCAGCCCGGAGATGACGCGTGCCTGCGTACGGGCGGACATGCCCAGCCCGGTGATCCATCTTAAAAACTCCTGGAGATGATGCAGCTCAAGCCCTTCCGGGCCGAAGGAATAACCCTGTACCTCCATGAACTGCGTGATTTTTGCCACATCGTGGAGATAGGCCTCAACAGAATTGGGGGACAACGATTTTTCCAGCTGAAGATAGGCGTTAAAACCTCCTATATACGATTTCCAGAGACTCATGAAATTTAGCTATATTTGCCGGTGACTGTAAAAGTATGAAAATGATCCATAGGAAAACCTCTAAACTGTTGTTTTCCAGGGTTGGAATAAAAGGTTGAAATTATTTTTGTTTTTCCCGGGAAAAGGTTTAATTTTGCAGTCCCGAAAAATAAAGAAGTCGTAAGATGGCAAAAAAGAGCAAAGACCAACGGATTCAGGT
>JBAXOB010000055.1:0-27550 GCA_037133475.1 Bacteroidota bacterium
ACCCGCAACGGGACGGAAAGACCCCGTGAACCTTCACTATAACTTTGCATTGACTCTGGATAAACAATGTGTAGGATAGCTGGGAGACTGTGAAGCGGATTCGCTAGGATTCGTGGAGTCAACCTTGAAATACCAGCCTTTGTTTATCTGGCGCCTAATCCCTAACGGGAGACAGTGCATGGTGGGTAGTTTGACTGGGGTGGTCGCCTCCAAAAGTGTAACGGAGGCTTTCAAAGGTACCCTCAGCATGCTTGGTAACCATGCGTAGAGTGCAATAGCACAAGGGTGCTTGACTGTGAGACCAACAAGTCGATCAGGTAGGAAACTAGGATATAGTGATCCGGTGGTTCCGTATGGAAGGGCCATCGCTCAAAGGATAAAAGGTACTCCGGGGATAACAGGCTGATCACCGCCAAGAGCTCATATCGACGCGGTGGTTTGGCACCTCGATGTCGGCTCGTCACATCCTGGGGCTGAAGAAGGTCCCAAGGGTTCGGCTGTTCGCCGATTAAAGTGGCACGTGAGCTGGGTTCAGAACGTCGCGAGACAGTTCGGTCCCTATCTGTTGTGGGCGTTGGAAACTTGAGGGCACCTGACTCTAGTACGAGAGGACCGAGTTGGACAGACCGCTAGTGCATCTGTTGTGGCGCCAGCTGCATTGCAGAGTAGCTACGTCTGGATGAGATAAGCGCTGAAAGCATCTAAGCGCGAAACTCAGCCCAAGATGAGGTTTCCTTTAAGGGTCGTCGTAGACCACGACGTTGATAGGCTACAGGTCTAAAGGCAGTAATGTCATAGCCGAGTAGTACTAATTACCCGTAAGCTTTCTTCAATGACAAACTTTTAATTAATTGTTGTGTTTTCTTTCTCTATATGTCAAATCGTATTTGTTGTAGAGGCGGGTTTAAAACCCGCCTCTACAACACCGATCTTACGGTGACTATAGCAGTGGTGTTCACCTCTTCCCTTTCCGAACAGAGTCGTTAAGCCCACTTGCGCAGATGGTACTGCAGTTTTTGTGGGAGAGTATGTCGTCGCCGATCTTTTTTAAACCCAGCCTAACCGCTGGGTTTTTTTTTGCCCTCTACTCAACCCCTGTCCGCCTTTTTTTCGTACTTTTATCCGCAAATTAAACATCCTGAATGCTGCCTAAAGCCCATTTCCTCTTTACCTTAACCCTCCTGCTGCTGCTGAGCCTCTCTTTCCACAGTTATTCCCAGGGAACCGACATTCCCCGCAAATCGCGAAATACAACTATCACAACGCTTGCACCGGATACATCCCGCAATTTAATGGCCGATACCTCCCACGCTGCTAAAAAGGATTCGGCACAGATCCGCAAACATAAACTGAATGCCGCCCAGGTTCAAAAGAATAGAATAGCCATCGACTCCATTAAAAAACACCGTGATTCTACAAGAGTCTCCTATTTCTATGGCGACTTTGAAAAACTGGGAAAACTCCACCTCCGTCCCAACGATACCTCGATTACCGGCTTTGAAAACTATAACCAGCTCTATAAATACAGCCGCTTCTACGCCACCATGGGAAACTTCGGCCAGGGCTCAAAGTCGCTGACCCCCTTCCCCTTCCTGGGCGAGAGCGGATTTGATTATGGCATCCATACCATGGATCCTTACCTTTATCAAAACGACAGTATCAAATATTACAGGGTCTATAAAACCTATTCAGAACTTACCTATGTCCAGGGAGCCAACAAGGAACAAAACTTTCACGCGGTGTTCAGCCGCAACGTCTACAGGAGCCTTAACATTGGCTTTGACTTCCGCACGATGAATTCTCCCGGTTCATACGTGCACCAGCGGACCAACCATATCAACTTCGTACTCACCGCCCAGTTTATCACGAAAAAACAACGCTATGGCATCATTGCCAATATCATCTACAACCGGCTTAAAATCTACGAGAACGGGGGAATTAAAAATGAAAGCGCTTTTGAAAACGACCAGCAGTCAAACCGGATGGTGATCCCCGTGAATCTTGAAACTGCCCAAAATAACACCAGGGAAACCGGCTTCTTCATGAAACATTTTTTTAACCTGAGCCGGCATCCCAATAATGACAAGGACACCTCACTGGCCAACGTAAAACTGTTTGAACTTGGTCGTATTACCTATTCCTTCCAGTATGACCGGCAGTCGCAGAACTATGTGGATGGTGCCCCCAGGAATGGATTCTATCCCTCCCCCACCCTTGACACCCTGAACACCTATGACTCGGTTTCCGTGAAAACCATCACCAATGAACTGAACTGGTCAAACCCGACCTTCAATCCAAAGAACAAACTCAGGGTCATCCAGCTGGAAGGTGGGATCAAAAATAAATACAGCGAAGTTACCCTTCACGGGACAAAGAATATTTTCAACCAGTTCATCCCCCATGCCGAGATAGATTTCACCCCCTTCCCGAGTTTAATCCTGTCGGGTCGCGGTGATTATGTCCTGGGAAAATATAACGAAGGTGATAAAAGCCTGAGGGTTAAAATGATCACCATCCTGGGAACCCTCGAACGCAATGCAGGGATCATCACGGTTACCGGTAATTACATTTACCAGAAACCAGGCTGGTTTTATGAACACTACCTTGGCAACAGCTTCCGGTGGGATACCGCATGGCAGCGGCAGGGCGTTATTTCAGCCGGGTTTAACTACCGCCTGAAGTTTCTCGAAACCGGGATCGACCTTAGCCGTATCAGCAATTATGTTTACCTCGGAACCGACAGCAAGCCCAAACAATTCAGGAATGGTATCGCGCATATGTTTGTTTACCTGAATACAAACCTGGAATTATGGAATTTCACCCTCAAATCTCAACTGGCCTACCAGACGGTCCAGGGGTCAAACGTCATCAGGCTCCCGGCCTTCCTGGGTAACGTTTCGCTTTACTATACCCATAAACTGTTCCAAGGCGCTGCAACCCTCGAGCCCGGGATTACCGTTTACTACAATACCTCCTATTTCGCCGATAACTTCAACCCTGCCCTGCGTTCCTTTTACCTGCAGGACCGGCGGGAAATCGGCAATTTCCTCTTTATCGACGGGTTTATCAACCTGAAAATCCAGCGCGCCCGTTTTTTTGTTGCACTGACCCACCTCAATGCCGCCCTGATGGGGCGTGATTATTACACAACCCCCTATTACCCGATGCAGGACGGGGCTTTTAAATTTGGCATTGCCTGGCGCTTTCACGATTAACAGGCATCCCTTCCCCCCGATAAGGGAATGTCGTATGATTCGTTGTCAACCGTAAATTACCAAAACTTTAACGTATTGTTCCTCTTCATCCTGCATGAAAGTTTTTCCTGAACAGGTGAACACTGATTTATCACACGAAAAACCGGTAGAGCGCAGCAAACCTGGTAATGGCGTGTCAAAGCAAAAAGGGATTTCTTTCACCTGGCACCAGGCAGGCATTGGGCAGGGTTGATTTAGCCTGCGACCAAAACATCAGGTCACTTGACCAAAGGTTTAAAGATAATCTGTTGTCCCGGACTTGTCGAGATCACGATCCTCCCCTTCCTGTCGAAACGGACACGGTTTGTTCCTTGTACTGCTATCTTTCGTTTCCTGAACGGGTTTACCAGGGTCAGGATACCGCCCTTTTCACAAACAACCTTTATTTCAATAATTTTACCCTCCTCACGAACCGCAGAAACAAGGAAAGCGCCCTGTGTCCTTAGGTTTGTAAAGGCAACGTTTTTCCATGAGGCTGGAATTGCCGGGAATACAACAACCTGCCCCGAATTGCCCTGCAGCAGCATTTCCTGTATCCCCGAGGCAAATGCAAAATTTCCTTCAAGCGTAAACGGACGGTAGGTGAATTTCGATTTGCCGGTTCCCGACTGGTCTCCATTCGCATGAAAACTGTTTGAAAGGCAGAAACACCCAGCAAAGGTACGCAAGGCTTCACAGGCACCTTCGCCGTTGCGTGCATGCGCCTGTAAATTACCAAGCCAGGCATAGGAGTAACCGCACCAGTAATCAGCACCCTGGTGCAGCAAATCGCGCAATGAGGCCTGAATTATCTTTTGCTCCTTCGCGCCATCATCCCAGTTGATCAATTCAAGCGGGTATATCGACATCAGGTGGGAGAAATGACGATGAGATTCCTTATAGGGATAACCCGGGGCGACCAGCAAACTACCTGAATCCGAAAGGGAAAGTCCGGGCCATGCTGACAAACATTTTTTCCAGCACCGGGCCTCCCCTCCTTTATCCAGCCTTTTCGCCAGTTCATATGCCGAACGGTAAACCCACCGTATCAGCGAAAGGTCGTAGTTGGTGGTTTCGGGGAACCATGCCCCCGGCGAATTGTCATTGAACTCGGGACTCGAACTGATGGGTAATTTCCGGTACTTCCCGTTTCTTACCGACAGCGCATCAATAAAGGCAGCCGCCCCGCTTATAAACGGGTATGCCTGGTTTTGCAGAAAATCGCCGTCCATGGTATATTTCCATTGCAGGTAAAAATGCTGTGCAAGCCAGCAAGAGACCGTAGGCGACAAAGCATACTGGATCCATCCGCCCATAGGTTCGCCGGCAAGGGTAGAAACCCCCGGAAAATTTAGTCCTTCGCAATGAAAATAATTCCTGGTGTACTTTTCGGCAACATCGCGATGACGCCATATCCAATCGGTAAAAACCTGTGATTCAACTGTATGATTGGAAGTATACCCAGGCCAGTAACTTAGTTGCGTATTGAGATCATTGTGAAAATCCCCCTTCCAGGGAGGCAGTTTCCCATTGTCGGCGGTCCATACCGCCTGCAGGGTAATGGGAGGCGCACCTTTGCGTGAAGCCGAACCGAACTTATACAGATCCCTGTAGTACTGGTTTTCAAGGAGTGTATCCGGCAACCTTACCGACGATTTATTCCAAAAACTTTCCCACCACAGCCGGTGCAGCCGGAAAACCGAATCAAAATCTGTTAACCCCGGCTCCTCCTTCATGGATTCATAGGAAATTTCATCACCTTCATTTGAATTCCTGATCTGCCAGCTACCTTCGACATCACCGCCCCTGACATTTTTAATCCGGACCATGACAGCAAAACCGGATTCACCGAGGCCCTGCTGCCGGTAGTAAAGATAGCCGGGATCGGCCGACCTGACTAGCGGCGCAGGGTAACCAAGCCTCGCAAGTTCCTGCCCTCCTACCGAATTGCCTGTGCCGGAAGAATCCTTACGGGCAAACGAAAGAATATCAAGTTTTATCTCGGCCGAAACCGGCGTATGCTCGAATTTATACCACCCGGTATTCCGGTTTGCATCCACAAAAACAAGCAGTCTCGCACCTGAATTCCATTTAATTTCACACAAAGCCTCATGCAGGTATAGATGCATCGATTCAACCATCCCCATGCCTGCAAGGGGGATAACCAGCGCACCGGCAGGGATTTTCGAGGGCCCCGCGTCGCGTTCATAAGGCAAGTCAAACAATTGCTGAACCGAATCATACCGGTTTTTTGCAAGTTGTTCCCTTACCCATGAGAAAGAAAACTGGGGAAGGGCAAATTCCTTCACGGGTCTCAGGTCCCAGAGGTCGGCCCTGTCGATTGCAATCCTGAGGGAGGAATCCTTTTGCCAGATGATAGCCCCAAGCATGCCATTGCCCAGGGGCACCCCTTCATCCCACCGTGCAGGTAACGTCGTGAAATGCAGGTCATGGGGAGATATTGGCTGCCCTTCGGCACAAAGGCTGTAAAACAAGGATAAAACCAGGATGCATATTCCCGGGTATGTTAAAAACAAGATGCCGCGGGAAGGGGGGAAAATCACGAATACCTTGTGTTGTCGGGAAAACCAGCCCTGTGGAAACATAACTAAAAGGAAGTTCATTTTCCAGAGGGCCTTCTTTGAATATAAAATGTCCACGCATGCCGGCAGGGAGGTTTTTTCTGAAGGGCGGCCGGGATGTTGATTTCGTAACCATCTTTACCCGTTCCGGTCCAGGCCAGGTATCCCGTGAAACCCAAAAGCCCGATTTTTGTCCCTTTGGCCAGGGCAACTCCATTTATCTTTAACTTTCCAGGCATGGTTTGCCCGGGTTCAGCAAGATAAATGGCATACAGCGTACCATCAGGGCCGGCGGTAAAACACCATTTTCCCGACCTGAAAGGCTCAACAGGCCGCGACCGGTAAATTGCCTGCCCGTTAATCTTCATCCAGTCGCCGATTTCGCGCAGCCTCACGTATGCACTGTCGGCCAATTCGCCTTCAGGAGAGGGGCCGATATTGAGTAGGTAATTTCCCCCTTTGCATACGATTTCGACCAGCATATGGATTATTTTACCCGTCGGCTTGTATATATCCCCCGGCACATACGACCACGAAGTAGCCATTGTCATGCAGGTCTCCCAGGGATAGGGAAGTAAATGTTCCGGTATCTCCTGCTCAGGGGTCCGGTAGTTCTCATATTTTCCCGTTACCGACCTGTCAACGACCAGCAGGTCGCGCTGGTAACTTCGCGCCATCCCGGCAATTTTCGGCATATTGACATCCTGCCCGTTTTTCGGGTCAACCCATCCCCCATCCAGCCAGAGAATATCAACTTTGCCATATTCACTCATCAGCTCCCTGATCTGGTTATAGGTAAAGTCGCAATATTTCTGCCAGCGCTGCGGGTATTTTTTAATGCTGTAGTTGACATTGCGGTTCGGCGTGGCCCACTCCTCAGCCCAGTAGTCGTTGCAATGCCAGTCGGGTTTTGAAAAATAGGCACCCGTCCAGAAACCCTGGGCCCTGAAGGCATTGAAAATTTCCTTTGTCACATTTGCTTTTGGATTTGCATGAAACGGGCATTCATCGTCGGTAATACGGTAACCGGTCTGTTTGGTATCGAACATGCAAAACCCGTCATGATGCTTGGTGGTGAAGATCACATACTTCATCCCGGCATACCTGGCAGCCGCAGCCCATTTAACGGGATCGAACCTGACAGGATTAAAGGTTGTCTTCAGCTTGGTGTATTCACGGCAATAATCGGCATAGTTGCTCATTTTGCGGCGGCACCAATCCTCATCTTCTGAACATAACGACCAGGATTCAACGATTCCCCACTGACTGTAGGTACCCCAATGCATCAGCAACCCGAATTTCAGGTCCTTCCACTGTTCCAGTTTGTGTAAGATTACCGTATCCGTTTCAGTTTCCTCACCCTTTTCAGGCGTCTGGGAAAAAACGGGTGCCATCCCGGATAACAGGATCATGATCAGCCAATATTTCAGTCGTAACATAACGTTGTATTTAATTTCAAAAGTAACCTATTTCGTTAAAATATACTGCCTTCCCTGAAAAATCATATAAAAGGAAAAGCCACCTCGATAATTTATCGGGATTAATTAAAATACTTGACAACGGCTCACTGAAAAGTGTATATTTGCATTTATTAAGTCTAAATTAACATTTAACGCCATGAAAAGATATACACGCTCCATCCCTGCCCTGGTCTTTATGGCAGTGATGTTTTTCCATATACCCTCTTATGCCGTCAAACACATCGTGCTTGTTGGCAACTACTTTTTCAATCCATCTTCTTTGAATGTCTCGGTTGGCGACACCGTCCGGTGGCAATGGAGCGCCGGTTCACATACGACCACCTCGGGGGTTATCCCTTCAGGCGCCGCCAGCTGGGATCACCAGATCAACAGCGGGTCGCAGGTATTCGATTATCCCGTGACCGTCGCCGGCACCTTTAATTACGTTTGCACACCGCATGCCGCGATGGGTATGATCGGTACTTTTACAGCCACCGGCTTTGTCCCGACACTTGCGGTATCCCCTTCAAACAGGAATGTAACGGCAACTTCAGGTTCAACCACCTTTTCCGTAACCTCGAATTCTGCCTGGAACTCTTCGAGCAACGCATCCTGGTGCACGGTAGGTGCAGGGGGAAACGGTAACGGAACCATCACCGCTACCTATTCGGCAAATCCCAACGTAACCCAACGAACCGCAACCATCACGGTAACCGTTTCAGGACTTCCTGATCAGACGGTCACGGTGACCCAGGCAGGCGCGGCGCCAACGCTCACGGTAGCACCGGCCAGCCAGAGTGTTCCGGCAACTGCAGGAACCACCTCCTTTACGGTTACATCGAATACCACATGGACTGCGGTCAGCAACGCATCGTGGTGCCAGGCTGCCCCCGCTTCGGGAAGCGGCAACGGGACCCTCACGGCGACCTATGCCGCCAACACGACGCATGCCATCCGTATCGCCACACTTACCATCACCGTAACAGGACTTACCCCCCAAACGGTTACAGTAAGCCAGGCGGCATCAACAGTGGGGATCGCCGGGACAGAGTCATTGCAGGAAATACAGGTGTTTCCGAATCCTTCAAACGGGCAATTTAAATTAAATGTCGGCAGTTACTGTGAGCATACTGCAACAATAAACATTCTGGATATTAATGGTAAATGCATTTTATCCAGGAACTGTTCAGGCGCCCGGGAATATTCCTTTGACCTTTCAGGCGAAGTGAAGGGGACCTATTTTGTACATATTACAATGGCAGGCCAGGAGGTTGTCAAACGCCTGGTGCTTGTGAATTAAAACTGATTTTGTGAAAAAAACTCAACCTGCGGTAAGCAATCCTTTCCCGGGTTGGGTTTTGTTTGTTTTGTTGTTTTGTTTTTTTTGTTGATTGTCGAAAGGGCTGCAGGAGATTCCTGCGGCCCTTTATTTTATGATGGATCTGTTACGTAACAATACCGGCCCTGATTTCCCTCCGGTAACAGCATACGCAGTTTTTAAATGATACCTCTTTGCTTTTTTATCTCTTCATAAGCTGCGCTGATCTCCTGGAATTTCAGGGTGGCAGCCTGCTTTACATCCTCGCCCAGGTGGGCAACCTTGTCGGGATGATGCTTCTTAGCCATTTCGCGATAGGCCCTCTTCACTTCGTCATCAGAGGCGCCGGTGGTAATTTCCAGCACATCAAAGGCCCAGTTTAGATTTTTCACAAACATCGCCTTGATGGATGAAAATTCAGATGCCGGGATCCCCATATAGCCGGCAATCGAAGCAATCATGGCAACTTCGTCGGGATGGTACATGCCATCGGCAGCAGCAATGCCAAAGAGGTAATGGACCAGCTGCAGCTTTACCGCATAGTCGGTGTACTGCCCAACCTGGATACTGACCTGCTGAACATCGATATCCTGTTTCAGGATTTCGCGCAGCATGGAGACCAGGCGTGCTCCCTCTTCCGGACCGAACTGGCTGATAAAGAAACTCCTCACGAATTCAAGTTCAGCCCTGACCACCTTTTGATCGGCTTTCATTACCGCAGCCGAGAGTACGAGCAGGCTCATGGCAAAGTCGCCGCGGGGGGTGCCCTGGTAAGAAACCGTTCCTGCGTTCATCCCGTCGAACATCGATCCCAGGGCCACGCCCAGGATGGCGCCGATCGGGCCGCCAAAAACCCACCCTAGTCCGCCGCCAACCCATTTGGCATAACCAGATTTACGCTTAGCCTCCGGCGGTTGCGGGTTAACAGGGCGCGAACCCGGAGTTCCCTGGCCGGCCGACCCGTTTCCGCCGGGCTGGTTTTCATCCTGCGGTTTTTTCCGCATGCTGAAAACTGAATAAAATACGATACACACGATTGCAATTACAATAATTTCGCCGATTCCCATGCTGGTCAATGGTTTTGAGAATAAGTTAATGCTATGTCAAAATACTGGTAAAGAATAATCAGCGATTATTCCCTTACTGGCCAATCATTTCCGCCAGGGGCAAACCATATTCCTCGACCATTTTGATCCCCATTTTTTCGAGCTGGTCCAGTACCGGGTTGTAAATCTCAGGGATCACCGGGATATGAACGCCTTTTACCTCTATTTTGCCATCGAGGATCATCTCCACGCCTATTGCTGCGGGAAGGGCGACAGTACGGGCAATGGAGGTGTCGGTGTCGAGTGTCCCGAAATCGAGCATCCGTGAGCGGATAACCTCTTTGCGTCCATCGGAAAACCCTGCCAGGAAGATATGCTGCATGGCAACCATATCGCGTTCGGTCTGCCCCAGGGCCATCTTTTCGATCATCAGGTCGGAGGTCACCTCGAAGGTAGAATCCACGCCGCGGTTCATGGCTTCTTCATCAAAAAGACCCAGCCATGCCATGGCCGTCATCGCATGCGACGATTCATCCAGGCCAAGGCAGGCCGCTACCGCCCTGCGCGTGGCAATCCCGGACGGATTTTTTTGACCCGCCGCCTCCTGCAGGTTTGCAGCAGCAGGTGATCCGCTGTTTGAGCGTTGGCTGTTCAGCAGTTCAACCTGTCGCATCGACATCCCGGCATAGGTAAGCCCTGTCATATCGGTTTTTTCGGGAGAGATCAGGTTGAGCTGTTTGATGGCATCGAGGGTTTCGCACCATCCCCTGTACCGGAATGTGCCGCGGTACATCGTCTGTGCCTCGGGGATGCCATAAATCTCCCTGTAGGCCAGGGAGTCGCGGTTAGGATATACTTCCAGTTCCCCGACCTCGGGAAAATTGACCCGGAAGGGATTTTTAAAGAGATCGCGGGTTGGCTTTTCGATGATCTTGCCATGCTGCAGGTAAACCGCATCATTATTCCCGGCGAGAACTACCCCCTTGGGACTCCATGAAAACTTATACCTGAACGGGTTATTTGCAGCTTCGGGAGCGGGAAGCGCACCACAGATCGAGTAGAACTCGATGATGGCTCCTTCGCGTTCATGCACGCTGTCGATAATGCGCATGGCCGACATATGGTCGATACCCGGGTCAAGGCCCATCTCGTTGAGCAGAATGATCCCGGCCTCTTTGGCGGCCGCATCGAGCAGCCGCATCTCCGGCTTCACATAGGAGGTGGTGACCATGTTCTTTTTGAAGTTGACGCAACGGGTGGCGACCATCACATGGAACATATAGGGCAGCAGGCTCACCACGATATCGTGTGCTTCGATCATCCTGTCGAGGGAGGCTGTGTCGGTTGCATCCCAGAATACAGATGTGCCGTTAATATGACCGGCGATCATGGCATCGGAACGGTCGGTCGTGTTGGAGGCAACCGTCAACCGGTAATTTTTTGAAAGGAGGTACTGGATGATGGGCTTTGCAATGAGCCCGGAACCGAGAATCAGTATTTTCTTCATAGGGCAGAAGGGTTAGTTGGTTGATCCCGGCCGGGGCCGGGATTGAAAATTAAGATGGACCTTGTTTACAAGTATTCTTCGAGGTATTTATAATCGGGTGTCAATTCGCCTTTGTGCAGGATCAGCGCCTTTTTGATGGGTTTGGGAAGATCGAGGTCGTCGAAATGCTCCTCAAAATCGGCATCGGCGATGGGCTTCACGAAGTTGACCAAAACATCGGCAAAGCCGTCGGAAGAATCGCGCGGCAATTCGGCTGGCAGGATGTCAACCGCCATCACCAGCAGCCCGTCGCCCCGGTGCCCCATGGTAATCTGTTCCGTTTCGGGGTTGTAGACGAATATGGGATCATCAATTTCGGTCGGTTTCAAGGTGCATTCAACAGCCCCGTCCACATCACAGCTGATGTCGCCGATTACGGCAAGCCGGGGATTGCCCTTTGCAAAAAGCTTTTTCAGGTAAGCCTTGGTAACCAGGCGCGGATATCGCTTATCCCAGTAAATGCAGTTTATCAGCATCGAGAGATGGGGCAGGTATTTTTCGAATTTGCTCCGGTAACTTTGCGGGTTGGCATAATAGTCATGCAGGTCGAAGGGCTCGCCATCGACATGCTCGAAAAGATCCTCCTCTTTGAAAATCACCTTATAGACAATATTATCGGGCAGTTTTGGCCTGCGATGAAGCTCCAGCAGCTTTTCAGGAGAGATCTCCTTAACCGGGAGCAGGCCGAGTATCTCCTGCACCCCCTGGGCGACATTCCCGTAACCGGTGATTCCAATGACGAAGGGACGCAGTTCGTGGGGGATTCCGTTTTCGGCAATGACCTGGCCGATGGCCGAAACATCGTCTTTGGCCTCCTGCAGGGTGTGGTAATGATGCGCCTGCTTCAGCCTGACAAGGGTTGAATTATAACCGGCCTCTTTCAGCCGCAAACCCAGCGACCACAGGGAGTTGATCATGCCGGCCATCCCGGCGTACCTGCCAAAAAATATCAGGCGCTTTCCCTGTTCATCCACCACGCGCTCGTACTCGATCAGGTTGCATTTGAGCGACATCATCCTGCGCAGCATCGCCATATTGTAGGGTTGTCCTTTTACAACATGCGAAAAGAAGACATAGGTTTTGTCGGGTTCAAAAAAGGACTCCGGCATCTCCTTGACGCCAAAGATCACGGAACATTTACTGAGATCCGCTTCGATCGTGGCGCCTGCCTTCAGGTACTCTTCATCGGTAAATATCCTTTTGTCGGAAGTCTGAACGATGATATCCAGTTTCTTTTGTTTCACCAGCCGGGCTACATGCTTAGGCGTTAAGGGAGCCCTTCGTTCCAGTTTGTATTTATCCTCGTGACGGATACCGATAAAATTACTCATAGTGCTGTTAGTTTTGGAACAGCAAAGGTAGAAAAACGGGGGGAGACTTCCAAGGAATGCGGGAATGCGGGAATGCGGGAATGTGGGAATGCAGGAATGCGGGAATGCAGGAATGCGGGAATGCGGGAATGTGGGAATGCGGGAATGCGGGAATGCGGGAATGCGGGAATGCAGGAATGCGGGAATGCGGGAATGAAAATAATGCAGGCAATGCAAACAATGCAAA
This sequence comes from Bacteroidota bacterium, assembly GCA_037133475.1. GTDB lineage: Bacteria > Bacteroidota > Bacteroidia > Bacteroidales > FEN-979 > CAIVAT01. The sequence continues at coordinate 12,743 of JBAXOB010000055.1, forward strand.
CAATGCAGGGAATGCAAACAATGCAAACAATGCAGGGGATGCAGGGGATGCAGGGAATGCAAACAATGCAAACAATGCAGGGAATGCAGGGAATGTAAATATAATTGGCGATGGATTCAATGAAAGTCAGTAGGCAGTGAAAATTTTGCGGGAAACGGATGGTTGCCGGGGGGGGGTAATTTTGGGTTGCCAATATCAATTCACTTTGCGTATATTTGAATATAATTTCCAGGGATGTCATTTGCATTCAGCGTGAAGCTTTTTTCTTAATTTGTTTCCTGGTTGTCTGTTCCCTGGCGGGGAGGGTGGATGGAAAGACTCCCCGGGATGGTGGTGGAACGGGGGTAAAAAATAAACCATATGTTGAAAAAACTTGCTTTCGTACTGCTCTGGTTCCTGGTCATCGAGGTCAATGGCCAGCAGGATCCCCTGTTCACCCAGTATGCCTATAACAAGCTGGCCATCAACCCCGCCTATGCCGGCAGCAACGGTCGTTTTTCGGCTGATCTTATCACCCGGTTCCAATGGGTGGGCATCCAGGGAGCCCCGCGCACCTTTTCGCTCAACGGCCACACCCCGTTGCGTGACCCGCACATCGGTATCGGCCTTTATGCCTATCGCGACGAGCTGGGACCTTCGGTCGACTACGGGGCAATGGGCACCTTTGCCTACCGGCTCATCTTTCCCACCACCACCCTTTGTTTCGGTATACAGGCCGGGTTCAAGTACATGGATATCAACTGGGACATGCTGAACCCGAAGGACCCCGGCGATTTGCTGCTCACCGGCAATGTCACCAACAAGATGGTTCCCGATGCCGATTTCGGAACCTACTATTACGGACGCCGGTTTTATGCCGGGCTGTCGGTCAAACACCTGTTTCAAAACCAGATCGTGGTATCCGGCGCGGCGCCCGACAACAAGACCAGCTTCACCAGGCTCGAGCGAAACTATTATGGCATGGCCGGAGGAGCCATCCCGGTTGCCGAAAACCTTGAATTTATCCCGTCGGTACTGGTAAAATATGTGCAGAACGCCCCCCTCCAGGTCGACCTGAACGGCAGTTTCATCATCCGCAACCTGCTGACGCTGGGCGCGGCCTACCGCACCGAAAGCGCCCTGGCGCTGCTGATGGAGCTGAACCTCGGCGGCGGCTTTTCCTTCGGGTATTCCTACGATATCTGGTTCAACACGCTGAAGGCATACAACAAAGGGTCGCATGAGATCAGGCTTGGGTACGAGTTCGATCTCTTCCACAAGGAGCGTATGTTAACGCCCAGGTATTTCTAAACAGGTGAAACGCACATGAGAACAATACTGATCACCATTCTCTGCCTCACGGCAACCCTTGTTTCGGCCCAGGGCAAAATCACGGAGGCCAGGAACGAGATAGCCCTCTACAACTATTCAAAGGCAGTGATCCTCCTGCAGGGCGAAACCGGCAAAGGGAGCGAAAAGTCACAGCGTACGGCCCGGCTGCTCCTGGCCGGTTGTTACCGGATGTTGAATGATGCCGGGAATGCCCGCCAGTGGTACGAAAAGGCGCTTTCCCCTGTTGATTTCCCGAAGGGGATGCAGGTTGCGCCGGCCGACTGGTTTCATTATGCACAGGCGCTTCGCTCGTGCGGCGAATATGCCCTGTCGAAAAAGATCTTTCTTCATTACGATTCGCTCGCTCCCGGCGACCCCGCCGGGAAGCGGTATGCCGGCTATTGCGACAGCGCGATCCGTTGGCAGTCGGCAAAACCCTCCTTCCGGGTTGCCAATGTCAAACAGCTTAACTCCCCACAATCGGAGTTCGGAACTGTGTTTTACCGCAAGGGCATCATCTTTGCCAGCGACCGGAACCAGGAGGAGGGAAAAACCTACGGGTGGACGGGCAACAACTACCTGAAACTCTTTGTTTCGGAACCTGTTGTGAAGGACAGCCTGTGCGGCCCCTTTACCGCGCCCCAGGCGGCGGCGGGACTGCCCGGGCAGGAATGGCACGACGGCCCTGTGAGTTTCAACAGCGGCTTCACGGAGATGTTCATCAACCGCACACTGGCCAGCCACGACAAGGGCAAAAAGGAGGAGGGACGGGTACGGACCCACCTGCTGAAAATTTTCATCTCATCACTCCGCGACGGCAGCTGGTCAAAACCGCGGCCCTTTTTCCTGAACAGCGACAGCTGCTCGGTGGGCCATCCGGCATTAAGCCGCGACGGGAATACCCTTTACTTCGTGTCGGACATGAAGGGAGGGTTTGGCGAAACCGATATATACAGCTGCACCCGCGAAGGCGATGGCTGGGGAAAACCTGTAAACCTGGGGCCGGTCGTCAACACGGCGGGCAAGGAGATGTTCCCCTATGCCGCCGATAACGGCGACCTCTATTTTGCCTCCGACGGCCATCCCGGTTTTGGCGGGCTTGACCTCTTTGTAACCCGGAAAGTTGATGGCCAATGGGTCACCCCGCGGAACCTCGGGTCGCCCGTGAACTCCCCTGCCGACGATTTTTCACTGGTAACCGCCGGGGATGGCAATACCGGACTGTTCAGTTCAAACCGGCCGGGAGGAGCTGGCGGCGATGATATCTACAGTTTTACAAAAATCCCCGATGAAACCCCCAAACCGCCTGCACCACCCGCCATCACAACAGTGCCCAAACCTCCCGTCCCCCCGGCGATATCTGTGGACACACTGCAGCCTGGCAAACCCTACCGGATCGAGAACATCTTTTATGATTTCGACAAATGGAACATCCGCGAGGATGCCCGGAAACCCCTGAACCAGCTGGTGGAGCTGATGAAGAAATACCCCATCAACATCGAACTCGGATCGCATACCGACTGCCGCGGCACCGAGGAGTACAACAGGGTGCTGTCGCAGAAGCGGGCCGAGTCGGCGGTGCAGTACATCGTCTCGCAGGGGATCGCCCCCGCGCGGATCAGGGCGAAGGGATATGGCAAATCGCAACTGGCCAACCGCTGCAACTGCGCCTCGGGCGTTGACTGCAGCGAGGCGGAGCACCAGTACAACCGCCGTACGGAATTCAGGATCACCGGGGCGACCCTGCCCTAAATAAATCCCTGCTTTATCAGGAATCATATGCGGATCCGATAGTCGTGCGACAGGATGTACCGTATTTGTATAATGAGGGATTTCCATGAGTAATTGCCGCTGACATTTCATTTTATCATAAAATGTTATGTTATTATCGTTCACACTGCTATATTTGCCCCAGAAAAGATCACCATCCATGACAACACACTTAAGAATTATCCTCCTGGTCCTGCTCGCGGGAATCGGCATCAAGGCCTCTGCACAATTCTCCAACCTGATCGTGTTCACGCAGGAAAATGAACCCTTCACCCTTATGATGAATGGCATCCGGCAAAATCCCGACGCCATGACCAATGTGAAGATCACCGGGTTAAAGGCACCCAGCTATAAGATCAGTATCCGGTTCCAAAACCAGGGATTACCGGAGATCAATAAAACCGTTTACCTCCAGGCAGAGACCGAATCGACGTATGAAATCCTGAAGAACAACAAGGGAACCCAGGTGATGCGGCTGATGAACAGCATCCCGCTCGACCAGGCGGCGGAGGCGGCAGCCGGCCAGCAGATCTATGATTACACCACCACCCCCCGGGTAAGCAGCACCACCATCAGCCAGACCACCACAGTCAGCACGGGAGGATTCGCCGGCGGGCCCGCCATCACCACCACCACCACCCAAACCACCACGGGCGGGGCGGAGCAGGTCACGATGGAGATCAACCATAACGGCATGGATCAGAATGGCGGGTTTAACCGTAACGATGACCACCGCCAGAACGGCGATGCTGGTCATGGCAATGAACGGCACAAGGACAGTTACGACAATCGCGGCTACGGCAACAGCAGCCACCGCGATGGCGACCGGGAGGAATACTCAGGGCCGAAGGGCTGTCCAAGGCCCATGAGCAAGGAATCGTTCGATGCAGCCGTGGAATCGATCAACGCGAAGACCTTTGCCGACAGCAAACTGACCATCGCCAAACAGGTTGCAGGGGCCAATTGCCTGCGCGCCAGCCAGGTGAGGGCCATCATGAAACTGTTCACCTTCGAATCGGACCGGCTTGAATTTGCCAAATTTGCCTACCAGCATACCTGGGATCTTAAAAATTATTTCATGGTGAACGATGCCTTTGAATTCGAATCGTCGGTCGACGAGTTAAACAGGCATATCAACGGGAAGAAATAACCTTCCCTGCAGCTCCTTCAGAAAACAAACAATGAAAAAGTTCCTGACCAGGGTATTGACGGTTTTAAAGTATTTTGTCATTCTTTATTTTGCATCCTCCATTTTTTTCGTCATCCTCTACAAGTTTGTCAACCCGCCCGTGACCCCGCTGATGCTCATCCGGATGGTGGAGCAGGCAACCGGCGGGCAAACGGTGAAACTGACCAAGCAATGGGTGCCCATCGGCGACATCTCCCCGAACCTGCCGCTTGCCGTGGTGGCATCGGAGGACAACCTCTTTTTCGAACATTCGGGGTTTGATTTTGAATCCATCGAAAAGGCGAGGGAATTCAATAAGCAAAAGCAGGGAAAGAAGGTCAGGGGTGCCAGCACCATCTCCCAGCAGACCGCCAAAAATGTCTTCCTGTGGGGACAGCGGTCGTGGGTCCGCAAGGGCATTGAAGCCTATTTCACCGTGCTGATCGAATTTGTGTGGGGAAAGAAACGTATTCTCGAGGTTTACCTGAATGTGATCGAAACCGGTAAGGGCATTTACGGCGTGGAGGCGGTCTCCCAGGCCAGTTTCGGGAAGCCCGCCTCGCGTGTCAGCCGCAGTGAGGCGGCGTTGATTGCGGCCGTGCTGCCAAATCCCATAAAATGGAGCCCCTCCGCCCCCACCCCCTACATCACCGGCAGGCAGCAGTGGATCTTATGGAATATGAATAATATGGGGAAGCTCAGCTATTGAAGGAGAGAAAGAAGCCCTGCCCGGAATTGTTTTCATTTTGTTGATCTGCCCTGATTCATTATTCAAGGTTCTCTTGTTATAAGGCAGAATCCATGCATCGGCAATACCGGGCATGCAGGCAAAACCAACCGATGGCAGCCACCAGCTGGAGACTGGTTAAAATTCAAATATTCAATTTAACCACAAAGACACAATGAAGGCACAAAGGACACAATGAAGTCCTTTGTGAACATTGTGTAAATCATTGTGACCATTGTGGTTAAAGTAAGCCTGTCTGTCCCAGGAACGGGATTCAGACTAAAACCTGAAAAATATCAGCCGGTCTCTCTGTTTGCCTGCAAAAAACAATCATCCGGATTTATGGAATCGCAAAATAAAAACGGTTCCTGTTAAATAATTAACAAATCTCTGAATTTTCCGGCTGAACATCACCATAATAAGGGTTTTATTTTGTACTTTTGCCGCTTCAAAATTTTTCATTAACCTAAACAATGTCAAATATGGCAAAGCAAGCTAAAGAAAACAAGTACGTCTATTATTTTGGCGGTAAAAATGCTGAAGGACAGGCTGATATGAAAAACCTGCTGGGTGGCAAGGGTGCCAACCTCGCGGAGATGGTCAACATCGGACTTCCTGTTCCTGCCGGTTTTACAATTACCACAGAAGTTTGTACTTACTACCAGCAAAACAAAAAATCCTACCCTAAAGAGTTAAAGAAACAGTTGGCCGAGAGTTTGAAAGCCACTGAGAAAGAGATGGGCGCCATCTTTGGCGACAAGAACAACCCGCTGCTCGTTTCCGTTCGCTCCGGCGCGCGCGCTTCGATGCCCGGCATGATGGAAACCGTGCTGAACGTCGGTCTGAATGATATCACCCGTGAAGGTTTTATCAAGAAGACCAACAATCCCCGGTTTGTATATGACTCACAGCGCCGCCTGATCCAGATGTATTCGGACGTGGTGATGGAGAAAGCCGCCGGCATCGAACCCAAAGAGGGACAGGGTGTTCGCGTTCAGCTCGAGAAGGAACTTCACAAGATGAAGGAAAAAAGAGGCGCCAAAAGCGATACCGACCTGACGGCCGACGATCTGAAGGCGCTGATCGACATTTACAAGAAGAAGGTGAAGGAGGTTCTCGGCGTTGCTTTTCCTGAAGACCCGATGGAACAACTTTGGGGAGCCGTTGGCGCCGTATTCCAGAGCTGGAATGGCAAACGCGCCATCTCCTACCGCCGTTTCGAAGGCATTCCCGATGAATGGGGAACAGCCGTCACCGTGCAGTCGATGGTATTCGGCAACATGGGCGACACCTCCGCAACCGGTGTGGCCTTTACCCGCAACCCGGCCACGGGCGAGAACTATTTCTATGGTGAATGGTTAGCCAACGCCCAGGGCGAAGATGTGGTAGCCGGTATCCGTACCCCGAACCCCATCAATGAAATCGGCAAGAACGAGCACACCATGATGCTGCAGTCGCTGGAAACAGCCATGCCGAAGGTTTACAAAGATCTTCACAAGATCGAGCGTTCGCTCGAGAAGCATTACCGCAACATGCTCGACATCGAGTTCACCATCCAGGATGGCAAGCTTTACATGCTCCAGTGCCGTGTTGGAAAGCGCAATGGTCCTGCCGCGGTGAAGATGGCCGTTGACATGTTCAACGAAAAGCTGATCACCAAGGAAGAGGCTGTTTCCCGCGTGGAACCCAGCCAGCTGGATGAGCTGCTTCACCCGATCCTCGACCCCAAGGCCGAAAAGAGCACCAAGCCGATGGCAAAAGGTCTTCCGGCAGGTCCCGGCGGATCGACAGGCCAGATCATCTTCAACTCCGAAGATGCCGTTGCCTGGGCAAAACAGGGTAAAACCGTGATCCTCGTCCGCGAGGAGACCAACCCCGAAGATATCGAAGGCATGCGCGCCGCACAGGCGATCCTGACCGCCCGCGGCGGGATGACCAGTCACGCAGCCCTCGTGGCCCGCGGCTGGGGCAAGTGCTGCATCGTCGGCGCCGGCGGCCTCAAGATCGAAGCCTCCACCAAGACGATGAAGATCGGCGACATCACCCTCCACGAAGGCAACTTTATCTCGCTGAACGGTTCGAAGGGTTATATCTACAACGGACAGCTGCCGATGATCAAGGCTGCCGAAGAGAATCCCGATTTCCAGGCCTTTATGAGCCTCTGCGACGGCGTTCGCACCATGAAGATCCGCACCAATGCCGATACGCCCGAGGATGCAGCAAAAGCGCGCGCCTTCGGAGCCGAAGGTATCGGACTGTTCCGCACCGAGCATATGTTCTACGGCAAAAACGCCGAGAAACCCCTCTTCCTGCTTCGCAAGATGATCGCCTCCAAAACATCGGAAGAGCGTCGCAAAGCGCTGAATGAGCTCTATCCTTTTGTCAAGGAGGATATCAAGCAGACCCTGGCCGCGATGGACGGGTTCCCCGTTACCATCCGTACCCTCGATCCCCCCCTGCACGAGTTTATCCCCAACAACGAGGAGAGCCGCAAGAAGATCGCCGACAGCCTGAAGATCAGCATGGAGGAGTTCAACCGCCGTGCCGACGCGCTGCATGAGACCAACCCGATGATGGGTCACCGTGGCGTCCGGCTGGGCATCACCTATCCCGAGATCACCGAGATGCAGGTTCGCGCCATCTTTGAAGCTACCGCCGAATTGCTCCAGGACAAGAAAAAGATTTTCCCCGAGATCATGATCCCGGTTACCTGTACCGAAAAGGAGCTGGCACACCAGTACCTGATCATCGACGAGATCTATGCCGAAGTATGCAAGAAGTTCAAGATGAAGGAGATTCCCCACATGGTAGGTACCATGATCGAGATCCCGCGTGCTGCCCTCACCGCCGATAAAATTGCGGAAACGGCTACCTTCTTCTCCTTCGGAACCAACGACCTTACCCAGATGACCTTTGGCTTCTCGCGCGACGACATCGGCGGATTTGTCCCCGAATATATCGAGCAGAAGATCCTTCCCGTTGATCCCTTCCAGGTGATCGATTTCGAAGGTGTTGGCCAGCTGATGCGCATGGCAGTTGAAAAGGGACGTTCAACCCGCAAGGACCTGAAGATCGGGATCTGCGGCGAACACGGCGGCGAACCAGCCTCTGTTGAATTCTGCCATTCGCTTGGATTCAACTATGTGAGCTGCTCCCCCTTCCGCGTGCCCATCGCCCGTTTGGCTGCCGCCCAGGCTGTGATCAAACAGAAAAAGGCTGCTGCCGGAAAAAAGACCACTACGAAAAAGGCTGCCGTTAAAAAGGCGACCAAAAAATAACCTTTAGACTACCAGATACTGAAAGGCCGGCCCCGAAAAGGGCCGGCCTTTCTTATTCTTAGTCAACTCGTGTTGACTTCAGTATTGGGCTAAATTATAACAATAGTTTTTCCTTTTATTAAAAGACCTCACCCCTGACCCTCTCCTTGAAGGAGGGGGAGAAAAAAGACCTCACCCCTGACCCTCTCCTTGAAGGAGGGGGAGAAGGTTTGTGAAGGAGACTATAAAGCCGTTGATTGTAAAATATTTCTATGTGTCCTATGTGCCTATGTGGTTAATTGGATGCCAATTCCCCGGCCACCAACCCGACACAGCAACTCAATCACAGAAAAGCTCTACTCCGCCTTGCAGAACCTCCCGGTTACGGTTTGATCCCGGCCTCTCACAGAAATGATATACATCCCCGCCGGGAGCCCGGCAACGCGGAGACTCACCGAACCATTGACCACGCTGCAGGCCGGCATCTTCATCACCGTGACCCCGGCAATATTTTTTATTTCCAGGGAGATATCCCCCCTGAAACCGCCCGGCAGCCGGAGGTTCAGCCGCTCGCCCACAGGGTTGGGGAAAAGGGTCAGTGGCCGCGATTGTCCATTCTCACCGATGCCATTGGGCCAGCTGGAGGGGTAGATCCAGACCCCCGAGTTCAGTTCGCTCATCACCAGCTTGCTGCCCAGGAAGCCGAGTCCCGTGACATCCCGGAAGGCAGCCTCGGAGATATCCATCCAGGTTTTCCCGCCGTCGTCGGTATAGACCACCGTGCCATGGGCGGTGCCGGCATAGAGCCTTATGCTGTGGGCAACGATCGCGGTGACATCGGTACCGACCAGCGTGGTGCCAACCGGCACCCATGCGTTGAGGGAGTCGACCCTTTTCAGCAGGCCCGACACGGAGGTCACAAAGAGTTCGGTATTGGTTGCGGCGATATCGGTGATCCCGGCCGCCATGCAGGTGGTATTGCCGAAGGTAAGGCCGTCGGTGGTGGCGAACAGCCCCTGGTCGGTGCCGGCATAGAGGATCCCGTTAACGGCCCTGAGTTTATATACAATCCTCCCCTTGAGGAACTTGTAGGTCCAGGTTGCCCCGTCGTTGGCAGAGGTATAGATGCCTTCGGAAGTTCCCACATAGAGCAGGTTTCCGAATTTTTCGAGGCTGTAGGCCTGGCTGGCGGTGATGCCGCCGGTCGCGGTGATGGTGCCGGCGGCCGGGTCGGCGATTCCAACTCCGGGCAACCCTGCAACCAGGTAATGGTTGCCCGCAAACAGGGCATCGTTGACCGACCAGGCGGTGGAGGATTCAAAGCGGTTCCAGGTGAGGCCATCATCGAAAGAGTAGTAAGCCCAGGAGCCTGTGGCGCCTGTCACCTCTGAAAGGCTGGTAAAAAGATAGTTCCCGGTTTGTTTCACTGCATGATACTCCCTGGCCGGGTTACCCACGGGGAGGGCGGTCATGGTCAGCCACCTGTTTCCGGCGTAGCGGTAAAATCCATAGGGTTGTCCGTAATGGTTGGAGAGGTAGGCATAAAACTGTCCGTTGCAGGCGAAGATGGCGGTTGCAACCGTATCGTACCAGGGAGGCAGGATGGTGGTCCAGATCGAGGTTTTCAAATCATAGCGTTTCAGGTCATACATGGAAAGTCCTACGGAATAAAGGGAGGAGGAGTCGATCACGATCTGTCCCACATCCTCCTGTACGTCGCTGACATACCCCCACGTAAGACCCTTGTCAGCCGAGCGTTTCACCCCCGTATCGGTTCCCGTATAGAGGATCCCGCCGGAAGAGGCAATCGTATAGAAGGTCTGGAATTGCGGAAAGCTCTTTACCAGGCTCCAGGCGGAGAAGGTTGTGCCGTTCCGGGTGCATTGGTAGAGTGCGATGTTTGAATTCCCTGTTTCCTGCAGGGCAAAAACCTGGTTGTCCATGATGGTTGAGAGGAGAGGGTATGCCGTGCTCAGCCCGGCCGGAGCCTGCTGCCAGGTGGCGCCCCAGTTGACAGAGAAATTCACGACATTATCCTGGCCGATGGCAACGAGGGTTTGCCCCATGATTCCGATGAACTGGGGCGACAAGGGGCCCTGGGCGATGGACCAGGTCACCCCCCCGTCACGGGAGGCATGATACCAGACGTCATCGGTAAGAAAGATGATCGAATCGGTGGCGGCAAACCGGGTAGGCGAGAAACCGGCGGTCGCGTAACCGATCATCGACCACACGGGGTTTGCCGATTTCAGCAGGGAGATGCCGCTATTGGTATAGATGCCGATCGCCGTTGGGGAGGAGGTTTCACCCAGGACGGAGCCGTCGGCGTAGGAGCTGGTGCGGCTCCACTGCGCGCTGGCGGCGGTTGCGCATAGCATAAGTACGATAACGAGGAGTTTTTTCATAGGATGATATGTTATTCTCAAAGATAGCTTGCCTGATCTTCTTATAAATCTTTTCCAAAACGGCATTCCCCAGGATCTTAAATCCACTGCTTATGAACCGTTTGCCGGCCTTCCTCCCATCCCCCGGCTTTAGGCCCGGATGTTGATATACAAATATATTTCATTTTAGCGCACGGAAAATCAATTGTGAAAAAAAACACAGGTTGCCGGTTCCCGTGGAGGAGGCTCCGCATGGGGACGATTTTCATATTCTTACGCAACCCCGACGCAACCATGACGCAACCCCGACGCAACCCAGTAGCAACCCAGTAGCAACCCTGACGCAACCGTGATGCAACCCCGACGCAACATCGTTGGGAGACCATTGCAGGCGAGTAGCCATCGCCATGGGAGGTTGACGGTAATCTGACGGAGCGTTGTTGGAGCGTCGACGGAGTGTTGACGGAGCGTCCATGGGAAAACAGTGGGGAAAAGGATGGATTTAATGCTGAATTGACGGAAGCCCAAAGCCAAAACAATGGGAAAATGATCGATTTAAAGGAGAATTTACGGAAGGCCGAAGCCAAAACAATGGGAAATTGATCGATTTAATGGGGAATTTACGGTAGGAGGATGGGAAAATACAGGGGAAATCAACCATTTTACTGACAAATTACGGGGGCATGATATGATATAATTCTGGTTATCTGAATGATACAGCAAAAATGACATGGCTGCTACATGCTTCGCGTTAAAACAGCGGAATTGGCATAAAATGCAAGGGGATAAGGTGACAGTAGTATTTCAACCGGGGTAGGATTTAACAAAGACACCAAGACTGGCTACACCTTACGTTGGCAGTTCCCGGACATAGTTTCAGTGACCTCAGTCCTAAGCAGCCGGGAACAAAAATAATCCAAAATCACCAAAACCTGACGGGAGCAGGATTCCTTTGATTTTTGACTAACTGGGACATATCAACCTGTGGGGCCACGCCATGGCGTGGCCCTACGATGCCACCATTTATTGGTCGTAGGGTCATGCCATGGCATGACCCTACCCAAAGTGTTATCCCATCACATATGATCATATCACCTTAAACCATTAACCTTTGTCATAAGCAGGCGCTATGACCCGATACATTGGAGGGCTAAATGCGGGGCCGATGTATCGGTGACCACAGTCATCACCCCGGAAAACAGGAATAACACCATGTTCAGGGTATGCTGGTTACAACGCAACATTGTCCAGGGCGCCGCTTTAATGCTGCTTGTCGATCAGGGCATGACAGGCCCTGAAATAGGCAACCCAGAAGGATTCTACCTGCTCTGATTTCCGAAAACAGGCTGATGCTGATTTTTCTCCATGATGATCGATTGCGATATAACCCGGAGGCAAGGGAATATCCTCCCCCAGCTCCACCCCCACAATATACTTCGAAGCGATGCCGGGCAGCTCCGCTGCATAATGGCTCAGCTGCGCCCCCCATTGCAGATGGTGATCGAGAAAATCAATTGAAAATACAGCTGCAGGAGCGTTTTTATATTGGATAAGGATATCCCTGATACAGACCATTTCAAGATCATAACCACCCAACAGGAAAGCGTATTCGATGTTATTTTTCATAAATGGTCCAAAAACAAAATCCGGGAAAATAAATGCGGGAATGGAACCTGATATTATGATAACATCTCAAAGATAATTAATTTCTGAATTCAAAATTAATTACCCGTTTTTATTTAATAAATTTGTTAGCGTGAATCAATAAGCTCATTTTGTGAGGAATACAAAAATAACACAGGACAATTACGGTAATTATCCCTATTAATTTGCACCGGAATAATTAACAGTTCCGATATCTGCAAACCCGCTTACCTCCTCTTCTCCGCCCACCCCGTCAAACGGCCGAACTGCTCGCCCAGCACCTTGTCGACAATGGGGGCCCATTTTTGTGCGCCGCCGGGGATATAGCCGCCGGCGGAATAGGTAAGGGTTATCCGGGAGAACCCTGCCTCGTTTTTAATGATGTAGGTCATGATGCCCGCTACGGCGAGCCCCTGGAGCGGCCCCATGCCGCCCTCCATGCGAAGCATCTTTCCCGGGCTGGCAAATACCACCGTCATGTGCCTGACACTCCCGCCATTGGCGAGCTTCTCACAAAAACAACCATTGGCGACAGGGTCGATCGAAAGGTTGGCGGCACTCCCCGACCAGGTGTGCTCCTGGTTCCACCATTTGCCGATATCCCTTACCAGGAAGGTATAGAGACTGTCGGGTGAGACTTTTACCAGTTTCTCAAACTTCACGGTAAAGCCCGAAGTGGTGCTGTCGGTTACCGTCGCTTTTGATTGATACGAGGCCAGGATGAGGATGATCAGGCTGACCAGGAATAGCCGGGTTGTTTTCATGGGGGAGGGTTTTATGCAAAGATAGATTTTGTTTCCTTAGGATGGAATAAACCACAATAGGCACATTAGGGCACAAGAGGAAACACAATAGAAAAATGATGAAAGTTTTTTGAGATTACCGGGAAATACCGAAATTTGAAGGTGGAATACCCGTTACACAACAGGAATAATGACTGGTCACAACATCCCCCAAAAATGATAACCGCCTTATGAAAAACATTTTAGTGATTGCCGCTCTCCTTCTTCTGGCGGCAGGATGTAAAAAGCACAGCGCAACCCAAACCAGCGCGCCCCCCGCGCCGGCCCATATTTTCAAGGGCATTTCGGTAATCAACGATGTCGGGCAGATCACAGGCGTTTGGGGCACCGAAGATGACGACTGGCGGAACGACGCGAAGTGGACTGCCGAAGAGTTTGCATTGCTCAGTTTTCCCGACACCATCAGCCTCAACGGCACCTACATCCGCGATACCACGGGGTGGAATGTGGGGCCCGGGATCCATGAGCGGCCGCAGAATATCGTGATCACCTATCCCAACCCGGTATATGATTTTGCAGAAATGGTCTACCGCGGCCTCGGGCTGCTGAAGTTCAAGGCCGTCATCGTCGACAAAAACTACAACCGGATGTTCACCTTTTGCTGTAAAGACAGCATGGCCAGCCTCCTCCTGGATCTGTCCGACACCGCGAAATTCAAAAGCGGGACCATCTACAGGATGTATTACACCCTCTCCGCCAAGGACAGCGTGAACTTTTTCAAAGGCCATGGCGATATCCTGGTATGCAGGCAGGCATCCCCGCTTTATTGCAAAGGCAATGTTCCCTGACCAGACTGCAGGTAATGCAACTTTGAACTGTCAGTGTTTCGGCGCATCCTTTTTGCAGCAGGCCGGCAGCTTTTCATAGGCGGCCTTGTCGCAGGGAATGGTGTCGGCATCGTATCCCAGTTTGGATATCTTCTTTCGCAGGGTTTCCGGGTTGGTGGCCTTTGTGTTGTAACGGATGGTGACAATCTTCGTGTCAACATCCAGCACCACATCCTTCACCCCCTTATCATAGACGAGACCGTTCTCGATCCGCTCCTTGCATTGCTTGCACATGGCCGAAGTCTTGATCTGGATCGATTCGATCTTCTTCTCCTGGGCAAATGCCTGTGCCGACAACGTCATCACCGTAACCAGGATGAGTAAGGCTGAAAGATAAGTGTTTGTCTTTTTCATTTGATTTTTGAATTATGGATGAATAAAAATTTTTGCTGTTGAAATTACTGATGATCATGATTCTCATGCTGCAATAACGAAACCTTCAACTGCCGTAAAAAGGCCTCTCCCGGCGAAATTAAATGACCTCTCCCCGACTGACCATAAATGACCTCTCCCCGACTGGCCATAAATGACCTCTCCCCGGCTGGCCATAAATGACCTCTCCCCGACTGGCCATAAATGACCTCTCCCCGACTGGCCATAAATGACCTCTCAACAACTTGTCTTAATGACCTCTCCCCGGCCCTCCCCTTGAAGGGGCTAACATGGCTTCTGGATAGGTAGTATTTACTAATGTTTTAGAGGGTAGTGCCTAAAAACTGTCAACTTTACTGACACGTATTCAAATCGTACACGCCTAATTTGTAAACAAATGACAAGCTAAATAATGGCTTGTAACCCCTTGCAAAATTACGTTTATTCCCTTTCAAAAAATCTGAAGCTACCTGAAATAGTTTTATAAAAAAAATTAGCCGTCGCTAATTTTGAACTATTATTTCTTATCGAAAATCACCTTTTCA
>JBAXOB010000056.1:0-26538 GCA_037133475.1 Bacteroidota bacterium
AAAATCAGGGAACTGACCTGTCGCAGCAACGGTTGGGGAAATGAACGCAGGAAGGAAGCATTGCGCCAATACATCACTGGATGGCTGAATTACTTCCGACTAGCCGACATGAAGAGCCTACTGGAGCGGACTGACGAATGGTTCAGGCGGCGGTTGAGATCGTTGATTTGGAAACAATGGAAACGCATCAGAACCAGACTCCGAAACCTGATTAAACTCGGTATCCCCCGGCCTAAAGCCTGGGAACTTGCGAACACCAGGAAAGGATATTGGCGAGTTGCCGATAGCCCAATCCTGAATAGGAGCATTACCAATGAACGCCTGAAACAGGCGGGCTTCATCTTTTTCTCTGACTACTACAAACAAGTCCGTTGTGTAAATTAAGAAACCGCCGTATACCGAACGGTACGTACGGTGGTGTGAGAGGACGGAAAATGAAGTAGGAGGAAAACCTTTTCATTTTCCTCCTACTCGATTGGCAATAAAGGGTGTTGATCCCGGTTTACGGGAATCTTACGCCGGGGTATGCGGTAATGTTAACCTGGGGGATCTTGCTGCTGTACTTGGCATTGATGGCATCAATGAAATAGTTGGCTGCAATGGAGCATCCCCTTGGATTCAGGTGGATTCCGTCGAGGGAGAAAACACCACCGGTCACGAAGGTCGTGTTTAAGGTAATACCATCCCATACGATGCCCTTCTGGAATTCTCTCAGTTTGGCGTTCATATCCACCAGTCCCAGGTTGAAATGCGTGGCAAGACCAGCCAGGATCGTGTTATAGGACTCGGTGGCAACCCTGATTTTGTAAACTTCATCCATGGTCAGCACATACTGTGAGGGAATGGGGTAGGGATAGAAGGTTGCCGGGTTGATGATTCCCATGCCCCTGCACTTGAGAGAGTCCTGGGGTACACTCATCAGCACCAGTTCCCCGGCCTGCATCTGGCGAACCTTGAACATCGGGTGGTGGGATGAAGGATCAGCAACGAGGAACGGGTTCGGACCTTTTTTGTATACAAAGGGAAGTTGATAAAGATGCATGGCCATGTTCACCGAGTCGGCCTGGCTCTGGGTCAGGACAAGTCCGTTGTAAGGGATCGTGGTGAAAAAAGGGATGGCGGTAACGTCGGGAATGTTCGCCATTACACCTTTGGCTCCATTAACTGTGAGTGCTGTAAGTACAGCGCCCATTGCCTGCTGAAAGAAGGCGGGGCTGGTGATGGTATCACCGACGCCACCGGTAAGGGCATAAGAGAGCACATCGTTGTCGCCAAGCCAGATGGTGAAGAAGGTCGGGTTCAGCGGGGCGATCTCCTGCACGACCATATTGGTGGCACTGGTTGCGAACCGGGCGTAGTAGGGGTTGTAATTTGCATAACCCGGGAAGAGCATGTGGAATGATTTTGCTCCCGGGATAGCCAGGTTGTTTACCCGGTAGCCAACAGGTGCAAGCGGTTCAAGCGTTCCCTGTGCATGCACGGGGCCCATGGAGGTAACACCCTTGCAATCGGAAGAATAACCCAGGACGTATTTTGAGGTAGACCCGGGATATTGCACACCATATTCACTGTTTACAACGGGTTGCACAAACTTACCCGAACCTGCCAGCTGAAGTTGTCCGGCAATGATGTTGGGGATGGAATATTGCTGACCGGTATGGTAAAGCGCGCCGTCGGCATAACCCGACATCAGCGAGTTGCCCATGGCGATATAGGTGGTGAAATTGGCATTCCCTTTATCGACCTTAAAGGTGTCGATTTTTCGCTCACAGGAGGCAAAAAGGGCAATTGATAATATAATGAAAAGTATTTTTTTCATAGCGTTCAAATTTTAAAGTTAGAAACTGTACGATAAACCGAGTCCCGGGATGCTGAAACCTGTTCGGTAGGTGCCGGCAAAGTTGTCGGGGGAATAGCTCCCGCTGCGTTTTGCACCGATCAGGTAAAGGAAGGAAGCATCGATGCTGAATCCTTTCATCGGGTAAATGGAAAAACCACAGGTAAAACCGGTTTCGTCCAGACTGGGGGTCTGCGGGTTCAGGTAGTCGCTCTTAACAGGCGATGGGTCAAGATAGGCGCCTACCCTTACGGCCACCTTGTCATTGATTTTGTACTGAGCGCCGATGCGTTCAATCAGGCGGTCTTCATACAGGGATGGCGTGGCGGTGCGTCCAACAGCCGGGGTCTTGGTCTTGAAATCGAAAACAAGTGAATCGTAGGTGCTCCAGAAAACATAGCAGAAGTTGAGGCCGATCATCCACTGTTTTTTCTTGCCGAATTCGTAAGAAACGCCCAGGTCAAGGTTTGCAGGTAAAGGCAGCATCACATCCACCTTGTTATTGGGAAAACTTGAACTAAGCGATGGGGCAACGCTGAAGGTGGCGTCGGCGCCCTTAACCTTCATCTCGATTTTTGAACGGTAGTCAATACCGATACTCCAGCCCTGCTCGGGATGAATCATAATCCCGGCGTTGTATCCGAAATTGCTGGTCGATCCTTTAACGTGCAGGTTCCCGTCGCCAGTGGCGCCATCCAGGGGAATCGATTTGTTCAGGTCAACGGTACCCGTGGCAAAAACAAAACCAACGCCAATGCCGATGATATCATTGAAACGGTAAGAAACGGTAGGCTGGTAAGTAATTGCTTTAAACGAGAGGTCCTTGATCAGGTAACGTCCCTGCCAGTCGGTTCCGGCATCATCCTTCCATGCAAGCCTGTTTCCATAAGGAGCATTGACTGCAATGCCTACGCTGAGTTTTTTGGTAGGTTTATACGCTGCATAAAAATAAAACGGGGTATTCAGTTCATGCTTCAGGGTGGCCTGATAATTGGCATCTTTTGCCTGGAAGGTAGCCCTGGCAAAAATAAAACTCATACCACCGGAAAAACTCCATTTATCATTGACAAATGCAGCGCCGCCAGGATTGTAAAACAGTGTGCTGGCATCATAGCTCAGTGAAGTTCCGATAAGTCCCATGCCGATGTTACGCACACCATGCAAACCTACCTGGTATCCTCCGCCAAACGACGTAGTTGCTGCCAGACATACGAATAGCAGCAGGACAGAAATTTTCCTCATAATGACATTTTTTTGGTTAATACTGGGCGCAAGTTACTAAATATTTTAATATTCATAAGTTTGGATATTAGGGTTTATTCGTTAGCTTCTGGAAATGAGAGGTTGACAAACATCTGCAGCCATGATTCCGGGGGAACAAAAACAGACTAACTTTGCAGCCCGGCAGACGGAGGATGATCCTGTCCTGCTGTTCAACCGTAACCTTTTCTGTTAATTCATTAAAAATCAAAATATGAGCACCCTGAACGTCGGCGATAAAGTTAAGTTTCTGAATACCTCCGGGGGAGGAATTGTGGCAAAGATCATCGACAGCCGCATTGTCAGCATCCTGATAGAGGATGGTTTTGAAATTCCTACCATGATCAGTGAACTGATAAAAATCGAGCCAAGCAACCCGGCCGGCCGGTTCTTCGAAGAGCACTACAAAATTGAACTTCCGAAAGGGGATCCAGAACCGGTGGAGCCTGGCGACGACCGGCTCAGGCACCTTGCCCATCATCTGACAGCCGACCGCAAATCGGAGGATATCTTCCTTGCCTTTGTTCCCCATGATCAGAAATGGCTGATTACCGGCCAGGTTGATATTTTCCTGATCAACAACAGCTCCTACGACGTCCTCTACAATATCTTCGGAAAAACGCCGCTGGGCCATTACAATGGCGTTGACTATGGCAGCATCTTTCCCGATTCAAAACTGCTGCTCGACACCATCAACCGTGAACAGCTTACCCACTGGACCGACTGCTGTCTGCAGTTCCTGTTTCACAAGCAGCAATGCCGGGAGGTGCTTCCTCCCTTCAATTCGGAATACAGCATCGATGGCAAGAAGTTTTTCAAGGAGGGCAACTACCGCGACCACCCGATGATCCAGGCCAAAGGGATCGTGGTAAAGGTGCTTTCGCTGACCTCCCATTTCAAGGCGGCTGATTCGCCCGAAAGCAGGGAGGGTGCGAGCCCTGCGCCTGCAACGGGTGCTTCGCTGATTTCGCGGTTCCAGGTCGCCCCCCGCGAAGCGGTTGTGGACCTGCATATCCATGAGCTGGTAGATGATCCCACAAACCTTGAAAAATCGGAAATTCTTGATTTCCAGGTAAATTATTTTCTGAAGTGCTTCGACAGCGCCGTGGCAAACCATTTTCTTAAAGTTGTCTTTATTCACGGTGTTGGGAATGGCATCCTGAGGACCCACATCATTGAACTTCTTAAAAAGCAGGAGGGCATCGAGTTCTTCGATGCCCCCATGGCAAAATACGGTGTCGGAGCCCTGGAAGTCAGGATTCCGCACAATGAGTAAATTAGTGAATCACAGAGACTTTTCTTGAAAAGACAGCGGTTCCCGTGTTGAGTTGAAGGATATACATTCCGGCTGTTAATTTCTGTCCGTCGATGGTAGCTTCATGCTCTCCGCTGCCAAGGCTGCCCAGGTCGCTGGCGGAAACCAGCTGGCCGAGGGCACTGAACAGGTTGATGGTGACATTCGCGGTTTTGGCCAGGTAGAATGATACCTTGGCAGAACCGTCGAACGGGTTGGGAAATACATTGAACGGGCTGGTCGTGTTGGCCGGCCCTGTTGATGTAGGGGCCTCCATCCAGAATTCGCTCGATTCGGAAGATCCGAAGGTGCCGCCCTGTTTGATTACCGTACTGCCGCAGGCGATCTGGTAAGCGCCGCTGCCGTTGACGCAGCATAACCCGTTGTTGCCACTGTCGTAAATGGTAAAGGTATAGCAATCGGCCTGTGGCAGGGTGATGTTCTGGGTGATGAACTGGTTTGACTGGGTATAGGGACCACCGCTTGCTACTACGGTACCGGTTGAACTTTTCACATCCCAGGTGGTTTCCTGTGGGGCGTTGTCGGTATGGATCGTCAGCGTGACAGTGTTGGTGGTTACCGGCGCAGCCTTTATCGTAAAATGAATCGTGTCGTTTTTCGGGTACTGGTCGGTTGTGTTGTTCGGGTTGGTGGTATAAACCGTAAGGGTATTCTGCGGCAGGATGTCGAAACCATACTCGGGAAGGGTCACATTCACATGTTTCAGGCTTGGCAGGTTGCCATTCCAGTGAAAAGTGCTTACGGCCCCGTTGTTTACATTGTATTTAATGGTCATGCTGGTCACCGGGTTGTTCCCGTTGTTGCGGATATCGACGACAGGCGTGATCTTGTTCTTGCAGGTAACGGCCAGCACGTTATTGACGGCCATAACCTGGAGATCGGTACTGTAGGGCATCACAAGCGGGGTGGTGGCACTGAGACCGGACTGGAAAACCGCTTTGGTGTTTTTATCCTGTACAAATCCAACAGCGGCAACCTGGGTCTTGTCATAAACGGTACCGAATTTCCAGGATCCCTCCATCAGGATATAATCGCCTGTTGCCATGGTTGCCGGAATGACAGTCCCTGCAGAGGTGGGGAGCATTTTTTTCATGACATTATAAAAATCTTTTTCGCCATTTCCTCCAGGAGCAGAGTTGAAATGAATCCACTTCTCGATGATGATGTTATGGGCAACCAGGGTTCCCGTAAAGTTCTGGGTGCATTTGACGAGCATGGTCGAATAGACCGAATCCTGCCCGGCAGAAATGGTGTGCTGGAGACTGACGTCAATGGGCGACGGGATCAGGTACTCGGCATCAATTTTCGCCTGGGTGACATTGGCGGGAGCTCCCGTATAATTTGGGCCTGTCTGGGGCACGCCATCCATAACGGCATGCGGCACGCCGGTAACTCCGTAATAACCAACCCTGGCGGCGGCATCGGCAGGATTCTGCGCGTTCATGGGGTCAACACCCGGCCAGTTCGTATGGAATTTAATGGAGGTACATTTGGTACTATTGGCGTTCAACAGGGCATCAAATGCCGGGTTTTGCGCGGCACAAGGCCCGCAGCTTGCATTTGTGAATTCCTCGAAGAGGATAAACCGTTGCGATTGACTGTAGCCCGAAATAATGGAGCAAACAAAGGCTATAAAAAGTAACATTTTTTTCATGACGGGAAAATTTTAGTTTTATAATGTACAAATATATAAATTTTTATGGCTGGCATGAAATTGCATTTGAAAAATATTGTAATTTTGCAACATAACATCTCAACGCAATTTAAGATATCGGCTATGAAAAGAATATTACTTTCTGTATTGCTTATTTCTATGGTGGCTTTTTATGGCTACTCCCAGAGTTTATCGCTAATCACCCCGCAGGGAGTCAATGTTACCAATACGACCATTACCCAGTTCGGGACCTATGACAGTGTTGAACTTATTACCTATTTGAATGTCAAGAATATCAGTTCAAACACCATCAATGTTTATTCAAAGAAGGTGGATGTAAAGTTATTGGATTCGACCGAAACCACCATGTGCTGGGCCGGAGGTTGCTATCCATCCTTTGTAACGGTCTCCCCCAATTCCGCCCCGATGACACCCGGGCAGACGCTTACCGATTTTGTAGGCCATTACAGTACAACTACCGGAATGGGTTTTAAACTGGGTGAAAGTGTGGTGCGCTGGGTATTCTTCAACGGAGCCAACCATAACGATTCGGCTTACCTTTTGGTGAAGTATAAATCATGGACCGTTGGCCTGGATGAAAAGGCTTCCCGCGAGGGTTTCCTCTCATCAGCTTACCCCAACCCTGCCAATGCATCTGCCAGTTTTAACTGTTCTGTCCCTGCCGGCTTAACGGGAACGATCGTTGTACGCAACATGGTTGGTGCAACCGTGCTGACCGAATCAATCGCCCCGGGTGCCGCAACCAGGACCATCAACACCTCCGGCCTTGCCGACGGTCTTTATTTTTATTCACTGGTGCTTGACGGGAAAAACAGCATTACCAAAAAACTGATTGTAAAACATTGATATTCTGTTGATTTTTAATCAGGGCTGTCTCAAAATAATACATTTTAAGACAGCTCATTTTTTTTGCCGGGGAATGAGCCGGATCATTTTAACCGTGCCCCTTACCTGCTATTTTTTCCATGCCTGAAAACGCACCTTAAGCTTTATCTGTTTTACCATATTGTCAGGCAACTTAAGCGGTTCGATTCTCCACCCGGTCAAAATAAATTTGCTGCTGCAAAGGCTTAAACCTTTGGTGATTTTGAATCTTATACTTTCAGCGCATTGATTGAACTTAATCATAAGGAGCAGGTCGACTGCAGTAGATGCATGTTCCAGGCAATAAGCTGCCAGTTTATCAATCCTGCCGAATTCAGGAAGCTTCAGCAAAGTTCCCTGCGGGTCCACTTTACCAAAGGCGAAGAGATACTCAGGCAGGGGGTGAAATCATCCCACCTGGTTTTTCTGCAGTCGGGCATTGTCAAGTTCAGCATGAAGGATGAGGCCGGCCATGGACTTATTCTTACCATCACCCGTGCGCCAGCGATGATAGGAGGCGCCGATGCCATCAACAGCGGTTTGAATCTTTACTCGCTTCTGGCAGTGGAAGACTGCGATGTTTGTTTCATTGATTACGCGCTGCTGCTTGAAATTGCCATGACCAACAGCCTCTTTATGCTGAAACTGATGGAGATGATGACCGGCATGTTCAAGGCCTCAATCCTGAACTTTATCAGCCTGGCCCATAAACAGGTCAATGGCCGGATTGCCGATATCCTGCTTTACCTGTCACGGGCGGTATACCAGTCCCCATCTTTTTTACTTACGCTGACCCGAAAGGAAATTTCAGAATTCGCCGGGTGCTCCACGGAAAACGTGATACATACCTTGTCGAAATTTCACCGCGAAGGGATTATCCAGGTTACCGGGAAAAAGATTGTGATTGCTGATGCAATAAGGCTTGAGAAGATCAGTAAGGTAGGCTGAAAGCAGGTTATTTCAGGTCGAGTAATATCGATTGGCCCGATACCCAGCCGCGGATAAAGGAGGGCAGCCTGTCCAGGTCGTAAAGGATGGAGGCAGTAGGCATCGTTCCCGGGTAAACTTCCACAAAATACCAGTCGTTTCCCTTTCCATAGGATTTGATTGCCAGTACCATCCCCTTTGCCTTGCTGCGGTATTTCGCCACGATATTTCCGAAAGTTTCGGGTTTTGGAAAGAAGGGTTCGTTGAGCCTGGCTGCCGAAGCCCTCAACAGCATGGTGTCGGCTTTGGCAATAAAAGGAACCGGCACCGAGTAGTACCGCACCGGTTCTTCGGTATAACGGTAGGCCACGTGCTGTTTGACTTTGATGAATTCCGGAACATTATGCTCCTGGTTAACCTTGTAATCGCGGGTGAAATAAAGATAGTTATCCCCGCTGCCAACATCCCCTGTCGACAAGTCGGTCAGTTTCCCCTCCTTTTTCTTCAGGCGGGTAATATACTGGTAGTCCTCGAAAACCAGCTCAAAGCTGTCGCCGCGGTTGAGGTAAATTCTCACCAGCGGGGTTTCGCCTCCGCCGTAACCGCTGAATATGATGTCGGGCCGGTTGTCCCCGTTGATATCAACGGGATAGAGACATTTTTTCAATTTTCCGGGGGAATACTTTGGCAATGAATCCCCGGTAAACTGGGGGAACTGGTCGGGGTTCCGGGCCAGGAAGGTATCAACAACCTTCCCGGGGTTCACAACCACATAAGGCCGCAGGTTTAGTTTCTGCGGCCTTGGGATGTGGGTGTAACGTTTCCAGTAAAAGGTATCGGTAGCCGAGGTATAGCTTTGCAACTTGATCTGTGCATTCCCGGCAAGGGTGCACAGCATCAGCGAAAGCAGCAAAAGCCGGGAAAGTTTCAGGTTATGCAAAATCAGAGTGAAAACTCCTTTTTCACCTTTTCCACGAAATCGAGTTTCTCCCAGGCAAAGAAATCAACCTTCTTCAGGTAAACCTCTTTACCGTTGCCATTGATTTTGATGGGTTTTACACCTTTGACGGGGTAAAACACTTCAACTTCGCTGGTATAGAAATCCCTGCCAAAATGGCCATAGGAGGCGGTAGGCTGGTAAATGGGGTTTTTAAGGCCGAAGCGTTCCACGATGGAGTAGGGGCGCATGTCGAAAACCTTGTTTACCTTTTCAGCGATGGCGCCGTCGGTTAGGATGTTGCCTTTTTTATCTTTCACTGCGGCGGTGCCGTAGGTGTTTACATACAGGCCGACAGGCTGTGCCACGCCAATGGCGTAGGCTACCTGGATCATCACCTTGTCGGCAACGCCGGCGGCAACCATGTTCTTGGCAATATGGCGGGCAGCATAGGCTGCGGAGCGGTCGACCTTTGAGGGGTCTTTCCCGGAGAAGGCACCGCCACCGTGAGCTCCGTGGCCGCCGTAGGTGTCGACGATGATTTTGCGCCCGGTAAGACCGGTATCGCCATGAGGACCGCCGATGACAAATTTGCCGGTGGGGTTCACGAACAGTTTGTAGTCGCCCTGGAAAAGCTTCTGGATGCGGGCAGGCTGCGCTTTTTTAACACGCGGGATGAGGATTTTCTGAACATCCTCCCTGATCTTGTCCTGCATCGCAACTTCAGCGATCTTATCCTCCGCGGGGGAATCATCCTTGGGTTTGATAAAATCGTCGTGCTGGGTGCTGATTACAATGGTATCGATCCGCATCGGGTTGCCGTTGTCGTCATATTCAATGGTGACCTGTGACTTGCTGTCGGGGCGGAGGTATTTCATCTGCTTGCCTTCGCGGCGGATGGCAGCAAGTTCCTGTAACATAATATGGGCCAGTTCAACCGACATTGGCATCAGGTTGTCCATTTCACGGCAGGCATAACCAAACATCATTCCCTGGTCGCCCGCGCCCTGGTCCTCCTTCTTTTCACGAACCACGCCCTGGTTGATATCCTGCGACTGCTCATGGATGGTAGAAATAACACCGCACGAATCGCAATCAAAGCGGTATTCAGCCTTGGTATAGCCGATCTCGCGGATGACGCGACGCGCGGTTTCCTGTACGTCGACCCATCCCTGGGTTCTGACTTCCCCGCCGCAAACAACAAGACCTGTTGTTACAAAGGTTTCGCAAGCTACTTTGGACTCGGGGTCCCAGCGCATGAACTCATCGAGTAAGGCATCGCTGATCTGATCGGCTACTTTATCGGGATGTCCTTCTGAAACGGACTCCGATGTAAATAAATATCCCATAATATTAGAATTACGAATTACGAATTATGAATACAAGAGGCTGATTTGCGATTGAAGGGAGGAAATATGGTTTAGCATTTTTTTCCAGTGGTTGCAATCATTCAAATCTGTCCACTAATGGCTTGCAAAAATAATAATTTTTTCAAATCCACCCTGCGATTATTTTTTAGTCAGCTCCTGGAATACCTCCTCGAGTTTCTGTTCTTCGCGGTGCAGCGAAAGAACCGTCAGCTTGTGGTCAACGGCAAACTGGAAAATGGCGGGCCGGATATCGGCGGAGCCTATGCCGCTGAGGTGCCAGACCGCCGATACAGGCTCATGGATCTGCTGGATCGGGTGCTTGATTTCGGTCACGCCGGGTATCTGCATCAGCAGTTTATGGGCAACCGGAGTGGCAAATTCGACCCTGATCAGCACCTTTGAAACAGCAAGATGCTGCAGGTTCTGTGTGGAATCGTCGGCAACGA
Organism: Bacteroidota bacterium; assembly: GCA_037133475.1. Classification (GTDB taxonomy): domain Bacteria; phylum Bacteroidota; class Bacteroidia; order Bacteroidales; family FEN-979; genus CAIVAT01. The sequence continues at coordinate 10,632 of JBAXOB010000056.1, forward strand.
TCCGGCCGTTGTGGATGATGATGGCCCTGTCGCACATGGCTTCGACCTCCTGCATGATATGGGTTGACATCATCACGGTCTTGGTTTTGCCCACTTCGGTGATCAGGTGGCGGATCTCGAGCAGCTGGTTGGGGTCAAGCCCGGAGGTCGGTTCGTCAAGGATCAGCACCTCAGGGTTGTGAATCATCGCCTGGGCGAGCCCGACCCGCTGGCGATAGCCCTTTGACAGGGCACCGATTTTCTTGTGCTGTTCGCTTTGCAGTCCTGTTATTTCGATCATCTCCGCCACTCTCCCGGCGACATTTTCCCTGATCTGGTGCGTTCCGGCGATAAATCCCAGGAATTCGCGCACGTACAGGTCAAGGTATAAAGGGTTGTTTTCGGGGAGGTACCCCACCTTTTTCCTGACTTCGATGGATTGTTCCATCACGTCAAATCCGCAAACAGCGGCATCGCCCGAAGTAGGAGGGATAAAGCAGGTCAGGATCTTCATCAGGGTGCTTTTCCCGGCGCCGTTGGGACCGAGCAAGCCGGTTATTCCGCCGGGTTTGATTTCGAGCGTAACGGCATCCAGCGCCTTCTGGGCGCCATAAAGTTTGGTGATGTTGGTGACACTGATCGACATAAAAGCAGTTATTGGAAATGGTGTGCAAAGGTAAGTAAAATCCTGCTATCCGTTCGCCAGCCGGATAAACCCCTTGAGATGCTCGCTGATCTTGCCGGCCAGGAAATAGGGGAGGTTGAGCAGGAAGAATTTTTTCCCGAGCAGGGTTTGTGTCTGCTGCACAGCAAGTTTGCCGGCATAAAGCCGTACGGCAAAGTTGTGCGGGGAGGCGTCGATGAACTGGTGCAGCGACCTGAGTCTTCCCGGTTCGCCCGACCTGACGACAACAGGGATCAGCAGGTCGTTGAAGGGGATCACAAAGTCGACTTCGGCGGTTGACTGGGCTTTGCCCCGGGTCCAGAAATTCAGGACAGGGATTCCACCCATTGGCAACTTCCCTTGTTCGAAGGATCGTTCCGGAGGAAAATGGGCTGTTTGAGCATCCGCAGTTGCCAGGATCTCCTGCCCCACCACCTGCCTGGCAATCTGTCCCTCGAAAATCGCGTTCATGTCGTGCGACTGGAAAAGGGGTTTCTGAATCCCCGAAAAATAGTTAACCAGTCCGGTGTCGAGCATCTGCAGGCGCGGGAACCTGGATGTATCGGGAACCTGGGGCAGAACCGTCGAAATCGCGGGATAGACCATCCTTAAAAAGAATGCATTTTCCAGCGATTTGAATGCCATGCCGATCTCCCTGCTGCCCTTTTCAAGGTTACCAAAACGGTTGAAGCTGATCCGGGTTGCGGCAAAAGGGTAGGTGTTCTGTAGTACCTCCGTGGCCAGTTCACGGCTTTTCGTTCCCTGGGTGACATCCGGCAAACCCTGAATAAACCGCTCCTCGATGCGCTCGTAGATGTTTTTTAAGGCAGCAAGATGCCGGTTAGCTGCATATTCCGACGTGATTTCAGGCATCCCGCCGATGAGGCTGTAGAGATGAAAATAATTCAGCAGCTTTTCATAGGCATACAGGGGCACCGGCACCTCGGCGAAGGCCTCCAGCGCGGCCGGATCCGCCATCACCGGGAGAAACTCTTCGAAGGAAAAGGGATACAGATAGCAGGCCTTCATCGTTCCTGTCAGCCGGTCGGTCAGCAGGTTTATCTCCTTGCTGAACACCGAGGAAACAGCGACCAGGAAGGGCATATGCGGATCTGGTTTTCCGGATTTGGTCTGTTCGGTCAGCAGCCGGATCCACCTCAGCGCCTCAGGGCAACCGGCAGGCTCGTCCAGGACGATCAGCGTACCGCTTCCCCTAAGCTCTTTACCCTTCAGGAAGCTGATGGCCTTCAGGGTCTCCCCGGCAGAGGCGTCGAAATTAAAAATGGCCCTGTCGACGGTAGTTTCCAGGTCGAGATGGATATGATTGCTGAATTTACCGGCAAACTCCCTGATGAGCGTGGTTTTCCCGACGCCCCTGGCCCCGAGGAGGCAAAAGGGCCGGCTGCGCGAAAGATGGTTTGATAAGAGCCTTTGATACATAACTTGCTGCGAACCAGTTAATGATGAATTTTTCAGATTTCCCGGCTGAAATGTTGCAGGATAAACCGCAGGTCGGTATAGGTAATGGCATCGCCGAGGATGCTTTTGATTTCACCCGCCGTTTTATGCCGGTGATCGCCAAGCAGGTTCTGCACATATTTTAGTTTTTCGCCTGATACAAAACGGGTCACCTCCAGGTCGCCGCTGCCCACGTATGGCGCCAGGTGACCCTCGATGGTCGAGACGGTGAATCCGCGTTCGGCGGCAATTTCGGGTATGGTCTTGCCGGCCACGAACATCTCAAAACTGATCTTCGGGGAGTTTACCTTCTCCTTTTTCGGCGCTGCGCTCTTACCAGCGCTGCTTTTTTTCTCCTTTTTTGCAGGAACGGCTATCTGGGTCTGGGCAGGAACCATATTGTGATCGGTGCAGAAATCCCTGATGATGGTGATGATCTTTTCGCCGTACTGCTTGACCTTTGCCGGGCCGATCCCTTTCACGGTCTTCAGTTCAGGAAGGGTCAGGGGAAGGCGTTTCATCAGTTCCATGATCGATTTCTGCGGCAGGATCATATAGGTGGGAATGCTGAATTCATCGGCCAGGTTGTTTCTCCACTGTTTGATGGCACGATAGAGTTCCGGATGGGCGATGCTCTTCGAAAATTCAAGATAATCCTGGGTCTTTTGCCTTGAGGTGGGCCGGAAGTCGACCTCTGCCCCCGATTTCACCTTTATATACGACATGGTGTCAAATCCCTGCTGGCACCTGTCGAGACAGGAGACTTTGATAAAAATTTCCTTCTGGAGCTTTTCCAGCGCCTCCGTAAGCAGCTTCCTTACCGCCTTGTTGTCGGTGTCGAGACTGATGGTTTCAAGGAAGGTCCTGAATTGTTTTTTCAGGTTGTCGGAGAAATATACCGAAGCCTGCCTGACCCGGTTCTGAAACCCGGGATTGGCCTCCGGGAGCATCTGCGGCTCCATCAGTTTTTCGAGCTGCGACCTGAACTTTTCGGCTACCTGGAAGAGCTCCGTCTCACACAGGCTGCGCTTTTCCTGGATCTCAGCCATGAGCGCCTGGTCGAGGATGTTGGCATTTTCCCTGACGGTTTTGATCACCGTGTCGAAGCGATACCGGATCAGCTTCATATCAAAAAGTTCGATGGCAAGCTCTTTCTGAAAAATGTATTTTGATTCGTAAAGTTTATCCTCACCGGGTTCCTGTTGCCGGGCATCCAGCGAATAGCTGATCACCAGCGAATCTGTTTTAATACCCGAACCGGCAATGGGAGAACTCAGGACGATCCCCTCGAAGGTGCGGCAGCGGCTCAGGGCGACATAGACCTGCCCGAAGGCGAAGGCGGCGTTGGCATCGATGATGACCTTGTCGAAGGTAAGCCCCTGGCTTTTATGGATGGTGATAGCCCAGGCCAGTTTCAGCGGGATCTGCGTGAAGCTGCCCGCCAGCTCCTCCCTGATCTCCTTGGTGCTCTCATTCAGCGAATATTTTACATTTTCCCACATGACCTTACCAACTGCGATTTCACCGGTATCGGCGGGGCATTTGACAAAGACGGCATCGTCGGTGATCCTGGTAATCTTACCAATCTTCCCGTTATAATATTGTTTTTCGGCCGAAAGGTCATTCTTGATAAACATAACCTGTGCATTTGGCTTCAACTCCAGGTTTTCCTCGGTGGGGAAGTTCTGGGCCGGAAAATCGCCGGTAATCTCCGCCTTGAAAAAGTGCGACTTGCCTTCCAGACCGGCCAGTCTGGCCTGGTTCATGGCGAAGGCGCTGGCGTTGTGGGTGGTCAGGGTGATGTAGCCTTCGTTGTCATCAGGGCTGAAACCGGGAATATACCTGGAATTCAGCTCTGCGATGGTTTCCGCGCTGATCTCGTTATCGCGGACCTTGTTGAGCAGTCCGATAAAGTGCCGGTCCGACTGGCGGAAGATCTCCTTGAGTTCGATGGTGACGGGATTTGTTTTTTTCAGTGCAACGCTGTCGAAAAAGTAGGCGCTATGGTAATAGTCCCGCAGGATGCTCCATTCGGCGTCGCGCACCACGGGCGAGAGCTGGTGGAGGTCGCCGATCATCAGCAGCTGCACGCCGCCAAAGGGCTTGTAATGGTTGCGGTACTGGCGCAGCACCTCATCCACCGAATCGAGCACGTCGGCCCTTACCATGCTGATCTCGTCGATCACCAGCAGGTCGATGCATTTGATCAGGTTGATCTTTTCGCGGTTGAATTTCCGGTTGAATGCCTCGTTTTGGGAAGCCGGGTCGCGTGGCTGCAGCGATTCGGGGATGGCTGGGGCGAAGCTCAGCTGGAAGAAGGAGTGGATGGTTACCCCTCCCGCGTTGATGGCCGCCACGCCGGTAGGGGCGACCACCACCATCCGCTTTGGGGTGATCTTTTTCAGGTTGTGCAAAAAGGTGGTCTTCCCCGTGCCGGCCTTCCCGGTGAGGAAGATGTTTTGATTCGTAAACTGAACAAACTCGGAGGCCAGCAGCAGCTGTTCGTTTTGACGGTATTCCATATGGTGTGATATATTTTGATTAAGCACAATTGTACCGGTAACAATACCGGAGCCCTCCCTTGCCTTCGTGGTGACTGTCTCAAAGGTAATCGACATCCGCTTTTATTTCTACCACTTGCTTTTCAACATAGTAGAAAGTAGCAAAGAAAAGTCACCGCTGCATGAAAGTCACTAAAAATCAGCGTCATTCGCTGAACTGTTGAAACTCGTCATTTCGCTCCTCAGACAGTCCGCAGTTTTACGCTCATTCCTCGGTTTTTTTTTAACCTGACTTTCATGAGGCGGCCAGCCTGCTTAGCCTGGTTTGATCCAGGATTATTAAGGTACGATTGCGATCAATCAATTAAAACAATGATCTGCACATCAGCATCCTCAATTTCCAATCCCGGTTGAAGCAAACGCGTACTGTCATAAAATAAGCCATAAAATTACAAAAAAATGTAACATAATAAAGGATATGTGAAATATTTCCTGTTTCAGGCATCGGATTGCATGGCGGAACAGAAATTTACTTTTATCTTTGCACCCCTTTTTGGAAGAAAAAGGTTCAATTATTTAAAATAATCAGGAAGAAAGCATGGATACGTTAAGTTACAAAACCATAAGCGCCAACGCGGCAACCGCGACCAAGGAATGGGTGCTTATCGATGCCGAAGACCAGGTACTGGGGCGACTGGCTGCCAAGGTGGCCCTGTTGCTGAGAGGCAAACTGAAAACCAACTACACACCGCACGTCGATTGTGGCGATAATGTTATCATTATCAATGCCGAGAAAATCAGGCTGACCGGTAAGAAGATGGAAGAGAAGATCTACCTTTCCCATTCGGGTTATCCCGGCGGGCAGAAGGAGGTAACTCCGGTCAAGTTATTGGCCAAAAAGCCGACGGCAGTGGTGGAGAAAGCCATCAAGGGGATGCTCCCGAAAAACAGGTTGGGTTCTGTCATGTTCCGCAACCTTTATGTTTACGCCGGTCCCGAGCATCTGCACCAGGCACAGCAACCGAAACCAATGAAATTAACATCAATCAAGTAATATGGAAGTCATAAACACCCTCGGCAGAAGGAAAACTGCTGTAGCACGAATTTATATGAAAGACGGCTCAGGCATCATTACTGTGAACAACCGTGATTTCAAGAACTATTTTCCCACTCCGATTCTTCAATTCAAGGTGACCGAACCTTTTGAGGTGACCAACAACCAGGGCAAATACGACATCAAGGTGAATCTTGACGGCGGAGGAATCCGTGGCCAGGCCGAAGCGCTTGCTCTTGCCATTTCCCGCGCCCTTTGCGAAGTCAACGAAGAATTTCGCCCGCCTTTAAAGGCCAAGGGGCTGCTCATGCGCGACCCGCGTATGGTGGAACGGAAGAAATTCGGCCAGAAAAAGGCCCGTAAGAGATTCCAGTTTAGTAAACGTTAGTATTGTAGAATTCTTAGAATCAGTATATGTCAAGAACGAATTTTGATGCATTATTGGATGCCGGTGTCCATTTTGGTCACCTGCGCCGCAAATGGAATCCTGCCATGGCGCCCTACATTTTCATGGAACGCAACGGAATCCATATCATTGACCTGTATAAAACCATGGCGAAGATCGACGAAGCAGCCGCTGCGTTGAAACAAATCGCCAAATCTGGAAAGAAGGTGCTTTTTGTCGCCACAAAAAAACAGGCGAAAGAGATCGTGGCCGAACATATCAAGCGGATCAACATGCCCTATGTTACGGAGCGCTGGCCGGGCGGTATGCTTACCAACTTTGCCACCATCCGCAAGGCTGTCCGCAAGATGATCTCCATCGACAAACTGATGAGCAGCCCCTCCTATACCAACCTGTCAAAAAAGGAGCGGCTTACCATCACGCGTGAACGCGCCAAACTGGAAAAGAACCTTGGTTCCATCGCCGACCTGAACCGTTTGCCGGCAGCGATTTTCATCGTGGACATCCTCAAGGAACACATCGCGCTTGCCGAAGCCAAGAAACTCAACATCCCCACCTTTGCCATCGTGGATACCAATTCCGATCCGAGGACCGTGGATTTTCCGATTCCTGCCAACGATGATGCCTCCAAATCAATCTCCCTCATCGTCGACACGATGGTCAGGGCGATCGAAGAGGGACTTATGGAACGCAAACTCGACCGTGATAAGAAAGAGTCGGGCGACGACCGCGACGAAGATGGCGAAATGAGAATGGGTTCATCGCTGTTCGATTCCGATGAGGATGAGGTCGATGAAGACGGCATCAAAATCGTGAAAAAGGATTTCGTTGACACCAAAGTTGCCAAAATGAAGGCGCTCGAACCTGCACCTGACGACAAGAACAAGCCTGCCAGGAAAAGGATCAGCAAACCTGCCGGAAGACCCAAAAAATAGATCGAATATCGGATTCTGAATACTGAATATCGAATATTGAATGCCGACAGGCCATCGCAGCGATTTTTAGCTGCCACGCCGCCTCGCTGGTTCATTACCTCGACATCTCACTGTTTCACTTTTTGATATTTCTTATTAACAAACATTAAACAAACCGATTATATGAATATTACTGCTGCTGATGTGAATAAATTGCGCCAGATGAGTGGTGCAGGGATGATGGATTGTAAAAAAGCCCTGCAGGAAACAGAAGGCGATTTTGACAAAGCCATTGACTACCTGCGGAAAAAAGGGCAGAAAGTAGCCGGCAAGCGTGCCGACCGCGATGCCAACCAGGGTTTTGTGATTGCCGGTACTACAGCCGATCAGACTTATGGCGCTGTAGTCATGGTAAACTGTGAAACCGACTTTGTAGGTAAAACGGAAGAATTTATCAAATTTGCAAAGGACCTGCTTGACCTGGGTCTTGCCAACCGTATCCAGAATGCGGCTGACCTTATGCCCATGTCGCTCGGAACCACCACCGTGGATGAGAAACTGAATGAACTCCTTGGGAAAACCGGTGAGAAAATTCAGATCGCCCACTTCGAAGTAATCGAAGCTCCTGTTGTATTTGCCTATAACCACTTTGGAAACCGTCTTGCCACCGTTCTCGGCCTCAGCAAGAAGGATACCAAAAACGTTGCCGAAATCGGGCATGAGCTTGCCATGCAGGTTGCTGCGATGAGCCCGGTTGCCGTCGATAAGGAAAACGTTTCGCAGGAGGTTATCGACCGCGAGATCGAGATTGGTAAAGACCAGGCACGCCAGGAGGGAAAAGCCGAAGATATGCTGGAAAAAATTGCCCAGGGCAAACTTTCCAAGTTCTTCAAGGAGATGACCCTGCTGAACCAGGATTTTATCAAGGATACCAAAAAAACCGTTCGCCAGTATATCGTTGAAAACGACAAGGATCTGACTGTGACAGGTTTTAAACGCCTCCAGCTTGGCGCATAAGCTAAAATCGTGAATAAAATGGGGGATTATCCGGAGTTGGGTGATCCCCTTTTTATTTAATGCGGGAATGCGGGAATGCGGGAATGTGGGAATGCGGGAATGCGGGAATGCAGGAATGCGGGAATGCAGGAATGTGGGAATGAAGAAAATGCAGGCAATGCAAACAATGCAGGCAATGCAAACAATGCAGGCAATGCAAACAATGCAGGCAATGCAGGCAATGCAGGCAATGCAGGAAATGCAGGAAATGTAGACAATGGTCGGATTGATTGTGGAGGGTTAGAAATTATTAAATTTTTTTTCGGAATGGCGGAACCTACTAAAAAAGAGATTGTACGGGAGATGTTTGATGACATTTCGCCGAAGTATGATTTCCTGAACCATTTTCTCTCCTTTGGAATTGACCGTGGCTGGAGAAAAAAACTTGTCCGGATTCTCGACACGTATAAACCCCCCAGAGTACTGGATGTCGCTACGGGAACCGGCGACCTTGCCATCTCCATCGCCGCCCTGAAACCCCAGAAAATTGTCGGCATCGACATCTCTGAAAAGATGCTGGAGATCGGGCGTGTCAAACTGGTGGAAAAGGGTCTCGATCAGCTGATCACCCTCCGGATGGCCGATGCTGAGAAAATTCCATTTTCCGACAATTCATTTGAAGCCATAACGGTGGCTTTCGGGGTCCGCAATTATGAAAATCTGGCCCTGGGCCTGCAGGAGATGCGGCGTGTGCTGCGCCCTGGCGGGGTGATGCTGATCCTGGAATTTTCCCATCCTGACACATTTCCAATGAAACAACTGTACGGCATCTACTCCCGTTTCGTGATACCGGTCATGGGCCGGATCATTTCAGGGAACATCAAGGCCTATACCTACCTTCCCGAATCGGTGGCTGCATTTCCGTCGGGAAATGATTTCCTGAAGATCCTGGAGAAAACAGGACTGAAAAACACAAAACAGCTCCGGTTAAGCATGGGGATCGCATCCATCTACGTTGCTGAAAAATAATTCCCTCAAAACTGCGTTTAACTCTCTCAACCATTACTGCAACTCCTTGAAGACCGAACGGTTCACGCTAATTATTCTGTTACTTCTCTTTCTTTGCATACCAAATCATGGTAAGAGCCAGAGGGCTGTCGTCCTCAACATGCCCGATTATGACGAAGAAAATATATTTCATTTCGGTTTTATTCTCGGGGTGAACATGAGTTATGCCACCATACGGCCGATTAATGATTTGCGAACCCATGTCTTTGATTCGACCTACCTTCCCGACATACTCCCGCTCCCTGACTCGGCAAAGGTGCTTTCGGTATATTCAACGCCGACGCCGGGCTTTGTGATCAGTATTGTGGCCAATATGCACCTTGCCCGGGATCTTGAGCTGCAATTCGTGCCCTCGCTTTCGTTTGGCGACAGGACCATCATCTATGACATTGAAACATTCAGGAAACGCATCGGCGAAAAGGATTCTGTCCTCTTTTCGACCATTTCAAAAAAGGTGCCGTCGACCTATATTAATTTCCCGCTCGAGATCAAATACAAGGCTTTCCGGTATAATAATTTCAGACCCTACCTCCTTGCAGGCGCCCAATACACCCTCGACCTGGCCTCACAGGCAAAAAAGCGTGAAGAGAAAAACAGGAATGAAAAAATCGTGAAATTCAACCAGAACGATGTCTATATTGAAGCCGGCGTTGGATTTGACTTTTACAATGAATGGTTCAAATTCGGACTGGAGCTGAAGATGATGTACGGGTTAATGGATGTCCTGAAAAGAGAGCATAATATATACACAAACTCCATCGACAGGCTCAACTCGAAAATTTTCCAGGTATCATTCACCTTTGAATAGCCTCCCGGTCACGTCATTTTTCTTACCTTTGTTGATTCAAACCGATTTACATGGATAGAATTACGGTCTTTCCGGGTTCATTTGACCCCATCACACGCGGGCATGAATCCATCATCAGAAGAGCTTTGCCGCTTTTCGACAAAGTGATCGTGGCCATCGGTGAGAATTCAGAGAAACGGTCCTTTTTTCCCCTGGCACAACGGCTGGAATGGATGCACCAGATTTTCGGAGAGGAGCCCGGCATTATGATCACCAGCTACAGCGGTCTGACGATCGACTTCTGCCGCCGGGAAGGCGCCCGGTATATCCTGCGGGGGTTGCGCACCGCCGCTGATTTTGAATTCGAACGCGGCATCGGCCAGATGAATAAACTGATGTTCCCCGGTCTTGAAACCGTCTTTTTGCTGTGTGCACCGGAATATGCATCCCTGAGCTCATCCATCGTCAGGGATATCATCCGTAACGGAGGGGATGCCAGGCAATTTGTACCCGCGGGAATTGAACTGGGTGCTCATTGATCACATCCGGATCTTCGGGGTCGTTACCAAATCATGGAATAAAAATATTTTTTATGAGGTTGTACATCTTGTCATTGTGTTTTATATTGTTGTCGGTTGCTGCTGTGGCTCAGAACGTCGTTATCAATGGAGTGGCGCCGGGAGCGGAAAGAAAAACCATCCGGGTCAGCACCCCTGCCGACCTGATCACCTTTATCGACAAACCGCTGGCCACCGCCCTGGTTGATTCTTCCGGACATTTCACCCTTTCTGTCCCGATCACCAAAATCATCTATTCTATCCTCACCATCGATTTCCATAAGGCCGAATTATACCTTGAACCCACCCGGCACTATAACATCCGCATTGAGCCGATGAACTATGACGACAATGCCGAGGTGAATCCCTTTATCCAGTCGCAGAATATGTCGGTTTCACTGGATGATTCAACCGCTTCGGAATTAAACAAGTCAATTACCTCCTTCAATGCCATCTACAGTGCCTTCCTGATGGACCATTTCAACCAGCTCTACCGCACGCGCAACAGGCAGCTGCTCGACACCTTCCGGTTACAGCTCATCCAGCATTTCAGCCCTATTGAGAATGAATATTTCGCCGCTCATATAGCCTATAAGCTTGCCGCGCTGGAGCAGATGACACAGTATTACAGCAAATCGCAGCTTGTCCGGAACTATTTTAACGATAAGCCCGTCCAGTTCAACAACCTGGAATACATGGATTTCTTTAACAGCTTTTTCTCAAAATACATCACCGTTACCTCCCTGATCCTGCACAAGACCGATTGCAAAACGATCATCAAGGGGCCTGATCCCTATACAGCCATGATGAAGTTTATGGAAACCGACACCCTGCTGAAGAATGACCAGGTGCGTGAACTGGTAATGCTGAAGGGGATGATGGAATTTTACAACACGCCTGGATTCAGCCAGGATGATATTGTGGCGTTGCTGCGATCGGCGAAAACAAAATCGAGATTCTTTGAAAACAGGGTGCTGGCCGAAGACCTGATTAACTTTCTTACCAACCTGAAACCGGGAACTCCGGCTCCAGGCTTCGCCCTTCCCGACCGGGATCAGAAGGAGGTCGCACTGAAAAACCTGCAGGGGAAACCTGTTTTGATCTGTTTCTGGACCACCTATTGCGAAGGCTGCCTTTCGGAAATGGACCTGATGAGGCCCCTTTATGACAAATATAAAGATGGCATACATTTTGTCAGTATCTCCGCCGACAAGTATTTCAGTAAAATGGTCCATTTCATCGACCTGAAAAAGGATTATGTATGGACCTTCCTGAATACAGGGGAACACCCGGAGGTGCTGAAGGATTATGATGTCAGGAGCTACCCCCTGTTTGTATTGATCGATAAAGAGGGAAAGATAAATAAATACCCGGCCGGACAACCGAGCAGCGGATTGGAAGCCGATTTGCAGAAAATATTGCAGTAATCAACCAGAAGATATGTTAGATTTTTTCAAGAAGATGCTGGGGAACAAATCCCAGCGCGATATCAAGAGTATCAACCCGATGGTTGACAAGGCCCTGGAGGCCTGGGAGGAGATTAAAACCATTTCGAACGATGAGCTTCGTGCCCGCACGATTGCCTTCAAGCACCGGATCAGGGAGCATATCTCGGCGAAGGAACAGGAGATCGAGGCATTAAAGGAACAACTCAACTCCGACGATATTGAGATCGATGAAAAGGAAAACCTTTACGCGGTGCTCGACAAACTTGAGAAGGAATCGTACGAGCTGACCCAGGAGGCGCTGCATGAGATCCTCCCGGAGGCCTTCGCGGTGATGAAGGATACCGCCAGGCGCTTCTTTGAAAATGAATATGTCGAAGTCACGGCAACCCAGAACGACCGCGACCTGGCTGCCAGGAAGGCGAGTGTCGAGATCGACGGAGATATCGCCCGGTTCCGCAACAGCTGGACCGCGGGCGGCAACATGATCACGTGGGACATGGTTCACTACGACTGCCAGCTGATCGGCGGGGTGGTGCTGCACGACGGCAAGATCGCCGAAATGGCCACGGGTGAAGGAAAAACACTGGTCGCCACGCTGCCCATGTTTCTCAATGCGCTGCCGGGTAAAGGGGTGCATATTGTCACCGTCAACGACTATCTCGCCAAACGCGACTCGGAATGGATGGGTCCCCTGTTTGAATTCCACGGCCTGAAGGTCGACTGCATCGACCGTCACGAGCCCAATTCACAGGCGAGAAGGGATGCCTACCTGGCCGATATCACCTATGGCACCAACAACGAGTTTGGTTTTGACTACCTCCGCGACAACATGACCAGTAACCCTGAAGAACTGGTGCAGCGTCCGCACAACTATGCCATCGTGGATGAGGTTGACTCGGTGCTGATCGATGATGCCCGTACCCCCCTGATCATTTCCGGTCCCACACCAAAGGGCGAAAACCAGCTGTTCGATGACCTGAAACCCAATGTCACCAAACTGTACAATGCCCAGCGGGCGCTGGTTACCAAGCTCCTTTCAGAGGCAAAGGCGCTCTCGGAGGATCCCAAAAACGATGAAAACCTGAAAAAGGCCGGCGAGCAGTTGCTGCGGGCTCATCACGGGTTACCGAAAAACAAGGCGCTGATCAAATTCCTCAGCGAACCGGGCATGAAGGCGCTGATGCTCAAGACCGAAAACTTCTACCTTGCAGAACAGGCCAAGAACATGCATATCATCGACGATGCTCTCTACTTTGTCATCGATGAAAAAAACAATACCATCGAATTGCGCGACCAGGGCATCGACCTGCTGACCCAATCCTATGAAGACCCCACTTTTTATATCCTTCCCGATATCGGTTCGGTGATTGCCGACCTGGAGCGCCAGCCTCTTTCAGAAGAGGAGAAAATTGAGAAGAAGGACGCCCTGATGCTCGACTACTCCATCAAAACCGAACGCGTTCACACGGTAAACCAGCTCATCAAGGCATACGCCCTCTTTGAAAAGGATGTGGAATATGTGGTGATGGACAACAAGGTGAAGATCGTGGATGAACAGACAGGCCGTATCCTCGAGGGGCGCCGCTATTCCGACGGTTTGCACCAGGCCATTGAAGCCAAGGAAAACGTCAAAATTGAGGCCGCCACCCAGACCTATGCCACGGTCACCCTGCAGAATTATTTCAGGATGTACAAGAAGCTGGCCGGTATGACCGGTACTGCCGAAACGGAAGCCGGCGAGCTTTGGGACATCTACAAGCTCGACGTGGTGGTGATCCCGACCAACAAGAAGATCGTCCGCGACGACCGCGAAGACCTGGTTTATAAAACCAAACGCGAAAAGTTCAACGCGGTTATCGACGAAATCGAGCGGCTCGTAAAGGAGGGGCGCCCCAGCCTGGTTGGGACAACCTCCGTTGAAACATCTGAACTGCTGAGCAGGATGCTCAAACGAAAAAACATTGCACACAACGTGCTGAACGCCAAGTTGCATGCTCGTGAAGCCGACATCGTCGCCGAAGCAGGCCGGGCCGGTACCGTTACCATTGCCACCAACATGGCGGGTCGTGGTACCGACATCAAACTGGGACCCGGCGTAAAGCAGTCAGGCGGCCTGGCCATTATCGGCACCGAGCGTCACGAATCGCGGCGCGTCGACCGTCAGCTGCGCGGCCGTGCAGGCAGGCAGGGCGACCCGGGCAGTTCGCAATTCTTCGTATCGCTCGAGGATGACCTGATGCGCATGTTCGGCTCCGACAGGATTGCCAAGATCATGGACCGGATGGGAATAAAGGATGGCGAGGTCATCCAGCACTCGATGATCACCAACTCCATCGAACGGGCCCAGAAAAAGGTGGAAGAGAACAACTTCGGCACCCGTAAGAAACTTCTCGAATACGATGACGTGATGAACATCCAGCGGGAGGCCATCTACAAGAAGAGGCATCACGCCCTCTTTGGCGACCGCCTGGCTGTCGACATCTCCAACATGATTTACGACGTTTGTGAAACCATCGTGCTCGATGCCCAGGATACGCGCAACTATACCAGTTTCAACCTCGACCTGATGAAGGAGTTTGCGGCCGATTCGCCCATTTCGCAGGCTGATTTCGGAACGCTCAACAACGATGACCTGGTTGAGCGGCTTTACGGCTACATCTATAAGCGGTATAAGTCAAAATGCGAACACATAGCACGTAAAACCTATCCCGTCATCAAGGATGTCTTTGAAAATGATTCGCGGTATGAAAATATCGCCATTCCCGTTACCGACGGACTGAAGACGATGCAGGCCGTGGCAAACCTCAAAAAAGCTTACGAAGACAAGGGCAAGGAGGTTGTGCTGAGTATCGAAAAGGGGATCGTGCTGGGGATGATCGACAATGCCTGGAAAGAGCACCTGCGTGAAATGGACGATTTGAAACAGTCGGTTCAGAATGCTGCCTACGAACAAAAGGATCCGCTGCTTATTTATAAGTTCGAGTCGTTTGAACTGTTTAAAAGCATGGTTCAGCGCACCAACAAGGAGATCACCTCCTTCCTCATAAAGGCCGACGTGCCGATCCAGGTTGACAACGTGAAGGAGGCCCAGGCGCCCCGCAAGATGGATCGCGCCCGCATGAAGGAAGAACGCTCCGATATGCTGTCGCAGTCAAATTCAAAAACCCAGGAACCGGTGCATGCACAGCCGGTGAAGGTTGAGAAGAAGGTCGGACGCAATGACCCCTGTCCCTGCGGCAGTGGCAAGAAATATAAAAACTGTCACGGGACAGGAGAATAACATACATCATTCCTTTAATAATGAACAGATGAAACTGAAACGTGTTCTGTTAAAACTGTCCGGCGAAGCGCTGGAAGGGTCGCAGGGTTATGGAATTGATCCCGGCAGGCTGGCCGATTATGCGGAAGAGGTGAGGTCGGTGGTTGAAGAGGGGGTACAGGTTGCCATCGTGATCGGTGGCGGCAATATCTTCAGGGGACTCGCCGGCACCAGTGAAGGAATGGACCGGGTGCAGGGCGACTATATGGGCATGCTGGCCACGGTCATCAACAGCATGGCAATCCAGGCTGCGCTTGAAAAACTTGGCATTAAAGTGAAGCTTTTGTCCGGGCTGGCCATTGATCCCATCTGTGACGCCATGAGCCGCAGGAAAGCCATCAGCCACCTCGGCCAGGGTCAGGTCGTGGTGATTGCGGGCGGCACCGGGAACCCCTATTTTACAACCGACAGCGCATCCGCGCTGCGGGCCATTGAGATCGGTGCCGATGCCATTCTCAAGGGCACACGCGTTGACGGTGTCTATACCGCCGATCCTGAAAAAGATCCTACAGCAACAAAATTTGCCACGCTCTCCTTTGATGAAGCATATGACAAGGGGTTGAAGATCATGGACCTGACCGCATTTACCCTTTGCCGGGAAAACAATATGCCCATCATCGTATTTGATATGAATACACGGGGAAACCTGCTGCGGCTTATCAGGGGAGAAGCGATCGGGACGGTTGTTTGCTGAATGCAGGAATGCAGGAATGCAGGAATGCGGGAATGGACAAATGCAGGAATGCAGGAATGGAC
>JBAXOB010000057.1:0-23720 GCA_037133475.1 Bacteroidota bacterium
CACATCAGCACATCAGCACATCAACTCATCAGCACATCAGCACATCAGCACATCAGCACATCAGCACATCAGCACATCAGCACATCAACTTCACCGCCACTCAGGTTTCCTTTTCTCAAGAAATGCCTTCATCCCCTCTTTCGTCGCCGCGTCGTCAAACTGCTTTCCGAATTCAACGGCTTCCAGTTCCGATGCCTGCTGAAAATCCATGTTCATACCGGCGCGGATGACCCTTTTCGAGGTCGGCACAGCCTGCGAACCATTGCCGGCAATCTTCGCGGCCAGCTTCATCACCTCCTCCATCAGCATTTCAGGCTCGGTGACCTTCTGCACCAGCCCGATGCGCAGGGCATCGTCGGCAGTGATGGTCTCAGCCGTGAGGATCAGGTAAAGGGCATTCCCAAGGCCGGTAAGCCTCGAAAGCCGCTGTGTGGCGGCATAACCGGGGATCATCCCCAGGTTCATCTCCGGCTGGCCGAATTTGGCCAGTTTGCTGGCGATCCTGAAATCACAGGCCATGGCCAGCTCACAGCCGCCGCCAAGGGCATACCCGTTGATGGCAGCAATGACAGGAATGCCAAACTGCCCAAGCCTGTCGAAGGTGCGCTGGCCCTTTGTTGAGAAGGCAAACCCCTCCGCGCTGTTCATATGCACCATTTCGGCAATATCGGCACCTGCCACAAAGGCCTTCCCCTCACCGGTGATCACCAGCACCTTCACATCATCACGAGGTTCAAGGTCATCAAGAAAATGGTTCAGTTCATCGAAAAAATCGGAGTTCAGCGCATTCAACGCAGCAGGCCGGCTGATGGTCACGACCGCGATACGGTCGGCAATTTGAATCTTTAAAATCTTATATTCCATTGTTATTTGGTTAACAGTCAATGAGTTTTCACGACATAAATTTAACAATTATTTTGAATAAGAAAATTTAATGGCAAAATTTATTCGCCGGCTTACCGAAACTAATCATATTTAAGGTTTTGAGCCATCGTTTGTCAGGTTGGCAGAAATAAAAAAACAAGTAATTTTGCAGGCTAAACTCAAACCCCTATGAAAAAACACCCGGTATTCCTTGCATTCGCCATCCTGGCGATGATGGTGGTGATCACCTCCTGTAACAACAATAAAAAGATGACAAACAAAGTACCTGCCTTTGATCTTACGACCATGGACACCACGGTCAAGCCATGTGCCGACTTTGATGGTTACGTCAACGGCAACTGGAAAAAACACAACCCGATTCCCTCTACCGAAGGTTCATGGGGTTCGTTCGACATCCTCGACAAAGAGACCCGCGAAGTAAAAATCAAGGGGATCATCAAGGAGCTGCTGGCCATGGATAACCCCAAAAAGGGAACCGAGCCGCAGCTGATCGCGGGCTACTACCGCTCCTATATGGATACGGCTACCATTGCCAAACGTGGCATCGCGCCCATCATGCCGCTGGCCGACAAGGTCAGCGCTGCCAAAACCACCGCCGAACTGATTGCCACAGCCGGCGACCTTGCCAAATACAATATTGGAGGTCCGTTCGATGCCGGTGTTGGCGCCGACGACCGCAACAGTACGATGAATGCCATTTTCATGGGACAGAGCGGGCTTTCGATGCGCGACCGCAACTACTATGAAAACCAGGATTCGGCCATGGTAAAGATCAGGGCTGAATTTGTGAAGCATGTTGACAAAATGTTTGAACTGGCCGGCTGGAAAATCGCAACCCCGGGGAAGACCATCCTCGATTTTGAGACCAAACTCGCCCTCATCCAGCTTAAAAATTTCGAACTCCGCGATCCGATCAAGATCTACAACAAAATTTCATTTACCGAGCTGCAGAAAATCGCCCCCGACATCAACTGGAAGGACTATTACAAAAATTTCGGCCTGCCAACCGATACCGTGATCGTACAGGATAAGAACTACCTGAAGAATCTCAGCCTGCTGATCAAGGCAACCCCGGTGGATATACTGAAGACCTACTACAAATGGCAGGTGCTCACCCACTTCGCCTCTCTGCTGCCCGACCAGTTCAGCAAGGAGACCTTTCATTTTTTCAGCACCGTCATGTATGGTGTGAAAGAACAGCGCCCGCGCGAAGAACGCGCCACCATGAGCGTGAACCGCAGGCTGGGAATGCCCCTGGGCAAACTCTTCGTGGCAAAATACTTCCCTGAATCCTCCAAGAAAAAGATCACCGAAATGATCATGAATGTCCGTGAGGTTTACAGTGAACGGATCGACAAACTCACCTGGATGAGCGCACCTACCAAGGAAAAGGCGAAGAAGAAACTGGCTGCCTTCACCTGGAAGATCGGCTATCCCGATACCTGGAAGGATTATTCAACCATCGATATCCAGGCGGATAAACTGATCGAAAACAGCATCAACATCACCCTCTGGGATCACAACGACATGCTGTCAAAGGTTGGCAAGAAGGTTGACAAGACGGAATGGGGCATGTCGCCGCAAACCATCAATGCCTACAACAACCCGACCAACAACGAGATCGTTTTCCCGGCCGCTATTCTTCAACCACCCTTCTTTAACCCCGATGCCGACGATGCCATCAATTACGGAGCCATTATCGGCGTGATCGGTCACGAAATGACCCACGGCTTTGATGACCAGGGCGCCCAATACGATGGCACCGGGAACCTCAACAACTGGTGGACCCCCGAAGATGCCAAAAACTTTGCCGAACTTGGAAAACGCATGGCCGACTATTTCAGCGCCATTGAGGTTACCAAAGGTTTCAACATCAACGGCAAACTGACCCTGGGTGAAAACATCGCCGACCTTGGCGGCTTGACCCTTGGATACTATGCCCTGGAGAAATCGCTTGCAGGGAAAGAGAAACCGGCACCGATCGACGGATTCACCTACCAGCAGAGGTTTTTCCTTGGCTGGGCCCAGGTTTGGCGCGACAATATGACCAACGAAAGCCTGATCAACCAGGTTCAGACCAACGAACATTCTCCGGCCCGCTGGAGGATCAATGCCACCCTGCCGCTGATGAAGGAGTTCTCGGATGCCTTCGGATGCCAGGGCAAGATCCCCGATGCCCAGCGTATCGTGATCTGGTAAGACTACCTTTATTTTTCTGCACGAAAGAGGGCGCCCCAAAAGGTCGTCCTCTTTTTTTGTTATCGTCATACAGCGTTGGCTCGTCACCGCATCGCCTCTGCACCCGGGGCATTCACAAAGACTTGCCTGAGATTAACCGGAGATCGCCCCGGCCAGGGCCGCACATGCGGTGATGTTGCATTCCCCTTACCTTGTCAATTGCATTAAAATCCAGTCAAGGCAGTACGATGAATCCATAATGCTCCACGAATGCGGGTACCGCATGCAATTCACCGCCTCCCTTTGTTATAGGTCACAACCAGTTCGGTATCGCTGTTCCCTGCTTTCTGCAACAGGTTGATCATGGCAGAGATATCAGCGTAGTTCAGGTCGAAAAAATCGCGGTGCCTGTAGGTCATCCGTCAGAGAATGCCGGGTACGGTAAAGAGCTAAATAGGCGTTTTGGTTAGATAACGTGAGGATAACCGGCACTCCTGTGGGGTTCCCGGCGGGCACCATCTTCAGGTAAAACAGGATGGTTGAATCTTTTTCAAAGGTGTTATATAAGCCATAGGGATCATTCCGGCTGACGAGTACCCTCTCCGGCTTTTACCCGGTTTTTAACCACAATGACACCATGAAGGCACAATGAACACAATGAATTCCATTGGGAGCTTTGTGTAAACCTTTGCCAGGATTAATCAACCACAACCCGTGCAGTCAAAACCTCCTTGTCTGCCTGTAGTTTCAACAGGTAAAGACCTTTCGGGAAGCTGCTAACATCAATCTGCAGGCTTTTGCTTTTCCTTCCGGGGGAGGTGACAGTTTCCGAATGGAGAATGCGCCCGTCCATGCCGGTAAGGGTAAGGGTCCCGGTTGACGGCGGTGAGGCGATGGTTATGGTAACCTTATCGGTTGCAGGGTTTGGCATCACGACGATCCCGGGATCATCTCCATGGTTTTCGGCGATTCCGGTACAGGGATCGAGGGTGATTTTTTTCACGCAGCTGATGTTGCCCAGGCAGGGGGCATTGGGAACCACCAGCATGATCAGCGATACCGAGCCATTGGTCTTGTCATGGATACCGGGATAATAGCTGGTTGAAAGCGCATTCGGATCGGAAAAATGGCCGTCGCCGCCCGTGCCCCAGGCTACTTTGCTGTAATTGGTCGCCGTGCCGTGCAGGGGGACGGGTGAAACAAACCAGCAGACAGTGGTATCGCCGCCGGCAGAGGCCACCGGAGCCGAGCCGATCAGCACACTCGTGGTATCATGCTTTACAAGGCTGCCATCATGAACCGCCGCAATATATTGCGTGGTAATCGAAGGGCGAACCTTGGGGCTTTTCAGGGTCGAGGTGAATCCGGCCGGGACGGAGGTCCAGGAATAGGTGTAATTTCCCGATCCGCCATATCCGTAAGCATTCAACTGGGAGGAATCGGGGCTTGTCGAGCAGATCATCGAAGGATAAGAGGAGGCTGCTGATGAAAACACGTTGGCAAAGGTAAACGACGCAATGCGGGTCTGCCAGTTGCTTGAGGAGGTAATACCATAATATTCGGAAGTAAACCAGAAGGTCGTAGGGGATGCAGGATCAACGCTGATACCGCTATAATCGCCCCAGCGGGAACGGCCGCTCCAGCTGCCTGTTTGCGACCCACCCCCGTTGATGATGGTCTTTTCCGTCATGGTCATCTGGTTCAAAGGATCGTTTTTCAACCGGCCGGTATAACGGATGGCCGGGTAAATACTGGCACTCGACACCGAATATCCCATGGCGATGGTGCCGGAGGTATCCTGTGCGATGCTGGCCAGCCACCTTGAGTTACCATCGGCAGGCGAATAGGTGGCCTGCTGGTAGATGCTCCATCCTGTCCCTGAATTGCGGAGTTCATACCATCTGACACCCGCTTTTCCGGCCGTTCCATCCACCGTGTGATTTAAGACCATGGAAGAATAACCATTGAATTTCCGGTACTGCTGACGGTACATCAAACGGTCGGACAGGGTTTCAAGCTTCTTGTCCGAATCCTTCTGAGGAATCCCGTTCCCGGCATCGCCATTGAAGCTGAAGCTGTTGACAGGCAGGTAGATATTGTTGCTGAAGGTTGAACTGGCCGGTGTTACCCAATCCGAGTGAAACTCATAAATTCCCAACCGCTGGGTGCCGCCGGTACGGACATAGGTAAAATAGTCGGGTGTTCCCATCACAGGGAAGGTGCCATCGCAGTCGGAGGGCAGCAGGGTGATAAACCCTTCTCCACCGGGTGAAAGGGTAAAGGATATCCGTTGCGCCCCTGGATCGCCGTTGATCATGGCCGTACGGTCGAAGCTGTAGGCACCGTTACCGACCCAGCCTCCCATAAAGAGGTTCGCCGACATGTAATAACCATCAGGCCAGACGCCGAATTTGGGATAATCGGGCATCTTTGAAAATTCATATTCCCAGCGATACCAACTGCCGGTTGGGTCGGGTGTTTGCGAAACCGCAATCATCTGGTAAAAGGGGGCTGTGGAGGAACCGTTGGGCAGCGAGAACTGCGAAAAAAGCCAGCGGTTGGCCTGTTCATCGTACAATACGATGGCATCCCCGCTGTTGGCATTGTTAGGCATCCCGGTCCAGACGGAACTGCTGGCCAGCGGTCCCAGTATCCGGTTCCCGCTCTTGTTGTAAACCGCATAGGCACAGTTGATAACCTGGAAAAAGTGGTTCAGCCCGACTTCGCCGTGCGTATCGGGAGGAACGGCGCCGCTGATGTTGGCAACCCCTTCAAAATTCTCAATGGTCGAATCAGAGGGCAACCAGCCGTTCTGGTCCTGTAATCCGGGATCAGCAACAGCAACCTTGCGGTTCTGCTGGTTCTGGTTGTTGAACTGGTGAACATAATTTTTAACTACGCCGTCTTTCCAGCTGGCATCGAGTTGCCCGGGGGCGGATTTCATCATGTCGCGCAGGGGAGGGGAAACATCAAAATAAACGGCATGGTCAACCCTGGGTTTCATGACAGGATCCTGCGCCTGGGCAAGATTCATCACAAAAAACAATAATATCAGCAGGTAAAGGGCTTTTTTCATGGTAGGTATTTACTTTTTCGGTGTGAATATTATAATCAGCGCAAACTTACATAATTATCAGGTTCATCATCACATCCTGGCAAGAATTGTCGTCGGGGAAAAACAAAAAACGGGTCAGATTTCACCCTGGCAGGGATTCCAATATTGCCAGGGCCTGTATCAGGGATGGAAGGTGGCGTATGACAGAAAAACGGGATGCAGCGGAGAATGGAAATTTCCGGTAAACGCCGGCTGAATATGTTTTAAGGCCCTATCTTTGAAAAAAATATCCTATGTGCCGATCAGCGCTCTTCATGTTAACCTTCATGGTTCTGTTTTCGGTCTGCGGCATCTCTGCAAATCCCCGGGAACAAACAGACAGCACAAGAAATATTCCCCTGAAATTTTCGCTGGAGGAGCTCGAATACAGGACTTTCCGCTATTTCTGGGACCTTGCCGACACCACCTCGGGGCTGATCCCCGAGCGCTGGCCGACCCAGTCGTTTTCAAGCATTGCAGCAACAGGCTTTGGGTTATCGGCATACCTGGTTGGCGTTGACCAGGGTTACATAACCCGGAAGGAGGCGGCAGCAAGGGTATTAAAGACCCTGGGCTTTTTCTGGCACCTGCCCCAGGGGCCCGACAAAACAGGTGTGGGAGGATACAAGGGGTTGTTCTATCGCTTTCTCGATATGCGAACCGGGATGCGCTTCAAGGATGCGGAACTCTCTACCATTGGTACCGGCCTGCTGATGGCAGGGATTCTCTCCTGCCTGCAATATTTTGACGGGGAGGCTGAAGATGAGGCCGGGATCCGCAATCTTGCAGAAAAACTATACCGTCGCGTCGACTGGAACTGGGCCCTGGACGGCAAGGAAATCCTGAGCATGGGCTGGCATCCCGAAAGCGGGTTTATCCCGGGCTACTGGTATGGTTATAACGAGGCCATGGTGCTGGTGATCATGGCCATCGGCTCCCCTACCCATCCGATCCCGGCCTCCTGCTGGAAAGCATGGACATCGGGGTACAACTGGTCCTCCTCCTGGGGATTTGCCCATGTCAACTTCGGCCCGTTATATGGCCACCAGTACTCCCATATCTACATAGATTTCAAGGGAATAAAAGATGAATACATGCAGGCAAAGGGGATCGATTATTTCGAAAACTCACGCAGGGCCACCTACGCGCAGCAGGCATACTGCAGGGCAAACCCGGGTCAGTTCGCAGGTTACGGCAAAGATCTTTGGGGCCTTACCGCCTGCGACGGGCCCGGTTATGCGAAAACCAAACGGGAAGGCAACGATTTTGTCTTCGACGGATATTCGGCACGGGGCATTGCTGCCGGTTATCATGTGGATGACGGCACCCTGGCGCCCGCCGCGGCAGGCGGCTCCCTGCCATTTGCCCCTGAAATCTGCATTCCCGCCCTTGAGACCATGTATAATACCTATGGACAGTCGCTCTACCAGAAGTATGGATTCAAGGATGCTTTCAACCCCTCCTTTACCGATGGAAAAGGCAATGAAAAGGGGTGGTTTGATGTGGATTACCTGGGGATTGACCAGGGACCGATCCTCCTGATGATCGGCAACAACCGCTCAGGACTGATCTGGAATCTTATGAAAAGGAACATCTATATCGTACAGGGGCTGAAAAAGGCCGGCTTTAAAGGAGGCTGGCTCGGTAAAAACTAACCATACCCGCCAGGCCGACCCTTTCTCAGTTTACTTAAGCCACACCGACTGCGAAATGGTTTCTGCGGAATTGCCGCCCGCGTAAACCACGAATTCACCCGGTTCCCAGTATTTTTTAAGGTCAGGATGATAAAATGCCAATTCATCAGCGGTAACACTGAAGGAGAGCACCCTGCTTTCACCCTTGCCGATCAGCACCTTCTGAAAGCCTTTGAGTTCTTTCACCGGCCTGGTAATGGATCCCACCTTATCCTGGATATACAGCTGGGCGATCTCTTCGCCGTCGCGGCTACCGGTATTTGTAACCTTGACCGTGATATCGATACGGTTGCCGCTTACAACCGCATGCAGATCAGAGTAGGCAAAGGTGGTATAGCTCAGTCCGAAGCCAAAGGGGTAGAGGGGGTCGTTGGGGCAATCGAGGTAGCGGGATACATATTTTGCGTCTGGATCCGACCTGTTGTAAGGTCTCCCCGTATTTTTGGCATTATAAAAAATCGGTATCTGGCCTTCGGTTCTCGGGAATGTCATGGTCAGCTTCCCGGATGGGGTTACATCTCCGAAAAGGAGATCGGCAATACCATTGCCTGCCTGGGTTCCTCCGAACCATGTTTCAAGGATGGCAGAGGCCATCAGGTGCAGGCGGTTGATTGCCAGCGGGCGGCCATTGAACAACACAACGGTTACCGGCTTCCCTGTTGCGGCAATGCTTTCAGCCAGGTCGCCCTGGACCCCGGGCAGGTCGATATGGGCACGGCTGGAGGCCTCCCCGCTCATCCAGCCATTCTCACCCAGCGCCAGGATCACAAAATCGGCCTTGGCGGCCAGTTTCCGGGCGGCTTCAAAACCGGTACGGTCATCATCGTTCACGTTACATCCCTTTTCATACAGGATCTCGGCATTACTGCCAGCCCTGTTCCTGAGCCCTTCAACCAGGGTGACACATTTTTCCCAGTTTCCGGCAGCCGACCAGTTGCCCAGCATATCCATCTTTGAATCGCCCAGCGGGCCTATGACGGCAATTGTCTTTACAGTTGCCGGAATGGGCAGTGTCTGGTTTGAATTCTTCAGTAAGACGCAGCTTTCTGCAACCATCTTCCGGGCGGCAGCCAAAGCCTCCCTGGTCATGATCTCCTTCTCCTGGCGATCCTTTTTGCAATAACGGTAAGGATCGTCAAACAGGCCGAGCTTCATCTTGGCTTCCAGGATCACCCTGACGGCCTCATCAACCCGGGCCATGGTTATTTTGTTTTCTTTCAACAGTGAATCTGCCGAATCGATATAGGTGCTGCCCTGCATATCCATATCCACCCCCGCATTCAGGGCGAGTTGCGCTGCATCCTTGATATTTGCGGCAATACCATGATTCACCATTTCGTTAATCGCGGTATAATCGGTCACAACGAACCCGTTGAAATGCCAGTCCCTGCGCAGAAGGTCGGTCAGCAGCCATTTGTTGCCTGTTGACGGGACACCTGCAATTTCGTTGAATGAGGTCATCACCGACCCGACACCTGCATCCACGCATGCCTTATAGGGAGGTAGATACCATTCACAGAGTGAAAGCTGCGACATGTCCACGGTATTGTAATCACGTCCCGACTGCACAGCGCCGTAGGCAGCAAAATGTTTGACACAGGCCATCAGGGTGTTGTCGGCTGCGAGGTCGTCGCCCTGGAACCCTTTAACGCGTGCGGTGGCAATCCTGCATCCAAGCCAGGTGTCCTCGCCCGATCCTTCATCGACGCGTCCCCAGCGCGGGTCACGGGCTATATCGACCATGGGGGCAAAGGTCCAGTTGATGCCTTCGGCTGTTGCTTCGATGGCTGCGATACGGTCGGCCTGCTCTATGGCAGTCATGTCCCAGCTGCATGACTGTGCAAGCGGTACGGGGAAAATCGTACGGTAGCCATGAATCACATCATAACCGAAAAGCATCGGGATCTTAAGCCTCGACTCCTCCACGGCAATATGCTGCAGGTCACGAACTGAATCGACCGTATAGGCTTTGAAAACCGAGCCTACCAGCCCTTCGCGGATCAGGTTCTTAAAATTGCTTTTGAGCGCAGACCCTGTCACGTCCCAATCGGAAGTAAAAAGGGATAGCTGCCCGATCTTTTCTTCGAAGGTCATGGATTTGATCAGCGCATCAATCCTTGCCTGGTTCACCGGAGTCAGCTTCGTGTTGCCGGCTATCTGTGAAAAGGTTTGAGCGGATAATAGAAGGGATAATATTGTGATCCCCGCGATCCGGAAATATGGATTGAGATTCATAACCAGAAGGTTTAAAATCTGATTGTTAAAATTGGATTAACATACAAAGTATAGATAGACTGAAAAATTTTTATTTGTTTTTAATAAAATACTTTTCCTATAATCTATCCGTTTAAATTATCCGCAAAATTTACAACAAACCCCTCAAAGCACGACACAGAATATATTAATAATCTGCATCTTAACAGATCCCAGCGGGGAGTCCAACGGGCACTGACAAATACCAGAATACCGTCGTTGCTGCCCTTGTAGATGTTCCTTTCCGGGTATTTACCGGCCGACCCGTTCCGGCTCCCGGCAGGATAACCCAGTTTGGTAAAGCGCTTACCCTTGCTGGTCGCTTGTCCCCTTGGGGAAATCACCGGACCCAGAACAAAAAATGAGTGCTGAAAAATCGACCTTATCTGCCTACCTGCAAGGGATAACTCCCGGCTACTTGATTACCAGGTTTATTTTTTGCCGGATGTCGGCCGACGAACTGCCTGCCATCAGGGTAAAGGTACCTGGCTCTACCTTCCATTCCTTGCCTGTCTCATCATAATAAGCAAAGGAGCGGAAATTCAGTCGTATCGAAACCTCCTTTTCCTGGCCAGGTGCCAGGGTGACTTTTGAAAACCCTTTCAGTTCCTTTACGGGCCGGGCTATTTTGCTGTGGTCGTCGGCAACATAAAGCTGAACGATTTCGCTGCCTGCAACCTTCCCGCTATTTTTCACCTTAAGGGTAACCAGGTATTCATCTTTAGGCGCTTTTACAACTTTCATCGGCGAATAGGCAAAGCTGGTGTACGACAAGCCAAATCCAAAGGGGAAGGTGGGCGTTAACTTGTTTTTCTCAAGATAGCGGTATCCCACAAAAATTCCTTCCGTATAGGGTGCATCGAGACTTTTGCTCATATAACCCGCATAAGCAGGCGACTGTTCGTTACCGCTGATAAATGAAAAGGGAAGTTTTCCGCTGGGATTGTGGTTGCCGAACAGCACATCGGCAATGGCATTGCCCCCCTCCTGCCCTGGGAAAAACGCCTCAACCAAGGCCTGAACATTGTTCAGCCAGCCGTTTGTGATGACCGGCGTACCCGTATTCAACACGACAATGGTATGTGGATTTGCAGCTGCAACGGCTTTGATCAGCTCATCCTGGTTTCCCGGCAATTTTAGTCCGCCGGTACGATCAAATCCTTCACTTTCATACATCTCGGAAGTGCCTGCGAAAATAATGGCCACATCGGCCCCGGTGGCGACCTTTACCGCATCCGAAACCATTTGCTTCCGGATGCCGTCTTCCGGCAGATCCCAACCCAGTATCATCACGGCATCGCCTCCATCTTCATAATATTCAACCTTGATATTATACGATTTGCCTGCCAGAAGGATGATTTTAACTGAATCGATGGTGGTGCCATGATTTGTCCAGTTGTTGATGACAAGTTTCCCGTCGATATATACCCTTACCCCGTCGTCACTGGCTGTATATAAAGTATAGGAGCGTGAAACGGGCGGCATCAGGTAACCGGTCCAGCGAACAGAAAAGCCGTCTTTATCAATCCCGGGGGCCGGGGGGTTATCCTCCCAGTTAAAGTCAATAAGAGAATCTACACGAACCAATGCCGGGGTTCCTTCCAGTTTCATATTTTTAAAGAATTCGGCCTTAAGTCCTTTTCCCGCCATTTCGGTGCGTTCAAGATAGGGTGTCGCAATGGCTAATATAGGAGATGTCCTCAACTGGTCACCCGGTGCATAGACGACCTGTGCAGTGTTTTTGACCAGGCTTTTAATCCCGTCAAAAGGGGATATGCTGTAATAGGGGCTCACATGCGAACTGCCCCCACCGCCTGTGCGGGCCGTCATGGCATTGGGGCCAATTATTGCAATTTTTTTCAAGTTAGCCTGGTTGAGCGGGAGAATGTTATTACTGTTCTTCAGCAACACCATACTCTCCTCCGCTATCTCACGGGCCAGCTTTTTATGCGCATCAAATACGAGCATGGTAGTGTCCTCAGCGAAATGGGTTGTAAACAGGCCAGCCTTCTGCTTTACCCATAAAATACGCTTCACCTTGTCGTTGATGGTAGCCTCTGTTACTTTTCCCTCCAGGACGGTCTTTTTCAGCCTGGCCAGTGCAAAAACGTCACCAACAGGCATTTCCAGGTCAAGGCCATGGTTGGCGGCATCGATGGTTGAATGGGTTGAACCCCAGTCAGAGACAACCAACCCCTGGAACCCCCATTCTTTCTTCAGGATATCATTAAGCAACACCTGGTTTTCGCTGCACCACCAGCCGTTTACCTTATTATAGGCCGACATTACGGTGTATACGCCGCCCTCTTTTACTGCCGCTTCAAAGGCTGGTAAATAAATTTCGCGCATTGCACGATCCTCCACCCTGACATCTAATTCCGTTCTCCGCCATTCCTGGTTATTAAGGGCAAAATGCTTGATGCTTGAAATAACGTGATTCGACTGAAGCGCCTTGATATAGCTGACAGCCAGGCGGCCGGTCAGGTAGGGATCCTCCCCGTAGCTTTCAAAGTTCCGTCCCCCGGTAGGCAAGCGGTGAATATTCACACAGGGGCCCAGCAAATAGTTTCGTCCGCGGGCATGCGCCTCATCGGCCAGTGCGGTGGCAAATCTTGCGGCCATGGCAGTGTCCCAGGTTGCGGCCAGGGATACCCCCGAAGGGAAGGCTGTAGTTTTTCCCCACCTGACCCCAAGCGGCCCGTCGGTCATCCTGAAGGCGGGAATTCCCAACCTTGTATTTTCACGGGTATCAAAGCCGGTAACACCCGTTCCCGACAATAATTCGATTTTTTCATCCAGGGTCATCCTGCCCGTCAAGGCTTCAATTCTTTTGTCTGTATCGGACTTTCCTGCATACTGGGAAAATCCGGAATGGGTAATCAGCGTGAACAGCGCCGCCAGAAATAAAATGGGAAGTCTGTTTTTCATTTTGACCGGGTTTGAAATGATAGAACCTGATTAATTAAGAGATAGGCAAAACTACATTTTTTTTAAACATAAATATCTCCTGTTCACTTAATGGAAAAAGTATCCTGACTTCTGACATTTAGTGCGGTGCAACGCGAAATACCAGGTACGAATGACGGAGTACGAAGTGCGGTATTAGCCGGCCTTGGTTCGTCCTTTGAACTTTGTACTTCCCACTTTCGTTTGTACTTTGTACTTGGTATTTCGTACTTTCAATGGGCGTTAGTGCGGGAGGCTGGTAACCAGTACCGCCACTTGAACTACTCAAGCTTCTTTTGGCTTCAGGGCGGATAAGCTTAGAAAGATGGATATCATTGATCATCGAGCGGCCATAGGTCTCGCGCCATTTTTTCAAGTTTCGTATGTCCCGGCAGACTAAAAGCCCGCCTTGAGCGTTTTGTAAAAGCAGATAATATGGTCTCCTGAACAATATGAATACCAATAACAAAAACCTTATGGAACATCCTGTTAGATTAAGGAGCCTGGGAAAATCAGGTTTGATGATAACACCGGTCGGTCTGGGATGCTGGCAATTCAGCAAGCAAGGCAACCTTGCAGGGAAATTCTGGCCTTCGCTGCCGGATGAGACGATCCGTGAAATTGTAAGGGTCAGCCTCGATGGGGGGATCAACTGGTTTGACACCGCCGAGGTTTACGGGCAGGGGGCTTCTGAAAAAGCGCTTGCAAAAGCCCTGGCGTCCCTGGGGAAGAAACCGGGGGATGTCATGGTTGCGACCAAGTGGTGGCCCATGTTCCGCACTGCATCGAATATGGCAAAAACCATCGGCGATCGCCTGGATTGCCTGAATCCCTACCCGATAGACCTTTACCAGGTTCACCAGCCATGGGGTTTCTCGTCGGAAGTGTCGGAAATGAAGGCCATGGCTGAACTGGTCCGGTCAAAGAAGATCAGGTTTGTGGGGGTGAGCAACTTTTCGGCGAAAAAAATGCGGAGTGCCTGGGAAACATTACAGCGCGAGGGGATCAGCCTGGTGTCAAACCAGGTTCAGTATAGTTTACTGCAACGGAAAATTGAATCTGACGGGACCCTTGAAACTGCCAAAGAACTTGGCATCACCATCATTGCCTTTTCACCGCTGGCCCAGGGACTGGTGACCGGTAAGTTCCACGACAACCCTGAATTACTGAAAAACATCGGGTTCCGGAAGTATTCCTCCCGCTTTAAGCCGGAGGGGCTGGAGAAGAGCCGGCCGGTTGTGACACTGGTCAAAGAGCTGGCGGGCAAATACCAGGTTACCCCCTCGCAGGTTGCCCTCAACTGGCTGGTTAATTTCCATGGCGAAACGGTAGTAGCCATTCCCGGCGCCACCAAAGCCTCCCATGCTGCTGAAAATACCGGGGCCATGAATTTCCTCCTGTCGAAAGAGGATATGCAGTTGCTGGACAAGGTCAGCCGGGGGTTTACCGGCTCCTGACCCTTAACGCGAATACCATGAACAGCTATGCGTAAGAAAGTGCTTTCTGTGATTAAGAACCAGGGCAATCTCTCCGTGTTTGCCGCGATTTCCGCCATCCTCCTGCTTACCTTCCTGATCTACCTGCCATCCCTTCACGGTCAGTTTCTTGACTATGACGACACCGGTAACGTGCTGAACAATGCCCTGATCCGGCAGTTTTCACCCGGTAATTTATGGATGCTCCTCTCTATGGCAAACCTCTACATGTACACCCCCCTGACCTTTATCTCCTATGCTTTCGATTATGCACTTTACGGGCCGGATCCTTTTTATTTCAAACTGACAAACCTGTTCCTTCACCTGCTGAATGCAGTTTTGCTTTATTATGCTGCTTTCAGGCTCTTTAACAGCCGTTTCCAGGCATTATTTGTGGCATTGCTGTTTGCAGTTCATCCCATGAATGTGGATTCGGTCTCCTGGATCTCGGCCCGCAGCAACCTGCTGTCAGCCGCATTTTTCATCCTCAGTTTGATTTTTTATATCAGTTACATCGACCGGAAAAAGTTAATGTTCCTACTCCTGGCCACCTTGTCATTTTTTTTCTCCCTTATGGCAAAGCCTGCCGGGATCATGCTGCCTGTCATCCTGTTCCTTGTTGATTACCTGAAAAGACGAAAATTCTCCCGGGCTATGGTGCTGGAGAAACTACCCTTGTTCATCCTGAGCGCCGCATTCGCAGTGGCTACCATCCATTTCAGGAGCGATACGGGTAATCCCGGATCTATGGTCGGTTATAATGCCGCGGATCGTCTATTCATGGGATGTTACGCCACGCTGGGCTACCTGTTCCATACCCTGGTGCCCTGGCATCTTTCTGCAGTATATGCCTACCCGCAAAAAAACGGCAACCTGCTGCCAAGCCTGTTTTATGTTGCGCCCGCAGCTCTTGCCCTGCTGTTTGTGCTGGTTTCAAAATTGAAGATGATCAGGCGCGAAGCGATTTTCGGCTTCCTGTTTTTCCTTGTCACCCTGGTGGTCACCCAGGCGACACTCCTGGAGGACGGTTTTATGGCCAACCGCTATGGTTACTTACCGTTGATTGGCATTTTTTTCATCCTGGCCATGGGAATGAACTATTGCAGGTCGTGCCAGGGCCTGGTTAAAAAAGCCTGCCTTTTCAGCATGGCTCCCCTTTTGGTGTTGTTTTCCGTTATTACCTGGCAACGGTCGCAGGTATGGGAAGGGAACCTGTCGCTGTTCGATGATGTCGTTAAAAATGCGCCCGGATCGGCCTTCGGATATAATAACCGGGGAATTGCCCGTTATACAGCCAATGATATGGAAGGAGCCCTTTCGGATTATAACCAGGCTATCTTACTCAATCCCCGCTATTCGGGAGCCTATTACAACCGGGGGATTGTCAATTACAGCCTGAAGGAGGTCAGCCTTGCGGAAAAGGATTATTCCAGGGCCATCCGGCTTAACCCCGGCTTTGCCAGTTGTTATATGGCAAGGGGTATCCTCGAGATGGATGCCACCCGGAACGACAGCCTGGCCCTCGCCGACTATAATGCTGCACTGAGGATCAACCCTGGCATGGCCCAGGCCTATTTCAACCGTGGCATCCTTTATTTGCGGATGGGAGCGGTTCAGTCGGCCTGCGAGGATTTCCACCAGGTCCGCCGGCTGGGTTACGACAGGGCCGATGATCTTATCCGGCAGTATTGTGAACAGCATTGATGCTGAAATTTTATTATTTTTGTATCATAACCTCTTGGGATGAAAACCGCCTTCCGCCTTAATTCTCTTTTGTTTTTCCTGTTTGCTTTCTGGATGGGAATGCCAGGCAGTTTTGCCCAGGTCAGGTCACCTCGTGCCGTCGTTGCAGACTTTTCGATACCAGATACGATTTGCCTGAACAACCCCCTCCCCATCGTAAACCTTTCGCAGGGGGCATCAACCTGGTTCTGGAAATTCTGCACCGGCGACCCGTTAACCGATATCCATGGAATTGACCTGGGCAACCCCGGAAACTCGCTGGATGAGCCATTGGGCATCGCACTTGTCCAGGAGGGCTCAACCTACTATGCCTTCAATACCAATTCAGTCAGCGGTACGCTTTCCAGAACCACCTGGAACAATGGCCTTATGAATACGCCCACAGCCGCAAACCTGGGAAATTTCGGCATCCTCAAACCCGGCATTTTCGGGATCCAGGTTGAAAACGAGAATGGCATGTGGTATGTTTTCATCACCAGCGACACCTCCCTGATCAGGCTGGATATCGGCCCATCCCTTTCAGCCGATATCCAATATGGAAAAGTGGTCGCCCACTCCCCGACGATGAACCAGGCCCGCGGGTTGGTGATGGCCCAGGAGGGAACTGGCTGGGTTGGATTTTGTACGAATTTCCCTGCCAGGACGATTACGCGGTTCAGCTGGCCCGATTCACTGAAACAGTTTCCGACCGTATCAAACCTGGGAAATGTCGGCGGGTTGACCGAACCCATGCAACCCGCGCTTATCCGGGACAATTCGGGCTGGTATATGTTTGTCTCCAATACCACCTCGCTGACGCAGATTTCCTTTGGCAACTCCCTGCTGAATACCCCTTCGGGGGTCAACCTGGGCAATTTCGGATGGATGACCGACGACCGTGGAATATCCTTGTTTAATGTATGCAACAACCCATACGGGCTGATCACCAACCACAACCTGGTGACCAACCTGCTGCTTCAGCTTCATTTCACGGGAGGCCTGGCGGGAACCAAAGCCATCACCCCGCTGGGCAGCGTGGCCAACCTGTATGAGCCCCTGGCACTATCCGAGGCAGTGAATATCGGGGATACCATCTTTACCATCGCCCTGAATGCGACCCCCTCGATGACCACCCTCTATTTCCCCCCCTGTTCAAACTCGCCGGTACCTTCGTCAACCCTGTTTGTACCCCCTCCCCCGGTGGTTCTTTCCACACCGGGTAACTACACCTTAAGCCTGACGGTTGACCAGGGATTGCCAACCCAGCAGACCAAATGCAAGGTGTTTGTGGTGGATGCCCCGATTGCCGTGAGACTCGGCAACGACACCTCTCTCTGCGAAGGCAGCAGCTTAACGCTGGATCCCGGCAACGGATATAAACATTATTCCTGGAATACAGGCGATACAACGCAGTCGATCGTGGTCACGCAGGCCGGTTCCTACTCGGTTCAGGTGACTGACCACCGGAATTGCCTTACCTCCGATACCATCCTCGTTAAGGTGGTTCAGCAAATCAACAAAACCGTCGATACTGCCATCTGTTACGGCAGGAAATACATGGCCGGCGGTCAGCTTCAGTCGGCCAGCGGAACCTATGTCGACTCGCTGGTCATGCCGGGAGGCTGCTATAAGATCGTTACCACGCACCTTTTGGTAGAGCCGCAGATCACGGTAAAAATCGGGGCAGACACCTGTCTTTCGGAAGGAGACACGATCCGTTTAAGGGCCTCCGTTGCGGGAACCGCTGGGATCACCTGGCAGGATGGCTCTCATGATTCGGTTTACAGGATCATCAGGCCGGGCAAATACTGGCTGACCGTTGTCGTCAACAACTGTCATGGATCCGATACCATGCGGGTAACCGGATGTTCGGGTATTACGCCTATATTCTTTCCATCGGCATTTTCGCCGAACGGCGACGGGGTGAATGATCTCTTTCGGGCCAAAGGAGGTGATATTGCAGATTTTCATATGATGATTTTCGATCGATGGGGGCAGATGGTGTTTGAAAGCCGTGACCCCGGAATTGGCTGGGATGGCTCTTTTAAGGGAGGAACATGTCAGACCGGGATATATACCTACATCGCTACCTATGCCGATGTATGGAACCCGCAAAAGACCAGCAGGATCACGGGAAGTTTTACCCTGGTGCGGTAACCTGCCCATGATATGCAGAGAAAAATTGCAGTACTGACCTTGGTAATGTAAAATCCTATGTCGATCAAAACAATCACGACAACTGTAATCTTCATCCTGGTTCTTTTCCAGGCCGGGTTTGCCCAGGATCAGCAGCCGGCCATGTGGAACCACAGGCAGTTTGCTGTCGCCCTCACCTACGATGATGGTTTGAATGTTCATCTTGACAAGGTCGTTCCTGTGCTGGATTCTCTTGGATTCAAAGCAACCTTTTATATCCCCTGTAATTCATCCTCCCTGACGAACAGGCTGGCTGAATGGAAAGCCCTGGCTGACCATGGTCACGAACTGGGCAACCACTCTGTTTTCCATCCCTGTGCAGGAAAATCAAAGGGAAGAGCCTGGGTTAAAACAGCCTATGACCTTGATCGCTATAACCTTTCGCAGATGATCGATGAGATCAGGCTGGCAAATACCTTCCTGCGCGCGATCGACGGCAGGACCAGGAGGACCTTTGCTTATACGTGCGGGGACATGGCCATCGGCGATTCATCCTTCGTGGATTCCATCAAAAACGATTTTGTGGCCGCCCGTGGCGTGACCAGCGGGATGAATCTTTTGAAAAAGACCGATTTGCGGGATATCAGAACCTACACGGTCGACGGGCAACGGGCAGAGGAGCTGATGGCCCTTGTTGACCAGGCAAAAAAAGAACATGCCCTGCTGGTGTTTCTTTTTCATGGGGTTGGCGGCGAACATGCCATTAATATCGCTTTGGCGGAGCACAACAAATTAATGCGCTACCTGAAAGAAAACGAAACCGAGGCATGGATTGCCCCCCTGGTAGAAATTGCCGCCTATATGAGCCGTTTCAATCAAAACCCGGCTGAAAAACAGGAGGTCCCGGTTAGTAAATAGGGCTCCGGAATCGCCACCGGTCTGGGAAGCGGTATCCACAAGAAAGGAGGAGCAGTTAACCTGCGTAGCAACGAACGAATCTGCATCACTATTTTTGTCTTAGCCTGATCCCGACAATAACACAATCAGGGTCATTATAAAGCGGCAACACAACTGCATTGGCCCAATCAGGATCCTCGAAAACCGACCGGATGGCGCAAGCCGGGGAAATGTCTGTTTTCACCCCGGGTATCTCCTTCAGGGTTTTTTCGGCATGATATCTGAAATAATTCTTTTCTTCCTGACTGTTGGTCCTGGTATACATATAAAGCAACTCCCTGAATTCGGATATGATTTGTCTTCTCACGCGGTTGATGTCCGACGTGTCTATGGCAAATCCGTGTTTATTAACGAGTCTGAGAGCCTGGTTGCGGGGGAAAGATCGCTGTCCGTCGGCGGGCTCGTTCCGGATTTGATCACAAATGGGGGCGATGCATTCGTCCGCAAGGATCCTTATTTTAGCAGTTTTCGATATAAACCCTGACTTATAAGGAGTTGCAGCAAGTATCAGTTCCCCGGTTAAACTGCAGCTATCACGCATTAATGCTATCATCCCGCAGTTCCCTTTCCCGCTGACCGGCTCCATTAGTATCCCGGGCGATGCTGCCCAAAGTCGCCAGGATATTGAATCGGCAGGGAAATTGGTTCGGAAGGGTATCCTGGTTTTGGTTGTTTTCAGCTTCCCGTTGAAACATATGATTTCATACCAGGAGCAATCGAGAATTGAAATGGTATCTGTTACGCCCTTTTTCTTAACCGGCTGGCTCTTCTCTGTGTTAGCCGCTTCTTGATTTCCATAAAGGTGCTCTTTGCCGGTGCGTCGGGTACATCCGGATTCAACATATACCATGATCAAAAGCAGGCATACAGCACATGACTGGCAAGGTATCCGAAAAGGTATCATGACTCATGAATTTGGAATTAAACCGCTTTTTATTTCACGTTCGTAAATCAGGTCCCCGGGGGGTTTTCGCACCAGCCGGATCACAGAGGTAACAGTTTTCAATACAGCCACTGAATAAACCAGGATGATAAACAGCATCAGCCAGGAATTGAAAAGAGAAAAATAACCAAGGCCTCTATCCAGGATCAGGATATGTCGTAGCAAATACCTGTCTGATATTTCGCCTGAAAGATAGGCCAGGAATAAAGCGATGACAGTTGAAACCATTAGAATCCTGATCACCACGAGAATATAGATAATGGAGATGTTCATGCCTGTTGTTCCGAATGCCATGAAGTTTCCCAGGTTTCGTTTCACTCTGTCAAGATGATTTTTTAAGGTATTGGAGAGGAAAATGACAATGGAAAAGATAGCCAGCATTAATACCAGGATAATGGCCCCTAAAGAAATATTAAGTGAAAAGAGGAAGTTTTGTCACTGGGTGACGGTTTCCATGTTCAGGGAGATATGATAGCGCTCTTTGATATTTTCCGAGAATTCCTTTATCCGGTCAAGCCTGCTGAATTCGACAGCCAGGAAATCAAAGTTAAATTCGCTGTAATCCTGTGTATTGCCCTTAGTCCTGTGAGATTTATCCTCCTTTTTCACATCAAAATAGGTGCCAAAATGGATATGTTGGAATTCCTTTAATCTGTAGAGCAATTTCAGATTATCCTTAAACAGTTGCGGCGTACCGGAATATCTGTTTGAGAAATACAGCACGTTCAATGATTTCCGGAATCCTTTTGCCGAATCGTAAACCGGTGCTTCATCGCCAATTCCTGCCTTCATCCTGATCACGTTTGATAAGCGGGCTACCAATGCAAGGTCACGCGTATCAACAAACAACCTTGAAAAGACACTGTCATCGGGATAATTATGCATTTGCATCCGGTAGAATGCATCAGTACAGACCACATCGGCGTTGTTGGGCAGTTCCCTGACTACAGCCAATATGGGGACCGGAACAAATTTGCCGGCATACAACCTGTATGAAAGGCAGGATACCGAATCGGGATGAAACCCCAGCTTTTCCAGCAGGGTTGCCGTCACCACAAATCCGAATGGTTCTGACTGGAAAACATTTTCAGGCGTGAACACCCTGATAACGTTGCTTTTTGAAAGCAAATCATCAATAATCGTGCTGCCGGGATCTAAGGTCATGGCTTTTGGCAACGGCAGCCCTGAACATTTACCGGTTCTGTCGAGAAACGAGGTGCCGAATTCCTTGGAAAAAAAGAGGTTTTTTATGCAATACTTCTTCCTTAGTAAAGTATCAGAGAGGTCGAAGATTAAACTTTCGGTTGAATCCCGGGTTCGTTTGTTAATCTCGATATTGACCCAGTTCGAAAACGGATTTCCGGCCAGTTTAGCCCTGCAAATCATAGCGCTGTGTGAAAAACCTATGCATAAAAAGGCCAGATACAAAATGGATGACAAATAGATTACCGAACGAAACCCGCATCCGCGGATAACCTTGTATTCATTTTTCACAACAACCGAATGGAATCTTAAAAATTTCGCCATGATTCCTTATAAAATCGATTTTATGTAATCCGTCAGATCCTGCTGCTTTTTGAAAATTCCCCAATTACCATCAGGGCTTCTGTCAAAAACATGGTGCGGTTGCAGGGAAAACGGAGTTCGGCCCGGCTCTCCGCCGGGGGTTAATACGATGATCCGGTCGGCTTTATCGACCGTGAGTTCAACATTATGGGACACGATGACCGCTGTTCCTGACTTTTCATGGATGATCACCTTGATGAAATCAAAGAGGGTGGCAGAGTTGGTGTAGTCGAGATTGCCGGTAGGTTCATCTCCGAACAGCACATCAAATTTTTTCATGACGGCCCTGATGAAGGAGAGCCTCTGTTTTTGTCCGCCTGCCAGCTCCCCAGGCACCTGTTTCAGTAATCCGTTTCCTGATAAGTTTAAAAAACCAAGGGGTATTTCCAGCATGGGGCCGGTTTGAGAAGTGGGGATTTTTCCCTGGATCAGCCCGGTAATCAGCATGTTTTCAACACAGGAATAATAGGGCATCAGGTAATCATCCTGGAAAATAAAGGAGAAATAATCGCGTCTGATGGCAGCCATCGCTTTCCGTTTATTCCATAGTTTGGCCAGATCTTCGTTTCCACGGGGGGAGAAATAGGTCACCTCTCCTGATGCAATCGTATTGTTCATCAGTCCAAGCGCCTCTACCAGGGTCGATTTCCCGCTGCCAGACCTGCCGAGGATTACCGTCATTTTTCCCCTGGGAATAGTAAGCCGGTCGATTGACAGGACACGCTTCCCATTTGGAGGATAGGCGCATTCGAGTTTTTCTATGTCAAAAACATCCATCGGTATGAAAAATCGAGTCAGGGCAATAAACTAATGGGTACCCAATAATATTTAATGCTTGAACCCCCTGTTTCTCCGCTGATATGAAAATATTCATTGTTGTATTTTTGTTTCAGAAGCTCTTTTTTTATTTCAATTTCCTTCAGGTAAGCATAGGCTGGTTCAATAACATTCTGCTGACCCTGGCATATATCCCTCAGGGTAAATCGCT
The DNA here is from genome assembly GCA_037133475.1 of Bacteroidota bacterium. GTDB lineage: Bacteria > Bacteroidota > Bacteroidia > Bacteroidales > FEN-979 > CAIVAT01. Next base: position 22,838 of record JBAXOB010000057.1, read on the forward strand.
TCACCGGTTCATCACAGTAATAACCGAAACCTGATCCGATCATCCTGTTAATGATCTGGCAGATAGTAAGGTCGAGGTATGAATTATCCAGAAGCATTTGTTGCCCGATAAACCGGCTGATCAGGGTTTGCCAAAGCGTGCAGATCCGGTCACACAGAGTTGTACTGGTTTGGGGAACCCCGACACCATCTAGTCGGGTGATTAGGTCTTGTAGCTCGATTTCGGTCATGATTACTTCACCTTTCCACAAGTCTAGATTGTTTTCGTCATACCTTATTTTTGCATAGCCAAGTTTGAATATCCCTTGAGTGGGCATCTCTTTTGAACACCATGAGAAAACTTTACCCACTCCATCCTTGAACCGATCTAATTTTGGGGAGGGCAAAAGATTATCTGCATTATTCATGCAACCTGCTGTGATCACCTTGTTTACTGTTAAAATTATTGAATCATAAGATGAATAAATTCGTTCCTCTATTTCAGGCTTAGTTAATTTGGATGTATCTAAATCAGTTTGCACTGCTAACATGTAATTTAACAGGAATTTACCGCTTTCAGTTAGCTCCCATTCAATTGGAAATTCAGGTAATGCAAATCGATCTTTATAATAGGAAATTGCTTTTGTAATAATAGTGTCAATTGAGCCATTGAATGTCTTATTATTTGCAAAATCAAACGATAATAAATAACAATTTTGCTTTGCCAATTTAGCTGCTATATTTAACAGATCATTATTTTTTGGATATTTACCTTGCATTGTATTTATTAATACGATTAAATTTGTTTCTTTTTCATTAAACAGGTCCATACTTAGAATTTGTTCTAAATTAGTACTGATGCGCTAAAATTCTAATGTTAGTATACTGTATTGTTCTTTGACATT
>JBAXOB010000058.1:0-22990 GCA_037133475.1 Bacteroidota bacterium
AGGTTTTCGATTTTCGGAAGTCGTTGCTTCCTTGTTCTTTTGTTTATTCATCCGGGAGATTATTGAAGGTCTCTATTTTTTTGGATTGTTAAGAAACTCCATCAAGGCCGATTCCGGTATCCCTCCCCCGGGAACTGTGCGGATAAGTCCGGTCTTGGTATATTTTTTAATCGTCTGGAAATTCCGACCCAATTTTTTACTCACGGCGTTGATCGTGAATATTTTTTCGCCGTCAAGCTTTTTCTTTTCAGATTCTAAACGCTTGAATTCATTTGCTACTGCCTTGCGGATTTCATCAACCGCGGTTTCTAAAGGCATAAAAATAATTTTGGCTTGAGGTTGCATAATAATAGTTTAGATTTATATTTGTATGATAAAATGAAATATGACACTGCAAATATAGATTATAATTCTACATTTGCAGTGTTATACACTACATTTATTTATTATTATTATAATCGTATGAATTTCAGTAAGATAAAAATCCTCTGCGATGAAAAGAGATTAACAATCCCACAATTAGCAGAAAAGGTTGGAATTTCAGAAGCCGGACTTTACCAATCATTCCGGACTAAATCAATGAAAGTTGATGTTCTTGAAAAGATTGTACAAGTCTTGGAAGTTCCTATTTGGGTCTTTTTTGATCTGGACCCTGAGTCTGGGATCGAATCATTAAATAAAGTAATTAGCGATTACCATTATAAGGTATTAGCTCAAGATACAATTAATACTGCCCTCCTGAAGGATGTAAACGATCTGACGGAGAAGCTTAAATTGGCAACACAGGCAATTAATGCCATGCAGGCACTGATCGATCATCAGAACAAAATGTTGTCAGAATAGGCAAAAAAAGAAAACGTGTGGGACCTGCCGGGTGGATCGACAAAATCCGATCAGAGCGACCACCCTTGGCCGATTAGAAATACCCCCAAGCCATTGGTTAAAGACCAGAATATCGGTCGCAATTTATCCCTGTGAAATTTTTTGGAAACAAGTGATACTCCGTCATAAAATGACAAGTTAGCGTCACACCTAATTTTTGTAAAACCCAATAACAGCGGGGGTTTCTGCTATCATACCATCAGAATGAAGGATTCCCGCCCATAATTTAAACAATCACATCTTGTTAATATAGAACTACATACACAAATATCTATTGCGTAACTATCTGAAATCGAACCTATTGCAAATTTTTCCGTCACATTAACGACACATTGAAATACTTACATGTATTCGTAAATACCACACTGGAGCCCGTTTCCGAATAAACGTCGTGACAACGGTATACTCCACTCCCAAGCATAAAAAACAGAAGCACTCATTCTGTTTGTTCACTGAAATCAGTCGTTTCCCAAGGCTTTTCAGGAAAAAAATGCTGTTTATCCACCTTTTTGACAAAATGTGTTCAGGTGTGATTTCTGTTTAAGAACCTCACGAAAACTATTCTGACACTTCCTGGATATTTTGCCCAGATTTCCTCCTTCTATACAGAATGATGCCACCGTAGCAAGCCCCCAGCACCAGGAGGATGGCGGGACCTCCGTGAATGGGCGCTCCCTGCGTGTTTCCGCCGCCGCCATGGCCGCCTCCCGGCGGAGGGGGTGGATTGTCGAGGGGTCCATCGGCGATTGAATCGAACATGAATATGGCTGAGAATAGGAAAATCAGGGTTAGCAATATTTTTCGGAATTTTTTCATTTACAGTTTCTTTCCCGGTTATGAATGGATGAATACTTTTGTAACTACTACCCCGGTGCATGTGGTCAGACGTGCCACGTAATAACCTGTCGGTACAATCTGGGCGGATCTGTACAGCCCGGGGCTGTTTATCTCCTCCTCGAACAGTTTCCGGCCATCAAGGCTATATAGTTCCAGCCTGGCCTTCCCCGGTTCCACTATATAGAGGATATTCCCGACGGTATAGATCCTGTTGCCGGTCAACCCTTTCTCACTCAGGCCGGTATGGCTGAATGAAAGCATGAACCTCCCCGGGTCGTCGCCATCGGTTGCGGTAAACCTATAAACGGGGTTATCGCTCAGGTTCTGGGTCCTGTTAAGTTTCAGGTCGGTCAGGTAGACCTGTGCCGGCATATTTTCAACCTGAACGGCATCGATGGAAAAACTGGTTCCCGCCGATTTGATGAAACTGAAAGGAATGGTGGCCTGGCTGTCAATACCCGGCAATACACTGGTCGAGAGGTGCTCTGCTCCTTTAAAGGAGTAGAACAATGGCGCATAGCCGGGCAGGAAACGCGAATCGGTTGCCGGGTCGAAATTGGAACTTGCCTGGCTGTCAAACATGACCACACTCTCCTGTGCCGTCTGCGCGTCGAGGTTGTGCGCAACCAGCCGGATCACCGGATCTCCGCTTGATTTGTACCAAGGCTGGGCATTGTGGGTACGGGCTGCTGCCGGGATGACAAGGGATCCCCCTGAACCATTCAGGACGTTGACCATAAAACCCTGCCCGGCCGGGATAATACCGCCGGCCGCAATATCGGTATAGCCTGCATTGCCTTCATTCCAGACCTTTGCAATGGCTGCAATGTTCGACAACGACCAGCCTGTCGTATTCCAGGTAATGGCGCTTGAAAAGGGGTTGCCCAGCAGGTTCCACCCGGGTGTGAGGTCTCCCGAATAGTTTCCCGGAGTTGTAAAAGTCAGTCCCGGTTTGGCGACATCGGTCATGTTTAATACCCCTGTAAATGGTTTGGTAACATCGGAGTTGTAGGCGACCAGATATCCTTTACCGGATGCGAAACATGAATCAAAAGCCGGCACCCATTGAAGACCAGGGTCTTTGGAGTTGAACCACCAGCCGTTAACCTCATCCCATACATAAAAATCCTGTGCGCTGCCCGGGTTGGCGGGCACAAAGAGGGGCCGGATGGCCTGGCTTGCCACGGACGAGGAAAGAAAATGATACCCATGACTATTATCGGTCCAATGCGGGATATACCGCTGCACCGTGCCGGCAACACCTGACGTGTTGAAGATCAGCGAACCTGTGCCCGTGGCGTCGGAATTCAGCGCCAGCCCGGAATTCCCGGCGTTATTGGTAAGCGTCCTGCCTACTGTGAGGGCCTTCCCGGCGGCAATGGTCAGGATAGCGCCGCTTTGGATGGTAAGGTCATTGCAGATGGCAGGGGTTCCCGGTGCTTCATTGATGACAGGTAAATTTGCCACCGCAGGGATTACAACATCATTGAGTGCAGTCGGCATGCCTGAAGGGCTCCAGTTTCCTGCTACCGCCCAATCTGTGCCTGATGCGCCTGTCCAGGTGGAGAGGGTTGCCGTAAGTCCATAGGCAAAATAGCCGCTATAGGCGCCAACCAGGATTTGTGTGGCTGATGTTTTCAGGGTATTCGGCGATCCTCCCGTGTAGGTGGTGGCAGGCCCGATCGTATTGTATGCCGACAAATTCCCGGAAGCCTGGAGGATGACATTCGCACTGCTGATTGCGGCATCTCCGACCTGGAGATAAGTTCCCGTCAGGTTTGCTGATCCCGAAGTTACCAGCGCCTCCCACCTGTCGGGTGAAAGCGTTGCAATGCCGGTTCCCCTGGTGCCGGGGTTTGTCGTAAAGGCTTCGCATTTGAAAATCACCGCACCGCCCGATGTGGTGGTCGGATCAACCCAGACCGGGAGATAGGTGCTGTTTTTCCCGACAGGGAAGAGTGTAGCTGAGGTATAGGTCCCGGTTGCATTCCGGCTGGCTGCATAGGTCCGCGAAAAAGGGCCTGCTATGTAGGCGGTGGCGCTTCCGCCGGATAAGTTTCCCGCGGCTAAAGCGGTTCCCAGTGAAATTGAATTCGACGCCGATATGGTGAGAATCCCGTTGGAAAGCGACAATGAGTTTGCTACTGAAACTGAACTGTTCAGGGTAACCCCGGCAGGATTGCTGATGGTCAGTCTGTAGATGCTTGCCGGCAGTTCGGCCCCGGTAACCTGTGCAGTTGTTCCATTGTACACAAAAACCAGATTTCCTGACCCGTAGTTATAGGTCGGGAGAAAGGATAAGGAACCGTTGCCCCTTGTATAGTTGAATGCAGTCGCTCCGCCGCCGCCCAGTACCAGGCTCCCTGTTCCGGAAAGACCGAGTACCCCGCTTGTCAGTGTCAGCGTTCCCGTGAGGGAGATGGCGTTATTGACTGTTAACGGGGTATTTAGGCTGACACCGGCCGCGTTGTTGATGATGAGGACAGTGGCCACGGAGGGAAGTTCGCTTCCTGTTGTCTGGGCCGAGGTGCCGCTATAGGTAAAACTAAGGGTCCCTGTTCCATAATTGTAGACCGGCGTGCCGGAGAGCGAGCCGTCGCCCCTTACATAGGTAAAACCACCTGTTCCGCCACCTCCCAGGGTCAGTCCGGTGGTTGTAACAACACCTTTGGTAAGCGTCAGCGCCCCGGTGGCGCCGCTGGTTCCGCCGATCGCAAGAGCATTTGGTATCGTAACGGTTCCGGCCGAAGAGGTGTTATTGATGGTAAGCCTTCCGATTGAAGTGGCGGTAATTGTTCCTGTGTTTGTCAGGCTTTGCGCTCCCCATACACTGTTGAATACAAGTTCAGAGTTCGTGCCTGTGGATGATGCGTCAAATGTACCGGCATTCGTGATATTCCCGGGGTTTGAAACGCCGATCCCCTTCATGACAAGCTGGTTGCCCGAACCCAGGGTGAAGGTGCCCGTACCGTTTATATTCAGATCACCGTAAACTGTGGTGTTGAAACTAGCTGCCACGATATTGGTAAGGGAAAGAGAAGGGTTATTGGCGGCATTGACCGTAATTCCCGGTGTACAACCAATCACCCTGAAGGTGGAACTGGCGGCTGTTGCCGATGAACCGATTTGCAGACTTCCGCCGGTAATGTTTACACCGGCCACCGTATTATATGGCCCGCGGTAATCAATGGGGGTAGTGTATATATTTGGTTTGACCAGAACGATGGCCCCGCCGCTTATATTGAAGACCGTGCTGGATGACGTCCCTGCGTCAAAACTTCCGAAGGAAGAATTGTAGAGACCGCTTGTATTCACATTCACAATCCCTCCTGTCTGTGTATAGGTGATGGCACTTGAAGCCACACCGATCCCGAAATGTGCGGAGGCGTTGATCACACCGCCATCAATCTGCGTGATTGAATTTGCGCCGAGATACAGTTGGTAGTTTCCATTACCTATGTTATAGGTGCCGGCAGTCATCTTCAGCAGACCGTTATTGTTTACGATGCCCGCCTGGCCCGAAACGGTAAAACCGGCATTGTTCATCCAGAACCCGCCTGTTGCAGGAATGGTATAAGCCACGGATGAAAAAACAGGGAAGGTGAATGTGGATGAACCGCCGATCCGCAGGGTTCCTGTGGTAATGTAAAAACATCCTGTAACCGGGGCGACCCCCTGCACCGTCAGGGTGCCTCCGTTATAGATAAAGTCGAGGAGGGGCGTTGAATTTGAACCTTTGTTGACATTCACCCCCCTTGTAGAGGTACTCCCGTCAAGATCGGTTGTCGACCCGGTATTCAGCGTAAAGGATGTGTTTGTTGTACCGGTAAAAGTGATCTTGGCAAAAACACTGGCTGAAAGATAAAGATCCAGGTTGCCGTTGTTTGTCAGGCTGCCTCCGATTGAGATATTTCCGGCAGCTCCCCCTGCAGCATCCATGTTAACCGAACCATGGGCGGTGATGGTCATATCCTGGGTAATGGTCAGCGTATATGGCTTTATTGCAAGTACACCGCTGGTTCCTCCGCCAACAACAAGACTATTGCAGAAGGCATTGTTGTCGAGTGTTACGGTTGTCCCGTCGGCAATGATGACATCATCTGATGCTGACGGCACATTCCCCCCGACCCAGGTTGATGTGGCATTCCAATTCCCTCCGGTACCGGTCGATGAAATTGTATTGGTGGGAGAATCACCCGCAGCATGTTTTCCGTTGCCCTGTGCCGTGGCAATGAGGGTCATGACCAGGATCAAACTTGTCAATAGAAATGTTCTCATGGGAAAGTTTATAGTTTTGGTTCGCAAAGTTGTTTTCTTTTTCAAAAAACAATCCTGGTTTTCAGGCCTGAACAATTTTCATGTAAAAGTAGACGCCTCCTGGAAAAACAGATGGTTGAACCTCCCCTACAAAACCTTTTAAAAGGGAAAATAGTCCCTCTACAAAACCTTTACGTTTTATAACGTTTTGATTATACGAATCATAAATTGTAGTAAGGCAAAGCAGTTATGGCAAGCGTGAAACCTCTGCAGGTTGTCAGTATTTAATGAAACCTCTGTAAAGGGTATGGATGCGGAATGACGGCAATGTTTCCGGCTGCAGCAGGATATTTGCGAAAATGTGTGAAATGGACATCAATGTTTCCGGTATAATATTATTGATGGATTACAGTTGCACCAGCTACACCCGGGAATCTTCATTTTTAAGTAATTAAACTCTCCCCTGCCCTCCCATTCAAAGAGGTGTTCAGTGTGAGGGTCCCTGCAGGTCAAACTTCCATAAACCAGAATCTTATGGTTTGGATCAGATCAATCAAAGTAAGTCAAATTATTTCATGAATGCGGCGCTTCAATTCGGGTAACACCTCGTTGCCGAACCATGAATTTTTTGCCTGCCAGATGAAGTTTCGCGGGGAGGGATGCGGCAAAGGGAAATAGGTCGGGAGGTATGATCTGAAATTCCGAACGGTTTCAGTCAACGCACTTTCAGCCTGGTCGCGAAGGTAATAGCGCTGGGCATACTGCCCGATTAAGAGAACCAGTTTTGCATCCTTCATCAGGGCCAGCAGTTTATCATGCCACAAAGGCGCACATTCCCTTCTTGGCGGCAGATCGCCCGTTTTATTTTTTCCGGGATAACAGAACCCCATCGGCATTAAAGCGATGATTTCTTCATTGTAAAAGGTTGCTTTGTCAATTTCCAGCCAGCTCCTGAGGTTATCGCCGCTTTTATCGTCCCAGGGAACACCGGAGTTGTGAACGATCCGGCCGGGGGCCTGCCCGATAATGATGATCCTGCTTTGGGGAGTTGCTGCCACGACAGGATTAACGCCAGATTCAAGATGTTCTTCACATACCCTGCAGGATCTTATCTGTTTTAAGAGGTTTTCCATATGCTCAGAATTCATTCAAACCCGTTCATCCTCCCCGTTTCATCGAAAAGGGCCACACCGTAAGAAATTGCAGGGATAGCGCTCCTTTGATTGCAGAGATATTTGAGGGCAAGTTAAACATTTTTCCACGGACAGCCCTCCTTTTAAACCCGAATCTTGTCTTGCCATCATGGAACCGGTTTCATGTATATGACTTGGAGGCTGCAACCATGAAAAATGGGGAAACAGCCAGGCCGTTTCCCCATTTTTATCCCTGGTTGAGAAGGTTGCTTATTTGCTGATAACCATCTTTTTGACGACCTGGGAATTGCCGTTGCGGATCACGATCGTGTATACACCGCTGGCAGCCGGTCGCAGGTCGATCACCTGGTCAAACCGGCCATTTGCCGCGATATCACGAATCTCTTTAATGATGACGCCAAGGTTGTTGAGTACGGTGAGCGTATAATTTCCAGGTGTGGCATTCCCGATCGACACGGTGAACCTGCCATCGTTGGGAACCGGGTAAACATTTACCGAACTGCCCTGAAGTTCCTCCTGACCTGTGACCACAACCCATAATTTATTGGAAATTGGCGAGGAACACCCGTTGAGTGTCACAGCGCACGAGTAGTAGCCCGTATTGTGCGTAACGGTATAGGTCGGGCCCGTAGCGCCTGCAATGGCATTTCCTTCGTAATACCATTGGTTTCCGGTCGCAGCGCTGCTTGTGAGCACACTTCCCAGTGCAGTTACAACCGGCGCCGCCGGGATCGCGTGCACGGCGATGGCAAAGTTGGGCGATGTGGCGCCGTTGCCGCAACTGTTCACGCCGGTCACGGTTATATTGCCCGTTACAGCCGTGGGACCGAAAGTAACCGTGATGGTACTGCTGTTCTGGCCCGAGGTGATGGTCGTCCCGGCCGGCAGCATCCAGGTGTAGTTGGTGGCGTTGGCGATCTGGGGCACGTTGTAGACGTGGTTCGATGATCCCACGCATACGCTGGCATCGCCTGTGATCGTCCCTGCGGATGCTGGAAGCGCATTGACTGTTATGGGAAAAATCGGCGACGGATTCCCGTTTCCACAGAGGTTGTTACCGGCAACGGTGATATTCCCGGAGGATGCGTTGGAGGCAAAGTTCACCGTGATGGCGTTGGTATTGGTTCCCGAGGCGATGCTGGCGCCGGCTGGCAGCGTCCACACATAGGCGAGCGCGCCGGTAATGGGAGCCACGGAATAGACTACCCCTTGCGCTCCGCCGCAGATTGTCGATGTCCCGGTGATGTTCCCCGAATTGGCAGGGGAGCCGTTGACGGTCACGTTGTAAACCGTTGGCGCAGCTGCGAAACATCCGCTTGTATTGGAATAGGTAACTGTCAGGGTCTGGCTGCCCGGCGTATTCCAGGTTACCAGTATGGTATTGGTGCCCTGGCCGGAAGAGATGACGCCCCCTGGTGAAATGGTCCAGGCATAATTGCCCATCCCGGGTTCGGTAAAATAGGTGTTGAAACCGGTGTTGGTGCAAACTGTCGCCGAACCGGAGATGGTGGGCGCCGGCAGTGCGCTTACCGCGACGGTCTTGAGGGCAGGCGCCAGGGCATTGCAGCCATTCGGGTTTGCATAGGTAACCGTAATTGTTTGCGATCCCGTGGAGCCCCAGGTCACGGCGATGGTGCTGGTTCCCTGACCCGATGTGATGGTCCCTCCTGCTGAAACAGTCCAGACATAGCCCGTCTTTCCTGTTTCCGTCGTGAAGGTATTGTTCGTGCTGCTGACACAGGCTGTCGAATTTCCGGTTATGGTCGGCACCGGGGTTACATTAACCGTGACTGGTATCGTTGAGGAGGTTCCGGTTCCGCACTGGCTTATACCGAATACCGCGACATTCCCCGAAACTGCGTTTGCAGAATAGCTGACTGTAATGGCGTTGGTGTTGTTCCCGGAGATGATCGTGGCTCCTGCCGGCAATGACCATGTATAGCCTGTTGCCCAGGTGATGGGGGAAATGGAATAAACGATCCCGGTCGAACCCTGACAAACGGTACTCTGCCCGGATATTGGCCCTGCTGCCACCGGCAACGGACAAGCCGTTGAAAAGGTCAGGTCGGCGCCATAGGAGGTCCCCGTGGCATTTACAGCCTTGACCCTGAAATGGTAGACGGTGTTGATCGGCAATCCGGAGAGACCGGCATTTACAAGGATGGATGTAACTCCAGCCGATGTTGAAGGAACAGCGCTGACAGTACTTCCATAAGCGGTCGTGAGCCCGTAATCAAAGCTGATGGTTGTAGCCTGGTTATTGGCATTTACGCTTCCGTTCAGCGTGGCCGAGGATGCGGTGAGGTTCGTGGCCGGGTTGGTTATGACTGTTGGGGCCAAGGGGAATTCATAGGCGCCGATATCGGGAGGATTTCCGCGGGTGACGCCTGCATAATCAGTAATGATGCCCGGTATGGCAATCCCTGCATCATGCAGTTCGGCCCTTATGGTATGAAGATCGGTATTGGAAAGAAAGTTCGGATTTACTGAAAATGAATTGGCATCACCGCCCGAAAGGCTTTTCCATGTCGCAAAATTGCAGTCAGTTGCACCGTAAAGACAGGTCGTGGCGACAGTACCTGAATACAGGTCATTGTAATTGGATGTCAGATTGGTAGTATTGACAGCCGCAATGGAATAGTGCTTTCCTGTGCCGCCTGACCCGCTTACCCTGAGGTTTGAAATGATATTGTCAGTGCAGACCACCGTTGCAGCATCGGTTTTCCAGATGCCTGACGATCCGCGGGTGTTGTTGGCTTCTGCCGTACCGGTGATGTTGATGCTGTTATCATAAAGGTAGTAAGCGCCGGTGTTGCGGAAGACCAGGATGCCGTCAATTTCAATATTATGAACACCGCCGTTGCCCCCGAGCGATATCAGGTTGTTATCAACCTGGTAGGTGTTGGTCATCGTGGTAGCCCCGTTGAGGTAAATCCCGGCAAGCGGGTTATTTGTTACGGGATTGGCGGCACCGGTGGCAGGTCCGATATTGACGATTTTATTTCGTTCACAGACCAACGGGAAATTGCCGTCAAGCCTGATCCCGTTGCAAAGGTTCAGAGCAGATGGATTGGATGTGGTAATGTTGGCAACGATATTATTTGAAACATTATCAGCGCCATAGGCATAGATGCCGTAAGTTGTTCCGGCTCCTGCAGTTGTGATGCTGTTTGCAACAGCTGTATCGCCTACCATATTCCCTGTGGTGGTGCCGATGTTGAATGAGCCGGATGAAGCACGGATCCCATAGAACGATGAACCGGTCGCCGTACCTGTCATGGTGATGTTTTTGATTATGTTTCCCTGAATCTCGGTAGGGGTGGTTGTGCCGGCAAACGCATAAATGCCATACAACACATAATTCGAGGCAGGATCGACAAATGGCGAACCGCCGCATTGGGGCGCCGTACCGCCGATATAATTGCCTGAAATGATATTCCCGTTCGAAGTGGTGCTTCCGTTAAAATAGAGGGGATACATATGACCCATGGTGGTGATCCCGGCAGTCATATAGAAACTGTTGTTGGTAATACGCCAGTTGTTACCGTTACCAACCCCGCCTACAAAAATTCCGGAAGTTTTAAAATTGATGAATTCATTTCCGTCAAACACATTGCTGCTGTTTGCACTCCCTGCAGTGCCATAGCTTGTTACGTTATAAAGGGCATAACCTGTAACATCCGTGCGGTCGCGGAAAAGATTATTCATAAAAACATTGTAACTGTTGCCCTGTGAACCTGTGGTGGTGCTGATCAGCACGGCGCCATTCTGGCCGGTCATGGAGGTTTCAAAGATGCAGTTCCTGATCGTATCGTACATGGCGTCATTCTGCAAAACAAGACTTGAATTCTGGGTGCTGGTACTCCTGAAGCGGAGATATCTCCCGCTTCCGTTAAACCTTCCGTCAACGACGATCTGGTCAGCACCGTTGAATACGATCATCGGTACATCCGCCGAGTTCGTGATCAGGCGCTCGGTTGCTCCGCCCGGAACAATTTTGATGGAATAGGGGTTGAGGTTATCATAGATTACCTGGTTCAACTGGTAGGTGCCCGGCTCGAGCAGGTCGCCGTTGACGGTGATGGTAAGATTCCCCGTAACAACCTTGTTGTTGATGTCGGCGAAAAAACCGCCCGCGCCGGTAAGCGTCGGGTATGTAGCGCCGGTTCCTCCCACAGTTACATTCCCGCTGATAGGGGGCAGGATCGCATAAAAATTTGGAGATGAGGGTGGCGTGAGACTTGCCGGCGGATTTGCCGTAAAGGATGATGTCCCGGCTAGCGGTTTTACGATCACGTTGGGAATGGTTGCATTATCCTGGGCGGCAATGTAATAAAAGATTACATCGGGATTGGCTACCCCGCCGCCAAAGGTGAAACTGTATTGCCCGCCTCCCAGCGATACGCCGGTCACACTCGACCAGGGGATTAAGGAGGAATGCCAGTAAAGCACCGGCAAGCCGATACCCGACAACGGCATCCCGCTTTTCAAATCGGTAATGGTGGCCACGAGGGTCCGCGGAGCTGTGGAACCTGCATTTGCCAGGGGTGTGTACTGGATGTTCGGCGGAGTTTTGTCAACCGACAGTCCACCGAATTCAAAGGCGCCAAGGTCGGGGGCGATGGCCTGGTAAGAGGCGTTGTTCGGATACCCGGCATTGGGAAAACGGGGAACGCCGTCATGGTCGGTGGTGATCGTGACAGGTGTGGTGATCGTGAGTCCGGCACTTTCACACTGGGAAGGAACATTTGCCTGGATATGGAAGTTATAAGGTGCAACAGCGCTGACGAACGGTGGGTTCTCTGAAACAGACTGATTTTCATGCGGATCAACAATTGCACGGAATGCCTCAATGGTTTGCGTTGAATTTACCCCGTCGTAGTATATAAGATTTTTAGTGCCCGGCGAACCCGCATAGAAGCAATTGTTATTAGACAGCGTTGAGTAGTTGGCCAGACCGGGGCTTTGAAGGGCAAAGGCAATTGACCTTAAACCTGTTGACATGTCGCATCTGTTGACGAGGATATTGTTCTTCATGGTGACCAGGGAAGGAAGGGAAGTCCAGTAAACGCAGGCACTCTGGTTGTTGGCGCTGGCTGAAACATAGTCCAGGAAAAAAGTGTTGTTGAAAAGGTTGGCCACAATGTTGTTTCCATGGGCCATATAGCACATCACACCAAGGTTGCCGGGTGAGTTGAAGTTAGGATTCCTGCAGTCGTACACCAGGTTGTTATAGACTGTAAAGGTGCCGATGCCGTTGTTGATACCCCACACCTGGCCCGAAGCGGCTAGACCGCTGATATCATAGATGGTATTGTTATAAATGGTAACATTTCCCGTACAGCTCATCCCGTAAACATTTTGCATACTTGAAGAGATCCCATGGATAACATTATTGTAAAAGCTTCCTGTGGCGCCCGAACCGTATATGCTTGACCCTACATTTTGCCCGGGGCCGGTAAACCCTGTGATGATGTTGTTGTAAACATTATAGGTGTTGTAACCATTGCCCGGGCAATAAATTCCGTATGCCTGCTTCGTACTGGTGGAGGTTGTACCGTTTGAAATCGTCGTATTGAAGATCTTGAAGGATTTCTGGTAATCGAAAAAGATGCCATAGGCATTGACTGCATTTCCCCCAAGGTTTGTAACCAGACTGACACCCGACCCGGTAATGCCGATCTCATTACCGATATCAAAACCAATGGAGGTCCCCATAAGCGAGTACCCTGTGTTGCAGTTCTGAACAGTATTGTTGTAAAACCTGTTGCCCGACATGGCCCCTGCTGCACTGGTAGCTGCAGAAACCCAGCAAATACCAGTGGAATTTGAGTTGGATGCATTCAGGGTAATTACACAATTGCTTACCAGGTTGTTCTGTGAGCCGGAAGTCGGGGTCCCTGAAAAATAAAAACCGTATTCCATCTGGCTTGAAGCATCCCTGATATCCAGCCCGGTAAAAGTGATATAACTGGCCGAAGAAAGCTGAAAGGCCGCATCTGAGAACAGCACGGTACCTGTAAAATTGATAATGGGTTTTGTACCGGTACCCGATTGCCGGAATACAATGGGAGCAGTGGGTGTTCCTGTTGCCGTGATGGTCAGCGGCGATTCATTGAATACACTGCCGTCGGCAATGGAAAAGGTCACCCCGCCAGGTCCTGCACCGGCTGAATTCAGCGCTGCAACAGCCGCCCCGACCGAGGAATAATCGCCCGGGATGTTCTTCGTGCCCGTAAGCTGTGCAAAGGAAAAGGCATTGATCATCATCATGAATGCCCAAAAAAGTAGAAATCTTTTCATTTGGTTTGTTTTTTACCAGGTTATAACTATTGATGCTTTTTAATTTCTTCCGCAGGTGTGGTCTTCAGGTCCAGCTCCTTTTCCTCGAGGATCTTTTTCAGGATCCGGTTCTGAAGTTCCTTAACCTTTAACCGCTGTTCCAGTTCGTTTTCTCCGGGAACGTTTTCCGTGTTTTCAGGTAACGGTGTATTGGATTTTGTTTCCATGGATAATTTTTTGACAAAAGTACACCTGGCGGCAGTACTGGGGTTGATTTAGCTCCCCTACAAAACCTTTAGATCGGGGGAAATGGCACCCCTACAAGAACTCTACATTTCCTTATGACCCTGGTTATGAGATTTTAAGGATTATCATCCCTGGCATGAAGAAGCAAGCAATAGAATCCTGGAAGGATTATATAGATGGCTTTGGTAAGAAAAAGTTAAATTTTTGCGAGGAAATTGACCAGGTTGACCTGAGGGTCATTCAGTCCAAGATGTTTTCTAAGGCGGAAACGGGCCATTTCGATGGTTTCCCGCCGCTGTCCGGTAAGTTCGGAGATTTCCTTGGTGGTCAGGTTTAACCTGAGTAAACCACACATCTTTAATTCGTTGGGGGAGAGTTCGGGAAAAAGGGCAAGAAGACGTTCATAGAATCCGGAGTGGACCTGTTTAAACCGAAGTTCAAATTCCTCCCAGGTCTCTTTATCGGTTTCATCCTGCAGGGATTTGGCAATTTTGACGACTTCGTCCTTCATGTTGCCAGAGTGCTGATCAGGGTTGATCTCAAGCAACCGGCGGGAGGTTTCGATGATGAATTCATTACGCTTCAACAAATTCATGACATTCAGGGTCAGTTCCTTGTTTTTAAACTCCAGCTCATCGGTGAGGCTTTTTTTCTCGAGCGCTATGGCCCTGTTTTTCTGGACCTGGCGTGAAAGAATAAGGATGGTGATGACTATCAGCGCAACCAGGAGAAAGCCGATAGCGACAAGGACAAACCTGCGCCGCTGGTTTTCAATCCTGATCTCCTGCTCCCGTTTGTCGTATTGATACTGAAGTTCGGCAATGGAAAGCCGCGTCTGTGATTTTTCCACCACCAGGCTGTCCTTCAGCTCTGCCCTGATATTGGCATAGGCGTAGGCGCTGTCGGTATTCTTCTCGCTGAGATAAATCTCCTGGAGCTTTGTCACGGCATCAACCTCAATCGTCTTGAACCCGTACTGCCGGCCCATCTGGTAAGTTTTACGGAAATATTCTATACACTTTGTCCTGTCATTTCTGGCCTCATAATAATAACTCATATTGAGGTAGCAGAGGTTAAGATTCAGGTAATTTTCAAGTTGTTTAAAGATTGAAATTGCACTCATGAGAAACGTGTTTGACTTCTCAAATTCCTTAAGGTCCGTATGTATAATGGCAATATTCATCATATTGCCACCAACCCTGAGAAGCTGCCCCGACTTTTGGTTATAGATCATCGCCTGCGAAAAGTAGTCAAGGGCCTTTTGATACTCTTTCCGAGACATATAGATCACGCCCACGTTGTTTATTGACCGGGCAATTTCAAGGGTGTCTTTGATCTGGTTCGAAATTGACAGCGCCCTGATGTAATAGTTCATTGCCTTGTCATATTCCTTTCGCCAGTAAAATACCGTGCCTATCGAATTAAGTGCACGACTGGTCCCGGCAAGGTCCTTCAGGTTTTCATAGTATTTAAGCGATTTGAACAGGTCATCAAGACTTTGCTCATAATTGGCCGTGCGGATTTTAATCCTGCCGGTTATTTCAAAATAGTCGGCCAGTTCCTTTTCGGCGTGTAGCTTTTCGGCGAGCGTACGGGCCTGGATTGCGATTTTCATCCCTTCGGTGAACTGAGTCCTGATCACATAGATATTGGCAAGTTGCAGTTGTGCCTGGATCGTTAACAATGGAATGTTACTGACCGTGGCGTATTTAAGCACCGCCGTGGCACAGGAAAACGATTGTTCCGGGTTGTTGTTTTCGAGGTTTTTCGCAACGGCCAGCATTTTCTTTGCTGATTCGGCGCTGGTAACCGGCTCTACAGGAATGTTATGTGCAGGACGCTCTGAAATGGTGCCACAATGCCCTTGAAATGACAACAGAATACTGAATAAAAATGCAAGGATCAGTTTTTTCACAAGTTTGACAAATCGGGATTTTGCCCTTTACAAAAGTACTAAATAATCCCAATTTTGAAACTTCAACCTGATTCTAATCAATATATACATCCGGCCCTGCAACCCGGTCCCTGATGCGGTATGGTTTCTCCTGTGAAATAAGTCTGCTGAAAATGAATAAAAAAATACAGTGACCGGTCGCTTTATATAATGGTGCTCTTATAAACTCCGGCATTGATTTGCATCAATAATGATTCTCTCATTGTTTTGAGATAATTTACTCAACATACTGAGTAAATTAAATTCGGATTGCATATGTTGTTGTTCAACCCTTGCACCTGCAACAATTCAGAATTGATCCCTTGCAAACTTGATACGTGTTAAAACAAGCAACCGGACCCCACGGATCTTCCTTATATGGTGATAAAAACGGGCAGTGCTGAACAACCTCCCCTGCCGACTCCCGCAGGCGCTGGAGTTTACACTACCTTTGCGACAGATGCTCCGTGTTTACACTGCATTTGAACCGACGACCGTTGCACTCGCCGTGGATTTGCAGTTGTCATTTATCCTGTTCGTTGTGAAATATCGATTTATCCTTCTATTACTGGCACTCCCGCTGATGGTTGCCGCGCAACCCGACACAACCGCGGTTCCCGACGCGACCGGCGGCCCCAAATTCGCCATCCAGGGGATGTACCAGAACGGGTATGTGTTCGGCACCAACAATTTCCTCAAGGGGGCTAATGCCGAAGCTGTCAGGATCAACTCTTTCCAGGCTTTTTCCCTGAAGTTGTCGGTGCAGACAACCGGTGAAAAAGCATGGCAGCAATCTTACAACTACCCCCGGTATGGCCTTGGGCTCTACCTGGCCGACTTCTTCCGGCACAAGGAGGTTGGCGTGCCGGTGGCGGTGTTCGGGTTTTTCAACGCACCCTTCAAACGGTGGAAGAGGCTGGTGTTCAACTACGAGATCGGCTTTGGCGCCACCTTCAACTGGCGATCGTACAACCCGGTAACCAACCAGTATAATGTGGCCATCGGCGCGGGAGAATCGTTTATGATCGACGCCGGGCTGAACCTGCAGTACCTGGTAACGCGGAGGCTCGAACTGGCAGCGGGCTTCAGCCTGACCCATTTTTCAAACGGGATATCCCCCGTTTCACACCCCGCAACGAATGGCTCTTTTCCGCTTACGGCGGTGTTAAAAACGTGATCTTCGATTCGGTCAGCCTGCCCCTGCTTGAAAAATACGAAGGGGTCTATTTCCCAGTTTTCGGCGTTTCGGTCATGTTCAACCGCCAGTTGAACCACAAGTCAAAGATCGGCGCGGGGATCAATATCGGGTATGACGGGGCAATCAACGCGCAGGCAGCGGTCGAGGCAAACGAGCTGGATTCGGACGGCGGCAAATTCACCGATAAGATCATCATCAGCGTCTACCCATCCTATGAACTGGTGATCCATCACGTTTCAATTCTTATCCAGCCCGCTTTTTACCTCTACAGGAAACAACTGGCGCATCAATCCCCGGTGTTTCACCAGCGGGTCGGGCTGAAATATCATATCACGGAACATCTCTTTATGGGGATCACCCTGGTAGCCTACAAGTTCCATGTTTCCGATTTTATTGAATGGAACATAGGCTGGCGCCTGTAATACCAGGCATCTCCTGCTATTTCAGCTTTTGTGCTTTTCCCCTTGATTCGGGGGGTATGAATGTTGTATATTTGAAATTACAACAACTAACCCGCTAAACGATCGCTATGGAAGTTAAACATAATGTTGTAGGATGGTTTGAGATACCGGTCACCGATATGGACCGCGCCGTCAGTTTTTATGAAACTGTATTTGACTTCACCCTCACCCGCGCAAAGGTTGGCCCGGTGGATATGGCCTGGTTTCCCTGTGTGGCCGATTCGATTGGTTCGGCCGGTTCGCTGGTATCGACGGCAGGCCAGTATAAACCCTCGTCCGACGGGGTCCTGGTTTATTTCACGGCCTTCAGCGGTGATGTTTCGAAAGAACTTGCCCGGGCTGTTGTGGCAGGAGGTTCGGTATTAATGCCTAAAATGCTTATCACAAAAGAGATCGGTTACATGGCCATCTTCCTCGACAGTGAAGGAAACCGCATCGCACTGCATACGCATTAGCAGGCAATAAAATCAGGCATCCGGAAAACGAAGTCCTCATCATTCGATATTCAGTATTCATTGTTCAATATTCGATATTCATGATTCGTTTTTAAGACATTTCACATGAAAAAGAGCAAATGGCCTGTGATCCTGGGCGCTCTGGCAGCTGCCCTGGTGTTCGTTGCAACGGTTATCGTCTGTTACATCGTCTGGTTTCTTCCCGACATCCCCCTGCGGGAGATCAAACCCGGAATCTCGGTGGCCAACATCGAACACGGGAAATACCTGGCAAACCATGTGATGGTCTGCATCGATTGTCACTCTGCGCGTGACTGGACAAAATTCTCGGGGCCCGTCGTTGCCGGGACCGACGGCAAGGGAGGAGAAATTTTCGATGAGAAGATGGGGTTTCCCGGGAATTTCAGGTCGCCCAACATAACGCCCTATCACCTGAAGGAGTGGACCGATGCCGAAATTTACAGGGCCGTCACCAGCGGTGTCAGCCGCGACGGTCATCCCCTGTTTCCCATCATGCCCTATCCTGCCTATGCGACGCTGAATACCGGTGATATCTTCGATGTTATCGCCTATATCCGAACGCTGCAGTCGGTCACCTTTACCCCGCCCCGCTCCGATCCTGCCTTCCCGATGAACATCGTGCTGCACCTCTTTCCGTGTAAACCGTCGCCTTCGGTAAAGCCCCCTGAATCCGACACGGTAAGATATGGCGAGTACCTCGTCAGGGCTGCGGGATGCGTGGAATGCCACACGCCTGCCCGGCACGGGCAGATCGACAAGGCACTTTCCTTTACGGGTGGAAGGGAATTCGGGTTGACCGGCGGGATGCTCTGCTCCGCCAACATCACGCCCGACCCTGAAACCGGCATCGGTAGCTGGACACAGGAGATGTTCGTCGCCCGCTTCAGGGGTTATGATCCTGCCGTTTATGCACCGGCCGTCCTTAAACGCGGCGACCAGCAATCAATCATGCCCTGGACCATGTACGCGGGAATGACGACGGCCGACCTCGCCGCTATTTACCATTACCTCCACAGCCTGAAACCGGTCAAGAACAAGGTGCTCAAGATCAGGCCACTGGTTGCTAAATAGTAAAATGTCGTGATTACAGTGCCCTCAATCCGGCTTTTGCCGATTCGAATTCAGCCATGATATCGTGCATGATCTTTGCGGCGGGCTTGATGTCACGGATCAGGGCGGCGGCCTGGCCGATCTCGAGTTCCCCCTCGTTGGTGTCGCCCTCGAACATCCCCAGTTTTGCGCGGCCTTTGCCCAGGAATTGCTTTAACTCCTCCGGCAGGGCGCCTTTTGATTCCATATCCATCACCTCATTTAAAAACCGGTTCCGGATCAGTCGCACCGGCATGACAGTCTTCAGCGACAAAAAGGTACCGCCATCCCCCGTATCGACCACCTTTTGTTTAAAGGCGTCGTGTGCCGACGATTCTTCCGATGCCACAAACCGGCTTCCCATTTGTACGCCATCAGCGCCCAGGGCCAGTGCGGCTAGCATCCCCCTCCCTGTGGCGATGCCACCCGCAGCAATCAAGGGCAGTTTCACAGCCTCCCGGATCAGCGGGACCAGGGTGAAGGTGGTGGTCTCCTCGCGGCCGTTATGGCCCCCGGCCTCAAAGCCCTCGGCCACAAGGGCATCAACCCCCGATTTTTCACATTTCAGGGCCGACTTCACATTGGGGATCACATGCACCACGGTGATGCCATGCTCTTTTAACCTTTGAGTCCAGGTAGCAGGATTGCCGGCAGAGGTGAAGACGATCTTCACGCCTTCCCGGATGATGATGTCGATCTGCTCCCCCACCCTGGAATAGATCAGGGGAAGATTTACCCCAAAGGGCTTGACGGTGGCGGCTTTGCATTTGCGGATGTGTTCTTCGAGCAGTTCCGGGGTCATTGAGCCGGCCCCCAGCAAACCCAGGCCGCCTGCATTGCTTACCGCTGCAGCCAGGCGCCAGCCGCTGCACCAGATCATGCCGCCCTGGATGATGGGGAACTCTATTCCGAAAAGATTGGTAATGGGAGTGGTCATTAAGATGGAGTTATCGTTGTCGTTATTCGGAAAGCTAAGGGAAATGAACCACAACAGGCACAGTAGGACACAATAAAAAAAGGGGGAGGCAAGCAGAATTTCATAGAAATATACTATAACCATTATAACAATGCTCCTGCAAGCCCGGCCAATTAATTATGGTTATTGCATGTGGCTTAAAAAAATCCCTAAACCCCTGCTAAAATCCTTATAATTATCCTATTGTGTCCTATGTGCCTATTGTGGTGAAAAAAGGCTATTCCCCCCGTTTGTAAACAATTGAAACCAGCGACTTGTCATCCCCTCCCATATTCACGGTAAGCCCGTATGGACGGTCGGCAGGGATGGGCACCTGTGCATCACCGGCTTTCCCGGTGAGCTGTTCCAGGATGGTTACCGCCTGGTGAACGCCGGTGCCCCCGGTGGGATGTCCCCAGCCGATGAGCCCCCCGGTGGTGTTGATCGGGATGCGGCCGCTGCGGGCTGTATTTCCCTCCAGGATAAAATCGGCGCCCTTGCCCTTTTCGGCAAAACCGATGGCTTCCATGCACATCAGCCCTGCTATGGTAAAGCAATCGTGGATTTCGGCAGTAGCCACCTGGTCACGGGTAATCCCGGCCGAGGCCAGGGCCATTTTCACAGCCTCTTTCGTTGTGGTCAGTTCGGCAGGATCCACGGGAGGTTTGGTGATATCCTCCTCCATTTGTCCCCAGCCTTTTACTTCAATAGCTTCGCTTTTAGGAATTCCGCAACGTTTCAGTCCCTCCTCCGACACGATGGCGATGGCCGAGGCGCCGTCGGAGACCTTTGAACAATCGAAAACGGTGAGGTTGTCGATGAAGGTCCTGCCGTTCGGTTCCATCATGGCCAGCGCCTCCAGGTCCTTCACACTGTTGTGGTATTCCTGGGCCGTCGGGCAAAGCCTGGCATTTTCGATGGCGTTGCGGAACCAGCGCGCCAGTGCCTGGCGGGTCTTATCCCTGCCGTACTTTTCAAAATAGGCTCCGGCCCGGTCGCTGAACTGGCCCGGGAAAAAATAGGCATGACCCGTTTTGCGGTTCTTGAACCAGCCCGCTCCGGCCAGGAAGTCGGCACAATAGATGGCTTTCACGGTATTCTGAACCTCCACGCCAATGACCAGCACCACCTCGGCAGTTTCTGCCAGGACGCTTTTAATGCCACTCATCAGCGCCAGTCCGCCTGTAGCACAGGCTCCCTCGACCCTGATGGCGGGTTTGTACCGCAAACCCTCGTCGACAAAGGGGAAAAAGGCAGCCAGGTTGGCTTGCCTGTTAAACCGGGATGCCATGAAATTGCCGATGACACACTCATCCACATGGGCCGCCCCGCCGATCATCTGCAGCGTTCCCTGTCCCGCTTCACGGATATACTCCTCCAGCCCGGGACGCTCCTTCTTCGGGTTGAACTCCTTACGGCCGGTACCCATCGAGAGGGTGTTGTATCCGGCTACCATATATACTTTTCTTCTCATAATCAACTTTTTTATTCCTGATCCAAAAGATGGTGACGGGATTGCCAGGGTGGGTTTGTTCTTCCGGAGGGTCTTTGCAAAATATTTCAAAATTTAACCACAAAGACACAAAGAAGGCACAATGGACACAATGGAGATCATCCGTCAGCTCCCTGGAAAAAGGTTTATCATAAATAATTATTTATCGGACCATACGCGTGGAAAAAGCCTGTCAGCAGCACCGTATTAACGTCATTTTCGTTGGCGGCGACGCCAGAGTTGACCAAAGCCTGGCCAATTTCACAGGAACGCGTCGCATAGAACCTTGCCAGTTCGGCACCCAGCCCCGGGGCGTTTTTCAGCAGGCCGAAGTATTCGCGCAGGATCTCCTCTTTGGCTTTGCTGCCTACCACCGATTTCCATGCAGGAGCAGCCGGCAAAGCGCCGAGCCTGGCATCCACAATCGGCTGGATTGTGCTGATGGGAGTATAGCCTTTTGTTTCCGGGTCGAAAATCGCAACCGGCCGTCCCTTCTCATATTTCAGGATACCGTCCTTCTGGGAGCCGTCGGAATACTGGCCTCCCTTCACGCCAAGCGCCAGCAGCCTGTCGAGCAGCGGACAATGGAGGGTCTCCTCCTTCAGGTGGCGATCCATCACCGACATGATAAAGCTGCAGACATCCACCCCCACATAGTCAACCAGCTGGAAGATGCCCATCGGCCTTACCAGCAGGTCCTGGCTGATCTTGTTTAAGGCATATACGGCTTCGACAAAGCTGAACTCGTTGCCCAGTTTGTCAACCTCGGAGGCGGCATGCAGGATATCGCGCATGAAATGCCCGTTCCCGATAAAGCCGGCAACATCGTGCGAGGGAACCACCACCTTGCGAAGGCTTTTCGCATAGGCAAGTGCAAAGCTTTCCACCTCGGGAAGCGTATGCGCCGAACGGATGATCTCCACCAGCTTCTGCACGGCCGGCGGGTTATAGAAGTGAAACCCGATGATCCTGCCATTGAGCCCGGCACCTTCGTCCAGTTTGGTGATGGGGATAGAGGAGGTGTTGGTGAAAAACCAGGGCTGGTGGGGATTGTTTGCCGAAATTTTAGCAAAGATGCTGATCTTCAGGTCAGGGTCCTCCTTGATGGCCTCAAACACCATGTGCGAATCGTAGGCAGACTCCATGCGCGTGGAGGGGCGCACCAGGCTGATCACATCAAAGATGTACTGGTTGATGATCTCATCGTTGTCGATCAGGTCGGGATACCCGGCATATACCTTGCGCAGGGCAACCACCTTTTTTTCGGCCATCTTGAGTACCTGGGCCTTCAGGTATTTCAGCACCCCCGACAGCGCCTCATCAGAAACGTCGATGGCATTAAGGACAAAGGGCTTGCCCTTGTTTTCAGGTTTCAGGCTTATGTCAGCCATCTCCACCGCGGTAAGCAGCAATATCCCGCTTCCCATTTTCCCGGCAGCGCCCAGCACCGAAACATGCTGTAATCGTTCTTCGTAAGTCATAGAGATATAATTTTATTATGGTTGGTAATTTTTATAAGGCAATAGGCCGTAGGCATTGGGCAATAGGCAATAGTTCATTAACCTTGTGAATTCATCTAAACCAATTCTCAAATTACCCCATCAGCACATCAACTCATCAGCAAATCAGCACATTCACGCGTCAACTCATCAGCACATCAGCACATCAGCACATCAACTCATCAGCACATCAGCACATCAGCACATCAACTCATCAGCACATCAGCAC
>JBAXOB010000059.1:0-22621 GCA_037133475.1 Bacteroidota bacterium
CAGAGCGCATGCTTCACACGCATGAGGTCGTGGGTTCGAATCCCTCACGTCCCACCAGATAATAAGCCACTTACATTAGTTTTTGTAGGTGGCTTTTTCTTTTGTACCAAAAGATGAACCAATAAACTTATTTTGATGGCTTGGTTACTTAGGGATCAAAGACAATCAAATATTGGTTCAGGGGAGAGGTCATTTACAATACAATGAATATCTGCTGGTATGATTCTGATTAATCAATTAAATTTATTGATCAATGTTAAGTTGCAATTGTTTTCGGTTTTTTAGGCAATGTGGAATTACACAAATCGGTCAGAGTATATACAATGACACTTTGAAAACCAAACGTAATTAAACGAAACATTGGAACGGACCAAGCTCCAGGCTGATCACAAAGGAGGCTTAACGGCCTCCTTTTTTTATGCCTGTTTAAGCTGTTTGAGGAATGGCTCAATCCATCACCAAACGAACAGAAAGCCCGGCGCATTTTGCAACCGGGTATCGGGTGCCATATCCTCCACTATTATAAATGGACCATTGCCAAGCCCCAGTTGAATCATAAGCTGTTGAACTCCACCAGCCGCCTGCAGTACGAATAGCATTAAAATTCCCGTAATCCGTTCGGCCCCCACCTGGAAGAGCTGTGAAACCATATGCATTCGTTGCATTTCTATTCGGACTTTCCCAATGTATGGTGTCAGTTTCTTTAAGCTTACCTCCCGCGGTCTCTTTCCCTCCGATATAATCAATAAGTTTTTGCCAATCTGTATCTGTAGGAACATGCCACCCGGAGGGTGCAATATTCCGGCTGTCGGTTATCGCAAACCAGTTATACAATCTGCCATATATGCTGGCATTGTCTTTATTGTTATCATAATAACACCATCCATTTGTTGTTGAAAAGGACCATTGCGAAACCCCGGTAACATTTGGAACCGAATCGCCATTCCGGAATTTGGTGGTTTTCAGATTCTCAACAGTCCAGACCTGGGTACCAATCGTAACCGTATGATAAATATTCCCATTGATATCTGTCAGGGTTCCAGACGCTTTATTGGTACTCCTTTCTTTCTTTATACAACCAAACATTAATAGAACAAATAATCCCAATATCAGGAAGGAATGTTTCAAAATTGCTTTATGTTTCATATGTTAATATTTGTTTTTTCGGGCCATATGGAATAGCCATAAATTATCATTCACGGTTTGCATGAACGTTGTGATTAAGGCAATTTCAAATAAATATCAGTATTTAAAGTTAAAAACAGCGCTATGAATTGTAAAACGATTAAAGAAAAAATGATCTCTACGGGATCATGACGATTCGAAACCCGTATGCTTCGAGATAAGCCTCAGGAGCCATAGAGCTTCGATTTGCTGAACGGCAATAATAGGCGGGCAGATAAAAGGCACCACCCCTTACTACACGGTTTGTGCCTGTTGATGGGCCAGCTGGGTTGATTTGGTTACCCAGAGGATAAGTACCATACCAATCTCCACACCACTCCCAAACATTTCCATGCATATCATGTAACCCATATGAATTGGCCGGAAAAGTATCCACAGGCATCGTCCTCTGAGGGCGACTTTTATTCGTGTTAATACACCCAGGATTGGGCGCATCCCAACTATAATCCGCTTGCCCATCGGTCAGACAGATCCCAGTATTAAAAGGAGTAGAAGTACCTGCCCTGCATGCATACTCCCATTCGGCCTCGGTAGGCAGTCTTCCCTCTGAATACGAGGCGAATTCCATCGCGCCATACCAGGTGACATTAATTACCGGACAATTTTCGTAACCTTCATTTGGCAGCCATTGTGCCTGGGAGAAGAAAAGACCGAACGAAGAGGAGAAAATTAACCGTTGTGCAGGGAACGCCCCTGCAGCATACAGCCCGTCAACTCCGATACCTTTGGCATTAAGGAACGCCGCGAACTGAACATTGGTTATGAGATATTTGCTTATCCGGAAATCACCCAGCGTCACCTGGTGAAGAGTTTCATCATCATCACGCCCATACTCATCGTAAGGACTACCCATCGTAAAACTACCACCCGGTACACTCACCATCGTAACCGGCAACCCTGTTGCCGGCAACGTTTTAAATTTCAGGATAGTGCCATAGCCGGTTCCCATGCGGTTAACCGCGTATGCTCTTATATAATATTCTGTATTGGAATATAATTTCACTAAGCTATGCGTGTACTGGCCTGTGCTGGTCCCGCCATCAGTCACCAGTTCGTGGATTGTGGGTGTAACACTCCAATAACAATAACAAACCCCACGGGCGGTTATAGGTGATCCCCCGTCAGATGTGATATTTCCGACACACGATGCCGAGTGAGATCCAATATTGGCAACCAGTCCAGTCGTTACGACAGGAACGGAAGTTGCCGGCTTCTGCGTATTGTCATTGTTTTTTTTCGTGCATCCTGCCGAAAAAAGACAGACAATGACAACCATTCCAAATGAAAGACACGAAAGTTTGAAATTGCTCTTTTTAACCATTGCCCTTTAGGATTAATAAAAACCGGCTACCTGCAATTACAAGCTTTTTTAGCTGCAATTTCCCATGTATCATCATCTTTTGCAGTAGGGATTCTTGAACTAAACCAGCCGTCTTCGCGCCATCCTTCATTAAAATATATAGTCTTTTCCACTCCGTCACTTCCACATTTAATTTTATTCCCGGTGAAATTATGACCACCAGCAAGAACTTGTGCTGTGCCAGCATATATATAACATTCTTGAGAATATCGCTGCCTGCTTGGATATTGATTTCCTTTATCAAACTTATCACATATCCACATACCTGCCCATACCGCTCCATTAGGATAATAAAGAACTCCGAAACCTCCTTTCTGATTTGGTTTACAGGTGACAAAACCAAAACTTCCTACATATTTACCTCCATCTGTAAAATAATATATTCCTTGCCCCATCATTTCATTATCAACAAAGTTTCCTACATATTTTACACCATTTGCCCATACGTAAGTTCCTGGTCCATTCGGGTTACCGTTTTTGAAATTGCCCTCATATGTATCTCCATTTGAGTATGTCTTTGTTCCTGTTCCATTTATTGTATCATTTTTCCAATACCCTTTATATATAGCACCTTCTTTCCATGTAAACGTTCCTTCCCCATTACGCAAACCATTCTTGAAGTTCCCATTATATTCGTTTCCATTGTTAAGTAACAAAGTGCCCTTACCATCTGCTTTTCCTTTTACCCAATTTCCAATATACTTATTTCCATTATCCCATACATATGTTCCTTGCCCAGACTCCAATCCATTTTTAAAATTCCCATCATATGTATCACGCCCTTTCGCAATGCCATGCCCATTTGCATAACCGTTCAGACATCCACCTTTATAAGAAGTGTTAATGTCGGCATCCTTAACAATGCATCTGTTTTGCGAACTGTTTTGCGAAAAAGAATTGAATACGAAACTCAAAACAACTGGTAATAACATTAATCTTTTCATAGATTGGTTTTTAGGTTACCTATTTACATTTACAACATGAAAAAACATTAATCTCTAACACATCTAACACTCAAACCATATTTTTTGTTATAGAACATGTCGTTATATAAGGTAACATCATCTTTTTGCATATCTACTACTTTAGCATTAAATTCATCATAAATTGTTTTAGACCACCAAAGGCCAAATCTTAATCTAAAACTAAATGAATTATCAAGAACTACATAACACCCCCCCGGCAGGGCAGTAAACCCTGATTTATTATCACTTGACGAAGGTGTCCCAGACATTTCAGTCCAGGCATCATATCCAATTGCTTTTAAATTACCAGCATTAGCTTTGCTTGCTAACAACTTCCATTCGGCATCATCAGGCAAATGCCAGCCGGCAGGACAAGCCTTTAAGGCTTCATCATAAGTATAAAGTCTTCCATAAGTATTGCAGTTTTTGGTGTCGTTATCATAACACCAACTGCCACTTTCACTATTGAAGTTTAAGTTTTCCGCCATCCAGGTTTGGGTGCCAATGATTACTGTCTTATAAGTTTTTCCGTCTCTCGAATCGGTAAAAGTACCCGTTACCTGGGCTATTGAGCTGGATGCAATAATTATAATTGCTATTGTAATTAATAAAATTTTGTTTTTCATTTTATCATTTTTTTAAAAATTTATACCCTGTTTAACTGAGGTTCCAGCCCTGGCCGCCCGTATGATTTCAGCTTCCTACCTGAATTGTTCTGTTTATATTCATTTCCGCCCTTGTGCACTTGAAAAAGTACAAATTAATGTTACCATTCATGGGTTGTGAACACATTAACAGGAGTAAAGATAAAAACAATAGTGACCGGGATGGATTTTCTTGATAATTATTCTGATAATAAGTATAAACTGAAAATAATCTTGCTGCAAGGCAAATGCTGCCAAATCTAGCACAAAGGTAGGTGGGCTGCTGGCTTTCAAACTCCTTAGGTTCACCTTTTTAATCCAGGACAGATTACCGATAAAAAGTTGACCTTTTTGTTGAATTATCCCCCAAATTTTCGTATATTTACCCTTCATTTTCAGATCAAGTCACCCTGCCCTTTATCCCTCGCCGGTTCACTTTTTTTCTTTCAACAGGATCAATCCTGCTCTAACCCTCCTCTAAGTCCCCTCTAAGTCCGCTCTAAGTCCGCTCTAAGTCCCCTTCGGATCTCCTTCGGATCCCCTTCGGATCCCCTTCGGATCCCCTTCGGCTAGCCCTCCTTCGCCCTCCCTAAACGCTCCCATCAGGTTCCATTTGGGCTCCCATGAAACTTCCTTTAGCCACTATCAGCGTGACGGTTACGATCTCCCATGCAGGAATTTCCCCAGGTTTCTCCCTGCTTTCTCCCAGGTTTCTCCCTGCTTTCTCCCTCTTAGCATTCTCTTAGCAATCTCCTACCATTCTCTTAGCATTCTCTTAGGAGGCAGGTTTGTCCCTGCTCCCTCCCTGCTCCCTCCCTGCTGCTCCCTTTCGGTTTCATCCCGGTAACAACGAAACCATAAGGTCGTATCCGGCCTGTTTTCAATCCCGCAATTTATTTTGGTTTGTCCGGCGAATTATTTTTTACCATACCTTTACAATATCAGATTTATACTCCTGCCACCTGGCCCTTAACCTGTAAGCCTGTCCGGGATAGCCGGCTGATAATTGCGGCCATAAATAGAACGATCCTCCTGACCCTTAACCGATATGAAATACCTGTTTATCCTGTCAACCGCATTGCTGCTCGCCTTCAGCGGTTATGCCCAGCCCTGCCTGCCCAACGGGATCCATTTTGTCCTCCAACGCGACGTCGACAACTTCCATGCAAACTACCCCGGCTGCACCATGATCGGGGGAAATGTCGAGATCAGCGGGGTTCAGATCAACAACCTCGAAGGGTTGAAGGGGATCGCCTCCATCGGGGGGGTCCTGCGGGTGGACTGGACCTCGGGGCTCAGCCTCACGGGGTTCGACAGCCTGGCAGCCATCGGGGGAGACCTGATCATCGAAAATAACAGCGGGCTGAACGACCTCACCGGCTTCGGTCGCCTGAAATCGGTGGGCGGCGGCTTTTCCCTGCAAAACAACGGCGACCTTTTCTCCATGGCCGGCCTTGGCCCCCTGGCCACCATCGGGGGCGATTTCCAGGTTGTTTACAACAACAGGTTCACCTCGCTTTCGGGCATCGACAGCCTGACTTCGGTGGGAGGAATGCTGAATATCGCCGATATTTACGGACTTTCAAGCCTGTCGGGGCTCGATAAACTGACGACGGTAGGAGGAACCCTGAGGATCTTCGATCTGGCAACACTCACCAGTCTTGCAGGGCTTGGCTCCCTGCATTCGGTGGGAGGGGAGCTGCTGGTATGGGCCAATCAGAAACTGAAATCCCTGGCGGGGCTGGAGAACCTCACCTCCCTTGGCAGCATGATGGAAATCGGACAAAACAATTCGCTGGCCAGCCTCCATGGGCTCGAAGGGCTTACGACCGTAAACAGGTATATCCGGATCACCGGTAATTATGCCCTTGCCAATACCGGCGGCCTCGATCACCTGGCGTCGGTCAAAGACTCCCTGATGGTTGTTTCAAATCCGCGGCTTAAAGATTTCCGTGGGCTCGGCCAGCTCGCCACGATCGGGGGAAAGCTGGTCATCACCGGTTGCGACTCCCTGGATTCCCTTACCGGGCTTGATCACCTGGCATCTGTGACGGGTGTGGTCAGCATCGCGGACAACGGCAGCCTTTCTTCCATGACAGGCCTCGGTAATCTCGCTGAACTTCCCGGCGGACTTACGGTAACAGGCAACAACCGGCTCACCACGCTGGAGGGCCTGTCAAAACTTACCTATATGGGCGGCACCCTGGTGATCACCCATAACGACAGCCTCACCAGCCTGATGGGGCTTGACAACCTTACGACCGATTCGCTGACAGGTTTCGACATCGAACACAACAAATCGCTGGCTGTATGCAACACGCAGCGAATATGCCATTTCCTGAAGGCCCAGGGAAATGGAACCATCAGCGGCAACTCCACGGGGTGCAACACCCGGATGGAGGTGGTGGCAACCTGCAATGTACCGGTGGCGGAACTTCCGGCTGAAGCCGGGGCCAGCCTTTATCCCAACCCGGCTGCCGACAGGCTGACGGTCGAACTGCCTCCCGGTGGAGGCAGCCTCCGCCTCTCCATCGAAGGGCTTACCGGTGTGCGAATCGTAGAACAAAATATTACTGAAAACAACACGGTCATTGATATTTCCCACCTCCCTGCCGGGGTTTATCTATGCAGGTTGCAGTCAGGCAGGACCCTGCAAACCGTCAAACTGGTAAAATGGTGATCCCTGAGACAATTGAAAGATTGTCGTTTTGACCACGGTCTCTAAATTTTCAATTGCTCCTGAAATCAGGAATTATCTCTATTTTTGTTTGGGATTATCAGGCTTGAAATTCAGATAAACTTATGGATACCGGACACAGGAAGGGTAAGGAATCGTTATGGGAAAGCGAACAGCGGTACCACACGCTGTTTGCATACTCCCCGCTGGGGATCGTTCATTTCGACCTCGACAGCACCATTCTTGATGTGAATAATGAGTTTGTAAAGGTCATCGGGTCGTCCCGCGAGGCGCTCATCGGGTTTAACATTTTCAATAATGTCACCGATCAAAGGATGCTGGCGGCGATCCGTGAAGCTTTAAGCGGAGGTACCGGCTATTATGAACAGGTTTACCAATCGGTTACGGCGAACAAGGCTACCTCGGTGCGGGGAAAATTCGTGAGTTTGCCCGGCGACGATGGCAGGATCATCGGTGGTGTCGGCATTTTCGAGGATATCACCGACCGGAAGCAGGTTGAAGAGGCCCTGGAACTGGCCAGGCAAAGCTATTTCGACATCTTCAACACAGTTTCGGAGGCAATCTATGTGCTGGATGAAACCGGACATTTTATCGATGTAAACAAAGGCGCCGAACTCATGTATGGCTATAGCCGGGAGGAGCTGATAGGACAATCACCGGCAACCGTTGCTGCTCCCGGCTTCAATAACATTGATGAGATAGTAGGGAAGACACAGGGGGTTTTTAGTACGGGTATCCCGGTACAATTCGATTTCTGGGCCCGGCGGAAAAACGGGGAGGTCTTCCCAAAAGATGTGATCGTCAACAAGGGCTGGTATTTCGGGAAAGAGGTGTTGATTGCCACGGCCCGCGACATCACGGAGAGAAAACTGGCCGAAGAGACCCTGCTCGAAAGTGAAAACCAGAAGGCAGCTATCCTCCGGGCCATCCCCGACCTGCTGTTCGTATTTAACATCAATGGGGATTACCTGAATGTTTATACCGAAGATGATTCGAAACTGCTGCTCCCCAGGGAACAGCTGATCGGGAAAAACGTCCGCGAACTGTTTCCGGCCGGGGTGGCGGAAAAGAGCCTGGAGGCTTTCCGGCAGTCGTATACAAACAACGAACTTGTCGAATTTTCCTATTCGCTCACGTTCAGCGGCATACCCGAGTTCTTCGAAGCCAGGATCGTTCCTGCAACCGAAGAGAAGGTATTTGCGATGGTCAGGGATATCTCGGAAAGAAAGAAACAGGAAAAGCAGATCACCTTGCTTGGCAAATCGATCGAACAAAGCCCGGTCAGTATCATTATCACCGAAGCCGGCGGAAATATTGAGTATGTAAACCCCAAGTTTACCGAGATTACCGGCTACCGGTATGACGAGGTGATCGGGGCCAATCCGCGGATCCTCAAATCGGGCGAACAGTCCCCCCAGATTTACACGGAACTGTGGAAAACCATCTCATCAGGACTGTCATGGTACGGAGAGCTGCTCAACAGAAAGAAAAGCGGCGAACTCTTCTGGGAAAATGTCAGTATCTCTCCCATCCTGAATCCCGATGGAAAACTGACCCATTTTGTTGCCGTAAAGGAGGATATTACGGAAAAGAAACAGATGATCCAGGAGCTGATCGATGCCAGGGACAAGGCCGAAGAGAGCGACCGGCTGAAATCTGCCTTCCTGGCAAACATGTCGCATGAAATCAGGACCCCCATGAACGGGATCCTCGGGTTTGCCGCATTGCTGAAAGAGCCCAACCTTTCGGGCGAGGAGCAGCAGCATCACATCGGCATCATTGAAAAAAGCGGTATCCGCATGCTCAACATCATCAACAATATTATCGACATTTCAAAAATCGAATCGGGGCAGATGGAGGTCTTCCTCTCCGAAACCAATATCAATGAGCAGACCGAGTATATCTATACCTTTTTCCGGCCCGAGGTTGAAGCAAAGGGGATCCGTCTTTTCCTGAAAAACGGGTTGCCATCGAAACAAGCCGTCATCCATACCGACCGGGAAAAGATCTATGCCATCCTGACCAACCTTGTCAAAAATGCCATCAAATATACCCACGAAGGCTCCATCGAGTTCGGGTATTCACTCAAGGCAGACCGGCAGGGTAAGCCGGCCGGGGCCATGGTACTCGAATTTTTTATCAGGGATACCGGTATCGGCATTGCCCGTGACCGTCAACTCCCCATCTTTGAACGGTTCATCCAGGCCGATATCTCCGACAAGCAGGCCATGCAGGGGGCGGGTCTCGGGTTGTCGATCACCAAAGCCTACGTGGAGATGCTGGGGGGCCGGATCTGGGTTCAGAGTGAATCGGGCAAGGGAAGCTCCTTCTGTTTTACCATCCCCTACAATCCCGATCCGGTTAAAATAGGGGAGGTGCCCGCGGAAGGGGTGCCCGGAGCTGAAATGGATCCATTTCAAAAATTGAAGATTCTCATTGCCGAAGATGATGTAACCTCCGGTTTGCTGATTTCGCGGATCCTCAAAAAGAACGGCAGGGAATTTCTTTTTGCAAGGACAGGCCTGGAAGCCGTCGGGATGTGCCGGAACCATGCCGACCTTGACCTCATCCTGATGGATATCAAGATGCCTGAAATGGATGGTTACGAAGCTACCAGGCAGATCAGGCAGTTTAACCGGGAGGTGGTCATCATTTCCCAAACAGCCTATGGCCTGGCGGGCGACCGTGAAAAGGCGCTCAGGGCGGGATGCAATGAGTATCTTCCAAAACCCATTCAGAAAGATGACCTGCAGGATATGATCATGCGGTTTTTTGGCAGTACAGCTTCCCGGTAATCGTGGTTTGCCGCCGCTGCAGCTTATTTATAACAGTATCGCTTCATCACCCGGTAGGCATCGCTGACGCCCAGTTCACCCGCACGGCTCAGGTCGTTGCAGCCCTGGTGGTTTTCGTTCGTCAGGATATTCAGCAATCCGCGGTTGTACCAGGCCTCTGCAAACTCCCTGCGCAGGGTCAGGGCCCTGGTGAAATCATCGATGGCAGCCTTGTAATTCCCCATCTGGCTGTTGACATATCCCCTGTTATACCAGGTAAAGGCGTTGTCGGGGTCGAGGGCCAGCGCCCTGTCGTAGTCGCGGATCACCGCCTCGTAGGTGTGTTCGAGGCTCGCCGTAAGCGACGGGGCCGGCGCCTTCGGGATGGTCTTGCCGATGGTGATCTCCCGGTGATAATCTTCCTGCGTGTTGATCAGCTGGATCAGCTCATACCGGGCATTGGCACGGCCGAACCAGGCGGCGATGAAACCCGAATCAGCCGTTAGCGTGGCATTGAAGTCGGCGATCGCCCGGTCGTAACTCCGCAGGTGGCAGTAGGAAACCCCTCTGCGGAAACAGGCATCAGGCGTTATTCCCGAAGAATCGATCCGCCGGGTTTGACGGTCAACTTCGGCTTTCAAGACCGAATCGCTGATAAGCCCGGGCAGGTTTGAGTAAGAGAGAATATTGGTAAAATAGTGCTCCCTTTTATAGACATCCAGCAGCTTCACCTTCTCAAAATCTGTCTTCCACAGCAGTATCCCGTACATGGGCTTGAGCCGGATGTCGACCGACTGGTTCTGGAGCTTGCTGTTCAGCGTATTCATCTGTTCAAAATCACCGCTGAGCTTGACCAGGCTTTTCAGGTAGTCCTTCCGTTCGGCCTTCAGGCTGTCGGGATTGTAATGGTTCTTCTCGGTGAGTTCGGTGGCGTATTTGTAATCTGCCATCGCCCCCTTCTGGTCTTTCAGTTTGATCTTCACCTCGTACCGGTCGTAATAGGCGTCGGTGTAGTCGGGAAGCAGATCGATGGTCTTGTTCAGGTCCTCCAGCGCCCCCTGGTAGTCGCGGATTTCGGATTTCAGCTTGCTCCGGTAATAGTAACTGGTGATGTTTTTGGGATCCAGTTTGCTGACGACGTCAAAATCATGGATGGCGGCCCGCTTGTCCTTCATCCCGATCAGCACGATGGCCCGGTTGTAATAGGCATAGGAGTTGTAGGGCGAGATCCTGATCACCGTGTTCAGGTCGCGCAGCGCCTTTGCCTGGTCGCCTGTCTTCACATAGGCAAGGGCACGGTTGAAAAGGGCGAAGGTGTTGAGGGAGTCAAGGTTGACGGCATGGGTAAAATCGATGATGGCCGAATCCATCCGGGTCATGTCGACCCATACCATCCCCCGTTGGGTATAAACATAACCGTTCAGCGGGTTCAGCTTCATGGCGATGCCCAGGTCTTCGATGGCCTCGGGGAAACGCTTGATCTCCTGTTCGGCATTGGCCTTGAGGATATAGACCGCCTCGCCGGGAAATTTCAGTTGGATGGCCTTGTTGCAGTCGACCAGGCAGGAGTAGTTTTTTTTAAGGTAGAGGTTTGTCCGGGCACGGTAAAAATAGATTTCGCCGTTTTTCCCGTCCATCTCCAGCGCCCTGGCGAAATCCTCCATCGCCCCCTTGAAATTCTGTACCTGGCTCCTCACAACGGCACGGTTGGTAAAGACATCGGCCAGGTAGGGCGAGATTTCGATCGAGCGGGTATAGTCATCCTCGGCGCCCATAAAATCGTCGAGGCTGTATTTGGCATATCCCCGCAGGTAATAAAGCTCTGCGAGCGCGGGCTCCTTCTGGATGGCAACATTCAGGCTTTCAACTGCTTCAACAAATTCGCCCTTGCGCAGGTGATCCACGGCCGTTTGCTTGAAAATCAGGTC
Source organism: Bacteroidota bacterium (assembly GCA_037133475.1). Taxonomy (GTDB): domain Bacteria; phylum Bacteroidota; class Bacteroidia; order Bacteroidales; family FEN-979; genus CAIVAT01. The sequence goes on from JBAXOB010000059.1 coordinate 11,555, forward strand.
GGTCTGCGAAAAGAGGGGGATGGAGAGGTAAATCAGCAGGAAAGATAACAGGTAACGCTGTAGCATTTTTTTTCTTGTAAGGAGAGATAACGGAGAAACCCGGCAAAAATTTTAAATGTACTTTTGCGGCAGTGCACTTTTTCGACCAAATACCGGGAAATACCCATGGGATGTAAAATCATAGAGATCAAAGCGCCGACGGGCTATTCCGACGAGGAGCTGAGACAACAGGTCGCCAGGAAGACCGGCGTGAAGGAGTTTACCTGGCAGATAGAGAGTAAAAGCCTCGATGCCCGCAAGAAAAATGACATCCACTGGCTGCTGCGCGTGGCCGTCAGCGGCAAAGGCATCGGCGGGTCAGAACCTGAACGGCTACCCGCGCTCGACATCCCCTACCGCCCGAGGAACAAGCGGGTGGTGATCACCGGCAGCGGCCCGGCCGGCTTCTTTGCCGCCCTGGTATTGCAGAAGGCCGGGTATGATACGGTGCTGCTCGAACGCGGAACAGAGGTCAGGAAAAGGGAGCAGGGCATCACCCTCTTTGAGAAGACGGGGGAGTTCAACCCCATGGCCAGCTACTCGTTTGGCGAAGGGGGTGCCGGGACCTTCTCCGACGGGAAACTTACCTCGCGGTCGAAGCACATCTCGAAGGAGCGTGATTTTTTCATATCCAGCTATATCGGGGCCGGGGCTCCTGCCGAAATCGGTTACCTGGCCTATCCGCATGTGGGCAGCGACAACCTCCGCAGGGTGGTGAGGACCCTCAGGGCCCAGTACCTCGACCTGGGCGGGGAGATCCGGTTTGAAACCATGCTGACCGACCTGGTCACCGACAAGGGAACGGTCAAAGAGGCGGTGACGGATGCCGGCTCCATTGCCGCCGATTATTTTATCATCGCTCCCGGCCATTCGGCCTATGAAACCTACCGGATGATGATCAGCCGCGGCGTTGGGTTCCGCACGAAGAACTTTGCCATCGGCTGCCGGGCCGAACATCCCCAGGAGGAGATCAACCTCGCCCAGTGGGGCTCCCGCAGGCTTGCCGGGGTAAAGGCGGCCGAATACAGGCTTACCTCCCCGGGCGACGGCAACCACCCGGTTTACTCATTTTGCATGTGCCCGGGAGGGGTGGTCGTGCCGGCCACCACCAGCCACGGCACCAATATCGTCAACGGGATGAGCAACTACCAGCGTAACGGCCGTTTTGCCAACGCAGGGTGTGTTGCAGGGATACATCCCGACCAGCTGGCCGGAAGGCAGGTAACACCGCTCGAATCGCTCGACTGGCTTGAACAGCTCGAACGTTCGTTTTATGAATTTTCCGAAGGGTACAAGGCGCCCTTTTGCTCCATCAGCGATTTTATCCAGGGTACCCTGCCCAACCGGATTCCCGGAACCAGTTATCCCCTCGGACTGAAACCGGCCCCATTGTGGTCCATGCTGCCCCCTGTCGTAACAGATACCTTGCGGGCAGGGTTAAGGGATTTTGACCAGCGGCTGAAGGGATACGGCAACGGGATCCTGCTGGGGCTGGAGAGCAAGACCTCTTCGCCCATCCAGGTATTAAGGGAGAAAAACGGGTTATGCGATGGTTTCCAGAACCTCTTTGTGGCCGGAGAAGGCAGCGGGTATGCAGGAGGCATTGTCTCCAGTGCAGCCGATGGCATCAGGATCGCGATGGGGTTGGTTTGACCGGGCTATCATGGTCCAGGCCCGGATAGCGGGGCGTTTGTCACACACACACCAGCCCCTGCCCGCGCAGCACCCTGGTGACGGGGCCCACCCAGAAGCCCTTGAAATCCTCCAGCCCGGCCGCCCGGTATGAGGTCTCCATCTGGCCAAATGTCACCAATTCCCCTCTCCCGGGGATGAGCGCCGGGAAAAGCTCCGCCAGCCACCGGCCGGTTGCCTCCCCTGTATGGAAGGTAATCTCCTCTTTTTGTGCCTGGATCATAAACCGCGCCGATGGAATCGATTTTCCCTTTTTCTGCCGTGCCAGGAAGGTAACGCGCGGGAGCCCCTCCAGCCAGATGATCCTGGAGGCGGGGACAGGCTCCTCCGCGGCATCGTGCGACAGGATATCGCGGATAAAACCGGGAGCCAGGGTGGTGCGAGGGATCCTGAAATCAAACCACTCCTGCAGCGGGAAGTCGAAACAGATGCCATGCATGTAATTGTACAGCGATTTTTTAAGGCCGTCGCCGAAGGCCCCGTGGTCGCAACCGTTGCGGTCGACAGGAACAAGGTCGTTGTTGGCAAAGCTGCCCGGCGCGCTGTTTTCCCGTTCGATGCCAAATCGTGCCGGATCGAGCCCCACCGGGCTGTGCGCCGTAAGAGCAAACTGGTGCCAGAAACCCGACTGCACAACCTCGTGCATAAACAGCTGGCGGACCACCTCCAGCGAATCGATGGTCTCCTGGACTGTCTGCCCGGGGAAACCGTACATCAGGTAGGCATGCACCATGATCCCCGCCCTTGTGAAATGGCTGGCAACGCGTGCCACCTGTGAAACGGAGACCCCCTTGTTGATCAGTTTCAGGATCCGGTCGGAGGCAACCTCGAGACCACCTGAAACCGCGATGCATCCCGATTTATGTAGCAACAGGCACAGGTCCTGCGTGAAATTCTTCTCAAACCTGATATTGGTCCACCATGCCACGGTGATTTTCCGGCGCAGGATCTCCAGCGCCAGTTCGCGCAGCAGGGCAGGGGGGGCCGCCTCATCGGTAAAATGAAACCCGTGATGACCCGTTTGCGCGATGATCGCCTCCATGCGGTCGCAGATCAGCGATACGCGGCCCGGCTCATACCGGCTGATATAATCCAGGGTGATATCGCAGAAGGTGCATTTTCCCCAGTAGCAGCCGTGTGCCAGCATCAGCTTGTTCCAGCGGCCGTCGCTCCACAGCCGGTGCATGGGGTTGGCCACCTCGATCACCGACAGGTAACCGCCGGCCGGCAGGCCGGCATAATCGGGCGTCCCGGTGTCGTACTGACTGATATCGGGCATGGCCGAGCCGTCGAAATAGGTCACCGCTCCGCCAGTCCGTGTAAAGGTACGTTTCAGCATTTCGCGGGGGCATCGACCGGAAAGATGTTCCAGCAGCAGGAGGAGGGGCGCCTCGCCGTCGTCGAGGGTGATAAAGTCGACATAGTCGAAAACCCGCGGGTCGGAAAGGGAGCGCAGTTCCGTATTGACAAAACCGCCGCCCATCACGGTTGTTATCCCCGGCCGGTGCTGATGGATCCATTGCCCGCACCTGAGCGCGGCATAGAGGTTTCCCGGGAAGGGCACGGTAAGGGCTACCAGCGTGGGGTTGCAGCGGTTGATCTTTTCCTCCAGCAAACCCGTCAGCAAGGTGTCGATGAAGCTCCCGGGCGCCAAAAGGGCTTCCTGCAGGGCATCGAAGGTGGAGGCTGAACGGCCGAGCCGTTCGGCGTAACGGCTGAAGCCGAAATGCGGATCAACAGCTTCGGTGATGAGGTCGCCGATATCTTCGAGGTAGAGGGTTGCCAGGTATTTTGCCCTGTCGTGGATGCCGAGATGGCCGAAGTCGTGGTCCAGGTCGGTGGTTTGGTTAAAGCGGGATGCCTCCGGGAGCCAATTGCCGTTGCAGATACGGTGTGCCAGTTCGGGGTTGCCCCCCTGCAGGAAAGCGATCACCAGGCCGATGGTGCCGGTATATTCCTCGCGCAGTTGAACCATCCTCCTGGCATTGGCCGAAAGTGACAGGCTGCGGCGCTCAATTTCATCGAACAGCCGCGTAAATCCTGCCTGTGAGAAAAGTTCAAGGATGACCTCGATTCCCAGGTCGGCCTGGCTGGAGGCGATGGGCCGTGAATTCATGAATCCCTTCAGGAACGCTGTCGCCGGGTAGGGTGTGTTCAGCTGGGTAAAGGGCGGAGTGATGAACAGGATCCGGGGCTGCAGGTCATTTTTTGCCATGGGCGGGAACCCTGATGCCATTGTTAAACCGGGCTACAAAGGCCCCCCTGAATCCGCGCCGGCGCATCTGGCTCTTCATTGCCTTCGCCTCGGCATAAGAGGTACAGGAGCCTGTCGTATAGCGGTACCAACCGTCGGAAAAGTCCTTATAAACCTCCCCGTCGAGCTTGTATTTTTCGCGTACCTCCTGGGCCGAATAGCGGTCGCTTTTCAGGGCAAACAGCTGAACCCTGAATACGATGCCCGTTTCCTGCCTGGCGACGAGTTCGGTGGTATCCTGTTCGGCGGTGAAGTCGGAAATTTTATCAAGGGTATCAACCGTTACCGTATCGGTCACCGGGAGAACATCGGGCAATTCAGGTTCGGGTTGTTTTACCTCAGGAACAGGGGGAGGCAGCACCGGGACGACCGGTTTGTTCAGGTTTGATTCGGGCAGTTTGCCGGGGTTGCGCTTGTTGAAATTGTAGGTTACCGTGAGGGCCACCATCGAATGGGCATCATACAGGTATCCCGATTTGGTGGCATCGAGCAGGTCGCTGTTGACCGCGTGGAGCGACCATTCCAAACCGATGTTGACCTTGTCGCCCAGGTTCACGTAGGCGCCCATGCTTACCATGGCCGAAAGGGCGGTGGTCCACCTCCCCAGGCTGTCGCTCGATCTGAGCGGGATGCCGGTGCCAAGTTCCTTCACCTTCGAATTCCAGGTCATGGTGCCGAGGCCGATACTGCCGAAGATGAAGAATTTCCGGGTTGGTTTATAACCGCGGGCAAACAGGTTGGAGAAGTTGAAGGTGGCATTCAGGTTGCTTTCCATGATATTCCCGTCGAAATACTGGTTGATAGGCTCGCCCACCCGGCTATAGCGTTTGGTGCCGGAGATCTCGCTGTAGAGGAACTGGCCGCGCAGGGCGAAGACATGGGTGAATTGCCGGGTCAGGGTGGCGGTACCGCCGAATTTTATCTCATTTTTGTTGATATTCGACGGCCAGAAGGCATTGGTTTTGAGGTCGCCGAAGAAGATGTCGGGGCCGCCGCCGATGCCGATGGACCAGTTGTCAAAGAACCGCTTTCCCAGCACCCCCTGGGTTTGGGAGAAAACGGGGAGGGTACCTCCCATGAGCAGTGTAATCACTAATATTTTGAGTTTCTTGACCATATCGTCCAGAATAAATGGTTTACTGAATTGTTATACAAAATTCGTAAAGAAAAGGTTTCGATGACCCCGCATTTTCAGGCCAAGATACTGAGATTTAGTATAGGAAAGCAACAAAAGCATAAAAAATTGATAATTTTCGCGCCGGGGCGCACGGCATGGGCGCCCATTTGTTGCCTGTCTGGCAGTCCTGTATGCCCTGCCGGAGGGGTCTGCGGCCAGGAAACCGGTGCAGGCCATTTTTGCCACAAAGATACTTTCAGACCCTTTTCATGGTCGATTTCCGCGCTTTTATCCTAAAACCAGGTGCCGGAAAAATAAAAAAGTTGAAAAAAGCAAAAAAGTATTGGTTTTTAGTGAAAAACGGTTAATTTTGCACTCCCAAATTCCTCCTTAGCTCAGTTGGTTAGAGCATCTGACTGTTAATCAGAGGGTCGCTAGTTCAAGTCTAGCAGGGGGAGCTGAAAATTAGCCACTTACAATATTTTTTGTAGTGGCTTTTTTCTTATACGAAAGTAAAAACGAAAGTTTCAAGCCGTCAAATGTAATTTAAAGAAATAAAAAAGGCGGCACCCTGGCCGCCTACAATTCGCAGTTACTTAAACTGGATCAACTGTTAATCTTTAGAAAAGGAAGTGATTATTTCATTTTGCGTTAAGGAGTAGTATCTTCTGATCATCATCGGCCCTATTTGGCCGCCAAAACACATCACCTTTTATTTCCCTTGGTATCTTATAAACAAGGTAGGTAGTTTTGGTTAACATTGGATTTATGGCATCCATGAAAATGCCCCATCCTTCGGCCATTGTCGGCTCCGGCTCATCGTAGGAGTATTCTTTACCATTATAATTAATCAAAATAGGGCCGCCTTCAAAAAGGGTTCTACTTTCTGTATTTGTGTTTTTAAATGTAACATTGATTAATAGATACCTGATTGCAGAATCAGCTGGTAAATCTATTAGCCCTTCTTGTGCCTTTACTGATTTATAAAATTTTGCCGAATTTACGGTAACATCGAAATATTCAGTTTTTAAAACCTGACCTATTCCGATTGATTTATTTTCATCGTTTTTTACTGTTTCTGAGTTTGGATTATCGCATCCTGCGATAAGGACCAGCATAATAAATAGTAATTTTTTCATATTTTTTTTCAAATATAATAAATCTATTTCATTTCATTATTTGGAAATATTTTCAAGGATTAAATTTTCAATCTGCAACCTGGTTGATTTTTTGAATTTGTCTAAGTACAATGTTTTTCCCGGTAATATTCGCCAAATTCTCTATCTGCAACCTCCTTTATAACCATTGTCCGCCCGTTGGCTTTGTTTACGTACAGGGCCTTTTCTGAAATGTACCATAGGTATCCATATATCGGTGAATCGTACTGATGTTTTTAAGCCCACAGACACCCATAACCACATTTAGTGGGACCCCTGTTGATATTGCCCGAGTAATCCATGTACGTCTACCTGAATGGCTTTCGACACATTCCCACTTCATTTTCCTCACATCAATTCGTTGGCTCCCTTTTTGCTCCAGCAAAACCACCTCCGAATTGAAGATACCAGATTCCCTGCACATTTCTTTCAACAGCCGATTATAAGACTGGGTGGTAAAGAAGTTCAGATTGTAATCGTATTTTTCCAAAATCTGCCGGGAAGTGACAGACAGGGGAATGAAGTGTTGAATATCCGTTTTCTGGGATTTGATAACGATTTGGTCGTTGATGATGTGGTGTTTTTTCAAAAGTTTAACATCGGAATGTCTCAAACTGGTTAAACATTGAAAAACCAGACTGTCTTTGACTTTTTCATATTTCCCCGCATCCCATACCTTCAACTGCTGGAACTCATCATCCGAAATTGAAATGATGGTTGGGTCATATGATTTTACTTTGATGTGGGAGTAATCAAAATTCAACTTATGGTATTTTTTGAATTCACAATAGTTCAAGAATATTTTGAAGGTTTTTAACCGTTTTTTTACGGAATTGTTATTCATCTTCCGGGTTAAAAGGAAATACCCTTTGAACTTATTGACAAACTCTTCCGATACATCTTTAAGTTGGAATGTTGTCTTTGACTTCTTTTCAAAGTCGGTAATTGCTCCTTTAAGAGCATTGTAGTCAATCAAAGTCTGTGGTTTAAGATTACCATTTGTTACTTCCATGTTCTTAAACGACAGGAATTCGGTATAATAATCCATCAGGCAGGATTTTTCCTGAATTGATTCACCTTTCATTTTGGACTTAACATAGTCCCGGGATGGGTTAGTCCCAAACTCAATACGGTAAGATGTGACGGTATCACGAAGTTTGTTTACCAGACCGTTGATTATCTTCTGGTTTTCTGGTCTGGATTGGGATTTCCAATCAATTCCGGTGGGCAGTCGGAGAACTAAGCCACAATTGGAATAATATATGAATACATTACCATTTAGTTGAACGACCTCTTTATCTTTCATATCTTTTACGATTAACGACACGAAAGTATTGATCGTTTTTGACCAAAAAAAATCAGGTGAGAACAAAAAAGGTGAAATTCCGAACTCGATATTCATTTTTTTCTTAATTTGCAGACGAAATTCTTAATTGTCAGTGACAATGTGAAGATTTGGTTAATCGAGGGCTAACCACCCAAGGTGACAGCAATTATTTAAAGTGGAGACTAGTAACCACAAATAAACGGGGCAAGCTTACAAGGCCAAATGTGTAAGATAATATTTTAAAAAATCATAAAATGAATAGATATGTAATTGAATACAAACAAAGGTATCGTAGATGGTTAGAAGGTTTCGGTCGATGGGATTACGGAGAATGGCAACAACGTTCTGCTATAAGTCAAGCTCATCCCGGATCTTTTGCCGAAGCCAAAGCATGGCTAGAGTCAAAAGAGTCATATATTGAAGTTGAAATAATAACATTCTATCCGAAAGATGGCAATCCATATGGATGAGAATACCCTTTTCATATACATTATAGTAGCATTCTGTTAATCTCAAATTGGAAAATTTGATTAATCACTTTTGTACACCACGCCATAGTTTGGCGTAGTCTTGATGTTACTTTGCATGAAAAAAGACATGAATACATTGGTTTTTACTCAACGGTTTCCCGATGAAGCTGCATGCAGAGAGCATTACAAGAACATGCGGCTCAAGCGTGGCCTGACTTGCAAGAAGTGTGGTGGTACCAGCCATTTCTGGCTGGCTTGTAAAGGGCAATTTGAGTGTAAGGTCTGTCATTTTCGTACTACGTTAAGAAGTGGGACTGTGATGGAACATTCACATTTATCATTCAGGGTCTGGTACCTGGCGATTTTATTTATGACTGCTACAAAAAAGGGGATTTCAGCATGTGAGATGCAGCGCCAGCTGGGGTATAAAAGATATAAAACGGTATGGTCCCTGATGCATCGGATCAGAACCTTAATGGGTAAGAGGGACGATTTATATTCACTGACAGGCATGATCGAGTTCGATGAGGGGTTCTTTAAGGTTGCAACTCCAGAAAAGGAGCACCAACGGTTAAAAAGGGGCAAAGGCAGCCAACGACTTGAAAATGTTGGTGTAATGGTAGAATCAACGCCACTTGTGGACATCAACACAGGAATCGAATCTAAGCATTGTAGATATTTCAAACTGAAAGCTTTAGATACTCAAAAATCAGAATCAATTAATACTCTTTTTCAAAACAGTGTCACATCTGACAGTGTTGTATTCACTGACCAGGGTAATAATTATCAGGATATCCATAAGTTTGTCGATATGCATATCACCGAAAAATCATCAAAAAATACTACGAAAACCACGCTTAAATGGGCTCACATTGCGATCAGCAACGCTAAAAGAACTTTTCTTGGTGTCTATCATAAAATAAGCTCGGATTACTTACAAAACTATTTAGACGAATTTGCTTACAAACTGAATAGGAGAAACTTCGCTGATCTATTCGAAAGAGTTATCATAGCCGCTGTTTTTCCTTACTGGTATGAAAGTGCTTAATCAAATTGGAAAATATCAGTGATGTATATCCGTTAGCTGTGTTGAATAAATGCCAAATTGAATTGAAATAAGCACTTTCATAATACCCATAAAACGACAGTAATTAAGGAGTTTTGAAACATTTTGTTTGTTCTTAACGCAATGCTACTGATATTTGCTTTGTGTTTTGAAGTAAATCGATAATCTCCAATGTGATAATGTTCTGTAAGGATTCCTGCTTAGAAGTCCGCGGAATAGCTTAGTCAAATTGGTTTAGGGAAATGAAATCTAAAGAGCGTCTGATATGATAATTAATGAAGAAGAGTTTTTTGTAACGGAATATTTTCCTGACCCTATGAAAAAAATTGTCTATGCCCCGTTACGGGCTTCAGTTTTTGTAGTAGACAATTCATTCATTGAAAAAATTTCAAATACGGAGGATGTTGATGTAAAAGAGTTTATTGATTATCTAAAAACAAAAGAAAACATTGACATCCAAACAGTACTGAAAGTTCAACAAAACGAAGTGCCAAATTTGTCGATTTCATTAACTAATGATTGTAATTTAAAATGTATATACTGTCATGCAAATGCTGGGTCACCATTTAATAATGACACTTTTTCAAAGAAGAATATTGATTTAGTTATTGAAAAATACTTTGGTTTGTTGGAAAGTAATTATACCGATGTCCAAGATATTCAATTAAGTTTTATGGGAGGCGGAGAGCCAACAATTAAATTTGATTTGATGGTTCATGCAATTGAAAGGTGTAAAGCAGAAACATCCAAAAGAAAAATTAAACTTCACATTGTTACAGCTACAAACGGTTGTTATAGTAAGAAAGTCGCAAATTATCTAATAGCCGAATTCTCTCATATTTCATTTTCATTCGATGGACCTGAACTGATTCAAAATCATCATAGGCCATTTAAAAACGGAAGTAAATCTTTCGACATATCATTTAATAACGCAAAATATCTTTATACTAAACAAAAATCGTTTTCATTTAGGTCAACTGTTTCAAAAATAACTATTGAAAACCATAAACAATTTATAGATTTTTTTTGTGAGAACTTTCCACACACTTCAATAGGTGTGGAGCCTTTGAGTAAATTTGGCAGAGGAAAACAAAGTGAAATTGCTCCAACATTAGATGAATTTCATGAGTTTATGCAAAAAATTGAAGAATATTCACAAAACAAACCAATTGAAATAAAGAATTCCGCAATTGAAAAATTGCAATTGATACGAACTTACTTTTGTAGAGCAGTTTCAGCCCCAAGTTTTAATGTTAACCCAGCAGGTGAACTCTGGGCATGTGCGAGAGAAAATGCACCAGATATATTTCTATATGGAAAATTTGATTTCAATAGAAACGAATTGAATATTGACAATGATAAAAGAATGGCATTAAAAAACTGTAATGTTTTTAGTTTTTCAGAATGTAAAGACTGTATTTCAAAGTATCATTGTGCGGGTGATTGCCCAGATTATAGATTTGAGAAACTATTAAGATGTAAAACAACTCAGATGTTAACTGCAAAAATGCTAAACAAAATAATTGACAATTAATAATTTATGTTATGGAAACTAAAGAAATTTCAACTGCCAAACAAAGTAAAATTAGGACAAATAGGCCAAAATTCATCTTTCAAGAAAAGCAAATAAAATTTGGTGATTCCACTGAAGGGTTTACAAATTGCCAAAGAATTCATCATTGTTCATGCGACTGTAACTATATTAAATGTCCGGTTTTTTTAGGATGAATTTGAATTTCAACCTTCAGTAGTGTTACTTTATAACTGAATACAATAGCTGAGAACGCTGGATTGACCGGTTATTTGATAAAAATATAGCTGTTATGATTTCAACTCGAGTTTAGATATTATACAAAGGAACATTATTAATCCCAATTTATGCATTAGAAATAGTACTGATGCGCTAAAATTCTAATGTTAGTATACTGTATTGTTCTTTGACATT
>JBAXOB010000060.1:0-22048 GCA_037133475.1 Bacteroidota bacterium
AAAAATAAAGAAGTCGTAAGATGGCAAAAAAGAGCAAAGACCAACGGATTCAGGTAATTCTGGAATGTACTGAACAGAGGGCCAGTGGTGTTCCCGGTATTTCAAGATACATTACCACCAAGAACAAAAAGAATACTCCTGAAAGAATTGAACTGAAGAAGTACAATTCCTATTTAAAGAAAAAAACAGTTCACAAAGAAATTAAATAACTCGAGATATGGCAAAGAAAGTAGTTGCTTCGTTTAAAGCTACCTCCGGGAAAGATTTTACTAAGGTGATCCGTATGGTTAAATCCCCGAAAACAGGTGCATTCGTGTTCAAAGAAACCATTGTTGCCAATGAAATGCTGAAAGACTTCATGGCAACCAAGGAAAACTAATATCAATTTGTTTTCACTGAAAAGCTTTTTTCCCCGGAAGAAAGCTTTTTTTATATATAAAAAGTAGTTTTATGGGGCTTTTTAACATTTTCTCCCGCGAGAAAAAAGAACGTCTGGACCAGGGACTACAAAAGACTAAATCCAGTATCTTCACCAGGATTTCAAAGGCAATCGTCGGGAAATCCACCGTTGATGACGAGGTGCTCGATACCCTTGAAGAGATCCTTGTCTCTTCGGATGTCGGTGTTGAAACTACCCTGCGGATCATCGACCGCATTCAGTCCCGTGTTTCCAAAGACAAATACCTGGGTACCGGTGAGTTGAATGCCTTGCTGAAGGAGGAAATTGCAGCCCTGCTGCAGGAAAACCAAAACCGCGATCTTACCGATTTCACCCTGCCTGAAGGGAAAAAACCCTATGTGATCATGGTGGTAGGCGTCAATGGCGTCGGGAAAACCACCACCATCGGGAAACTGGCCTACCAGTTCAAGAAATCGGGAAAATCGGTATTGCTGGGAGCAGCCGACACCTTCAGGGCAGCCGCCGTGGATCAGATCACCATCTGGGCCGAAAGGGTGGGGGTGCCGATCGTTACCCAGGGAATGGGGGCCGATCCTGCCTCTGTTGCCTTTGATACCGTGAAATCTGCCATCGCCCGCGATGTCGATGTGGTGATTATCGATACGGCCGGCCGGTTGCATAATAAGATCAACCTCATGAACGAACTTTCAAAAATCAGGAAGGTCATTCAAAAGATAATCCCCGATGCACCCCACGAAGTTTTGCTGATCCTGGATGCCTCCACCGGCCAGAACGCCTTCGAACAGGCCAAGCAGTTTACAGCCGCCACCGAGGTCAATGCGCTTGCCTTAACCAAACTCGACGGCACCGCCAAAGGCGGCGTGGTGATCGGCATCTCCGACCAGTTTAAAATTCCTGTTAAGTATATCGGCGTTGGCGAAGGAATTGAAGACCTGCAGGTCTTCAACCGGGTCGAATTTGTCGATAGCCTCTTCAACTAATAAGCAATCCTTGAAAACAAAATCTGGACCTCATAAAATCGGATTGGTCTCACTGGGCTGTGCCAAAAACCTTGTCGATTCGGAAATCCTGATGAAACAGCTGGAAGCAAACCGCTTCGAACTGGTGTTCGACCCATCCGATCATACCGGGATCGATACCGCCATCATCAATACCTGCGGGTTTATCAACGATGCCAAACAGGAATCCATCGATACCATTCTTCAATATGTCTCGGCTAAAAAGGCCAATCTCATTGAAAATGTTTATGTCATGGGATGCCTCTCGGAACGGTACCAGGATAAGCTGCGTGTAGAGATCCCCGAAGTGGATGCCTTCTTTGGCGTAAATGACCTGAAAAAAATTATCAGCCATATCGGGGGAAGTTATAAAAACAACCTGGTTGGCGACCGCAAAATAACCACCCCGTCGCATTATGCCTATGTGAAAATTTCAGAGGGCTGCGACCGGAAATGCTCCTTCTGTGCCATCCCGATGATCCGCGGCAAACACGTCAGCAGGCCGATCGAGGATATTGTCGGGGAAGTTTCCCATCTTGTTGCCGGTGGCATTAAGGAGGTTATCCTGATCGCACAGGATACCACCTATTATGGTCTCGACCTTTACAAAAAGCGGTTACTGCCCGAATTGCTCGATTCTCTTGCCAACATTCAAGGCCTGGAATGGATTCGTTTGCATTATACCTATCCCGATGGTTTCCCTTCTGAATTAATGGAGACCATTAACGCAATTCCCAAGATCTGCAAATACATCGATATTCCCCTTCAGCACATCAGCAACCGGATTCTTAAATCGATGCACCGTGGCCTGGATGGCGAGAAAACAAGGCAATTGGTTGAGACGATCCGGAAAAATATTCCCGGAGTGGCTATCAGGACAACTTTCATCGTCGGATACCCCGGCGAGACCAAAGCGGAATTCGCGGAACTATGCCGGTTTGTGGAGGAATTCAGGTTTGACAGGCTTGGCGTTTTTGCCTATTCGCATGAAGAGGATACCGCCGCCTTCAGCCACCGCGATAATGTTTCAGAAAAGGTAAAACAACAACGGGTCGAAGAGCTGATGGCCATCCAGGAGGGGATCTCCCTGTCGCTTAACAACGAAAAAGTCGGAAAATCAGCCAGGGTCATCATCGACCGTGAGGAGGGTGATTATTATATTGGCCGTACTGAGTACGATTCGCCTGAAGTGGATAATGAGGTCCTCATTCTGAAAGAGGGCAGGGAAATTATTCCGGGAACCTTTTGTAACGTTACCATTACAAGGGCTGAAAGTTTTGATATATTTGCAGAATTACAATAAATTTGTAAAAAAAAACTCATAAACCATGAAAACTATTTTAATTTGCCTTACAGCGTTATTCTTTGCATTTTCTTTCCAATCCAAAGCCCAGACCCAGTCGTCGGATGGCAAGCTGCCCGACACGGTAAACCGCACCGATTCATTTGGCAACAAGGTCGGCTACTGGATTGAAAAACAGGGTGAGATTTCCTATAAAGGGGAATATGTGGCAAATAAAAAGGTGAACAGCTGGGTTGGCTATTACCCCAGCCTGTTTATCTACAAAGTTGATGTTTACGTCAATGGCATAAAAGATGGCGTATCCATCCAGTTCGACCGCCATGGAAAAGCCACCCTTATTGAAAATTATAAAAACGGGGTTCTCAATGGTCAATCGATCAACTATGGATCTTATAATGAAACCCCCATGGCTGTGACTGAATTTTCCAATGGGAAAAGAAATGGCCAATACCGCCTTTATTACGATAATGCAAAAATCCAGGAAGAATCGACCTTCAAAAATGACCTGAAAGACGGCTTGTCGCGATGGAACAGCAAAAGCGGGAAAAAACTGGCTGAATACAATTACAAGATGGGCAATTTCGATGGGATCCAGAAGACATTCTATGAAAATGACACCTTGCAGTCGGAAACCAAGTATGTCGACAATAAACTGGCTGGTGAATCAAAGGAGTATTACCGCAATGGCAAGGTGAAAGAATCAGGCAATTATGTTAACGGACTGAAAGATGGCCCCTGGACAGAATACGATGAATTAGGTAAGGTTGTTAAGGTTACCAAGTACAAGGAAGGTGTCGACGTTAAGAAAAAATAGTCGTACCAGTCGCTTCTGACGGAATGAAGAAACTCCGCAATCCATTCACATCTCTTCAGGGTTATAACTGTTTTGGTTGCTCTCCCGACAACCCCCTGGGGCTGCATCTCGTCTTCACCGAGGAGGGGGATGAAATTGTAAGTCACTGGCAACCCGATAAAAATTTCCAGGGCTATTTTAATATCCTGCATGGGGGTATACAGGCCACCCTGATGGATGAAATTGCCAGCTGGACGGTCTATGTCAAGGTGAAAACTGCCGGTTTTACTTCAAATGCCGATATCCGCTACCTTAAAACGGTCGGGATGGACCAGGGACCGGTTACCCTGCGCGCCAGGGTCAAACAGATGCGAAGAAACCTGGCCGACATCGAAGTTTTGCTCTTCGATAAAAATGAAACCTTGTGCGCGAAGGCCCTGCTTACCTTTTTCACCTATCCGCTGGATGTTTCGAAACGCTCGATGTATTACCCCGACCATAGCAGGTTTTACGAGGAGACTGAATGAAGGGAGTGTGAAAAACGGTCAACCATATTCAGGGAGGGTCAATTATTTCGGACCTCAGATAACATATTTCACATCTCGCATCTAGGCAGAAAATGCGAAATCTGATATGTGAAATGTGAATTTCGCATATCAGATATCATATTTCACATCTCACATCTTGGCGAAAAATGCGAAATCTGAAACGTGAAATGTGATAACTGAAGTTCCGTTGAAATTCATCCTGGTCCGAAGAGCCCTGTTAAAGAGCGTGCAGCATTTCCTCGAACAGTTTCGCCCACACGATGCCTTTTGCATTCTTCCCGAACCTTACGATCACGGTCTTTTTGGAAGGAGAGACGTAAATGTATTGCCCGAGGATCCCTTTGGCGAAAAAATCTCCGCTTCGCGTAACGCGCCAGTGGTAGGCATACGGGTATCCCTGCGAATCGCGTGAATCATTTGAAATGGTTAACGATTCCCTGACCCATGCCGCAGGAACGACGGTATCGGCGCCTGCAAGCCCCCCATGAAGGTATAACTGGCCAAACCTGGCGAAATCAATTGCCCTGGCATTGATGCAGCAAAAAGCCTTTGCCTGGTTATCCCGTTTGCTGTCAACGCTCCACGATGCTCCGAATTCACTCCCCATCGGGCCCCAGATCTTCAATCCAAAATAATCAGGAAGTTTCATTCCCGTTGCCCGCTCGAGGGCCATGGCAAGCAATTGCGTGTTGGCGCTCTGGTAATTGTATTCAACCCCGGGCTGGGTTTGCGTGCGTAAACTCAAAGTATAGCGCCGCAGGTTGAGCCCGTAATAAAATTTCCCCATTTCTCCGAACGGATTTGAATATCCCTCGTTAAATCTTATCCCCGAACGCATCTCCAGGAGATCCTTCAGGGTTACTTTCCGAAACCCGGTGTCGGCAAGCTCGGGAATAAAATCGGTCACAGGCTGGTTGACCGACCTGATTTTACCCTCATGGATGGCAATCCCGATCATGGCCGACACAAACGATTTTGCAAGGGAAAAGGAGGGAAGCACCGATTCCCTCGAATAACCGTTAAAATAGCGTTCATATAAAAGAGAATCATTCCGGATTACCAGGAAGGCTACCGTCTTATGCTCTTCCAGGAAAGTCTCAAATGAAACAGGGTGGTTTGATTTATTAAAAGATTCAGGTAAAGTAATCTTAATATCTGATCCTGAATGTATAAAAGAATTTGAAATGGATGATTTTGATACCGGAACCGCGGGGAATTTTTCGTTATCATGAATATCGGCATAGTTCCACCATACATAACGGACAACATGACAGGAAGCGGTAAGAAACAGGAGGGAAATCAGGAAAAGATACGAAAGGATGGAAACTGAGCGGTTACCTTCTGCCATTGCGGATTACATAAGCTTTTCTGACAGGACGGGTCTTGAAACTGTACTTGGTGTTGTAGGAGCTTTTGTTTTTCTTCATCTTAAGGACCTTGTCCGGGCGGTTTGCATCACAGAGGGCCTTCCTCGATTTACAGGAAACCAGGGTGGAAAACATCAGGAAAATAACCAGCCACAGGCCGGGGGAAATCACTCGTTTTCGATTCATCAGAACTAAAATAGCGCCAGAAACCATTGGAGCAAATTTAAGAAATAAATTATTACAGTCTGTTTTTTTTCTACTTTTGTATGATACCGGGCGGTCGATATTGTGTTTTAAGCCAATACGACTGCCGTGATACCGGGAATTTGAAAATTTTGATTTTTGGCAATATGAATTCACTCCGGACCTTTTATATCGTTTTCGTTTTCCTTTATTCCTCCTTTGCTTTTTCCCAATACCCGCCTCCGGCCGGGGTTCCCGGAACCACTGCCATGTACAAGGATAGCTCCGCATTTATTGGCTGGGCCTCCTATTGTACGATCGACAGGGGATTTATCAATATCTCAGATACCAACGTAACCTATAACGGGGCAAACAGGACAACTTACGGAAGCTACCTCTATGCCAGCGGTCCGGCCGACGAACTTGTCGTTAGCCTGGGTGACCGCGGAAGCGCCCTGCTGACCTTTGATTCGCCGATCGTGAATGGCCCCGGCCCCGATTTTGCAGTATTTGAAAATGCATTTGGCGATGATTTCCTGGAACTTGCGTTTGTGGAAGTGAGCTCCGACGGACAACGGTTTGTCAGGTTTCCTGCTGTTTCATTGACCCAGGACACTGTACAGGTCAGTACGTTTGGTACGCTGGATGCCACGAAAATCAACAACCTGGCCGGAAAATACAGGCTTACCTATGGCACGCCTTTCGATCTTCAGGATATTAAGGATAGCTCAGGGATTGACCTTAACCACATCCTCTATGTCAGGGTTATTGATGTCGTCGGGTGCCTGACGGTGCCCTTTGCATCCTTTGATTCACAAGGTCATAAGGTCAATGATCCATGGCCGACCCCCTTCGACACCGGAGGCTTCGACCTGGATGCGGTTGGCGTGATCCATAATTTGGCGCAGGGTTTACCGGAGGAGGGCCAGTTGTCGGCCATCAGCCTCTTTCCGAACCCGGTAACCGACTATTTATCAATTATTTCCCCCGTCAGGGAACGGATTAATCTGAAAATATCTGACCCTGTCGGCCGGGTTGTGCTGACAGAACCGCTGACCGGATCAGCCAGGATCAACCTGTCAGCCCTCAATCCTGGGATGTATATCGTCAGTTTTACCACGGAAAACGGGCTCTCGGTGTCGAAGAAAATAATTAAAAATTAGTCCCCTGCGATTATCCCTGATATTGACCAACCTCAGCAAAAACATCCGCCTACTGTTGCTTGTCCTGTGGATCGCGGGACTGCCTGTTTCAGCATATACGCAAAAGCTGCAGGATACCCTCCAACTGAAGGAATTTGAAATAAAATCGCACTATGCGAACGACCCCGGCGGCTTTAAAAAAATAAAGATCGATTCCGGCATCCTGATCAACCACCTGAACGGCGACCTGTCAAGCCTGCTTTCACAATATTCCACCATCTTTATTAAATCATATGGCAACGGCAGCCTGGCAACTCCCTCGTTCCGCGGTACCACGGCCCAGCATACACAGGTTGAGTGGAACGGCATCAACCTTAATTCACCCATGCTCGGCCAGGTTGATCTTTCGCAGATCCCGGTAAGCCAGTTTGACGGCCTTGAAATCCTGTATGGCGCAGCCGGCATATCGCGGACCTCGGGCGCTTTTGGCGGGGTTATCAACCTGGTTACCAATCCCGACTGGAATAACCGGATTAACATCCTGGCCATGCAGTCGGCAGGCAGTTTCAGCACTTTTACCACCAATGTCAACGTTGCGGCCGGGAGCTCCTCCTTTCAGTCGCACACCAAATTCAATTATGCGGCCTCCGCAAACGATTTTCCCTATAACAACGATTTCCTGCAGCAACGGATAAGGCAGCAGGATGCAGCAATGGCTGTCTACGGTTTTTCAGAGGAGTTGTTCTGGAAACTTAAGGATCAGCACCTGTTCTCTTTGCGATTCCGGTTTAATCAAAATGACCAGGATCTGCCGCCTACCGACGCAACTGCCGGCAGTCATCATAATGAAAAACTCAATTCCAATAATATTTTCGCCGTTTTAGACTATAAGTTCGTCGAAAAAAAATACAACCTGATGGTAAGGTCGGCCCTGACAGATCAAAAAATGCATTACATGCTCGACAGTACCGTTGATGCTTCGCATCAGTATTACCAATGGATCAACAATATCAGGTTTTCATACAGCGGAATAAAAAACCTGGTTTTCAGACAGGGAATTGATTTTACATACGACCAGGTCGTTTCCGATGATTACGATGGCATGAAAACACGCAGTACCACAAGTTTCTGTTCTGAACTCAGCTATGCGATCGGCAGTAAAATCAGGACCTCCCTCGTTGTGCGCGAAGATTTCATCGATGGAAAGTTTCTCCCTGTGGTTCCAGCCCTGGGCGCGGAATTCATCCCCTGGAAGAACACCGATGTTGCCTTCTCGGTAAACTTTGCCCGCAATTACCGCTATCCGACACTCAACGACCTTTACTGGACACTATCGGGAAACCCGGGACTTAAACCTGAAACCAGCTATTCAGCTGAGATCGGGTCAACTATGAACTTTCATTCCGACAACCGGAAATTTTCCTGTGCGTTTAATGTAACAGGATATTATTCATGGATATACAATATGATTACCTGGTCGCCCGTAACCGGGAACAGCTCCCTGTGGAAACCTGAAAACATCGATGAAATATGGGCCAGGGGAGTGGAAACCGGCCTGAAGGTAACATGGAAAGTGATGAAATTTTTACTGGATCTGAATACTAATTACAACTTTTGCCATTCCACCTACCAGAAAGCGAGTTCGGCCTATGATGAGAAAATTGGCAAGCAGCTTATCTACATCCCGGTCCATTCGCTTAACAGTACCCTCTCCGCTGAGCGATGGAGGTTTTATATCAAATATAATTTTTGTTATGTAAGTGACAGATTCTCAGCAAAAGACAATTTGACGGTCATGCCGGGCTACCCCCTTTCAAATATTATTTTTGGCAAGAATATCGAAATTAAACATTTTATTTTATCTTTACAATTTGATATAAATAACCTGTTCAACCTCGACTACCAGTCAGTGAAAAGCCGGCCGATGCCCGGGATCAATTATGTAGGCTCACTCAGGCTGTCTTTTCCGGGGACAAACAGGCGTTAGATTGTTTAACAAAACACTCAATTGTGAAAGAAACAAGAATTTATATATATAATATCCTTAAGTTATTTACCTTCCTGGTGATCATCTTTTTGATCACCTCCTGTTCGAAATCGCCCATCCGAGAAAAAACTGTCGTTGCACCAGGTGATACGTCCCACGTTACAACCTATCAAAATGGCATTTTTGTGGTGAATGAAGGAAATTACAATTGGGGAAATGCCTCGGTGACCTTTATTGAGAACAAATCGAACACCCTGGTTCAGGATATTTTCAGGAAATCGAACAGCCGTGGCCTTGGAGATGTTGCCGAATCGATGAAAATTGATAATAACCTGGGCTACCTGCTGATCAACAATTCCAACAGGATCGAAGTTGTGTCGCTGAAAGATTTTAAATCAGTTAAAACGATCATGGGGCTTGATTCTCCGCGTTTCCTGGAAATTGTCGATTCTACCAAGGCCTATGTCACCAATCTCCAGAAAGATATTTCAATCATTGATCTTCAGAACAATACAGTTTCCGGTACCATTAAAACCAATGGCTGGACAGAAAACATGGTCCGGTATGATCATTTTATGCTGGTAACCTCCATTGGCACCTTCAGTGATCCGAGTTCGCAGAGAAGGGCTCAGGTTCTTGTCATTGACACCGACGTGGATGCCATCGTGGACAGTATCCAGACCGGAAAAGAACCGATCGGGATCGTGATCGATAAAAAACAGAAAGTATGGGTGCTTTGCACAGGGGGGTATGATAATTATGAGGCTCCTTCACTCCTCCGGATAAACCCTGAATTGCGGATGGTGGAGAAGACCTTTACCTTTTCAAACCCGGATGAAGTCCCCAGCAGGTTATGCATCAATACTGCCGGCGATACCATGTATTTCCTCAGGAATGGAGTATGCCAGATGCCGGTTGCCTCAGCCGCGCTTCCTGATTTGCCACTTATCGGTACCGAGGGACGTTTGTTCTATGGACTTGCCGTCCATCCAAACACAGGTCACATCTATGTCAGTGATGCAAAGGATTATGTCCAGAACGGTACGGTATATCAATACAATCCCTCGGGTACGCTTATCAGGCAGTATGTTGCCGGCAGGATCCCGGGTGCCTTCTGCTTCACCAAAACAAGCACCAAGTAATACTCCACTGTTATCCAAGACTTTCAGTTACCCGGAAGGTTTTTGAGAATATCACCAAGAACCGCGGTAAATTCACTCAGGATCATGGCCGTGGCGCCCCATATGGTGTTCTCACCGATACAATAGGCTGGTGCCGTGAGTTTCATGCCATTGCTGATCTTCATCTCCCTCAACTGTACATTCAAGGGATCCAGCAAATCGCCGAGTTCAACCTCGATGATCGCTGCAACCTCGCCGGGATCGGCTAGAAATTGTGGTTGGGAACGCTGGAAACCCACGACAGGCGTAACCATAAAATTGCTGGGCGGGATATACAAATCGGTAAGTTGCCCGATAATACGGATCTTTGCAGGGTCAATCCCGATCTCCTCCTGCGCCTCACGCAGGGCGGTATCCTGGAGGCTCAGGTCGCTTTCCTCAAGCTTTCCGCCCGGCAAACTGATCTGCCCGCTGTGAACACCGGGATATTCGGGCCGCAGCATGAGCACGAAGCAAATATTCCCGTTTAGAGGATACAGCAGGAGCAGTACGGCACTCCTGACGGCTGTTGTCGCCGGATCCTGTTTCATCAATTCCCGCACACGCGTGAGTGATGACATTCTCATCTGGGCTTCATTGCCCGGAAGCGGCAGTTGCAGCCTTTTTTCAAGCAAAATGACAAACTCGCCAAACTCCATAATCCACGCTATTACTTTTCAAAGGTAAAGGTTTGCGCTCAAATTTTATGTAATTTTGTCCCATAAACCATTCATCATGGTCAAACAAAAAGAACATCCCGAAAACATTCAACAGGTAGATCCTACCACCCTGAAGGAGCTGATCCTGTTCAATGACGATGTGAATACCTTTGACTTTGTCATTGAAACCCTTATGGAGGTCTGTGAACATGAACATGAACAGGCTGAACAATGTGCCATGATAGCCCACCTGAAGGGTAAGTGCATGGTCAAAACTGGCGATTATTTCGATTTGAAGCCGATATCCGTAGAGATGACCTTCAGGGGCCTGACGGTGGCCATCGAATAATACCTAAGTCCGATAATCCCGGTGTAATTCTGTATCAGATATCATATTTCGCATCTCACATTTACAGCAAATGTGAAATCTGAAATGTGAAATGTGGGTCTTTCGGGTATCAGATATCATATTTCGCATTTCACATTTAAAACAGATGTGAAATCTGAAATGTAAAAGGTGTGTCTTTCGGATACCTGATATCAGATTTCGCATTTCACATTTAAAACAGATGTGAAATCTGAAATGTGAAAGGTGGGTCTTTCAAATATCAGATATGACATTTCACATTTAAAAAGATGTGAAATCTGAAATGTGACATGTGTGTCTTTCGGGTATCAGATATCATATTTCGCATTTCACATTTAAAACAGATGTGAAATCTGTAATGTGAAATGTGGGTTTTTCCCGGAAATTCCTCCTGATCCGAAAAAATGACGACACGGGTTATTAACAATTGTTAATAACTTTGGTGCGAAAATTGTTCATATTAATGATGCGAAAAACTTGCTTTCGGTTACCGGGTTACAGTATATTTGATTCCTCAAGCGAGCGATAAAAGGTCCGCAGCAGTTACGGGAGGGTGAAAGCAGGGGTCGCAAGGTCTCGGGCACTCCCCGCCAGGTCGGAAGGTAAGAATTCGCAAGATTCGGTCCGGAAGATACAGTAGCTGAAGCGGGAACCAAAGCCTGAAGTAACAGCAACGTTGGGTCAGGTCAGGATCGGGAAGAAAAAAAGGGGGACACCCCGGTTGAGTAATCCAGCCATAATAACAGTAACTTGAACGCCCCGGTTGGCCACGGTCCGCCGGAAGACGGGATGGGAACCACTTCGGCAAGAAGAGGTTCCCATCGGTGTTTTAGGGAACCTATATAAAGAAGGGGAACAGGGCTTTGCGTTCAGGAGGGTAATCCTGGAATTTTTCCTGGTACCACTTGTGATGATGAAGCGCCCTGGGCAGCAGGTTTACCACGGTCCACACAAAAAAGGCAAGGGCGGGCAGGCTCCAGGCGATCAAAGCAAATCCAGACCATTCAACGATTTCACCAAAGTGATTCGGACACGATACGAACCTGAAAAATCCTTTCCTGGGAATGACATAACTTGTTTCACCTGGTTTGCGCAGGTGAATCAGAATATTGTCCGACTGCCAGTTGATGAACATCCCGGCAAAAAAGAGGATGATTCCCGCGATAAACCTGATATCCATCCAGTAGGCAAGGGGATACTGCTCCAGGGTGGCCAGGGTACCCAGGTAATATCCGTTGATAAATCCGTTAACAAGGTTAAAGCCAATGGCCATGAAGACAATGGCTACCGGCATCTTCTTCCCTGAAGTGCGAAGCCGGAAAGGGAATATCAGCGTACGGTTGACATAATGGAGCACCCAAAGGCTGAATAACACCCATGTCACCGATGGTTTGGGACCCGCACCGAACAGGTAAAATCCGGCAAATACAAGCAGCGCCGGCATCTCCATCAATATCCAGCCAACCCGGTTGTCGATCAGGGCGCCCCATTTTTTGGTGGTATGCCGGCCATAGGGGGCAACGATTTTAACCACAAGGGGGAAAATAAAGATCGCAATGGCGATCCAGCTGTATACCAATAAGGTAAAGGCAGATTCTTTCATTCAGCAGCGTATTTAGCGGATAACATTGTTTTCTTTCAGCCATTCGAGGAAGTCCCTGATCGTTTCAGAAAAAGGCCTCGGGTTAAAGACAAGCTCCGTTCTTGCCTTATTATTGCTGATCATCCGGTTACCTTCGGTAATGATGGTCAGTGATTCACGGGTATATAAAGGTTTTGTCCCTGACACTTTGCTGTACAGGGTGATAAAAGGTAATCCAATCCGGGCGATCCACATGGGCAGTACCGTATGGACGGTTTTGCGGCCGGAGTGCTGCTGAATAAATCCAGAAAATTCCTCAAGGCTGTGCCAGTGTCCTGCCAGCAAATATTTTTCACCGATGCGGCCATGATCAATCGCAGAAACAGCAGCTTCCACAATGTCCCGGACATCCACCCAGTCATAACCGCCCGGCACCAGCGACGGGATCTTGTGGTTGTAAATATCGATCACGGCACTGCCGATCAGCGATGGTTCGGGATCTGCGGGGCCGATAATGGCTGTCGGACTCAGGATCAGCGCGGGAAACCCGTTTTTGACGGCCTCCATAACGGCTCTTTCACCCGCAGCTTTTGACCTGTCGTAGGCAAAACCCTCGTGGTGGACCAGGGGGCGGGTTTCGTCGAGCGGCTGGCTCTGGGGTTGCTGCTGAAAAGCATGGATCGAACTGAAATGAATGAACCGCTTAACCTTGCAGGCGGCAGCAACTGCCAGCATGTTCATGGTTCCCTCGGTGTTGATCCTGGCAACCATCCCATCCGGATCACCGGTGATTGAAATACGGGCCGCCAGGTGGAATACAATGTCCACACCGGTAAGCAGGGATTTCAACGATTCCTGATCCAGCACATCTCCTTTGAAAAGGGTTACCGGGATATGTTCGAGCCCGTTGGTATGCCGGTGTGTGAGCGCCCTGACATCGTGTCCCTGCTCGAGGAGTGTCTTGCATAAATTCACGCCAACATGACCACTGGCGCCGGTTACAGCTATTTTCATCAGGAATTGTTTCTGTGAAAGGCAAAAGTACCATTTTTTTTATGACGAGTTATAGATAGATTTCTTTAGATTCATTTTACATAACAAATTTGAATATCTTTGAAACGACATTGCGTTCTTCCATTTTTTGAACACAATTGCAATTTTACTGACAAAGAACCATTTAAAAATATAAGCCATGAAAACATTTGTGAAAATTCTTTATTGGGTTTTTGGCATCATCATCGTGCTGGTAATCATTTCATTCCTCCTGCCGAAGACCTACAAAGTTGAAAGAAGTATCACCATCAAATCGGGACCTGAAATTATCTATGGCCTTACAGGCAATTTTGAAATGTGGCATCAATGGGTTCCGTGGACAAAGGAGCTGGATTCGACGGCAGTTTTTGAAATGAAGGGGCCTGCCCGACAGGTTGGCACCTCCTGGTCGTGGACTGGTAAAAAGCTGGGGGAGGGGGTGATGGTATCCACCGAACTTGTCCCCGGGCAATTGGTTGCCTATGACCTGGCATTTGACCACGGAAAATACAAATCAAAGGGCAGGATCGTGATTGAAAAGCTTGGCGATTCATGTAAAGCATCCTGGATTGATGAGGGGGACCTGGGCTATAACCCGATGGGCCGCTTTATGGGACTGTTTATGGGGAAAATGATGGGACCCGATTTTGAAAAGGGACTGGCCAAATTGAAGAAGGTTGCCGAAGCCCGTGCAGGATGGCCTAAAATCGAAGAGATCACTATCAACCAGCACCTTGCCCTGATGATCCGCGACTCTGCCGGCCCTAAAACATACGGTCAGGTGATGAGCAAAGCCTTCGGTGAACTTATGCAGTTTGTTAAAACCAATAAGCTGAACCCCATCGGCGCCCCGTTTGCCACCTACCTGAAATACGATACCGTGACCATGTTTTCGGTTATGGACCTTGGGATTTCGGTTGAAAAGGCCGGCAAGGGTAAAGGCAGGATCAGGGTTGAGACGATCCCGCTACAAAAAGCTGTTGTTGCCCACTATTTTGGCGCCTATGAAAAAACTGCCGGCACCTACCGCTTGTTAAACCAGTACATTAAAGAAAACGGGAAAGAGGTGGCAGGCGGTCCCAGCGAATATTATATTACCGAACCGATGACCGAAAAGGATACTGCAAAGTGGGAGACTTCCATTATTTTCCCGGTTAAATAAACAGCAGGATGTTCAGCATCCATTCAAAAGCCGGAGAAATCCGGCTTTTTTGCTTTGCAGGCAACCATCCGGCATTTCCCGGCAGCCTGATCGCAGGTTATTTGTACCTTTATGACCCCGGCCGGAATCGTGGGTTTACACCCTTTCCGTTCCAGGAAAATACCAGTTTTTCTGATAGTCCTTCAATATCGGATACTGCCGAATTTTTAACCAAGACAAAAAAGACCCGATTATCATGAATAAGGTTTTCGCCCCCGGATGCGCCCTGATGCTGTATAAACCCGAATCGGCCGATAAAATGCACGCCATGCTGAATGCGCACCTGGGAAAGATGGAAAGGTTCATGGTTTGTTGTCATCATGATCCGCAGTTGACCTTAAAAACGGAGATTATCAACATCTGTCCCGGCTGTGACAAGCGTTTTGGAAAGGATTACCCCATGACCACCACGGTTTCCCTGTGGGAAATACTGGCTGAAGGCGATTTTTTCCCCTTTCCCGATTACCAGGGAGCCCCGATGACCATGCTCGATGCCTGTCCGACCAGGGAGCAGGAGAAGATACACATTGCCATCAGGAAATTACTGGCCAGGATGAATATTACCCTGACCGAACCAAAAAACACAGGACGAAAAGGGACATGTTGCGGCGACAGCTTCTATGGCCTCATACCCGTTGAAAAGGTAAAGGAACAGATGGTAAAACGCACCCGCGAGATGCCGCTGGAGGATGTGGTCGTTTATTGCGTTTCATGCATCAAATCCATTCATATCGGCGGCAAGAGGCCGCGTTACCTGGTCGACCTGCTGCTTGGCGAAGAAACCGGCCCGCAAACCTTTGAACCCGATGCCTGACATAGGCAAATTGAGGATTACATGGCAATCCACTGAATAACATTTTGACCTTTTTGTTGGAATACACCCCGGTTTTTCGTATATTTATCCTCCGTTTTCAAAAGTCTTTTCATGGCTCGTCTCGTGCGAATTCACCCTCCCTGTGGTACATTATTTCATTCTACAGGACAGACCTTCAGCTACCTCTTCGCTAAGGCTCGTCCGGGACTCCTTTGAGTTAAAAGGTATAGCTCTTCAGGATATGAAACCTCCAGGACAGTGCGCGATTTCCGGGAACGAAAGAAACAGGTCCCAGTTTCGGTTTGAGGTGTAAGTTTATTATATTTGGTAATGAAATTAATGATGGATAATAATTATCAGGACAGGTATCTTCTGAAAACCAGCCTGCATTTTGCAGTTAATTATAAATCCCATGAAAACACTGATTTTCCTGATTTCTTTTATGATTTTCACGACATCTGCCTTTTCCCAATGGAACTGGCAAAACCCGGTGCCAACCGGTAATCCACTGAGTTCTCTCTGTTTCACCGACTCACTCACCGGTTTTGCTGCAGGGTCAGATGGGAACATCATTAAAACAACCGATGGCGGCAACAATTGGACGCTGTTACCACGAATTACCGCTAATTACCTTAATTCCATTTTTTTCCTTGATGCCAACACAGGCTATTCAGCTGGTGGGGGAGGTTCCTTACTGAAAACGACCAATGGGGGTGGCAGTTGGATAGCCCTGTCAACAGGCACAGTCCAGTGGCTGACTTCGGTTTGCTTTCCTGACGCCAACACGGGTTACGCCGTCGGGAGCAACGGAACCATCATCAAAACTACCAATGGCGGGGCCAGCTGGACTGTGCAGGTAAGCGGCACCTATGACGATCTGGTTTCAGTCAGTTTTGCCGACGCCAATACCGGTCTGGCAGCCGGCAATGATTATTCAAATAAGGGCTGCATCCTAAAAACAACAAATGGCGGCCTGACCTGGAGTATCATCACCAGTGTGACGAATCAGACATACTCAGGCGTCTGTATGATCAATGCCAATACCTGTTTTGTGGCAGGCAACAATTACGACGCCTTGACGACAACCAACCAGGGGGTCATTTTAAAGTCTGTAACCGGTGGAGGAAACTGGTCCACCTTTTTCTGCCCGGGTTTTTATGCCTTTAATGCGATTCACTTTATAAATGCCTTAACCGGATGTGTGGTGGGCGATGGGGGAATTATCTTTTCCACGGGCGATGGCGGTACCACCTGGACCCAGGCATCAGCCGGCACCTCCGGTAACCTGATCTCTGTTTCGTTTTCCGATGTAAACCATTGCTATGCATTGGGAGACCCGCGATCCATCATCAAGATCGTCAGCGGCGCCATCTCCTGGAAGACGATCACGAAAGGGGTCACCAATGGTTTGAATTCGGTTTTCTTTTCCAATACCAATACCGGTTATGCCGCAGGAGACAGGGGAATCATAATGAAAACCAGTAACGGCGGGAGTACCTGGGATTCGCTGTCAACCGGTTCAACGCAAACCTTAAATTCAGTGTACTTTACAGGCAATGATACCGGATATGCGGTCGGGACTGCCGGGGCTATCCTGAAAACCACCAACGGGGGCGCCGGGTGGTCGGTACTGCCCGGTGGCATTACCTCAACCCTGAATGCTGTTTGTTTCCCTTCACCCGGCATCGGCTATGCAGCAGGAAATTCGGGAGTCATCCTGAAAACCGGCAACGGTTCCACCTGGACCGCTCAAACCAGCGGGACCTACAATGACTTGCGCTCCATTTGTTTTATCGCTGCCGATACGGGTTTTGCTGCCGGTGCCAATGGAACCATCCTGAAAACGACCAATGGCGGCACGACGTGGTTTTCCATATCTCCGGGCACGCCGGATCCGCTGTTTTCAGTGTTTTTCATCAATGCCAGCACCGGCTTTGCGGCAGGCGGGGGTGGCAATGTCTTTAAAACAGTCAATGGCGGGGCATCCTGGGTCGAAATTTATATCGGGATGAATGCCGTATTCAAGTCTATTTTCTTTACCGATATCAACACAGGCTACATGGCTTCGGCCCCGGGCACCATAACCGATGGGATCATCCTGAAGAGCACCAATGGCGGGTTAAACTGGTCCCAGTCGGGGAGCGGCACTACCAACCAGTTAACCTCACTGTTTTTTACCGATGCAAACACAGGATATGTCGTGGGAAAAGGGGGGACGATCCTGAAAACCACGAATGGAGGACTTGTTGACGCGGAAGAGGCCGGGCAGCCAGAACCGGTCTTTACCATTTTTCCCAATCCTGCCAGTACAAAGATCACAATTTCAGGGAAAGGCAAGATGGCCGGAAAATTCGAAGTCACACTTTACACCCTTGAGGGTAATCTTATACTCCAGCATCGGTTCATGGATGAAACGAAGGCAGAACTGGATGTTGCCAGGATCCCGCGAGGAATGTACCTGTTAAAGATCTTCTCCCGGTGCGGTACTGAGACAAAAAAGCTGGTGATCCTATAAAACTTGTTATTGTGCATCTTTCACAATTAACAAACTGATTGAGCGCAATTGTACCTTATAATCTTGGAACAGCGCAGGCTAAGCAGGATGGCCGCCTCATGAAAGTCACGTTAAAAAATCAAGGAATGAGCGTAAAACCGCGGACTGTCTGAGGAGCAAAGCGTCGAGTTTCTGCTGTTTAGCGAATGACGAATATGTTTAGTGAGCGTCATGCAGCGGTGACTTTTCTTTGGTACTTTCTTTTTTGGTAGAAAAAGAAAGTAGAAGTAGTAATAAAAGAGGATGTTGATTACCTTTGAGACAGTACTTTTGAAGGCAATGGAGGGCTAAAGTCTTGTTACTGTGACAATTGTGCTTGATCAAAATTAAAATCAAAATCCGGATACTGAAGTAATGTTAGCTTTAATACCAGGAAAACCGGGATCAGGTTTTTTTTTGATTCTCAAACCACTACTTTATGAAGATACGAATGGCATTTGCCCTTTTACTGTTATTTTCATTGTCGCCTACTGGTCAGGCGCAATGGAGCTGGCGAAACCCGCTGCCCCAGGGAAACGGCTTGTTTGCATCGTGGTTTATCAACAGCAACCTGGGTTATCTGGTGGGCGACCAGCGAACCGTGATGAAGACGACCGATGGCGGGGCCACCTGGACGACGCGGCTGCCGCAAGTCATGGATGTGACCTACAGGCTTAACGGCGTCTGTTTCCCGGATCTAAACACCGGGTATATCATCAACCTGTATAAGGAGATCTATAAGAGCGATGATGCCGGCGAAACCTGGCAGCTTATCCATTCAGAACCTGGTTACGATCTCTTTGGAGTCTATTTCACCGACCCGCTTCACGGATGTGTGGTTTGCTCGGAGGGCAGGATACTCCGCACTTCCGACGGAGGGGCCACATGGATAAAGTATGATTATAACACGACGGAAGATCTAACGGCAGTCTGGTTTCCCGACTCACAGACGGGTTTTGTGGCGGGAGGCGGCGGACTTATCCTGAGAACCACCGACGGGGGGAATACATGGTCGTCGCAGGTTACGGGTACCGGGTACAAACTTACTTCAATCAATTTCACCTCCCCGGATAAAGGAATTGTCTGCGGCGTTGCAGGTACCCTGCTGATAACTGTTGATGGAGGGAACAACTGGACCCTGAAAAATATGGGAGATACTGTCGATCTATATTCGGTAAGTATGATGAACGCCGATACGGTGTTCCTCACCGGCAATGCCTATTGGGGTGGCAGTATGGCGCCACCTGTGCCATATGTGATGCGTACGGTTGACGGGGGCAACTCATGGAGTAAAACTGTCCTCGATAATTATCGGACTTGTATATTCTCACTGCATGATGGCAATGCCTACTTGGCGGGTTACCTTGGTTATATGGCCAAAACAACTGATGCCGGCGCCTCCTGGAATATTCTTTCCTCCTGCCTCACCTCGAACTGGATCAGCGCCATCGACTTCCCGACTGCTGATATTGGTTATGCGGTTACATCTTATTTTGAATATGGTTCGGAGGCGATCCTCAAGACTGTGAACGGGGGTGATACCTGGTCGCGGCTGCCATACAGTGATAATACCATATTTCAAACCGTGGCTTTTGTCACTGCTGATTATGGATGCGTCGCAGGTGCGGATATTTACAACACGCTGGATGGAGGGGCTACCTGGTTAAAACGGTATACCGGGAGGTGGGACCTGATGATCAGGTCGGTCTGTTTTTCAAATACGGCCAATGCCACCGCCGTGGGCGACAGCGGGATCATCCTGAGCACCACCAATATCGGGCAAAGCTGGACCAGGCTTACCTCCCCGACGACCAATACCCTTCGGGTTGTTTGTTTCCCGGATGAAAACACCGGTTATATTGGCGGGAATAAGGCATTGCTGAAGAGTGTCGACGGTGGGGTCACCTGGGCTGAAAAGCCGATGCCATACGATATACGCGCGATGTACTTTACCAGCCCCATGGTCGGGATTGCCACGGGTGCCGCCATGATCATCAGGACAACGGATGGCGGTAACACCTGGAGTCCGGTAACGCCCAATAACCTGGATGCCTGGCTCTATTCGGTACATTTTTACGATGCCGACACCGGCTATGCTGCTGGAGGCATTTACCCTAACGGGAGTGGCGGTTGTGTATTGAAAACGGTGAATGGCGGCCTTACATGGATGAAAACAGAATTACCGCTTAATGGTGCCTTCTATGCCATTCATGTGACGCCTGCCTATAAAGCCTATGTCGGCGGGGATGCCGGGTTTCTGTTTGGCACCTCCAATGGCGGTATTACAGGGATCAGAGAACCGGCTGTGGTACTCAGTAAACTTGTCCTGAATACCTTTCCCAATCCCTCCCCGGGCCGGGTAATGATTTCATATGAATTGCCGGAGTGTTCGGAGGTGAACCTTCAACTGCTTGATGTTATGGGCAGGAGGATAAGGATGAATTCCGAACCCAATCAGCAGAAGGGAATCCACAAAATTGAACTGGATACTTCGGCCTTAAAACCAGGAGTGTACTTGGTGTGGCTAAAGGCTGCCAGCAGGGTGGAGGCGAGGAAGGTGGTGGTCCTGTAACCGGGTGTTAGCATCAGTTTATTCTGAACCAATGAACCCAGGCTTTGTGGAATGATGTGTTTCTTATTAAAATAGGCTATCCATCCACATGACATTCTTACTTTCGTCCAATTTTACATTTCTTGCAGCCTCAAATAAAAATTTCATTATATTTATTGATATGCTGGGAAACCTTGTCAGTTCATCAAGTCCGGGAAAAGTAAACCAATACAAGCTGGATTTAACCTCCTTTCCCCGGGGTTAATATACACGGGTCGTCAGGATTGCCTGAAATGACAGGCTAATGAAGATTGTTGTGGATTGACGGAATCAGAAAAAGCGGAATACGCAGTTGAATATCCTTTATGCAATGCGGTGGATGGGAAAATTTTCATTTCCACTTCGTGGATCACAGAGGGGTAGGGTGGTCTTAATTGACTACTTTTGCCACTGATTTCCGAAGTTTATCCTCTTTTCATGCTGCCTAGTTACTTCGTAATAATAGGAACGCTGACAGGCGCTGCGGGCTCTGTTGCCTATGTGACAGAAACTGTCAGAGGTAAAGTCAAGCCTAACAGGGTTACATTTTTATTATGGTCGATCGTTCCATTTATCGCTTTTTTTGCTCAAATCAAACAGGGAGTAGGGCTTGAAGCCTTAATGACATTCAGTACCGGCTTGATGCCATTGGCCGTCTTTATAGCCTCTTTTGTAAATAAGCAGGCAGAGTGGAAGGTAACAACGTTTGATTTGATCTGTGGCGTTCTTTCCCTTCTGGGATTGATGTTGTGGATGATCACAAAAGTGGGTAACATAGCAATATTTTTCAGCATCGTTGCCGATGGACTTGCAGCCGTTCCGACCATCCTGAAAGCTTACCGGTATCCGGGTACTGAGATTGCATGGCCATGGATTGCCACCGTATTTGGGGTGATCATAACACTGCTGACCATTTCGGATTTCACCTTTGCAAACAGCGGGTTTATCCTTTACATACTTGTCGTAAACACCCTGATATTTAACCTCGTACAGTTCCGGTTGGGTGAGAAAACTGCAACTTAAACCCGAAAATCAGGATTTACCATTGTAATTTCATATTATTGAGTATTATTGCATTTAATACACATTTAATAAAAATATCTATCTAAATATCAAATATTTAGTAAATTATATTTGCCTAATAATTAATTCCGGATGTACAAATAACTCTTTCCATACAAAATTTATGGTGTTTTGCAATTTGCTGAAAATCTGGATTTTTTTAACTCACATGGAGGATGATGCGATTTAAGTTAGGTCAGATTCCTGCAATCATGCGCACTTTTGCACAAATTTGAGATAATCCATTAGATTTCAAATAATTGTGTCGAAACTTGTAACAAAGGATTACAAGGAACAAACAAAGCT
>JBAXOB010000061.1:0-21435 GCA_037133475.1 Bacteroidota bacterium
GAAAACCGTTGACCCCTTTACAGGGGTCCCAGGGTTCGAATCCCTGTCTCTCCGCAAAGCCCGAAAAAAATCAACCCTTTTCGGGCTTTTTTATACCTTTACATCCGGGATGTCACTGTATCGCATTTCACATTTCGCATTTCACAACTCACCTCTCACATTTCACATCTCACATTTCAGATTCAAACACCTTATCAGCAAACCCTTCACTTTTATGCCACATCCCCGATTAACCACCTAATACAATGGATACCCCGGAAAATCAGAACAAATCAAAATTTTGCGGCCATCTGCGTGAAAGAACCAGTCTGAAGGCAGCGACAATTTATTGTTGTTGTTGTGGTAAAAAAATGCGAAATATGAAATGTGAATTTTGCTAATTTTCCCCCCGGAAATACCGCTTAATCCCTACTGATTCCCAGAAATCTGACCCTGACAGTTTTATGATCCACCCCCAGCGCATACACCCACTCAACTCCTGCAAACCGGCCGAAGGCTGTGTAATTTACTGGATGCAGCGCGACCAGCGGGTGGAGGATAACTGGGCATTGCTGTATGCCAGGGAAAAGGCACTTGAAACAGGCCGACAGCTGCAGGTGATGTTTTGCCTGGTTCCCGGCTTCCTGGGCGCCACGATCAGGCAGTACGGATTCATGCTCCGGGGGCTGCAGGAGGTGGAGCGACGGCTGGAAATGAAGGGCATTCCCTTCCGGCTGCTCACCGGACTGCCCGGACAGGTCATCCCGGACTTTCTCCTGGAAGTTAAAGCCGGGTTGCTGGTAACCGATTTCAACCCGCTTAAGATCAGCATGCAATGGAAAAATGACCTGAGCGCTGCCATTGACATTCCCTTTACCGAGGTTGATGCCCATAACATCCTGCCCTGCCGCAATGTTTCGGATAAACTGGAATATGCCGCATTTACCCTGAGGAAAAAGGTTGAACGGCGGCTTCCGGAGTTTTTAACCGGCTTCCCTGTATTGTTGCCACAACCAGGGGAGTTCATTAACCATCCTGCCGGGAAAACCGATTGGGATGCTGTTTTCGGGACGCTGAAGGTTGATCGTTCGGTTCCGGAGGCGGATTGGATCACCCCGGGAGAAAGAGCTGCCAGCGCGGGCCTTTCGGATTTCCTGGCCAACAGGCTCAATGGCTATGCAACCGACCGGAACTTCCCCGAAAAAAGGGGGCAGTCGGACCTTTCCCCCTGGCTCCATTTTGGCCACCTTTCAGCCCAGCGCGTGGCATGGGAGGTTCAGCAATCACAGGCCGAAGCAGTTTCGAAAATGGCCTTCCTGGAGGAGCTGATCGTACGGCGGGAGCTGGCCGACAATTTCTGCCTGCATAACCCGCATTACGGCACCGTGGAAGGGTTTCAGCCCTGGGCAAGGGGTACCCTTGACAAACATCGCGGCGACGCGCGTGAATTCCATTATTCCCTTGAAGAGTTCGACCAGGCTGCCACGCACGATGACCTGTGGAATGCGGCACAACGTGAAATGACAGCGACGGGTAAAATGCACGGCTTTATGAGGATGTACTGGGCTAAAAAAATACTGCAATGGACCGTCTCCCCTGAAGAGGCCATGGCCGTGGCAATTTATCTCAACGACCGGTACCACCTCGACGGCCGCGATCCCGGCGGGTACGCGGGCATAGCCTGGTCGATAGGCGGAACACACGACCGCCCTTGGGGAGAACGCGCTGTCTTTGGCCTGATCCGTTATATGAATGATAAGGGTTGTTTGCGTAAATTTGATGTCAGAAAGTACATATCGCTTCACAAGTAAAATCATGAATATGTCCGAAACCTCCTGTTCCTGGCCCTCCAACGACCCGCTGATGATCGCCTACCACGATGAAGAGTGGGGCACGCCTCTGCATGACGATCAGAAACTGTTTGAATTCATGCTGCTGGATGGCTTCCAGGCCGGTCTAAGCTGGAAAACGGTGCTCCGTAAACGCGAAAATTTCCGCAGGGCATTCGATGGCTTTGATGTACGGAAGATTGCCGCCTGGGGCGAAGCCGATTATGAAAGACTGATGGCTGATCAGGGGATCATCCGCAACAAGGCAAAAATCAGGGCATCCGTAATAAATGCCCTTTGTTTTCTTGAAGTTCAGAAGGAATTCGGCACCTTTGACCGTTATATCTGGCAGTTTACGGGAGGTACGACCATCGACAACCAATGTCGTTCGCTGAAGGATATGCGGGCAACGTCAAAGGAATCGGATGCCATGAGCCTCGACCTGAAATCGCGGGGATTCAAATTCGTGGGCAGCACGATCTGCTATGCCTTCATGCAGGCCGCCGGCATGGTTAACGATCACCTGGTGCATTGCTTCCGGCACAACCATTGATGCGTCTGCCGGAACCCTGGCCTTTTTAGTCCTTGTGCATCTTATGGTTCACGATGGTGAACATCCTGGAGATGTTAAAGCCCAGGAATATATCGCCATTGCTCCATTTGCCGCGGGTTTCAGTTAAATAGGTCTGTTCGTATTCCCCGGCCGAATTGGTCAGGAAGATCTGGAACACGTGACCGCCGGTTTCAATATCCACGCCCAGTGAAAAGGAATCATAGGAGTTGGTTGAAACAACCTGGTTTTTAAAAAGATGATGGTATTCGGCGTTTACCGAAACACGCTGGCTGAGTTTGATACGGCCGCCGCCGCCCAGGGTGAAGATATCGTTTTTATCCGAAGTGGTGGGCACCATATTTTTATGGACCCACGATGGAGTGATCTGCAGGGAGAGGCTATTCCCGAATTTCCGTGCGATCAGCACCTGCATGGCATAGGTAAGCCGGGATGAAAAATAGTTTGTCCGGGTTGGATCGGTCCATTTATTGGTGAAAACAGCTGCATTGCCATAAACATCAAGGGTTATTGGCATGCGTTTAGCACCCTTGCTCTGGCGCAGCAGTTTGACCTTTGCCGAGCCATCCCAGGTGTTGCGGTCGGTATTGATCCCGGCAGCCACTCCCAGCCATCTGGTAACGCCATATTCAAGACCCAGGCGGATGCTGGCGACCTTGAGTCCAAAAAGGTTGTCGTATCCCGAATTAATTGCACCAAAATGATGCGTAATCAGGAAGTTCAGGTTTCCTGCAGGTGCAGTCTCGATCGATTGCCCGATCACGATATGGGTAGATTTGAAGGTGGCCGTGGCATAATCGATGCTAGGCTTTTCATCCTTGGTGATCATCGACAGCAGGTCATCCTGCGCCTTCACGGTGGTGAAAGATAACATTCCTGTAAAGGCAAGCAATAACAACAGTTTTCTTTTCATTGGATATTTTTTTTCGGATCACAGGGATAAACCGTTACGCTCCTTCATGGCTTCATGAATGTGATGGCATCGGTTTATCACTATATTAATTGGCTTTGTCAAGGGTAACATCAACCGTGATGTCGATGGTTTTGGAGATGCTGTTGACCACAGCGCCGGGGATGCTGATCTTATAGTCGGCAAGGGTCAGGGTGAATTTATCCTTGCCAATAAGTTTGCCCTGCTTCATCTCCAGCGTTCCCTTGGTCCTGACATTGTTGGTTACCCCGTGCATGGTCAGTTTGCCTTCGACCACCACATCGTAGGTGCCATCCTTGGCAATGTTGACATCCTTGATATTGATGACCTTGCCGACAAAGGTGGAATTGGGGAATTTATCGGATTCAACGTAGTTTTCATTGAAATGTTCCTGCATCAGGGCCTTCTCAAATTCAAAAGATTTCAGCAGGACCTTGAAAACGAAATCACCTGTGGCAACGTCGAGGGCGCTGTTTACCTGGCGGTTGTGTGCTTCGATCTTCTCTACTGCCCCATCGGAGTATAATTTGATATGCCCGGTTTTGGTGATGAATTTTTGTGCGCCTGCAGTGAAGGTCATCAATGCTACAAAGGCCAGGATCAGGTAATTGGTTCGCATGGTTTATGGTTTTATTTTATTGGTTAACAATTGAGCATTTCTCAAAGATGATATCAGTATCATTATATCCGGTACAATAGCCTTTTATCTTGACTTCACCGTCGGGCTGCAGTTTTTTCGCAGCCTCATTGAATTTCTTCAACATGGTACAGCGGACGCCTTCGTCGCCGAACATCCCGTGGTTAAAAATAAATACGGCGGTGACCAGGGTGTCAACCGTTTCGATTTTACCCAGTTTCCCCGAAATGGCAATGACCTTCCCGTTATATTGTCTCGATGCAGCCTCTTTGGTGCTTTTAAAAGCATTGTATAGATCCTGGGAGGTGATGGTCACCGACGGCGTAATGTTCTCATAATCGGGATGCTGTTTGTTGTATACAAATTTAAATACCAGAAAGGCAGCAACCAAACCTATCACAACCAAACCAAGCGCAATTTTCATCCAGGTTTTCATAATTTTCCTTATTTGTTTATCTACATTTGACGCAAAAATTCCCGCTAATTATTCGGGGCACCTGCCCTGATCCAGATGTTGATCTTGGCAACATCACAGTCTGATAACTTCGCACTGCCTTTGGGCATCTTGGAAACGCCGCCCACCCAGTTTATGCCGTTGTAAAGTGGTCCGTCGGGAGAGGCAAGCCCGCTTAAATCGGTATAGGTATCCGTGATGATATATCCTTGCTGCTGCGCTGTACTGTGACACACGTTACAGTTGGCAACCATGATGGGGACGATTGATTTTGAGTAGGTTACATGGGTCGTGTCGCAGACTGTCTTGGGTGAAGGGTAAAGTTCGTTTTCCTTGTCATAGTAACAACCGGAGAGGGTGAAACTGATTAAAAGCAGGAGGGAGGCCAGGCGGATCACGTTTTTCATATGAATCAATATTGGTTTTTCGTTAAAGGTGCCATCAGGTAATTGGGGTGAAATTCTACACCTCTGATCAGCAGGTGGTTTTCTGTTGACAACGGTGAAGCAAATAAGCAGCTTGAAATGCCTTAATCATGGGCGTGCAAATTTATAAATAAATATTTGGCGGATGTTTTTTTGGTAGCTTTGTTTTTAATAACAACCCTTATTTGAACTGGTTATAAATAATTAGCCGCATGAATGCATATGTAAATTATTTGAAGAACAATTGGTTAAAACAGAATACAGAACAACTTGACCTGGTGCGCCGGAATGATGAATATCAGGTTTTTCGCGGCCCCGGCCCATTATTAACCTTGCAGGGCCATGCATTTATCCACGATTCGGAGCGGATGGCCCGGTTAATTATCTCCGACCTGATGTTCATGGAGGGGAAAAGCGAAGAGCCGTTTTCAGCCCCATGGCTCTATGCTTTTCAGAAGGATGTCTTTGAAGGCCAGGCGGATGTTCTTGCACACGGCCTTGAACGTCAGCTCTCTTCCGACCCGGTTGTGGCTATGAAAACGATGGGACAGTATAATTTCCGCCGGTTTAACCCGGATGAGCGGCTCTTCCCGTTTTCCTTCTTCAGCCTCTCTTCGCTGATCAGCCAGATCAACGAATACCAGAACGCTATGATGAGCGAAATTATTGCGGAGGAGACCGAACTGCACCCGTTTCTGCAGATGTTACGGCTTAGTTATGAACGCCTGACGATACCCCGTAAGGTTGTCCTGCTGGCCCTGAGCGGTTGTCATGATTCGGGAATCGTACTGCCGCTGATGCTGGTTTCGGGCAGGGTAAGCCCGGTTGAATATGCCAAGGCGCTGGTTGCCTTGAAAATAGCGGAGGAGGATCATTTCCAGGGAATGCTGTCAGGCCTGCTGCATGCCATCGACTACCTCGAATGTTCCGACCGGAAATCAACTTCCCTGTTGCAGGCCAGCCGTGTGATCCGTGAAGGAGAAGGAGATTTGGCTGAATTCAAGTCAACCTTGCGATGGGATATCCGTGCAGGTAAAAACAACCCGTCGGTCGAACGGGCTTCGCTGAAAACCATTGCCGCCTTCCTGAATTCGGCCGGGGGAATCCTTTTGATCGGGGTCCGTGATGATGGTTCTGTTGAAGGTATCGAAAGCGATAAATTCCTGAATGAGGATAAATTTCTCCTGCATCTCTGGACCCTGATCCGCACGTGGCTGGGGAGGGAGGTAAGTCCCTATATCAGGACTACCCTGGAGAAAATCGATGAAAAAACTGTTTGCCAGGTAGAGTGCCGCAGGAGCAACCGGCCGGTATTCCTTCGCCAGCCAGGGGCTGATGAGGCTTTCTATATCCGGGTCGGCCCATCCAGCAACGCCATGAATATCAGTGAAGCCTTAACCTATATTGCCGATCATTTCCCGGGATGAGTTACCAGTTTTGATTGCCGTAGCCGAATCCCTGCCGCACAGGCCCTGGCTGGAAGGGGTCATTGCTGATGCCGAAAGGTGAGTAATTATTGATTCCCCGGGAGTAACGGAAACCGGCCTGGATATGCACATGCTCCGCAACTTTGTAATCGGCGCTGAAGTTCACCCCCTGTGCACCGTTGGGCGATATGGGGTTGAAAGGGCTCCAGAATAGCGGGTCTTTAGATACCGGGAAAGTCTTAAAGGCTGATCCTGAAATACTGAGACGTTCATTGACAAGATAGGTACCGCTGACAAAAACAGTGCCGGTAGTGAAATTCCCGTTCAGGGCAGGGGCAGATTCATTGGCGAACCACGACCGTGCATTGTAATAATGGGTGGTCGCCACGCTGATACCGGCGCTGATCCTGAAGCGTTTGCTTACGTTATAGAAAACGTGCGGGGAAACCTCTGTCGTCAGCCCCGATCCGTAACCCGCCATCGAGGTAAAGGAAGATCCCAGGTTCAGCCCGAAATCATATTTCCCCGGTTGAAAGAAATGCAATCCCCCGGTTGCTGAAGAATCTGCCGGACGGACCTGGCAGAACGCGGTGAGGGTAACCAGGATGAACAGGAGGGAGAGAGAGGTTCGTTTCATATTCACGACAAAGTTAGTGATTCTCCGATAGTCTTGCAGCAGGGTTCAGGGTGAAAAATGTTAAATTTTCGGTAAAATTCATCAGGATCATTTTCAGGAGCAGGAATTTAACGAGAATGCTCTCCGCCTTATTGCGTGTGATCCCGGCATCCCTCATGAATCTCGGGAGGGTGATCGATTCGTTTTTTTCAAGGTCGTCGAGCAGGAACCTTTCGGCGTCGGTGAATTTAAGGTAGACCCCGCGCGGGGCGTTTTCCCCCTTCCATACCCGCATCAGGATCCGGTTTACAATGAAATTCTGATCCCCGACACGGTGATAGGCTAACCAGGAACCGTCCTTTTGTTTGGCATAGTGCGGCTTGAATTCGCTCCTGGGTATGATGATCTCCAGGATGGTCTTTTTATTGAGGTTCCATTCCTTTACCGTAAATCCGACCGGGGGATTGCAGCACATACGGGCGGCTCCCTCCACCATATAATATTCCTCCTCCGACCGGATACCTGCCAAAACGCCGTTGTCCTTGACGCCTATTAACAGCCGACCCCCGTCGGTGTTGGCAAATGCGACGAGGGTGCGGGCAATTTTATGGGTGTCGGCAATCTCGAATTTGAAATCAAGACGCTGATGTTCTCCTTCTTCGATCAGTTTGGTGATATGATGAATCATTTACCTGAAGGCAATGTTGTTTCGGGCAGTGATCTTCTCGCAGTAATGACAGCGCAGCTTTAACTCCTTCTTGTCAATAACGGTAAATTTTGTGATGATCTCTTCGTTGTTGGTGATGCAGTTAGGGTTGAAGCACTTGACAATGTTCTCGGCATAATCGGGAACCTCAACCTGTGCTTTTTCAACGATGGCAAAGTTCCTGATGATGATCAGCGTAGCCGTCGGGGCAACAAGGGCAATCTTGTTGATCTCGTCGCTCTTGAAAAATTTATTGCTGACCTTGATGATCCCCTTTTTGCCCATCTTCTGGCTGTCGAGGTTGGTGGCGATCAGCAGCTGATCCTGGTATTCGCTCAGGTTTAATATTTTAATGACCTGGAACACGTTTTTTGACGGGATATGGTCGATGACCGTGCCGTTTTCAATGGCCGATACTTTAAGTTCTTTTCTGAGATCTTCTTTTTCCATTTTAGTTCATTTTTTTCGGTTAATCAACAACGCCAAGAATAGATGCCAGTAAAGCCTGACGAACAAACACCCCGTTTAGCGCCTGGGTGAAATAATAGGCTTTGGGATTGTTGTCAACATCGGTGTTTATTTCATTCACGCGCGGCAGCGGGTGGAGGATCTTCAGGTTGGATTTTCCTTTTTCCAGCATGCTGTCATTGAGTACATAGGCATTTTTCACCTTTTCATAATCGAGGGGATCCGAAAAACGCTCTTTCTGGATCCGGGTCATGTACAGGATGTCGACTTTGGGAATTACCTCCAGCAGGTCGGTTGACTGGTGGTAGACCAGGTTTCGCTGCTTGATGTCGATCTTGACGGCGCTGGGCAGTTTCAGCTCCTGCGGTGAAATAAAATGGAAGGTGGTGTTGTAGTTACAGAGTGCCTGGACCAGCGAATGAACCGTTCTGCCATATTTCAGGTCGCCCACGAAGGCGATGTTCAGGTTGTCGAGGGTGCCCTGGGTTTTCCTGATGGAATACATGTCGAGCAGGGTTTGGGTGGGATGCTGGTTGGCCCCGTCGCCGGCGTTTATGACCGGTACTTTGGCAACTTCGCTGGCAAAGCGGGCGCTGCCTTCGCGGGGGTGACGCATCACGATGATATCGCAATAGTTGCTGACGGTCAGGATCGTATCGCGGAGCGACTCCCCCTTTTGTACGCTGGAGCTTGCCGAATCGGTAAACCCGATGACCTTGGCGCCAAGTCTTGTCGCAGCGCTTTCGAAGCTGAGGCGGGTTCGCGTTGATGGTTCAAAAAACAGGGTGGCCACTACATAATCCTCCAGGATGCGTTGCCGTGGATTTTTTTCAAATGCCCCGGCAAGTTCCAGGATACGGACATGCTCGGCCCGTGTGAAATCGTTGATGGAAACTAAGCTTTTGTTTTTCATTAGGTTGATGTTAAAAATGCAATCATTTGACCAAAGATAAAAAAAAATCCCGGTGGCGAAACCGGGATTTAAAGAATTATTTAATCTTGTGTTTTTTCAGAAAACCTTTCAGGATATCTTCCAGATCGGGCTTCCCGATTTCCTGCAGGTCATAATAAACACGCGTGTTAGGTTTGTTGATCTTTACCAGACGGTTGAGGTCGATCGGGGTGGCAATCACCACCGAATCGCATTTTACCTTGTTGATGGTGGCTTCGAGATCCTTTACCTGCTGTTCGCCATAACCCATGGCGGGCAACAGCTGGCCGATGTTCGGGTAAATCCTGAAAGTTTCGGCAAGTTTACCAACAACATACGGACGGGGGTCAACCAGTTCGGCAGCGCCATATTTCTGGGCGGCAACAACACCGGCGCCGATCTTCATCTCACCATGGGTGAGGGTGGGACCGTCTTCGATGACCAGTACTCTTTTACCGCGGATCAGCGATTCGTCATCCACGCGGATCGGGGAGGCACCGTCAACAACGATAGCCTTAGGATTGATCTTCTGGATGTTGTCCCGAACGGTTTTGATGTTTTCAGGGGAGGCTGAGTCAATCTTGTTCAAAACCACCACATCGGCGATGCGGATGTTGACTTCACCCGGATAGTAACTGCATTCGGCACCCGGACGATGGGGATCGGCTACCGTAACCATCAGGTCGGGTTTGTAGAAGGGGAAGTCGTTGTTGCCGCCGTCCCACAGGATGATGTCGCAGCCATCGGGATCGTTTTCGGCGGCACGCAGGATCGCTTCATAATCAACCCCGGCATAAATCACATTGCCACGGTCAACATGGGGTTCGTACTCTTCCATCTCTTCAATGGTGCATTTGTGCTTGGCAAGATCCTTGACGGTTGCAAAACGCTGTACCTTCTGCTCAACAAGGTCGCCATAAGGCATCGGGTGACGGATAGCCACTACCTTCAGCCCTTTGGCCATCAGGATCTCGATAATACGGCGTGACGTCTGGCTTTTTCCGCAACCGGTACGGGTAGCGCCAACGGCGATAACCGGTTTCGTGCTTTTGATCATCGTATCTTTCGGCCCTATCAACAGGAAATTGGCGCCGGCAGCGTTTACGACCGAACTAAGGTTCATGACACGTTGGTATGGAACATCGCTGTATGCGAAGTTGCAAATTTCAACATTGAATTTCTGGATCAGGCTCACCAGTTCAGATTCGGCATAGATGGGAATGCCTTTGGGATAAAGTTTACCCGCCAGTGCGGCAGGATATTTACGTCCATCTATGTCCGGAATTTGCGCAGCTGTAAAAGCCACCACGTTAAAATCAGCGTTATCGCGATAGTACGTGTTGAAATTGTGAAAATCTCTTCCGGCAGCACCAATAATGATTACATTTTTTTTCATGCTAACCTCGCTTTTTGTGAAATTAATTATAGTTTGTGATAAGTAAATTTTCAGGAGATCGTTTTGCAAACCTACTCATTTTTTGCAAACTAGCAAAACGAAGGATAAAAAATTTATTACCTTTTTTAACCGTTACCGTCGCTCATTTGTCATTGGTTGCGGGCCTGGATGAACAATCACCGGGTGAACGCAGAATTCCCTGAAATTAGGTTAAATTTGCGGCAAAATTGAAGGATAATGATAGAGGAAATTATATTGGCAAAGTGCTGTGAAGCGGTTCAGCACCTGTATGGCCAGGAGGTCAGCCCGGGGAGCATCGGGATGGAGAAGACCAAAAAGGAGATTACGGGGGATTTTACCATTGTGGTATTCAGCCTGCTGAAAATTTCGAGGAAGTCGCCCGAGGAT
The DNA here is from genome assembly GCA_037133475.1 of Bacteroidota bacterium. Taxonomy (GTDB): domain Bacteria; phylum Bacteroidota; class Bacteroidia; order Bacteroidales; family FEN-979; genus CAIVAT01. The sequence continues at coordinate 10,779 of JBAXOB010000061.1, forward strand.
ACAGCCATGGAGATCGGGGATTATCTTAAAAACAACATCCCTGAAATAGCTGAATTCAATGTGATCAAAGGATTTCTGAACCTGGTGCTGTCGGACCGTTTCTGGGGTGATTTTCTCTCCCGCGAAGGCACCAGGACCGGCTACGGTTTCCGTGAAAATCGTCATGAAGCCCCTGTCGTGCTCGAATATTCTTCACCCAATACCAACAAGCCCCTTCATCTCGGCCATATCCGCAACAACCTGCTGGGTTTTTCACTGGCTGAGATACTGAAGGCCAACGGGCACGATGTGGTGAAGGTGAACCTGGTGAACGACCGCGGCATCCATATCTGCAAATCAATGCTGGCCTATATGAACTGGGGCGACGGGGAAACCCCGCAATCGACCGGGATGAAAGGCGATCACCTGATCGGGAAATATTACGTGCTGTTTGATAAGAAATACAAGGAGGAGATCCGGGAACTTGTTGCCACCGGTATGACTGCTGAGGATGCCGAAAAAAAGGCGCCCCTCATCCTGGAGGCGCAGGATATTCTCAGGAGATGGGAAGCCCGCGACGAGGCGGTCGTGTCGTTATGGAAGACCATGAACGGCTGGGCCTATGAAGGGTTTGACCAGACCTACCTCCGGTTGGGCGTGGATTTCGACAAGGTTTACCATGAAAGCGAGACCTACCTGCTGGGTAAGCAACTGGTGATGGACGGGCTGAAAAGCGGCGCCCTGGTGGGCAAGGAGGATGGCAGCGTTTGGGCCGACCTGCGGGAAGAGGGATTGGATGAGAAGTTGCTGCTCAGGTCCGATGGCACATCGGTTTATATGACCCAGGACCTGGGGACTGCCGAACTCCGGAACGATGATTTCCACCCCTCCGCCATGATCTACGTGGTGGGCAACGAACAAAACTATCATTTTGACGTCCTGAAAAGGGTGCTCCTGAAACTGGGCAAGGATTTTGCAGCGAACATACACCATTTATCCTATGGCATGGTCGAATTGCCCATGGGCAAAATGAAATCGCGCGAAGGCACGGTGGTTGATGCCGACGACCTGATGGACGAAATGTTCGCCACCGCTGAAACCACCACCCGCGAACTCGGCAAGGCTGATGAACTGTCGCAACCGGAAGCGAACAAATTGTTCAATACCATAGGGCTGGGCGCTTTGAAATATTTCATCCTTAAGGTGGATCCAAAGAAAAACATGCTGTTTGATCCTGCTGAATCGATCGATTTCAACGGGAATACCGGCCCCTTCATTCAGTATACCTATGCCCGGATCCAGTCACTGCTTGCCAGGGCTGGCGGGGCGGGATACGACTGGAAAAGCAGGCGGGCTGACTTGCTAAATCCTTTGCTGCCGCTTGAAAAGGAGACCATCAAACGTCTCTTCCTGTTTGAGGAGGCGGTCGTTGTTGCGGGAAAAGAGATGAACCCTTCGGTCATTGCCAACTACGTATATGATCTTGCGAAAGTTTACAACCAGTTTTACCAGGAATTACCGGTACTGAAGGAGGAAAATGTTGAAAAGGCGCTGTTGCGCCTGGCAGTCACCTCCATGGCAGGGGAGGTCATCCGCAGATCGATGAAACTGCTGGGAATTGAGGTCCCTGCTAGGATGTAAAAAAAAAGGCTGTCCCGGTTTGAGACAGCCTTTTTTATGATATTGAAAAACTTAGTTCACAACAACTTTCTTGTTGATAAAGCCATCGGCCATCTTGATCCTCAGGTTGTAAACGCCTGATTTCAGATCGGAGGTGTTGATGGTGAGGGTTGAAGCATCGGTGGTCTGGGTGTAGACAACCTGGCCAACCATATTCATCAGACTGACTTCCTGGACGTTCTGTGATCCCTGGATGTTGAGCACATCTTTGGCGGGATTCGGGAATACGGAAACAGTAGCTGCAGAGTGTTCGTTGATGCCAACGCCGCCTACATAGATATAACCGGTCTTCACTTTGGTCGTGACTCCCCATGAGTTGGTAACAGTCAGGGTTACACTATAGGTGCCGGGAGTGTTATAAGCAATGGAAGGATGTCTGTTGGTCGAGGTGGCAGGTGTGCCGCCCGGGCAGGTCCATGCAACGGTTGAGGTTGAATGGGCGCCGCCGGTGATGGTATAGGTTACTGAACCGCCTTTGGCAACAGCTACGTTATTGGCTGTGAAATCACAGGGAGCGAGGAGGCTGGTGAATTTGCTCATACCGCCTGTGGTAGCATCCGTGTTGAATCCGCCAACATATCCTGTTGAATCATTGAGCCATGCCATGGCAAGATACTGGGTTCCGATGGTGGAAGCCATATCATTCCAGGTAACACAGTCATCAAATGAATAGGTAACTCCCGTAAATCCTGTGGCAGCGCCGGAGGTAACCCATGTGGTGGGGGTTCCGGGAAGATACGACTGGTCATTGGTGAACACATTACCGGTTGCGGTAACAGGTGTCCAGGTAGTACCGCCATCGGTGGTCTTCACGAGAGCGCCTGTTGTGCCCTGACTTCTGTCAGCGCCGAATCCGTTCATTGCATCGCGGAAGAAAGGCTGAACATATTTTGCCGTCCATCCCGGGATCTGGGAAACAGTCCAGTTGTGACCATTGTCGGTTGATTTGTAAACACGGCCTTTGTTGGTGCCAAACCAGGTGATATCTCCAACTACGGAAAAATATCCGATAACGCCATATTCGCCGCTTACAGGAGCAGGACTGTTGGCTGCAGGAATTGCAGTCCAGGTGGTTCCGCCATCGTCGGTGGTGTAGATCTCAAATTTGCCGTTGATCGGGTCGCCTACGCAATAGCCGAGGTTCTGGTCCCACATGTAGACAAAATCGGCAAATGAAGTTGCATTGGTAAACAATGCGGTGGCCTGGTGGGTCCAGGTTAAGCCGCCATCGGTGGTTTTGTAGATACCCTGTCCCGTGGTGGTGGATGCGGGTGGGAACATACAGGTCCAGGCCTTCTGTCCATCAACGGCACAGATGTTGGCAATGTCCAGGTTGGTGATGCCGGGAATGGTGTGAGGTGTCCATAATGTGCCACCGTTGGTGGTGATGGTGATGTCCTGGACGGGAGCTGCTGCTGCTGTTCCGTCATAGGCAGCCGCCCATACGGTGGTAGGGCTGACGGCGCTGATGTTTCTGATCCCGCGGCTGGCAGCAGTAAAGCCGGTCGCCTGGTCAACAAACTGGGCGCTGACACCCAGTGTTAAAGCCAACATGGCTACAAACGAAAGTAAAATTTTCTTCATAGTTGTTTTTGTTTTTGATTTTGAATTTGAATATTATTATACAAAACTACAAAGTTTTTTAATGCCCGATAATCTTTTTTTTAAAAATAAATCTGTCCTGCCCGGATTACAAATAGGATCGCGGTGCCTTGTGTACCTTAAAGAATATGCCTGACCGGAAGAGCAGCGTTATGATTTTGCAAAGCTGTTTCGATTCAGGATAAATTGCTAATTTTGCAGAATCTATGTTATGGCTCCCCGTTAAGTTCCATGGCCTTCATGGGTTGGGAACAGGGGTAACCGGGAAATTATTTAACACTGCATACAATGTTTGAAGGACTAAGTGACAAATTAGACAGGGCGTTTAAGGTTCTGAAGGGACACGGGCATATTACGGAGATCAATGTTGCCGAAACATTGAAGGATGTAAGGAAAGCGTTGCTGGATGCCGACGTGAGTTTTAAAATCGCCAAGCAGTTCACCGACCAGGTGAAGGATAAGGCGCTGGGACAAAATGTACTGACGGCGGTTTCGCCGGGTCAGCTCATGGTAAAGATCGTGCATGATGAGCTTACAGAGCTCATGGGCGGTCAAAAGACCGAGCTGAACCTCAAGGGAGAACCCGCCATCATCCTGGTTGCAGGGTTGCAGGGGTCGGGGAAGACCACCTTTTCGGCGAAACTTGCCAACTACCTGAAGACCAAAAAGGGCAGGCGTCCCCTGCTCGTTGCCTGCGACGTCTATCGTCCGGCGGCTATCGAACAGCTGAAGGTACTGGGCCAGCAGATCGAGGTTGATGTATATGTGGAAGACGCGGTAAACGATCCTGTGAAAATTGCCAAAAGAGCATTGGCCCACGCCAGGGAAAACGGATTTAATGTACTGATTGTGGATACCGCCGGCCGCCTGGCCATCGATGAACAGATGATGGATGAAATTGCCAACATCAAATCGGTGCTGAACCCGCAGGAAACCTTGTTCGTGGTTGACTCCATGACTGGGCAGGATGCCGTGAACACGGCAAAGGCCTTCAATGAACGGCTCGACTACGAGGGGGTCGTTTTGACCAAGCTTGATGGCGACACCCGCGGTGGAGCCGCGTTGAGTATCAAGTCGGTGGTCAACAAGCCTATTAAATTTGTCGGGCTTGGAGAAAAGATGGATGCAATCGATATCTTCTACCCCGAACGTATGGCCGACCGTATCCTCGGCATGGGCGACATCGTCTCGCTGGTTGAAAAGGCCCAGGAACAGTTCGATGAGGAGGAGGCCCAGAAGCTACAGAAGAAAATTGCCCGCAACCTCTTTGACTTTAACGACTTTCTCGCGCAGATAAAGCAGATCAAGAAGATGGGGAATGTGAAGGATCTGCTGGGAATGATCCCGGGAATGGGAAAAGCCATCCGGAACCTTGAAATCGACGACAATGCCTTTAAGGGTATCGAAGCCATCATCCACTCCATGACCCCCGAAGAGCGGGTCAACCCCGCCGTGCTGAACGGCAGCCGCAGGAAACGTATTGCCTTCGGCTCCGGAACCACCATCCAGGAGGTTAACAGGCTGATCAAGCAGTTCGATGATACCCGGAAAATGATGAAAATGGTCACGGCCAACAAGGGGAAGAACATGTCGAACGTAATGCGGAACATGAAGAATATGAATTAACCGGTGAAGAGATGATGAAACTGCTTGATGGAAAGCTGATTGCCGACCAGATTAAAACTGAAATTGCCAGGGAGGTAAAGGAAATGTACCTTGACAAGGGGTTGAACCCTCCGCACCTTGCCGCTGTCCTGGTTGGTGAAGATCCTGCCAGTATGACCTATGTCGCATCAAAGGAAAGGTCGTGCCGGGAAGTTGGATTTATTTCCTCCATTTATCGTTATCCTTCCAACATCACGGAAGAAAAATTGCTGGAGGTAATTGATTTTCTCAATGCCGATCCTGAAATCGACGGTTTTATCGTACAGGTGCCGCTTCCAAAGCATATCAGTGAACAAAGGATCATCGAACGCATCGATTTTCGCAAGGATGTTGATGGATTTCACCCTGTCAACATCGGCAAAATGGTGCTGAACCTGCCCTGCTTCCTGCCGGCAACCCCGATGGGGATCATCACCCTGCTTGACAGGTATAATATAGAGGTAGAGGGCCGCAACTGCGTGGTGCTCGGCCGCAGTCACAACGTCGGAACACCGGTAAGCATCCTGCTTTCCCGCAAGGCAAAGCCCGGAAACGGCACGGTCACCCTGTGCCACAGCTTTACAAAGGATATCAAATCGGTTTCCTCGTCAGCCGATATTCTCGTCGTAGCCATGGGGAAACTGGGTTTTGTGACGGCCGACATGGTCAAACAGGGCGCCGTAGTGGTTGATGTTGGGATCCACAGGGTACCCTCTCTCGAGACAAAATCGGGATTTAAACTCAAGGGGGATGTCAGGTTTGACGAAGTGGCCGGGAAATGCAGCTACATCACCCCGGTTCCGGGCGGCGTGGGGCTGATGACCATCGTCTCATTGCTGCAAAACACCCTGAAAGCTGCTAAAAAAGAGGTATTTTGAACTCCCGGAACCCGTTAACCGGAAAATTATTGGAGGAGGGCAAACTGCTGCCTGTTATGGAGGAGTTCTATACGCTCCAGGGCGAGGGTTTCAACACCGGCCAGGCAGCCTACTTTATCAGGGTTGGCGGCTGCGACGTGGGCTGTACATGGTGCGATGTGAAGGAGTCGTGGAATGCATCCGATTTTCCCCCGGTATCAACAGATCAGGTCGTTAAGAAGGCAACCGGTTATCCCGCAAAGTCGATCGTGGTCACGGGGGGTGAACCCCTCTTATATAATATGGACTACCTGTGTCATGAATTACATCGCCACGGGATGCGGATCTTCATTGAGACATCGGGATCGCAGCCCTACAGCGGTAACTTTGACTGGATTTGTGTTTCACCAAAGCGCGACTCACCTCCTTTACCCGATATGGCCCTCCGGGCAAACGAACTGAAGGTGATCATCCAGGATAATACCGATTTTGACTGGGCGGAAGAGAATTCCCAACTGGTTTCCCCCTCCTGTATTCTCTACCTGCAGCCCGAATGGAGCCGCCGGGATGCCATGATGCCCAGGATCATCGACTATATCAAGGCAAACCCGAACTGGAGGATATCCCTGCAGAGCCATAAATACATGCATATTCCATGATGCCGAAACGAATTTCATGCCTGTTGATCATGCTGCTTTGCTCATGGGTCATGGCCTTTGGCCAGACCACCCAGCTGACAACCCGGAACAAAAAGGCCGAAAAACTCTTTTTTGCTGCCATTGAATCATACGAGGCAAAAAACAACGAAAAGGCCCTCATGTACCTGAAAAAGGCGACCGAAGCCGATCCTGCTTTTACCGAGGCCTATATCCTCATGGGGGATATCCATGCCGACAACCGGGAGTATGAAACAGCCATCAGCCTTTACCAGACCGCCATCAGTACCAATAATCCCTTTTCCCCTAACCTTTATTACATCCTGGCCAACATCCAGCTGAGTTCGGGGAAATATAACGACGCCCGGCTTAACTACCAGCGTTTCCTGGAATCAGAGGGAATTCCAGACCCTAAAAAACGGCAATCCCTTGCCGGTATCAGGAATTGCGAATTTGCGCTGGAATGCATGGCAAATCCCGTTCCATTTTTACCTGAAAACCTCGGCGACAGCATCAATACCCAGTATGATGAATATATCAATGCCATAACAGCCGACGAGGGTCAGCTCTATTTTACGCGGTTAAACCCGGTAAATTCTATGACCATCGATCAGAATCAGAACGGTGAGGAGGATTTCTATATCTCCTATCGCCAGGATTCGGTGTGGCTGAAAGCATTAAATCTCGGGCCACCCATCAATACGCATGGTAATGAAGGAGCGCTGAGTATTTCACCCGACGGGAAACTGCTGTTTTTTGCAGCCTGCAACCGCCCCGACGGCTTTGGCCGGTGTGACATCTACTGGTCGCACAGGGTGGGGGATCACTGGTCGGAACCCGAAAACCTGGGGGAGGTTGTCAACTCCCCGCAATGGGATTCACAACCCTCCTTTTCCTCCGACGGGAAAACCCTCTACTTTGCCAGCAACCGCCCGGGCGGCAAGGGCAGTTCCGATATCTGGAAAACCGAACTTAAACCTGATGGCCAATGGACGCCGCCTGTCAACCTTGGCGACTCGATCAATACCCGTGATGAGGAGATGGCTCCCTTTATCCATCCCGACGACCAGACGCTCTATTTCTCATCCAAGGGCCATCCGGGGATGGGCGGACTGGACCTCTTTTACTCCCGCAGGGATGCCAACGGGCAATGGAAACGCCCGGTCAATATGGGATACCCGATCAATACCTGTGCCGATGAAATAACCCTCGTGGTGAATGCAAAGGGAAATGTGGCCTATATCTCGTCGGATAAATTTGGCGGCAAAGGAAGACAGGATATCTATAAATTCCCGTTGTATAAAGAGGCCCAGCCAATGCTGACAACCTATTTTAAAGGAATAGTGTACGATGAGGAGACAAAGGCCAAACTGGAAGCACGCTTTGAACTTATTGACCTGGGTTCGTCCAAAACCGTTGCTGAATCGCATTCCGACAGGCTTAACGGTGAATTCCTGCTGGTACTTCCAACCGAAAGAAATTATGCCCTCAACGTTTCAAAGGACGGGTACCTTTTTTTCTCTGATAATTTCTCCCTGAGCGGGACCAGTTCCCAAAAAACACCCTTTATTAAAAATATCCCGCTGAAGCCGATCAGGGTAGGAGAGTCGGTCGTACTGAAAAATATTTTCTTCGATACCGATAAATATGTCCTGAAAGATGAATCCCTTGTGGAAATGCAGAAGTTGCTGGCTCTCCTGCAGAAGAATCCCAGGCTGCATATTGAACTCAGCGGACACACCGACAATATCGGATCGGAGGCCCACAATCTTGAACTGTCAGGCAACCGTGCCGACGCTGTATATCAATACCTTGTCGCTCATGGTATCGCCGCCTCCAGGCTGACGCATGCCGGTTACGGGTTCAGCCACCCGGTTGACACCAACAACACAGAGCAGGGGCGTGCAAATAATCGGCGTACCGAGTTTAAAGTCATTGGGAATTAAATAAATATTTGTACCTTTGCACCCCTTAAAATCTCCCATTGTTCCATGATTAATATTACATTACCAGATAATTCGGTCCGTCAATATCCAGAAGGAGTTACAGGGATAGATATTGCCAAGAGCATCAGCGAAGGACTTGCGCGCAACGTCCTTTCCATCCAGATCAATGACAGCATTTGTGATGCAACCCGTTCAATTACCGAGGATTCCAAAGTCAGGCTGCTGACCTGGAGCGATCCCGAAGGGAAGGCGACCATGTGGCATTCCTCCGCCCATCTTATGGCTGAAGCCATTGAATTACTCTATCCCGGCGTGAAATTCGGCATCGGTCCCGATATCGATAATGGTTTTTATTATGACATTGATTTTGGAAATTACACCATCTCTTCGGATGATTTTCCCAAAATCGAGAAAAAGATACTTGAGTTAGCCAAGGAAAAGCAGCAATTCGTCCGGAAGGATGTCTCCAAAAGCGATGCCATCGGCTATTTCACCACCAAAGGGGATGAATATAAAATTGAGTTGCTGCAGGGGCTTGACGACGGGCAGATCACCTTTTACGAGTCGGGAAAGTTCACAGACCTTTGCCGCGGTCCTCATATCCCTGATACAGGGTTTATCAAGGCCGTCAAACTCCTCAACATTGCCGGCGCTTACTGGCGCGGGGATGAAAAGCGGAAACAGCTGACGCGTATTTACGGGATAACCTTTACCAAGCAGAAGGAGCTGGACGATTTCCTGGTATTCCTCGAAGAGGCTAAAAAACGGGATCACCGGAAATTAGGCAAGGAGCTGGAACTGTTTGCATTTTCCCAGAAGGTGGGCCTTGGCCTGCCGCTGTGGCTCCCGCGTGGCGCCGCGTTGCGTGAACGGCTTGAAATGTTCCTCAAGAAGGTGCAGAAAAAGGCCGGTTACCAGCAGGTCATCTGCCCGCATATCGGGAATGTCGAACTTTACAAAACTTCAGGTCATTACCAGAAATACGGCGAAAGTTCATTCCGCCCCATTTCGACACCTGTTGAAGGCGAAGAGTTTTTCCTGAAACCGATGAATTGCCCGCACCATTGCGAAATATACAAAACGAAACCAAGGTCATACCGCGACCTTCCCGTCCGCCTTGCGGAATTCGGAACCGTTTACCGGTATGAACAAAGTGGTGAATTGCACGGGTTGACGCGTGTCCGCGGGTTTACCCAGGATGACGCCCATATTTTCTGCACGCCCGAACAGGTGAAAGATGAGTTCAAGGGGGTGATGGATATCGTGATGCTGATCTTCAAAGCCCTTGATTTCAAGGATTTTATCGTACAGATCTCGTTGCGGGATCCCGAGCACAAGGAAAAATATATCGGGACCGACGAAAATTGGGAAAAAGCCGAGAATGCGATCATGGAGGTGGCTGCCGAACGCGGGTTACCGACCGTCATCGAACTGGGCGAAGCAGCCTTTTATGGCCCCAAAATGGACTTTATGGTAAAGGATGCCCTGGGCCGTAAATGGCAGCTGGGCACCATCCAGGTTGACTATAACCTTCCCGAACGGTTTGAACTTGAGTATATTGGCAATGACAACCAGAAACACCGGCCGGTCATGATCCACAGGGCTCCCTTTGGGTCGATGGAACGGTTTGTCGCCGTGCTGATTGAACACACTGCCGGGAATTTCCCGCTGTGGCTTGCACCTGATCAGGCTATTGTGTTGCCAATCAGTGAGAAATATCAGGAATATGCAAAAAAAGTTTTAACTTTGCTAAATAATTCCGAAATTCGCGCCACGATTGACGACCGCAACGAAAAGGCCGGGAAGAAAATCCGCGACGCTGAACTGATGAAAATCCCGTTTATGCTGGTTGTGGGTGAACGTGAAGAGAGTGAAGGCAGCGTATCGGTGCGGAAACATGGCCAGGGAGATCTTGGCCCTCAGAAAATTGAAGAATTTATTCAGTTTGTCAAGGATGAAATGAACACGGAATTGGGAGAAATCAATTCGTAATTATCATATTATTAACCAAATATAGGAGATTTCACAATAGTCACACAATTTAGCGGCCCGCGACGATATCCGAAACCCGGGAAGAAAGAAGAACCCTATAACATTAACCAATGGATCAAAGCCCCGGTTGTACGGGTTGTTGGCGAAAATATAGAACAAGGGATCTACAACATCCGTGAAGCATTAAATATTGCCGAAGGCAAAGGTCTTGACCTGGTCGAGATTTCACCCACCGCCAACCCACCGGTTTGCAAGGTGATCGACTATAAAAAGTTTCTTTACGAGCTTAAGAAAAAGCAGA
>JBAXOB010000062.1:0-20777 GCA_037133475.1 Bacteroidota bacterium
CGAAGGCACAAGATCCTAAGTCTTGCGCGGCTACCAATTACGCCACACCCGCATGCAGGATCTCTCCCCGAAAAGGGAGTGCAAAGTTACACTTTTTTTTGATACGCTATTTCAGTGATTCCAGGGCAGCTTTATAATCGGGCTCCTCCACGATATCGGCGACCTGTTCGGTATAAACCACACTGCCATCTTTGCCGATGACGACCACTGCACGGGAAAAAAGGCCGGCAAGCGGGCCGTCGGTGATCAGCACGCCATAATCACTGCCAAAGTTGCTGTTTCTTAATTCTGATGCGGGGATGACATCGGATAATCCCTCGGTTGTGCAAAAACGGGCGTGCGCAAAGGGAAGGTCCCTGGAAACACATAACACCACCGCATCGGTATGCTTTGCCGCTTCAGCATTGAATTTCCTGACGGATGTGGCGCAAACTGCCGTATCCAGGCTGGGGAAAATATTCAGGATTATTTTTTTTCCCTGAAAGGCAGACAACGAAATGTCTGAAAGATCGGTCTTAGTTAATAGAAAGTCGGGTGCCTTGTTCCCGGTTGCGGGAAGGGTGCCGATGGTGTGGATGGGGTTTCCTTTTAATGCGATGGTTGACATAGGTTGGTTTTTAGAAATTGTTGACTAAATTAGCAATATGAAATATAACGGTACTCAAATCGTTTGAACAAGGTTGTCAAAAATTATGCCAAAATACCGTTGTATGCATTCTCTTCGACTTCATATGGTTTTGACTTTCATCCTGCTGATGTCAGTCTCCTCTTCGGCCCAGGATATGCTGGGTTCCACCCTTGGTAATTATGCCGGAGTCACCAGCCTCCAGGTCAACCCGAGTGCAATGCTTCATTCAAAGACTTACCTGGATATCAACCTGGTAGGCCTGGATGCATTCGTTGAGAACAATGCCCTTTACATGGATAAGGCGGATTATCGCTTTACCAATTTTTTCAAAGCCGGTTACCAGTATCCTGTTCATTCGGAAGGGTACGGTACGGAGCAGCGTATTTTTTATGCATACAAGAACAGCTATGATAAAAGTGCCTTTATAAACCTCCGGATCAACGGACCGGGCGCCATGCTGATCTGGGGGCGCCACGCATTTGCCCTTTCAACCTGTGTCAGATCGGCGATAGCCATGAATAATGTTCCCTATGATGTGGTGAATTTCAGTTACCTGGGGTTGAACTACCGTCCGCAGCAGAATATCAACTACGTCGATAACAGGCCATTCCGCGCTACCGCGATGGTTTGGGGCGAGATAGGTCTGAGTTATGCCTATACCTTTTTTGCCAGGGGTTTTGATGTATGGTCGGCCGGGGTGACGGTGAAACGACTGATCGCCATATCAGGGATGTATACCAATGTCAGGAAGATCAATTATACCGTATACAACGATTCAACGGTCAACGTCAAGAACCTGGATGCCGATATGGGGATGGCCATTCCGGTGAATTTCGATGCCAATACGGCGAACCTGAATCCGCTTGCCAAGGGTGGCGGCTTTGGCTTTGATTTTGGGGTTACCTACCAGCGGTTATCACGTTACCACCAGGAACCTTATTATAACACCTTGTGTGCACAGCCATACGAGGATTACATTTACCGGATCGGATTTGGTTTGGTTGACATCGGGCGGGTCAAGTTTTCCAATAATGCTGCCGAGATGTCGATTATCAACCGCGATTCCTACTGGGAAAATGTGACCCATATGCCTTTTCACACCATTGGCCGTTTCCTCGACACGCTGAGTTATAAATTTTACGGGGATAAAACCTCGGCCTATAAGGGTACCTCCTTTAACCTGTGGCTGCCGTCGGCCCTGAGCATCCAGTTCGATTACCACTTCTTAAAGTCGTGGTATGTCAATTCCAGTTTTATCTATGGATTCCCGCTGGCCGGCGGTGCCATTGTCAGGCCTGCCGAACTGGCGGTCACCCCCAGGTTTGAAACAAGCCTATTTGAAGTCAGTATGCCAATATCCCTGTATAACTGGACCCTGCCCAGGGTAGGACTGGCTTTACGGGTATATGGCTTTACCGTGGGAACGGATAAGCTGGGAGGTTTTTTCAGCTATAACAACTTTACAGGGATGGATTTCTATTTATCTTTCAAATTGTTCTTCAGCAAAGGCAATTGCCATATCCGCGGACCGGTGCATTGCGGGAGCAACGAACAGAAAAAAATCAAGTATTAAACCTCCGTCATCCTTACATCCAGCGCATCGCGCAGGGCGTTTCCCATCAGCATGAAAGCCAGTACCATCAGCATGATGGCGATTCCCGGCAGAACAGCCAGGTAGGCGTAGTCGAGCACGATATATCCATAGTTTTCCTTGATCATCGATCCCCAGGAGGGGACCGGAGGCTGTACCCCCAACCCTAAGAAGCTGAGCCCTGCCTCCATCAGGATGGCCGAGGCAAAATTGGCAGCCGAAATAACGATCACTGCCGCCATGACATTGGGCAGGATATGATGGAAAATAATCCGGAAATCAGAAAAACCCAGCGCCCTGGCGGCTTCCACATATTCTTTTTCCCTGATGCCCAGGACCTGTCCCCTGACAACCCTGGCAACCTCCACCCACATGGTGAGGCCGACGGCGATGAAGACCTGCCAGAACCCTTTTCCAAGGGCAAAGGTGATGGCGATGACCAAGAGCAGGGTCGGAACCGACCAGATCACATTGATCAGCCACATCACCAGGTTGTCAACCCAGCCACGGTAATAGCCTCCGAGCGCTCCCATAAAGATGCCGATGACCAGCGATATCACTACGGAGATCAATCCAACCGAAAGGCTGACACGGGTGCCGATCATCAGCTGGCTGAGATAATCGCGTCCGAACCGGTCGGTGCCCAGCCAGAATCTTTTTGTAAAGGGCTTTTCAACGGATGCTTCCGGCAATGTTTTTACCAGGGAGGGATCGCCGGGCAACGCACCATATTCGGTAAACCAGATATAGCCGCCTCTTACCGACCAGGCACGAATGGGTATGTTTTGGAGGCTTTTCACCTGTCCCAGCAGCATCGTTTTAATGATATTGTGGCCGGGCCGGGCTGATTGATCCCTGACTGGGAGCATCAACACCGAAAATCCCGGTTTTTTCAGCCCCAGCTCAAGATACTGGTCGTTTGCATAGGGGGTAGGGTCGGGCGTGACCAGGTACCCCAGCAAAGCCACAAGGGCCGTAAAGCAGATAAAGAGCAGCGATGCCGATCCTGTTTTGCTTTTTTTAAACCTTCTCCAGGCAACTGAACTGAGTGAGCCGGAGCGGGTAACGGGATGCTTTTTAAAAAACACTTGCAGATTGCGGATTGTAGTTTGGGATATATAATTTTTTGTGTACTTTTGCAAAGCATTACATGGTGGTCGTAGCTCAGTTGGTTAGAGCGATAGATTGTGGATCTATAGGTCGTGGGTTCAAGCCCCATCTTCCACCCCAGTAAAATCAAGGCTCCCGGATTCCCGGGAGCCTTTTTTCTTACCTTACTTCACGATTTGCCGGTGTTCTCCGAACCTGATGGTTCAGAGAATCACTATTCGTTGATAACCAACTATTTGGCATAGCCTTTGGTGTTCAATTTAAATAAGCTGTCAACAGTTGCCGTGAGCTTGTCCTGGTGATTCCTGCTTGTGAGGGCATGAATCTGCTGCATGATGCCGAGATCCATCTCCGTGTCATTCTGGAATGCCAGCTGGTCGTTTCCGCTGAAAGACCGGTAATAATCAAGGTTCTGGCAGATGATCTGCGTCAGCCGTTCAGCCAGTTTATTGGCCTTGGCCACCTCGCCGGTGCGGTAGTAAAGATCGATATAGGGCAGAACCGTCTGGTCGTAGGGGAATTTGCTTTCAGGAAAATATTTGAAAAACATATCCAGCAGTGTGTTGGCCTCCTTGCTTTTACCCAGGTTGATGAGGGCCTCGGCGGTACGGGCGATCTCCATCTTGGAACGATAGGAATTGCTGCGGCTCTCCGGATCAATATACACCTTGGGATCATTCAGGTTACCCCATTTGCATTTATTCATGAAGATGTTGTAGCTTCCCATGGCATCAATGCCGCCCATACCGGGAATATAACTGGCCGAATCGGTCCGGACCGGCATCAGTTTATACACCCAGCCTTCGAGATGGCAGAACCTGTCAACATCGAAACAATGGCTCACGCTTGACGGCGCTGCAAAATAAACGGGGCGCTGCCATTTGTTGGTAGCCATGATGTCAAGCATCATCAGGTCGTTCTTGGTGAGGTAGTTTGATTTGATGGTCCAGTAGATGGTGTCGACAACCCTGCGGCTGTAGTAATCGGGAACAATGCCGTTTTTCAGGCAGGCAGCCACATCCACGGCCATTTTGATCTTTTTCGCGGGGAAAAACTTGTATTTTCCGCCGTTCTGCGAGGTCAGGAAGGTTTGCGGATCATCGCTTTTAATAAAGTCGATGAAATCCTTCAGGTCGATGTAATCCTTGATCCCCGAGTCATAGTAAGGGATGTAATCATTGGTACCCTCCTGGTACTGGATCGGCTGAAGCGTAAAGGGGAGGGGAGGGGAGTCGTAAACCTTGTTGAACATCTGCTGTACATACCATCCCCCCGAAGCAAGTTCATAGTTGACATTCCTCACATCGGTTCTCACGCCCTCAACCTCCTGGTTATACCACAGGGGGAAGGTATCGTTATCGCCGTTGGTAAAGAGGATGGCGTTTTTGTCGCAGGAGTTCAGGTAGTTGGCGGCATAGTCGCGGGCAGCATATTTGCCTGAACGGTCGTGGTCGTGCCAGTTCTGCTCCGCCATGAGGCCGGGAACCAGGATGACCGACAGCAAACCTGCCACAGCCACCGCCATCATCTCTTTCATCTTAACCTTTGTCATCAGGAAATCGACCACAAACAGCACGCCGAGCCCCACCCAGATGGCAAAGGCAAAGAAGGAGGCGGCATAGGAGTAGTCCCTTTCCCTGGGTTCGTAGGGTTGCTGGTTAAGGTATGTCACAATGGCAAGACCTGTCATCAGGAAGAGCAGCAGCACCACGATTCCCCACTGGGAATTCTTTTTGAACTGGTAGAACATCCCGGCAAGGCCAAGCAGGAAGGGGAGCATGAAGTACTTGTGATTTGCCATGTTCTTCAGGCTGTCGGGCAGGTCCGAAACGGGCCGGCCCACCCTCGCCTTGTCGATAAAGGGTATCCCGGTGATCCAGTTGCCGTTTTTAATGCCGCCGAAGCCCTGTTCGTCATTTTGCCGCCCGACGAAATTCCACATGAAATAGCGCAGGTACATCCACGACACCTGGTAGGTGAAGAAAAATCTCAGGTTTTCGGTAAAGGTAGGTTTATTGAGCGTGGTTGTTTTGCCATCCTCCCCGTTTACCTCGATCGGCCGGCCGGGGCCACCCCATTCGCGGTAAAAGGAGGCTGCATTTTTACGCTGCGTGCTCCACATCCTGGGGAAAATCGAGGTGAACCTCGGGTCATAGATGCGTTCTACACCCTTGCGGTCATCGATAACGATATATTTTCCCGACTTGAGGTCTTTTTTGTACAGCGGGGTGCCATCGCCATAATCGATCACGGGCGCCGTGTAGTACTGGCCGTAAAGGAACGGCCATGTACCGTACTGTTCGCGGTTAAGGAAGGATACCAGGCTGACGGGGTCTTTGGGGGCATCTTCATTGATCGGGGTGGCAGCATTGGACCTGATGACCAGGATGACAAAGGAGGAATAACCGGTAAGCAGAAACGCCACGCAAAGGATCAGCGTGTTCAGTACCGGCTTTGATTTTTTCCGCGTGTACCAGAGGCCCCAGATGATCAGCCCGATAAACAGGGTAAAATAGACGATCATGCCGGTGTTGAAGGGAAATCCGAACCCATTGGTGAAGATGAGTTCAAATTGCCCGGCCAGCTTGGGTATCCCGGGGATAAGGTAATACATGATAAATGCCAGGATGAAAAAGGATACCAGCAGGTTTAGGAATATACCCAGCGGGGTTGGTTTGTATTTTTTAAAATAAAAGACAAAGGCAAGAGCCGGGATGGTGAGCAGGTTCAACAGGTGCACCCCAATGGAAAGGCCGATCATGAAGGCAATGAAGATGAGCCATTTGTAATGATGTTTTTCATGGGCAACCTGTTCCCATTTGAATATCGCCCATACCACGATGGCTGTACAGAACAGCGACATGGCAAAAACGTTGGCCTCCACTGCCGAGAACCAGAACGAATCGGAAAAGGTGAAGGTCAATGCCCCGACGATGCCGGCCGAAAGGATGGTCCAGGTCTGGGCCAGGGTTATCTCCTGTTTGGGGGCAATGATCTTGCGCGCCATCATGGTAATGGTCCAGAACAGGAAAAGAATGGTAAAGGCGCTTGAAAGGCCTGATACCATGTTGATCATAAAGGCCACTTTGGTGGTGTCGCCAAAGGCAAAAAGGGAGAAAAATCGTCCCATAAGCCCGAAGGTGGGCGCTCCCGGCGGATGACCGATCTGGAGTTTGTAGGCGGTTGAAATGTGCTCACCCGGATCCCACCAGCTTGTAGTTGGTTCAAGGGTCAGAATGTAAACGATTGCGGCAATCGCGAAAACAACC
Organism: Bacteroidota bacterium; assembly: GCA_037133475.1. Classification (GTDB taxonomy): domain Bacteria; phylum Bacteroidota; class Bacteroidia; order Bacteroidales; family FEN-979; genus CAIVAT01. Next base: position 6,599 of record JBAXOB010000062.1, read on the forward strand.
CACCCTGTGATGTTGTTTAATTTTCTGAAATTTGTCATTGGTCAGATATTGATTTTAGTATTGGCATGGGAATTTCTGAAGTCAAGCGTACCCGGTGTCGATTCTCCGGACATCATATGCAGTATTTTTATTTGATCTCGCCTTTATAACTGGCAACATATTCTCCCAGTTTTACCTGCAGATCTTCCATTTTCGATTTCAGGTAAACATCCTCGCCGAAAAAGGAGAGAACCGGTTCAAAATCCTTTGCCTGGTGATATCCGGGAAGCAGTACAATGTACTTCCCCTGTTCATTCAGGAAAACATAGGATGGATAGGAAAACTGGTTTCGCAACAGCAGGTTGGCCAGCTGATGGGTGCTTCGTTTTGCTGTCGGATTGGGATTGACATATTTAACCCCGTCGAGGACGATGGTGTCCTTTTGCTCTGCATCCAGCTTCACGCAATAATAATGGGCATTCATGTACTTTACAATGGTAGGATTGGTAAATGTTTCGGCATCCATCTTTTTACACCAGCCGCACCATTCGGTATAGACATCGACAATCATCTTCTTTGGCTTCTTCTTGTTGAGATTATAGGCCTCCTCGAAGGTATACCATTTGATTTTGGCCTCTTTCCCGGTCGGACCTTCCGGACCCTGGGCTTTTAAGGATGTCGGGAAATATAGGGCGAAGGAGATTAACAGAAACAATATCAGGTTTTGCTTTTTCATAGTCGGATGTTGATTTTATTTATGGGGTTTTTACTTAACTTTTTTAACCACAACAGGCACATCAGGGCACATTAGGAAAATCATAGTTTAACGATAAAGATCAGCTGTGCCGTTCGATTTCTCGCTGATGATCCTTCTGTTTCAGGGTCTCCCGTTTGTCGTACGAGTGCTTTCCCCGCGCCAGGGCGATGGTCAGCTTGGCAAGCCCGTTTTCATTGATAAAGAGCAGTATGGGAATAATGGTATAACCCCGTTCCTTCACCTTGATGGCCAGTTTCTTCAGTTCACGTTTGGTCAGCAGCAGTTTCCGGTCGCGTTTGGGTTCGTGGTTGTAATGCGTTCCCAGCGAATATTCGGCGATATGCATGTTGCGCACAAAAAGCTCCGTCCCGGTGAAGGTGCAGTAACCATCGGCAATGGAGGCCGTACCGTCGCGGATCGATTTTATCTCGGTCCCGGTAAGCTGAATGCCGGCTGTAACCTCCTGGACGAGAAAATATTCGTGTGAAGCCTTCTTATTCCTGATATTGACCGCTTTTTCCATCTATTTTTTTTCAGGCATCAACACCACGCGCACATAGTGATCGGGATTTAACAAGGTAGAAGCCGTTTGTTTCAGATCGTTGATATTTACTGCATTTACGCGGTCTTTGAAGGTGCCGACCGAGTTGGGGGAATCGTGATTGTAATACAGTGACTCGAGTTTTTTTAACCAGAATTCATTTTTCTCAAGGTCGGTTTCCCTGGCCCGGATCAACGATTCCTGCGCTTTTTTAAGATCCACCGCCGTGGGCCCGTTCTTCCGCAACTTTTTAATCTCGCCGAAAACCGCCTTTGTCAGTTTGTCCGTCATTTTCGGGGAACAGCCGAACATCACCATCATGGCAAATTCAGGATGGGGGTATTGATCCATATTCATCATGACCTGGGGCGAGTAAACACCGCTCATTTTCTCGCGGATCACCTCTATCAGCTTAATACTCAGGATTTCCTTGATCATACCGAGCTGCATGACATTCTTTTCGTTCCAGTCAAACTTGTCCGACATCACCAGTCCCACCATTCCCTGTGGATCCGTGCCCTTGTGGATGGTCAGGTTGGTCACCCCTGCGGCAAATTTTGGCGAGGTATCTTTCCAGGTTTCATGGCGGTTCAGGGCCGGCAAACTGCCGAAATACCGCTCAATCAGCGGCGAGATGGAGTCGATGTTAAAGTTCCCGACCAGGAAGAATTTGAAATCCCCGGCATCGGCAAACCTCTCCTTGTAGAAGGCGTAGGCCTTGTCCAGGTTGACCTCCCCCAGTTGGGCAGGGGTGGGGAACATGATCTTTCTTTTGTAACCCGGATAAACCGTTTTGAACAAGGTATCGTAGAAACTGACGATGGGGTTGCTTTTCAGAAATTTCATCTGGTTTTCCATCTGCGAGATAAAGGCCTTGAAAGCGGTCGAGTCTTTTCTTGGCTGCTCTGTATAGAGGTAGATGAGCTGCATCATGGTTTCGAAATCCTGCGGCGTGGCGTTTCCCCTGAAACCCTGCTTCTCATCGTCAAAATAGGGGGTTACCTCCAGGTTCTTGCCTTTGAGTTTTTTCTGCAGTTCAACATTGTCGAAATTGCCGGCGCCACTCATGTTGATGATCTCGGCGGCAAAGTTGGCCGACATGAAACCGGCATCGGTTGCCAGCGATTTTCCGCCAGGCCCGTAGGCCGACATCAGGATCTCGTCATTTTTAAACGTGGTAGGTTTTAGCACCACGGTAATACCGTTCGAAAGGGTGAGTTCGGTGTATTCCGGGCTCTTGCTGTCGGTCCGCTTTACGATCTTTCCGCTGGCGGCAGTCTCCTTTACAAGCGGCTCCGCCTTGAAATTGTCAACATAGGCCTGCAGCGGCTGATTTTTCGAATCACTGATGATTTTTAAAACCTCGCTGACAACGGGAACCTTCACATTTTCCTTGTCAGGCGCCATGATCACCATGCACATATTGTTGTCGGTGACCCATTTTTTGGCCAGGTCGTTGATCTCCGCAAGGGTGATGCCCGGCAGGATGTTTTTAAGGTACTTGAACTTTTTCTGTGCCCCGGGAATGGCATCCTGCGACAGGTAATTGCTGACATAATCGTTGCTCAGCTGCATCGATTCCGTTTTGTCAAACTCCTTGGCCGCCTTTTCATACTGGCTGAAGATCTCCTCTTTCTGCCTCTCCAACTCCGTTTGCGTATAGCCAAACCGTTTTACCCGCTCGTTTTCGGCGAGCATGACGGCAAGTGTGCGGTCTACCTGGTTTTCCTTGGCCATGGCGTTGACCATATAGGCATCCCTGGTCCGCGCAAGGAACCGTCCATAGCCTGCATTTGCAAAAACCAGGGGAGATTCGGGTTTTTGTGAAATTTCGCTGAAACGGTTGTTGAGCATCCCGGTAAAGAGTTCGGCCATGATTTTATCGCGGAAATCGCCCAGGGTTTTGTCGGAACTTAAGGGGTGCTTGTAAAACATCAGCACGAAATTGTCAGTCGCCTCCTTGTCGGTGGTAATGGCGATCAGCGGCTCCGAGTTGTCGGGAATGTCGTAGGTTTTTCGCTCCTTCGGGGAGACGGGATTCTGGATGCCGCCAAAGATTGCCTTGATTCTTGCTTCGGTTTTGGCCACATCGATATCACCAACCAGCACGACCGCCTGGAGGTCGGGGCGGTACCAGTCATGGTAGAAATCGCGGAGGGTCTCATGTTTGAAGTTTTGGATGATCTCAGGTTTCCCGATGGGAACCCGTGTGGCATACCGAGAATCTTTGAAGATAACCGGGAAAAACTTTTTCATCATGCGGTCCTGGGCGCCAAGCCCCATCCGCCACTCTTCGGTAATAACGCCCCGTTCCTTGTCAATCTCCTTGTCGTCCAGCAGGGCGTATTGCGACCAGTCGGCCAGCACCTGGTACCCTTTTTCGACCAGTGCCGTGTCGTCGGTGGGCAGCTGCAGCATGTAGACCGTTTCATCGAAACTGGTATAGGCGTTGATATCCCCGCCAAACCTGACACCGGTCTTTTGCAGGAAATCGATCAGCTCGTTTTTCGGGAAGGTCCGTGTTCCATTGAAATTCATATGTTCCATGAAATGGGCCAGTCCCTGCTGATCATCGTTTTCCAGGATGGAACCCGCGTTCACCACGAGCCTCAGCTCAACGCGCTTTTCAGGTTTTGCGTTGTGACGGATATAGTAAACAAGCCCGTTTTCGAGCTTACCCGTTTTGACATTCGGATCAACGGCAAGCGGCGTGGTCAGGTCAACGACCTGGGGCTGGCTGAAAACTGAAATGGCAATGAGTATCAACCCGGTCATTGCCAGAGAGATAGCGATTTTTGTTTTCATAAAATGGGCTTTAAGATCTAACGCTGTAATCCATTGCAAGTTTACCATTTTTTTTGCAATTGACCAAGTAATACTGCGTGACGATCCCGCCCCTGTCAAAAAGGCAGGGTGCTGTGCAACAGGCTACATCTTCAGCGAAATCCCGAAGAGGAAATTGACAAGCGCCTGTGGGAAATACCCGTTTGATTCATTATACTGGTTGTCAACATAATATGGATAAACCCACGCATTTGTTTCATATTTCTGGCTGAAGATATTGTTGACGGTCAGGCTGAATCCGATCTCTTTGAAAATCCGCGTATTCACCGTATAGCCGGCCGTGAGGCTATTGACAAAATATTCATGGAGCGACCGGCTGGTGTTGCTGGTATTGTCGATGTACTGGCGGCCAGCATATTTTGAATTAAAACCCAGCGACAGCGATGAAACGGGTTTCCAGGTAACCACGCTGCCCACAATCACGTTGGGGGAGAAGGAGAGGTCGGTTTCGCCAAGGTAGAGCTCTTTCTGACCCGATGTTTTAAGGAGAGAGTAATACTGATCGACATACTGGGTGAAGTTGCTGATTTTATTCCTGCTGAAGGTGGCATTCACGCTCCAGGTCAGTTTTTTGCGCAACAGTTCCACGGCGGCCGAAAGCTCGATCCCCGCACGGTAGCTGTGCGGGACATTGACCATAATGGCCTCGCCTACGTTGTTGATCTCGCCGGTCAGTACCAGCTGGTCGCGGTAATTCATGAAATAGAGGTTTGCAGCGGCCGTGAAAAGATCCCTTTTATGGGTGTAGCCAAGTTCATAGTCGATGAGTCGCTCAGGCGTTGGCAAACGCGACGGATCGGCATCCTTGTAGTTGTCCCTGCTGGGTTCGCGGTTTGCCACCCCCACCGAGAAATAGAGGTCGTTGTGTTTGTCGAGGGCCAGGTACAGGCCTCCCTTTGGGTTGAAAAAATTGAACTGGTGCGACTGATCAATGGTTCTCAGGTCGTCGAGGGTTCCTTGCATCTTGTAGGTCACACGCCGGTATTGCAGGTCGGCAAAGAGGGTAAGTTTGTTGATTACCTGGCAGCTGGCTTTGCCATAGAGGTTAAAGTCGTTTTTTACCCCTGTGTTGTAGTACCAGTTGCGGTCGTTGTCGCCGTTGGAGGCGTATTCTGCCCAGATGATCTTCCCGAAGTGATGGCCGTCGTAACGGTTCCATGCACCGCCTGCCGTCAGTTTCAACTTTTTGGCCGTGGAATAGTTGGTCGAAAAGGTAATCCCGTAAAAGTCGTTATCCATCATTTTCCGGTTGATCAGGTCGGTTGAGCGGATGGTCGTTGTATCGACCACTACCGGGTTAAGGCCATAGTCGGCCAGCGCCGCGCCGGGGGCGTAATTTTCATAGTAACCGCGCCCCTTGGTGTAGTGAAGCGCTGCGTTGAGGTTCCAGCGAGCGGAAAGCAGGTGCGAAAAGATCAGCTGGAAATGGTCCTGCTGGTAGTTGTCGGTCTGGTTGTTGTAATACCGGAGGTTGTTGTTTTTATCGTAATATTCGCCTGCGGGGTTGTAGGTCCGGTTTTTCGAAAGCGAGTCCTTCGGAACCCCTTCCCAGGCCTGGTAGGTCCTTTCAAAACCCGAGAAGGTGATGAGCTTGAGGGTTGTCTTTTTTCCATAATAGCCGGCCGACAGGTAATATGATTTCAGGTTTGAGAAGGCCCTGTCGATATACCCGTCGGAGTGGATATAGGAAAGCCGGCCGTCAACGCTGATGTTGTTGGCCATCAGGCCGGTGCCGAAGCGCAGGGTTGATTTCATGGTGCTGAACGAGCCGCCGGAGAGGTTAAGTTCGCCATAAGGATCCTGGTGCAGGTCGGAGGTCATGAAATTGATCGAAGCCCCGAAGGCGCCGGCGCCGTTGGTGGAGGTTCCCACCCCGCGCTGGATCTGGATATCGACGGTAGAGGAGGCCATGTCGGGCAGGTCGACAAACCAGACCCCCTGCGATTCGGCATCGTTCAGCGGGATGCTGTTGACGGTGACATTGATGCGGGTGAGGTCGGTCCCGCGGATGCTGATCCCCGAATAGCCAACGCCATTCCCGGCATCGGAGGTGACGATGGTCGAGGGTGTTCCCTGCAGCAGCGAAGGGATATCCCTTCCCAGGTTGGCAGCCTGGATCTCCTTTGCCGAAACCGACATGAAGGCAGTCGGGTATTTGTCATGCGCCCGCGTGGAGATGATGTTGACCTCGTCGCCCAGGATGGCCGATCCCTCCATGATGAATTGAAGCGTGGTGTCACGATGTAACACCAGCTCGCGTTTGATCGTCCTGAAACCGACATAGGAAACGGTGATGATGCTTTTACCAGGCTTTAACCGCGCCAGCGAAAAGTTCCCCTGGTCATCGGAAATGGCCGAGCCCATGGCATTGCCGAGGGTTATATTGGCCCCGGGCAGGGCTTTACCCTGTTCCCTGTCGGTAATTCTTCCTGTAATGGTGATTTGTCCGAATGAGGGCGCGCCAGATAGCAGCATGCCCATCAGCATAATGAATGCAGTTGTTTTCATGATTTTTCATTTTTCCTACGCCGGCATTACCCGGATCAGGTTATTGGGGTATAATCTCAGCCCTTGTTTTAAGGCACCCCCTGAGGAGAAGTATCGCTGCAAAAATACAAAATTGAGAATTAAAACATCCCCGGCAGCTGATATTTTCTTTTCACAACCCTCTTCATTCGGCAACCTGTCGCTTCAGAATCACGGTATTCGCCTATTTCAATTATCTTTGTTCAAAAATCACCGGTCATGAAAATATTAATCATCAACGGTCCAAACCTGAACCTCCTGGGGAGCAGGGAACAGGAGATTTACGGAACACAGAACTTTGAAAGTTACCTGAAAAAGCTGCGCCGCCATTACCACGAGATCACCATCGAATATTACCAGACCAACGTGGAGGGTGAGATCATCAATGCCCTGCACAATGCCGGGTTGCTGTACGACGGGGTGATCCTCAATGCCGGCGGGTATGCGCATACCTCGGTGGCCATCGCCGATGCCGTAAAGGCCATTAGTACGCCGGTGGTGGAGGTTCACATTTCCAATACCTTTGCCCGTGAGCCATTCCGGCACACATCTTTCCTGGCTGCCAATGTTAAAGGGAGCATCATCGGGTTCGGCATGGAATCATACCGCCTGGCCATTGAAAGTTTTGTGAAGAAAATCCTTTGAGAAGTTATTCGGTATAGAATCTTTTCATATTGAGCTGGGAATACTTCCGTTTGCCCTTGAGGTAATACTCCACCACGATGTTTTTGCCAAAAACATGCTGCATCGTTCCATGCTTCAGCAGTTTGCGCTTTTGTTTCGTTTTCCGCAGCGAGCGGTAAAAACTCATATGGGCGCGGGTGACGGCCCAGAAATCCTTGAAGCCGGCCTGGAAGAGGAATTTAACGGCAGCAATGCCATCAAGAAACAGCCGCACGGCAAAGACCGGGTAGAGCCGGTTATCGGGCAGGTTTTTATAGAGGAGATAGAAGTTGTTCCGGAAATTCAGGTAGGTTTTTCGCCAGGATGCCTTTGGCAGCGTTCCCCCGCCAATATGAAAAACGGTTGAATCGGGGCAATACATGATCTTGTAGCCGTTATTCTTCAGCCGCCAGCAGAAGTCGATCTCCTCCATATGGGCGAAGAAGTCCTCATCCAGGCCACCGATCCAGTGGAACAGTTCTGCCCTGACAAACATGCAGGCCCCCGTGGCCCAGAAAATCTCGCTGGCATCGTCGTATTGGCCAGTATCCTCTTCAATGGAGAGGAAAAGCCTTCCCCTGCAAAACGGGTAGCCGTATTTATCGATGAAGCCACCGGCAGCGCCGGCATATTCGAATTTTTTGGGTTCGTGGTACGACCTGATCTTGGGCTGACAGGCTGCAATCAGGGGATCCTGCTCCATCAGGTCAATAACCGGTGTGATCCAGTTTTCGGTCACCTCGATATCGGAATTGAGCAGGATGTAGTATTTGGCGGTGACCTGCCGCAGGGCTAAATTATAACCCTCCGCAAATCCGCAGTTGGTAGGGTTTTGTATAATCCGGATGTCGGGATAGGTGGTCTCCAGGAAAGACACGGAGTCGTCGGTTGATGCATTATCGGCAACGATGATCTCGGCTTCATCCTTGCTGAACTGGATCAGGGTTGGCAGAAACTGCTGCAGGTAACGCCGCCCGTTCCAATTCAAAATAATCACAGCAACCTGCATCGCGGAATAGTTATAATTAAAATCATGATTACCCGCTGTTCAGCAACAGGAGAGACCTCCCTGCGGAATCTCTCTGCCCGGCCGTCACATTCCGGCTAATTTCGTGGTAAAAGTACAAATATTACCTGACCGGAAAGTTTAAATTTTCATATTAATCGACTAATTGGGCAGGTCCCAGTAGTCCTGTTCCATATTTCCCCACGATTCAATGACCTGGGTATCCTGCAGGTTGCTCGTGGAATAGATGCGGTTGCGCAGGTCGACTTTCCAGCGGGGGTTGTTGATCTCACCTGTTGCATCGGAATGCAGCAGGAAAAAGTCGCTGGTGACCATGTCGGGCGAAAAGAAGATGAATTTCCTGTTGCGCTGGTTGTTGTTCATGGTGTAATACTGCCAGATTTCGTAAGGATAGTTGCTCGGCTCGCTGTAGTGGGTGCTGCGCGTATTGGGCGGACCATATTCCAGGTATACGCGGCCGCGGTCGGTCTGGTAGCCCTTTTTAACGGGGGTGCCAAAGTTCACCTGTACCTTGTGGACCTGCTCCTTGTAGAACAACCATGCTTTTTCAGGGTTATTGGGATCGCGCTGGTACCAGTAACTGTAGAAAAACTGCTGCAACGTCTTGACATCGGCCTTTTTCAGCGATTCCCTCATGAATGCCTTTTCGAGGCCGGTGGCAACCGGGTAGGTGCTGCTGATATATTCCTTCAGGGTATCGCGGTTGGTGATCTGTTCGGCAAAGGTGTTGCCGATTTCCGTGGTCTTCACATCCTCCATGGTCACCTGGGCCTTGGGGTTCATCCGCTGAAAAAATATCTTTTTGGAGGCGATGATCTCATTTTTCTGGTCCCTGGTTTCGATCACCAGGTTGTAATTCCCGGAGGCGAGATTTTCGATCGAGAATTCGGCCAGCAAGACATTGACTCCTTTGGCGGTCTCTTTTTTGACCCGGGCATACTGACCCAGCTTCATGTTGCTTTCGAACGATTCGATATAGTAGGAGAGGAGGAACTTGTCATCTGCTCCGGCTTTGTCCATATTGTAGAGTTCAGCGTAAAAGGTCATTTTGGATTCGATCTCGGGATAAAAGGTGTAGGTGTAGGGCACCAGGTCGTAACCGCTCTTGGTGAGTTCGCTCGTGGCGGCGGCTTTTGTGTAGGACTTGACCAGTTCGATTCCGGAAATGGAGGGCTTGTCTTTGGGGAAATCGATGGTAAGCGCCTGGCTGTAAGGCACGGCCGGGGCCGTTTTGTTTTTGTCCGAAAGCTGGATCTCAAAATCGTAGGTGCCGTTTGGGATGGCGATGCGCTGCTGGTCGACAAAATAGAGGTTGTTGTTGGTCGTGTCGTCAACCTCGGAGCTGTAAAGCTCATATTTCTTAAAGGCCTTGATCTCCTTGTCCTGTTTGAAGGTCATGAGGATATTGACCGTCGCCTGGAATTTTCCATTGTCTTTTTTGATGTAGGCCACGCTGTTTCCGGCTACCGAGAGGTAGGTTTCGATGTAGGGCCCTTCGGGGGAGTTGAAGGTTGACCAGGTGAGGAAGGCCCAAAGGTTTTTTGCCTGGAGTTCTGATGTGGTAAGGGTCACCAGGAGCAGTAGCAAGAACGGAAGTATTTTTTTCATGACGGATATTGGTTTTACAATCTACAAAGATAGCGGCCGATGGCTGAATGTGCAAGCAAAATCGTTATAATGTGAAGAATGCCGGCCAAGATGGAACGGTGAATAGCCGCGATTGTTTTGGTGGTTTATAAAATTTGTTTAATTTTGCCCCCGGAGAGATGGCAGAGTGGTCGATTGCGGCGGTCTTGAAAACCGTTGACCTGCAAGGGTCCGGGGGTTCGAATCCCTCTCTCTCCGCCCGAGTGCCTCAAAAACGCCTGTTAATCTTAGGATTGCGGGCGTTTTTTTTATAATTCGCATTTCGCATTTCGCATTCGCATTTCGCATTTCGCATTTTACATTCGCATTTTACATTTTTCGCACGCCTATTGATTGTGTTGTATGTGAATTATTAAATGTGAAATCTGAAATCTGAAATGTGAAATGTGAAATCTGAACCTTTGGAAGTTTCCCTTGATACTAGGTTAACCCCCACCCCGGATTTTACTCTTGATTCGCCACCACAACCTTCCTCCCGAAACTTCGCTCCCCGGATGTAACCCGCAGCAGGTAAATGCCCGACCTGAAGGAAGATACATCGAGTTTTCGTTCAGATAATCCTGTCTCATCCGTCAGCATCAGCCTGCCCGTAAGATCAAATAGCGCAACGGTCGCATCCCTGACATTGGCCACCGTCAGCTCCCTGCTGGCCGGGTTCGGGAAGATCACCGGGGCTGTTTTATCATGTTCGGTGATCCCCTCCGGGTCGCACACCAGTTCCATGGCCGGCACCCAGTCCAGCGTGGTCCAGCTGCCGCCGATCCGGGTAATGGTCTCAGCGCCGAAATTATGATAAAGGGCGGTATCGGCGCCAATGGCTAAGTTGCTGCCGGCTGGCAGCGAGAACCGGATGCCGGCATAATAGTTACTGTCGGCCCTGATGAAATCGTAAAAGAGCGGTTCGGAAATGGCCCATCCCGGCCCGGGCGGGTCGGGCAGCATTATGTTTGCCGAATCAATCAGGCGCCCGTTTTCATACAGGATTGCCCTGATCTGGGGAGCGACGGTCCAGGATTGGGAAATATAAAATCTTAAATAGGCTGCAAAATGGTCGTATCCATTGGAATTGAGGGTGATCCCGATAAAGTCCCCGGGTTGGGGGGCGCCCGGCAGGCCAACCTGGCGGGAGGCGACCGGGTTTACCGACCTGGCAACAGTGGTCCAGTCGTAAATGGTTAAATAGGGAAAAGGAACAGTCTGCTGGTTGTTGGCGGGGTTCATGTCGACCGAATCCGCCCTGGCCAGGAACACCAGGTGGCCGACGGAGTTGCTGCCGGTCCATGGCTGAAAGGTTTGAAGTCCGGGGATCTTCACGGTCTTTATCTCCCCCGGGTTCATCAGGGCTACGGTATCTGAATAGGCGGATCCCAGGTAGTTGCTGGAGTAATCGTATAATTTCATCTCCAGGTAAACATGGGTGGCGGGAAGACTCCCGGCATTGGTCACCACGGCGCCGCAATAGATGCCCGAAAAGGAAAAATACCAGTACTCCTGGTAATAGCCGCCGCTGGTATCATTCACATTGACCAGGGGCCTGACCAGCGCTACATCGTGGCTGAATGTTTTTACCGGGGATGCTGCCTTTGGCGCGACGGCACAGTTGCCTGCTGCCGGGAGGGAGCTCTGGCAGAAACAGGCTGTTTGAAAGATGTACAGGGCAATTACAATTACCGTGGTTCTCATGGCATGGAACTGTTAAACCGTTTGATAATTTTTTTAGAAACTTTTTAATATTCTGAAATAGGATCAAAATTAAACCAAAAAGAGACAAAAACGGCACAATGACACGGAGAGATTCACTGCGTGGTTGTTTCGAACCGGGCCAGGAATGGGGGCATACATCAGGGTTATTGGCTAACGATCACCCGGGTGGTGATTGCCTGGTGATCCTCCGTGATGGCAGTGAAAAGGTAAATTCCCCGGGGGATCCCCCGGATGGTAAACTGAACCCTGTTGTCCGTATATTGCCGGAGAAGGACCCTTCCCGGCAGATCGGTCAGCCGGAATGAAGTTACCTTCATGCCCGGTTCAAATTCAACGGTAAAGCTGCCATGGGAGGGGTTGGGAGATATCCTGATCTTCCTGTCGACGGCGGCGGGGGAATTCACCGAGGTGATCAGTCCGCAGTTTGCCGTAGGATCGGGATACAGCGTCTGCCCGTTTTGCCTGAAGCAGCTGATGGCAAAGTCGGGTGCATCGGTAATGCAGCCGGGCGAAAACTGGAATAACCCGTAGGTCGAGCCGATCCCCTCGATGATATGGATGTCGTAGCAGGGGAGGTTCCAACGTTTGCGGTAGCTGCTGCCCACCATCACCGAATCGATGCTCTGCACCACATCGCGGGGATAGGCCTGGGTTTCGGTATATCCCTTTACCGTATCCCCGGCTGCAAGGGTAAAGTCATACAGAAGTTGCTCGGTTACCGTTGCCGGGGGAACTATGAAGACCTTCCGCTGGGTCACATCCTGCCGGACGGCCCCCCGGTAGCCCGCACTCATCCCGCCGCATCCTGATGCAACCGACTGGATGTAAGGGGTGGTGAACTTGTGGTAATTCACCCCGCCAATAACCGTGTCGCCGGAAATGGTGACCGAATAATACTGGTCACTCCAGCCTCCCATGCAGGCATAGCTGTAATGGATGTTCCACATGGCGCTGCTGTCGGGAAAGGGATGGTAAACGTTTGTCTGTGATTTTGCTGAAAGCGCTGTCAGGATGGCAACAAAAAAGATCAGGTTTTTCATGGAAAAAAATGATTTAGTTGTTCGTTAACCTATGTATGGAAAAATCAAGAAAGTGCATAACAAAGGATTTCAGGCTAAGGAAAAGGATTATCATTGATTTTTTTATCCTTATCAACTGGATCACATTTCAGAGTTGCCATTAGCTGTTCGCATGTTACAGATAACCCGGGTATTAAAGATCAGACGGCCGGTTAAATATACAAAATAAACTGATATGAAAAGTGATGATCGCAAACTTTGAATAATTATTTATTATCATTCAACAACAAGAGATGATATAAACTGACCCCGCGATCCCTGTTGCCGCTTCCTGCCATGGGAGGCGTATATCATCGTCCTGGAATATTTTGATTCACCTTCTGTGAAAACCCGCCAAAAAAAATAAAGAATCTTTTGAATTTCAGAAAAGATTTTGTATCTTTATTCTCCTTAACCTGGCAGTATTTAATCCTGTTTTTCAATGAGTTCATGATCTTTTCCAAATCCCTTCAACCTGTTTTACCCCGCATGCTGATTTTTCTTTTTTTCTAAGTCTCCTCTAAGTCTCCTCTAAGTCTTCTCTAAGTCCTTTCTAAGTTGCTTTCGGTTCACCATCGGATACCCATCGGATCGCCATCGGATCACCATCGGATCACCATCGGATCACCATCCTTCGGGTATCCCTTTGGCCGTAACGGTATCCTGGGATAGTATTGACCCGCCCAGGAACTGGAGAAGAATAACTGCTATCGTCCTTGTCATCGCCTGCTCCCCGTAATTCCGTAATTTACTCCGCCACCCAGTCCGCCGGAACTCCAGACAAAGCTTACATGGTTTACCGATTCAAATTTCCCGGTGTTGAAGCCCACCGGCCCGAGCGAACCATCTTCCAACAGGGTAAAATCGAAGGAGGGCCCCCCCGTCAGGGCAATCGTTACCGAATGGTCATCTTTTCCATAGCCGACGGTCCCTGTGCTGTTATAGGCAGTGTCAAACGGCTCCGTTTGCATTTGCCAACGGTGAAAATGAACGGAAAAGGAAAAATCCCCAAGGAATTTGTTCCTGTAATCCTGGGGATGCTTCTTACATCCTGCCATCACAAGGCAACATAGGCATGCCATCAGGAGGATGTAATATCTCAAATGTGTGGTCATGGAAATTATCATAGGCGAAGGGATGAGGATAGTAAAGATAACCTCAAATTTATGAAAATCCATCATGAATGCAAATAAGTGCAGGCATCGGTCAACTTCCTGCAGGAATCATCAAAAGATAGTTACGAGCAATTCACGGCGGGACAGTATAACGACCATCAGCCGTCATTTTTTCACGGGTTTGTTGCCGGAATGCAAATAGTTCCTATTTTTGCACTCCCGTTACATGGAGAGATGCCAGAGCGGTCGAATGGGGCGGTCTCGAAAACCGTTGACCCCTTTACAGGGGTCCCAGGGTTCGAATCCCTGTCTCTCCGC
>JBAXOB010000063.1:0-19136 GCA_037133475.1 Bacteroidota bacterium
GTTTGCAAGGTGATCGACTATAAAAAGTTTCTTTACGAGCTTAAGAAAAAGCAGAAGGAGATGAAGGCCAAAACCGCTAAAATTGTGGTAAAGGAGATCAGGCTTGGCCCCAATACCGATGAACATGATTTCAATTTCAAGTTGAATCATTCCATCAAATTCCTCAAGGAGGGAGCAAAGGTAAAGGTTGATGTCTTCTTCAAAGGCCGTTCAATCATCTACAAGGAACAGGGAGAACTTATTTTGCTGAAGTTTGCCCAGGCCCTGGTGGAAGTTGGCAAAATTGAACAAATGCCGCGACTTGAAGGAAAAAGGATGATCATGATCATCACGCCAAAGAAATGACCACGTTATGTAGAGGTGGGTTTTAAACCCGCCTCTACATAATGAATTTTTATATTTTTTTAATCATCAAAACAAGTAACATGCCAAAAATGAAGACCAAATCCGGCGCCAAGAAAAGATTCGCTCTTACGGGTACCGGTAAAATCAAACGGAAGCATGCTTACAAAAGCCACATCCTGACAAAGAAAACCACGAAGCGGAAACGTAACCTTACGTATTCGACCACGGTTCACAAGGCAGACGAGGCTAATGTAAAGGAGATGCTTCAGGGTTAATTTTTCATTATCTAACTTGCGATCAGCTTTATAAGTTCCCGGAGACGGGGCGCTGACGTAAAAAAAACAAAACTATGCCAAGATCAGTAAATTCAGTCGCCTCGAGAGAGAGAAGGAAAAAAATCCTGAAACGGGCCAAAGGACAATTCGGAAGAAGAAAGAATGTCCTGACCGTTGCGAAAAATTCAGTAGAAAAAGGGTTGGTTTATGCCTACCGCGACAGGCGCACCAAGAAAAGAACCTTCCGCGGATTATGGATCACCCGTATCAACGCAGGTGTCCGTCCTTACGGATTATCCTACTCGGTATTCATCGGGAAACTTGCCGAGAGCAATATCACGCTCAACAGGAAGACCCTTGCCGATTTAGCCATGAACCACCCGGAAGCCTTCAAGGCTGTCGTTGAAGCGCTGAACAGTTAGATATTTTCAGGTTTCGAAAAAAAAAAGAGGGCGTCCCAACAGGTCGTCCTCTTTTTTTATCACCATCAGCCGGGGGGGCTTGTCAATGTTTTTCTTTCCGCTTGAGACTCTTGATATAATTATCGAGGAATAACCCGATCTTTTCGGCCGAGAGGTGTTTGGCAATGATCTTCTTATTCTCGTCCAGCAGGTATATGACCGGCGTGGAAATAATATCGTACGATGCGTGAAAATCGCCGGTCACCGTACGCGGACCATCCACATTGATCCAGTCCATTTTGAATTTCTTAATTCCCTTTTTCCATTTTACAAGGGTACTGTCGGTACATACCGCAAATATTTCCAGCCCGTATTTTGCCTTGTTGAGATCGTAAAAATCCTTAATGACGGGAATCTCCTTCTGGCAATGACCACAATCGGGATCCCAGAAAAGGATCATCAGGAATTTTGCCTTTGTATTATATAGCGAGGCCAGTTGCAGGGTGGTATCCTGCATGACCATGTTCGGCGCCTTTTCTCCAATCAGGATCGGGCGGAGCTTGTTCGCCTTTTTAATCACCTTTTCATTGATGTCCTTGGAGATCCAGCTTGTCTGCCCTGTTACATAATATTTGTCGACAACATGCACGAAAATTTTGTCAAACCCCATGATCTCCGAATTTTCATAATGGTAGGTGGTAAACCAGACCAGGTATTTGAACATCTCCTTGTTTGGCCGTGATTTTTCGATCAGCAGATCCGCTTCCCGCATAATGGTATCGGTATCCTGGATGACGATCTCGTCGAAATATTTCTTCAACTTATTGTGAAATACAGGGGTACGTAAAACCCTGTCATCGGTAAAGGTGCAGTCATCCCAGTAATGAGATTTGTAATAGTGGTAGGCAAAGGTCGAATCTTTCCTGCCATTTGACAAAACAGGGATTTCAGGGATCTCCGGTTCTTTCATGGTATTGATCATCAATGCGGTAAACGATTCAGGGTGTTCCTTTACAATACTGAGCCGGTAATTGATAAGCACCTTGTTGATTGAATCAACTTTTTTCGAATAACAGGCAAGGGTATCCTGCTTGCGCTTGGCAGCAGTTATCGAATCCTGCCTGCTTGCATAGATTACTGCCGAATCTTTTTTGGTATAGGGCTTTATTCTGGTTTCAAGTTCATGCATCTGGTCAAACTTTTCGTGGGTTTTTAAAAGATACCCAAGGAAAAGTTCATTTTCAGGAGAATTTTTGAACACCATATGGGTGGAGGGCGAATTGACAGTGGTTTCAATGGAAAATTTATGATCGTTGTTCACCACGAAATCAAAATAGTTTTTATCCGTGATCACCAGGGCATATAGTCCCCTTGGAAGGGAATCCGACTTATAGCTGCACCTTCCCGAATGATCCACCTTCAGGGTGTCCTTGATATAGGTTCCATTGCTGTAATAATAGGCGATCAGGCAGGTGGTGTCTTTCAACCCGCTGATTTTGAATTTTATATTATAGTTTAGCTGACTATAGGCAACTGAAAGGAAACACATCCAGCATACTAAAAAGAGAGCAATTTTAAATTTCAGCATAATTGTAGAATTTTACCTGATAAACGTATTCATGTCGATTCTATTTCGTTGCCAACTCCTTTTCATAGGGCCTGAAGAAAAAGGTGACATAAAAATAGCCAATGGCTTCATTCAGGGTTTCGCGGAACCCCTTGCTTGTCTTCCACCATGTTTCAGGCCCATAGTATGAGTTCGGAACGGAGATGATGCCGACTCGGACGGAATCTCCCAGGGCCTTCTGAAACAGCAACTGGCTGCGGGCACCGTGTACCCCCATGGTCATGACGTTGATAGCCCGGATTTCAGGGTGGTTGGCCCTGAGCCATTGCTTCAGCCGGATGGCCGAATTGTAGGTTCGCTCATTCCTGAATTCATCGGTGGCCACCATGACGAGTTTCGTTGAATCAAAACCCAGCTTGATCAGCGACCGGCCTGCAATGACTGCCGTATTGTGATAGGCTGCGAGAAAATCCCCGTTTTCAAGCGGCGTGCCGGTTGTGATCAACAAGGTATAATGACCCGCATTGAATTCGCGGATAACCTCCTTGAACAAATAATCGCTGACCCACCCTTCCAGCACCAGGATCCCGGTTTGTTCACGATGAACAGGGGCGAGGGTGGGGAATAGACGGCGGAATCCGCCATACATCGCTGAAGCCGCGATTACCAATAGGAATATCCAGCCATATACGGACAACCCCCACCGCTCGCGTCGGTTAATCAGAAAATAATCCTTCCTGGCGTAATATTTCATAATTAAATGGCGATGTGCTCTTTACGAAGCAAATCGTTCACGGTTTTGACAGGGTTGAAGGTGATGATGGGCACCTCGATGAACAAAGTGATCCATTTTGCCATGGCACCGTTCCACAAGCCAGGCAGTTCCTGGGCTTTCAGTGTTCTGCCGCCACTCGATTTCAGCGATATAAACCCGGTGTTTTCATCCACGAATTGCTTCAGGTCAAATGTGTTGCTTTCGAAATCGCGGGTCGAGCATACCAGGTCAACCGGGTTAAAGTGGGTGGCTGCCGACAGGATCGATTTTTGCCGGGGATCAGCGGTATCGACCTGCGATGCCTCCACGATCTGCAGGGATAATTTATGGTCGTCGCCCTTAACCCAGAAGGGGCCTCCGCCGGGTTCCCCCTCATTTTTAACCATCCCGCAAACGCGGATGGGCTTGTTTAAAAGGGCGAAAAGAATTTCAGTCTGCTCAAGGGGGGGGAGGGATGGCAGATCTACGGGGAAATCAATAAATAAATTTTTCTTTGAAAAAAGCATCATCTCCGAGAGTTCTTCACGCGTTGCCGGCCGGTTTTGAATAGCGGACAGGAATGTGGTTATCACCTCCCTGACGGAAAGCAGGTAACCGCCTAAAAGTTTTTTATGCCGGTAAGTTTCGGGTTTGAACCTGTCGGGGACAATATTGTCGATATTTTTAATGAAAATCAGGTCGGCATCAACCTCGTTGAGATTCTCCAGCAGGGCACCGTGCCCGCCCGGGCGGAAAAGGAGGGAGCCGTCCTGGTTTCTGACGGGTTCATTCCGTTCATCAACTGCAAGGGTATCGGTTGAGGGTTTCTGGATGGAAAAGGAGATGTCGAAGGTGACCCCCAGTTGCAATTCGTATTTTTGTTTAACGGCCTCAAAAAGCGATCTGAACTTTTCCAGGTGTTCGGGGGAGATCGTAAAATGAATCCGGGCATTCCCCTCCCGGTCGCGGGTATATTCCGCGGCTTCAACCAGGTGCTCCTCGGCAGCCGTCCTGGCTGAGTCGGCATACCTGTGGAATTTTAACAGGGCCTTGGGCAGGTTTGCATAGTCCAGCCCGGCAGGGTTTAATATATAATGTATGATCGTTGCAAATTCCCTGGCAGCTTTCAGCGTCTCAAGCGACATCCCGGCACTGGCCATACAACCGGCAAGATCATCATAAAAGGCGATTTGGCCCAGGTTGTCCATCAAGGCTAAAACCGGGGCGGCACCCGGATCCAGGCTGCGAATTTCATCAACGGAAGCAATGGAGGGATATTTATCCCTGAATTCAAAAAGTTGCTTGAACATCCTGCTGGCAGCCCCGGAGGCGGGAACGAATTTGACAACCTTCAGATCCGCCTGCTTTTTTTCAAAAAAATCAATATAATAGGATTTCCGGGCATCATCGAAGGTCAGCAGACCGTCGCCGGGAATGGCAGGCTTAACAAGGCAGATATAGGGAAAGCCTTTGATAAAATGGTCGACTTGTTTCTGAATGGCAGGAAGCGCTATACCCCTGGTACTGATTTGATTAAGATCATTTTGGTTAAACATATCCGCTTTATTGTTAATTTTAAAGCAAATTTATTGTAAAAAAATGAAAACAGTTGCCTTTATTATCATCTCGGTTTGGATTTCGATCCAATGCCTGGGTCAGGTGGGCCCCCAGAAATATTTTATCGAATTCAGGGATAAGAATAATTCTCCCTATTCGGTCAACCGCCCCGGGGAATTTCTAACCCAGCGGGCCCTCGACCGCCGGGCCCGGCAGGGGATCGCCATCAGCGAAAACGATATCCCTGTAAATCCTTCCTATATTACCCGGCTGCTCCATTTTAACATCACCTTCCTGACCGCGTCAAAATGGTTTAACGGTGTAACCATTTATTGTGCAAATCAGGCTACATTGGATTCCATTCAGCAACTTCCATTTGTAAACAAGGTTGTTAAGAGTATAGATGATAATATTTTAAATAACTATAGATCAGGTAACAAATTCAAATCAGAGGAAGCTTTACATGAAGTAAATGTCATCAATACCCTTCCGTCGAATTCCGGCAACTCAGTTAACCCGATGTTCAATTATGGGCCATCATTCAGGCAAATCCACATGCTGGGCGGCGATAGTTTGCACAAGTTGGGATACCGGGGTGAAGGGATGGTGATTGCAGTGCTGGATGCCGGGTTTTACCATGTGGATTTACTGGGGGCTTTTGACAGCCTGCGGATGAACAACCAGATACTCGGAACGAAGGACTTTGTAAAGCCCGGCAACAATGTTTATAATGAATATGAGCACGGGATGGAGGTATTGTCGTGCATGGGAGGCAACCAGCCGGGGGCGATCATCGGCACGGCGCCGAAGGCAAAATATTGGCTCCTGCGTTCTGAGGATTATTATTCCGAAAATATCATCGAGGAATACAACTGGGTTTCCGCCGCTGAGTTTGCCGACAGCGTGGGGGCCGATATCATCAATTCGTCGCTGGGCTATACCCAGTTTGACAATCCCGCCATGGATCACACCTGCAGCGATATGAACGGCTTTACAACACCGGCAACCAGGGGTGCCAATTTTGCCTTCAGCAAAGGAATGATTGTTGTAAACAGCGCCGGGAACGAAGGCGGCACAAGCTGGAAGTGCGTCAGCGCCCCGGCCGACGCTAACGGCGTACTCGCCATTGCCGCAGTGGATTCAAACGGTGTACACGCCACCTTCAGTTCAACGGGGGAGGCCACCAGGAGGATTAAACCCAATGTGGCTGCCATGGGACAGGCGGCCGTGGTTGAATCCACCATTGGCAGCATCATGCACTCCAGCGGGACCTCATTTTCCTCACCCATCTTGGCCGGTCTGACGGCATGTCTTTGGCAGTCTGCACCTTCAAGATCCAATGCGACCATTGTGAGGGCTATTGAACTGAGCGGAAACAGGGCCACCCATCCAGATTCGCTGCTGGGATATGGTGTGCCTGACTTTGTAAAAGGTCTGAAACATGTCGGTATTTATGAAAAGGACAATTCAGCGACCCTGCAGGTCTTTCCAAACCCGTTTACAGATGTTTTTTCAGCCAGGTTAACGTTGAAGGCTGACCAGGAGTTGTCAGTAACGCTCCTTGACCAGTTGGGCCGTATAAAATGCATTCTTCCCGGGCTTACCGCAAGGGCAGGGGAAAACCGGTTTTATTTCAACCAGTTTGCCGCCCTGGCAGCGGGTTGCTATTTTCTAAGAGTAACAGGCGGGGAATTTTGCGAAACCATCATGATCGTGAAGCTGAATCCATAAATTGCAGGAGGTGCTTGTTTACATTTGTGAATACAAATGTAAACAAGATGCAGGGAGTTACTGACCTGGCTGTTCACTTTTATACAATTGTTAATAGCATATTGTGTCATACAATGTCTGAATTACTTCTGTTTCAGTATTATCGATAAATTTCAAATTGATTATTTCCTGTTGATTTTTGGGTGGTTATTCATCGTCATCCAGTTCCCGTAATCATCCATTTAATTTAACCACAAAGCCCACAATGATTTACACAATGTTCACCATGGGATTCTTTGCGTCCTTTGTGCGTTCATTGTGGTTAACATCGGTCGGGTTTTTGCAAGTGAACGCAATCCCTTAGCCGGATACATTGCTGTTGGCGGAAAGAAGACAGGCTATCCGGCTCCGGGGGGTATCAGATAGTTCATTACAGGCCGGATAATACAGGTATTATGAGATAATTACAGGGTCAGGGGCCGTGGCGAGGGCCATTTCAAGGCTTTTGTTTACAACCATGTTGTCAGGATCGACCAGGTTGCCAAGAAAGTTTCCAACCAGGAACCTGTTGACCTCCAGTTAAATCCCGTTCAAAGGTTTTAATAAAATACTGATATTACAAATGTGACGATCGTTTACATTTGTAATTACAATTGTAAACTATCGGTTATTTTGGTGTAATTTTTGTATAAACAAAAGATATATAGCTTAATACGGAGATTACCTGATGTTTGAGTTCATGTTAAACATAATTTACAATTGGTTTTACTAATTTCTCTGAATTTGTTACTTTTGTAGAAACTGTTTTCAAATGGTAGAACGAATCCTGGAGCTTATAAAAAGCAAGAAACTGACTCCCTCCCAGTTTGCCGATGAAATTGGCATTCAGCGATCGGGTATCTCCCATATTATTTCAGGAAGGAATAAACCGAGCCTTGAATTTGTTATGAAGATCCTGAAACGGTTTCCTGATGTCGGGGCGGAATGGCTGCTGTACGGTACCAAAGTCAGCGGGAATGCAAATCCAACGGAGGTGCATCCTGTTATTGAGCCGGTAAAAACTAGTATATCGGAATTTCCCGCCGTTGAAACGGCAAAGGTTCAGGCCCCCGAAAAGCAAAGTTCGGAGGAAATTCCGCTAACCTTGATGGAAGAGCAGGACAGCAGGGAGGTTAAGGCGGAAATAAAGCAAGCCCGGAGTCTGAAAAGAGACAAACCCGGGCGGAAAATCGAGAAGATTGTTGTTTTTTACGATGACAGGAGCTTCAGGGAATATGACCCTGAATAGGATCAGCTGCGCTCGGTAACGGAAAAGAAGAAAGATGCCTCCCTTTCTGCGCTTTCATCGCTGTCGGAGCCGTGAACGGCATTTTCACCCATATTTTTGCCATACAGTTTCCTGATGGTGCCTTCGGCTGCCTTTGCTGGATCGGTTGCGCCAATGAATTCCCTGAAATCTTCCACTGCGTTTTCTTTTTCCAGGATTACGGCAACGATCGGGCCGCTTGACATAAAGGTTGTCAGTTCTTCGTAGAACGGACGCCCAATGTGCATCTCATAAAAATGACCGGCCTGCTCCCTGGTTAACCTGATCTTTTTCATTGCAACGATTCTGTATCCTCCATCTTCGATTTTCGAGAGGATTTTCCCGGTATACCCTGCTGAAAATGCAGAGGGTTTTACCATGGTAAAGGTGATTTTTCCAGCCATTTTTTGTTGGGTTTATGAGCAAACAAAATTACATATATATTTCAAATAATCACTAATTTTGCACTCCTTTAAAATAAACCTGTTTGGAAAACACTGACTTCCCCGCCATAGCTGAAAAGCTTTCAAAACCCTTGCAGATATTGATAACCACGCATACCAACCCCGATGGGGATGCTATTGGTTCCAGTCTTGCACTTTCATCCTATCTTAAAAAACGGGGTCATTCGGTGCACGTGATGGCACCTGACCTTTTTCCCGATTTCCTTGGCTGGATGCCCGGGCATGAGGATATTTTATTTTTTTCAGTGCACAGGGAAGAATGTGAAAAGGTTATTGCCGGTGCCGGTATGATCATTGCCGCCGATTACAATAACTTCAGCAGGCTCAATGATGCCGCTCCCCTGGTGCGCCAGTCGGCAGCCGTAAAGGTGCTCATAGACCATCACCTGTTTGCCTCTGAGGAGTTTGATTTGAAGATATCGATCTCAAAAATCTCATCAACCTCCGAACTTGTCTATAATTTCATTGAGGCCATGGGGGATCTTAACCTGCTGGATAAGGCGATCGGGGAGTGCATCTATACCGGCATCATCACCGATACCGGTTCACTCAGCTACTCCTGCAACTATGTCAGGACCTACCTGATCATCGCAGAACTGATCAGGCTTGGTGTCGACGGGGAACATCTCCACCGCTTGATCTACGACACCTATTCCGAAAGCAGGTTGCGCCTGCTTGGATATTCCATCAGCGACCAGCTGGTGGTACTTCCCGACCTTCACACAGCCTTTATCACCCTTTCCAAGGAGGACCTGCAGAAATTCAACCACCAGATCGGCGATACCGAGGGGGTGGTGAATTACGCACTATCCATAAAAGACATTAATCTTGCCGCACTATTCATGGAAAGGGACGGAATCGTAAAAGCGTCGTTCCGTTCAAAGGGTAATTTTTCAGTTGACATTCTGGCCCGCGAACATTTCAATGGCGGCGGGCACCGGAATGCGGCAGGCGCCAACTGCCATACCACACTGGAAGAGGCGGTGTCGAAATTCCGCAAGATATTGCCCTCCTACCAGGCTAAACTAAAATCAGTCTATTCGTGAAACCAACGTCCCGGGAGCGGAAATCAACTGAAACCGGCGGGGATAGGCCCGGTTGGTCGCCGTGGGTTAACTGCACCCTTTTCCTCGTGATTGGGTTTATCCTCTCCCTGAACGCCTGCCAGGAGAGCCCCCGGCCCGTTCAATCCACAGATCACATGCAGATGACGGATGACACGGTGATGAAATATAACCACCAGGTTGTCAGGGAGGAGAGCCAGGAAATCGACGATTTTGTCATGCGGCATCACTGGAATATGCAGGTTTCCCAGACAGGGCTTCGGTATATGATCTATAAGCAGGGCAGCGGTGCGCTTCCCAAAAGAGGGGAGATCGTTGCAATAAAATATAGAGTCAGCCTTATTAATGGCGACCTCGTGTATAACCCTGATACCCTGAAGCCATTCGAGTTTGAAACCGGGAAAGCCGCTGTTCCCAACGGTCTTGAAGAGGGGGTATTGCTGCTGAAAACCGGCGATCATGCAAAATTTATCCTGCCTTCACATCTTGCTTTCGGATTGCTGGGCGACATGGATAAAATTAAAAGCAGGGAGATACTGGTTTATGATGTTGAGCTTTATCAGATCAAACCAGGGAGAAAATGAAGAAAAATAATTATAAATCAAGGCAATCCGCGTGAAAACCGTGGCAGGACTTTTACTATCTTTGCCGGTCAAAATAAAGGACTGCTGTAACGCTGGCTTTTTCAGCCGGTTCCGGTCCCGGGAAGCATCAGAAAATATTAATCCAAGTAATAATAACCAAACTGTTAAAATGCAAAGTATGAAAAAAGTGTTTGTGAATCCGTTGGTCATCGTGATCCTGGTTGCTGTGACTATGTGGGCTTGTTCGTCAAAGTATCCTGGTTACGATCATACAAAGACAGGCTTGTATTACAAATTATTCAAGGTGAGTAAAGATACCGTAAAACCAAGGCTTGGCGACTGGGTCTCTTTAACCATGCGTTATGTCTATAAGGATTCCACCTTGTTTGACAGTAAAAAAGCAATGGGAACACCGGTGCGCTTCCAGCTGCCCCCGTCCGATTTCAAGGGTGACATTTATGAAGGCGTACGGATGATGTCGGCCGGCGACAGCGCCAGTTTCATCATCAATGCCGATTCCCTGTTCAAGAAGACCTTCCGTGCGCCACAACGTCCGAAATTCATCGACAGCAATGCCGTTATCAAGTTCTATGTTACCCTGCTTTCGGTTGATTCACCGGATGCCATGATGAAAAAAGAGGTCAGCGACATTGCAAAATATGTTGCCGACAAAAAGATCACTGCAACTCCTTCAGCCTCTGGCGTATATTATATTGAGCAGGTTCAGGGAAAAGGAGCCAAAATCGATTCCGGCAGCTGGGTTACAGCCAATTTCAAGGTCTCCCTGATCGATGGCAAACAGATCTTCTCATCGGCCGACCGCGGAGAACCCATGGTCTTCGAATTCGGTAAACGTTTTGATACCCGTGGTTTTGCTGAAGGAGTAGCGCAGATGCTGAAAGGCGGAAAAGCCACCTTCCTGGTTCCTTCCAAAATGGCTTTCGGTGAAACCGGAAATCCAAAGGCTGGCATCAATCCCTATACACCTATTGTTTATGATATTGAGATCATCAACGTTCAGTCAAAGGCTGATCATGACAAACAGGTGGCTGCCGACAAGAAAAAAAAAGATCAGCTCCTTGAAACCAACAAGAAACAGGAGTCAAGCCTGAGGCAAAAGTACCTGAAGGAACACAACATCAGTGCAAAACCGAATGCTTCGGGATTGATCTATGTTGAAAAGATTAAAGGAACGGGCGCCCATGCCGTTGCCGGGAAAAAGGTCAAAGTACACTACACCGGAACGCTGCTCAATGGTACAAAATTCGACTCCTCACGCGACAAGGGTGAACCCTTATCCTTTACGTTAGGCCAGGGCCAGGTAATCAAAGGCTGGGATGAAGGTGTTGCCATGATGAATGTAGGTGGACGGGCTACCCTTATTGTCCCTTCCGATATTGGCTACGGCGCTGAAAACCAGGGAACAATTCCTCCCTATTCAACCCTTGTATTCGATGTTGAATTACTGGAAGTCAAGTAAATTCTGACAATTAGTACAAAAAAAAATTCACCCCCTGTATCCCGCAGTTCACGCGGGATGCAGGGGGTGAACTGTTTTCAGTCCCTTCCCATCATTGAGAAGCAATCGTTGGATTAAACCCGGTATCAGCTGTTTTCAAGCTTCTGCTGCAGGATCTTCAGCTCATCCCGAAGCCTGGCTGCCTCCAGGAAATCGAGTTCTTTAACGGCATCCTCCATGGCCTTGCGGTTCCTGCCGATCAGCTTCTGCAGCTTTTCCTTCGAGAGATACTGGATGATCGGATCAGCGGCGACATCAATGTTTTCATGCTCATAATAGGGCACAGGATGCGATTTCCCGTCAGCAACAGCAGTCTGGCCCATGATGTCATGGGTGCTTTTTACGATCTGGGTAGGGGTGATGCCGTTTTCCAGGTTGTAGCTGATCTGTTTCGCCCTGCGCCTGTTGGTTTCACTCATCATCCGCTTCATCGAGTCCGTCATTTTATCGGCGTACATGATCACCTTGCTGTTGACATTCCTTGCAGCCCTTCCCGCAGTTTGCGTAAGCGAACGTTCCGACCGCAGGAAGCCCTCCTTGTCGGCATCCAGGATCGCAACCAGCGACACCTCAGGAAGGTCAAGCCCCTCGCGCAACAGGTTGACGCCCACCAGCACATCAAAAACCCCCATCCTGAGATCGCGCAGGATCTCCACCCGCTCGAGGGTGTCAACATCGGAATGGATATAGCGGCAACGGATATCGATCTTTGAAAAATAGTTGGTCAGCTCCTCGGCCATGCGCTTGGTCAGCGTGGTGACCAGGGTGCGCTCATGCACGATGATCCTCTGGTTGATCTCGTCCAGCAGGTCATCAATCTGCCTCAGGCTGGGCCTTACCTCCACATAGGGATCCAGCAATCCCGTGGGCCTGATAACCTGTTCCACCACCACCCCTTCGCATTTCTGAAGCTCGAAATCGGCCGGCGTGGCACTGACATAGATCGTCTGGTCGATCATGGTCTCAAACTCGTCAAATTTCAGCGGCCTGTTATCCATGGCCGAGGGTAGCCTGAAACCGTATTCCACGAGCGTCTGCTTACGGGAACGGTCTCCCCCGAACATCGCCCTGATCTGCGGGATCGTCACATGACTCTCGTCAATGACCATCAGCAGGTCGTCGGGGAAAAAATCAAGCAGGCAGAAGGGGCGCGAACCCGAAGTCCGGCCGTCAAAATACCTTGAATAATTCTCAATACCTGAACAATAGCCAAGTTCCCGCATCATCTCAATGTCATAGCTGACACGATCCTCCAGCCGTTTCGCCTCCAGGTCCTTGCCATTTTCCCTGAAATAGGCACACTGTTTGATCAGGTCATCCTGGATATCCACCAGGGCATCCCGCATCTTGTCCGGGGAGGTCACGAAGATGTTGGCCGGGTATAGCGTCATCGCCGACATCTGCTCGATTTTACGGCCTGTCGTGGGGTCAAACGATTCAATGGATTCCACTTCGTTCCCCATAAAGATAACCCTGTAGGCAATATCAAGGTAAGCCGGATAGATATCCACCGAATCGCCCTTGACCCTGAAACGGCCACGGGTAAAATCGCCCTCGGTTCTCGAATAGAGGCTGTTGACAAGGGAATTCAGCAGTTTCTTCCTTCCGATCTGATCACCGGTATTCAGCCGGATGACATTTTCATTGAAATCATCCGGGTTCCCGATGCCATAGATACAGGAAACAGAGCAAACCACGATGATGTCGCGCCGGCCCGACAGCAGTGCGGATGAGGCGCTCAGCCTGAGTTTCTCGATCTCCTCATTGATGGAAAGATCCTTTTCGATATAGGTATTGGTCACCGGGATAAAGGCCTCCGGCTGGTAATAGTCGTAATAGGAGACAAAAAACTCAACCGCGTTGTCGGGGAAAAACTGTTTGAATTCCCCGTAGAGCTGGGCAGCGAGGGTCTTATTGTGGCTCAGCACGAGTGTCGGACGCTGAACCTCCTGGATGACATTGGCAATCGTAAAGGTCTTTCCCGACCCGGTAACCCCCAGCAAAACCTGCGAAGGATCACCGCGCTGAATACCCTCTACCAGTTGCCTGATCGCTTCCGGCTGGTCGCCGGTAGGCTGGAATTCGGATGTTAGCTTAAAATTCACTTTTTACTGTTTTAGGGGTGAAGCATCACGGTAGCCGTTACCGGGTAGTGGTCTGAATAATCAACATCAAATTTATGATAGACCGATGCGCCGAGTTTCCCTGAATAGAGGATGTAATCAATCCTGAAAGATGGAAATTTTCCCGCATAGGTACTCTCAAAAATCCCGATCCCTGCCGCTACGTACGAATCAGTGAGATGTGCCGTAAGCTGATGGTAGGAGTAGGAAGAGGGGGTATCATTAAAATCGCCCGCCAGGATGACGGGGTAAGGGCAATGTTCAATATGTTTCTCCAGGATATCGACCTCCGACGAGCGTAAAACAAAGGCTTTCCGTAATTTGTTGATCATGTGCAGCGATCCCTTCTTGATAGGAATCACCTCCTTGTCCGGCTCTGTCAGGTTTGAATAAAAGGCATAATCCTCCTCCCCGAAACGGATTGATTCCAGATGCACATTGTATATCCTGATGGTATCACGGTTCAGCACAATGTCGCTGAAGATGGCAAACAAACTGTGGTCGGCCATTTTGAACGAACCCGTGTTTACAATCGGGTATCGTGAAAAGGTAGCGATAGCATTGATCTTCTGCTTATTATAAAATTCCTGGTAATTTTTAAAGAAATAGTAATCGAGCTGGATCGACCTGGTGAATTTCATCAGGGTTTGCGAATAATCCTCCCCCATGGCAAAGAACTCCTGGATACAGATAATATCTGCCTTTTGCTGCACCAGGAACTCCGTGACCTTGCTTTTCGCGTCGGGGCTATGTTCCCTCCATTGCGACCCGTAAAGGCTGTGAACATTGTAGCTGACGGTTTTCAGGGATATGCCGGATGCAGGTTTTGGATTCCCCAGGCGAAAAGGATAGATCGTCCGTATACTGTTCCACCCAAGTCCTACGGTGAGCAGGGAAAGGAGGATGATTTTTTTCCAGGAAACCAGCCAGAGAAAGATAAAAGCAAGGTTTATTATCAGCAACACAGGGTAGGCCAGCCCGAAAAATGCCAGCAGCCAGAGCCTGGAAGGAGGGATATACCCGGCGCTATAGGCCAGCAGCAATCCCGCTGCAGCAAAAATATTCAGGAGAACAAGAAACTTTTTCAGATACGACCCTCCTTTATGCATTGGCTGGTTTTATGTTTTCAGCGTTTGGTTGACGTTTTAAACAGGAATTCCTTTTCTGCCTTTGTAAGGCTGTCATAGCCGCCTTTGGAAATTTTCTCCAGGATTTCATCTGTTTTTTTCTGGTTTTCAACCTTCTTAAGATTGTATTCCTCATCTGAAACCGGTCTGCCTGTGTACCCGGGCGACGCATAGGTACCTTTTTTCACCCTGAATTTCCTGAAAAGAGAGGAAAAAGAAGACCCGCCACCCGAAAATCCTTTGGTTTTTAACATCCTGTAAACGGATACATATAAAAAGCCAAACAGCGCCCCGCCGATATGGGCAAGGTGGCCTCCCGGGTTGCCGGAGGGGATCATGAAGAAATCGAACACAAACAGGATGATGGCCAGGTAAAGAATCCGGATCTTTCCGAAAAGAAAAAGCTGGATGGAGTATTCCGGTACAAAAAAAGAGATGGCGGTCACGATGGCCATCACCGATGCCGAGGCACCAAGGGCATAGGCTACCGGAACAAGTTCTGAAAACACCGGAAAAATGTTAAAAGCGAGGATATAGACCAGGGCTCCTGCGATTCCGCCTAAAAAATAGATGACCACCAGCATCCGCGACGGAAGGAATTCGAGGAAAATGCGGCCAAACCCGTATAACCAGAACATATTGAACAGGATATGCCAGAATTCAACATGCAGGAACATATAGGTGATGAGCGTCCATGGCCTGGCAGCTACCAGCGGAAGGGCGGCAGGAAGCGCCATTAAATGCGTGATCAGCATCCCTGCAGCATCACTGTCGTGGATATTAAAGAAAAACAGGAGGACCCTGAGGACCTGGACACAGATCCATAGACCGACATTGACAAGGATTAGCAGCGAAAGGGCTGAACCCTGCCGGAAAAACCGCTTTGCTTCTTCCAAAGGGTTTGCAGGTTGATTATATCCGTAGTTCGTCATGAGGAGAAGGAGCCTGATTTTTTCCGCCAGTAGATAATTAAAAAGTATCCGAAGACCATCCCGCCCAGGTGGGCGAAATGCGCCACATCATCATTCTGGTTATTTGAGAATCCTGAAAAAAGTTCCAGGGCGCCGTAAATGATCACGATCCATTTTGCCTTGATGGGAAACAGGAAATAGACATATACCAGCATGTTCGGGAACATCATCCCAAAGGCCAGCAGGATGCCGTAAACCGCTCCGGAGGCGCCGATGGTAGGCACATCCATCCGCAGGTTCATCAGTTGCCTGATGTATTCCAGCGACTGCGCTGCATAGCCCGGGTTGTGCTTGGAGAGGGTCCACTCGTTGATGAAACTCCTCACGGTTCCCTCCTGGTCGTAGTAATTCTCGAAATGACTCCTGATGAATACGGTAAACCCGTCAACAGTCGGAGTGACACTGTAGGCCTGTGCAGCCGACTGGATTGAGGATATTTCAATCCAGTTGACGAAGGTCTGTACAAAGGCGGCGCCAATTCCGGTAATCATATAATAGGTTAAAAATCGCTTGGAGCCCCATATGTTTTCGAGCAGGTAGCCGAACATCCATAGGGCAAACATGTTCATCAGCACATGGGGTACGCTGCCATGGAGAAACATATAGGTGACAAACTGGTATGGCCTGAACAGATCGGATTGAAAATAGTGCAGCCCCATCAGCCTGACCAGGTCTATCCCGAAGGCAGTCTGGAAGGAGATGGTGGCCAGATAGAACAATCCGTTAATAATCAACAGGTTTTTTACGACGGGAGGAAGCAGGCTGAAACCAGACGGGCTATATTGTTGGGACATTTGTTTGTTTACTTAAATTTTAAATTTCCTGTTGAGTTCATCAAAAGAGTAAATGACCATGGTTGGCTTCCCATCGGGCGACACTTCGGGCACTTTACAGGCGAACAGGTTTTCAATCAGTGAATCGATCTCTTCCTGGTGCAGTTTCCTGCCTCTTTTCACAGAGAGCTTCATGGCAAGTGATTTTGCCATTAACTGTTTTTGGTTGTTTTTATTGTCATTACCCGGCGATTTGAGCGATTCAAGCATCGATTCAATCAATGGCCCGATGCCGGAGGTGTCAATATTCATGGGGATTGACTGTGCCACGAAGGTGCCCTTTCCCAGGTCGTTGATCTCAAATCCCAACTCCCTGAAATAGTCCAGCCACTCGAGCATGAACTGGCTGTTCCCGGGGCTCAGGGTGAAGGTTTGCGGTATAAGCTGATGCTGGCCGGGGATCGCTTCGGCAGGTTCGCGGTTCATAAAACGCTCGTAGAGGATCCGTTCGTGTGCCTGTTGCTGGTCAATGACAATGATCCCCGACTGCGTGTGGGTAACCAGGAAGGAACCATTGACCTGGAAACTGCGTTTCCGCTCGACAGACGCCTCATTTTTATGGCTGTCCCAGTCCATCCCATGAAGGTCGGCACCCGGCTGCCGGTATTCCTCGTTATTCCCCGGCCGGGCGTCAGACTGGGCGGGGGTATACAGGTTTTGCCAGCCCTGGATGGAAGCAGGCGGTTTTGAAGGAAAGGAAAAGTGGGTCTGCGGCTCTGTCTTTTTTTCAAATGGGTTGTAATCCGGGTTAATCGTGATGGTGGGTTGGCGGATGGGTTGATCCTCGGGCACCGGCTTGTAGTGCATGCTTTGTTCGACCTCGAAATCAAGGGATGGGGAGAGGTTGAATTTCCCGATCGATTGCTTTACCGCGGCATGCAGGATGGCATAAATACTCTTGATATCCTGGAAGTTGATCTCAGTCTTGGTGGGGTGGATGTTCACATCGATGGTCTGGGGATCCACCTCCATATAGATAAAATAGGAGGGAACCGAATCATCCGGGATCAGCTCCTTGAAAGCGCCTTCAACCGCGTGATGCAGGTAGGCGCTCTTCATAAACCGACCGTTGGTGAAGAAATACTGTTCTCCCCTGGTTTTTTTGGCAAATTCAGGCTTCCCGATAAAGCCGGAGATGTTGACCAGGGCTGTCTGCTGTTCAACAGGTATCAGGCGCTGACCATAGGATGCGCCGAAGAGGCTGGTGATCCTTTGTTTGAGGTTCCCCGACGAAACCTGGAACAGGATCTTATCCTGGTTATAGAAGGTAAAGGAGACATCGGGATGGACCAGGGCAACACGAAAGAACTCTTCAATGATGTACTTCAGTTCAAGGGCATTCGATTTCAAAAAGTTCCGGCGTGCCGGTACGTTGAAGAAGAGGTTTTTCACGCTGACCGAGGTTCCATTCTGACAATTCACAGGGAATTGTTCCTTCAATTCGGTACCCTCGATCAAAATACAGGTACCGACTTCATCTTCGAACCGTTTTGATTTCAGTTCAACCTGGGCGATGGAGGCGATGGAGGCAAGCGCTTCACCTCGAAAACCAAGGGTGCGGATGGAAAGCAGATCGTTGGCAGTTTGAATTTTCGAGGTGGCATGGCGTTCAAAACACATCCGCGCATCCCGTTCCGACATGCCGCAGCCGTTATCGGTCACCTGGATAAGTAATTTCCCGGATTCCCTGATGATCAGCTTGATATCGGTAGCGCCGGCATCGATGGTATTTTCCAGCAATTCCTTCACAGCCGAAGCCGGGCGCTGAACGACCTCGCCGGCAGCGATCTGGTTGGCAACTGAATCTGGCAGGAGACGGATGATATCACTCATGGCAACAAAAGTACCCATAATTTTGTAAAGTGCGAAGGTCACCTTGCGGGCCGGCCGGACAATGTGAAGAAAAACCTGCTGCTTGTCGCCGGGGAAAATGTCGGCAGAATATGACAATTCCATTGAACCGCCTGACAGGACGCACGCAAAACGATCAAATACCGCTGGATACAGTGGAGATGAAGGAAATAGACATAGTTAAAAAATCATTGATGAATACCAATGATATGCTTGGTTTTATTGCATTTCCGATCACGTTGCTTCACCCCGTAAGGGCTGAAGTGCGATTCAGTTAAAACCTGGATTTATCCAGTACAGGAAACCTCATTTGCACAAGATAGAAGGCTCCGTAGAATACCGCACTGAAAAAGGTGGTTCCAAGAAGGTCATTCAGAAAGAATGAAAATCCATTGGAAGTGTCGTTGAAAAACATCATACCGGCCAGGTAACATTCAGCAAGACCTGCGGTTGTTTGTGGGTAGAAAGGACTGGCCAGCCATGCTGCAAAGTTCGTTATCAGAAAAAAGATAACGGCAGAGGTAATGGAGGCCAGAACGACCGATCCCACATTGATTTTATTCCGGATCGACATTCCAATAAGAACCGTTACGGCAAAACCCAGGTAGACAGCAGGCATATTGGCGTGCAGACCTATAACGAGATCGCTTATGAACATCGCGGCGATCGGAATGGCGAAAGCATA
>JBAXOB010000064.1:0-18398 GCA_037133475.1 Bacteroidota bacterium
TGGCTTCGACCCTGTTTTTCCCGAATAATCCAAAAGTTCCTCCGTTAAAAATCATTTTCTGTTGTTTTTCATGTGTTAATAAGTTGTTTTTTAATTGTCACATGGAATAGCCATAAATTATCATTCACGGTTTGCATGCACGTTGTGCTTATGGCAATTATAGGTTCCAATTCAGGGTGTAAGCCATCACACCCGTTTCCCCGGTGGTCATTTAATCTTCTGTACAAATGTAATAATTTCATCTGTCAAGGTAGTGTCAAGCGGCAGTTCGGAGTTGGTATAAACGGATTTCACCTGTTCCATTTTGTCCATGGTATCAGTATCCTTCAGCACATGGTTCATATGGCCGATCAGCTTTAATGATGCGGCAGGGCAGGCGCGGGCCAGCAGCCTGGCATCCCCGGCAGATACCTGGATATCCATCTCTCCCTGAAGGATAAGAACAGGGATTGTGAGCTTTACTATCTCCGCCTGCGGATCATACCTGAACCAGGAAATCAGGTAGGGTTGTATGCCTGACCTGAAAAAGCTGTTCATGGATTCGGGAACAGAGGCAAGCGTGTCGCCCCTTTTCAGGGCTTCCAGCATCGGGATTATCAGTTCGTTCATCTCCTTTGGCAGGGAGGATAATTGCTCCCTGAGGATCTGGTCGGCCGGCCGGCCTGAGCCTGCAATGGAAACATATCCTTTTGCCCCGGAATTGGCACAGGCGATCATCCCGATCAGGGAGCCTTCGCTGTGCCCGGCAACGATGATCGCGGAAAACCGCTTGTCGTGTGAAAGCAGGCTGATCCATCCCCGGGCATCCGAAACATAATCTTCAAACCGCAGATCATGCTCCTTTTTCCCTGCAGCCGCACTGGCGCCGATCCCCCGTTTGTCGTAACGTACCGAGGCAATCCCCTTTTTTCTTAGCTCTTCTGCCAGCATTTTGTAACAATTGCTGCTGTTTTTCAATGCCGGGGGGGAGTTTCCGTCACGGTCGGTCGGGCCCGACCCTGCAATGATGAGAACCAGCGGAACCTGTTGCCGGGATTCGGGCATGGTAAGCGTTCCCTTGATTTCACCGGTGGCCGTGTTCAGGATAATCGCAGTTTCGTGCGGATTCGCAGGGGTATTGTGGATTTCCTGCTGTTGCCTGGTTAGCATCAGCGGCAGCTGGTTCTTTCCCTGGATCCAGTTGCCATCGATTGAATCCCTTTTGGCGGTGAAGTTCCCCCGGTAGGTGATACCCATGGAGGGAGCGCTGAGGGTGAGCTCCCTGCCATTCAGGATGGTTTCATCTATTTTCAGGTCCAATGCATTTTGATCGGGACTGTCGAAGGTGGAAACAAGTTTTCCCTCGGTTTGCCGGATGTGGAATACAATCCTGAGATTCACTCCCCTCACTGACAAGGCCCCAGCCCAGTCGCCGGTAATATCCTGGGAATAGACACAGGAAATTGCAGCAAACAGGAAAGACAATAGGAGAATTGTTTTCATTTCAAGGTTGATTTAATAAGGATAAATATTTTGCTGGTTTTGTAAGAATCATGTTTCCGTCATCAATGTGTTGAAATTAACCACAATGGGCACAATGATTTACACAATGTTCACAATGGGAATCTTTGCCTTCATTATGATTTAAACAGGATCCTGATTTTGAGCTTCAACCTGCTGTTCATTTGATCGTATAAACGGATGGTTGTGCTTCTGTCACTGGAGCTGTAATCCTTCGTCAAGACGGTGCAGGATTTACTATTCAGGATCACCGGTGGCACCTGGCTTTTTACCCCGGCCGGCAGGCTTGCGTTTTGCCTCGCGCAGCGCTTTTTCAATGAGCCACTCCAGCTGGCCATTCACCGAGCGGAATTCGTCCTCTGCCCATTTTTCCAGCGCATCGTAAACCTCCTGGTTCAACCGGAGCATAAATACCTTCTTCCCTGCCATTTGCTCCTGTTTTTTATGTCAATTGCGGGTTCATCATTCTGTCCATTGCCGATTTAAGTGCATCGGGACGCTGGGTGCCGAACAGTATCCTCTTGCCGCTCTTCAGTTCAAGCTGCAACCCGGTGTTACCCTTCACATTGTAGGCAACCCCGTTTTTAAAGCCACCCGTCCTGATGCCCCATCCCCCGTATTCCCTTACCGGGCTGTACTCCCTGATCCTGTATTCCCCGATCTCTCCCGGGGAAATCAACCTTGGTTTGCGGATCATCGGTGGAAAGCGGAATTGCAGCCCCTTTCCCGAAATTTCAACGATTAAACGGAGCGAAAACAACAACCATGTCAACCCAGTCATGAGCAGGAAAATCGATCCTGTAACCACCACCAGTCCCGTGTCGGAAGCGGGATGATTTCCCCAGGGTTTCCCCAGGACCAGCTGCCGGTATATTCCTATACCGAAGATGGTCACCAGGGGGACCCAGGTCGCCAGGATGATCACCCTGAACCAGGGCTGGTCAAACCGCTGCTCTTCGCTGTAATAGGGCCGTTCCATCGTTTATTGGTGTAATGTGCCGGTATTCACTACGGGGGTGGTATCCTTGTCGGAGCAAAGAACCACCATCAGGTTGCTGATCATGGCGGCTTTTTTGTCCTCATCCAGTTCGATCACATTTTTCTTGCTGAGCTGGTCAAGCGCCAGTTCGACCATGCTGACAGCCCCCTCCACGATCTTGGTACGGGCGGCGACAACAGCTGTTGCCTGCTGGCGGCGCAACATCGCACCGGCAATTTCCGAGGCATAGGCCAGGTAGCTGATCCTGGCTTCGAGTACCTCAATACCCGCCATCGTCAGGCGTTCGGCAAGCTCCCGCTCGAGGGCAAGGTGTACCTCTTCGCCCCCTGCGCGCAGGGTGATCTCCTTCTGTTCGTCGTCAAAATTGTCGTATGCGTAATGACCTGCCAGCTTGCGGGTTGCCGATTCGCTCTGGATATCGACAAAATGAACATAATCATCCACCTCAAAGGCCGCCTTGAAGGTGTCCTGTACCCGCCACACCAGCACGCACCCGATCATGATCGGGTTCCCCAGCTTGTCGTTAACCTTGATGGGTTCGCGGTTCAGGTTGCGCGCACGCAGGGAGATCTTCTTTTTCACATATAACGGGTTGATCCAGAAGAAGCCGTTTGATTTGATTGTTCCCTTGTATTCGCCGAATAATACCAGTACCGACGACTCGTTGGGGTTGACCACCATCAGCCCGATCCCGGAGAAGATAGCCGCCCCGATGCATAACATTGAAAATACAATACTCGGGATATATTGATTGTAAAATATAAGCCCGCAAATTCCAAGGGCTAAAAATACCACAGTCATCAGCGCTCCTGTGTATCCCGATGAGGTTGAACTTACTTTTTCGTTTTCCATTTTTTTTGGTTTATATAATATCAATATGATATTAAAATGATTTTGCAATAATACTAAAAATCAAATGGCAAAGTCAAGTAAAAGGCGAAAAATATTTTTTACATCCCCAGCTGGTTCATGATGAATTCGAAATCGACCATGACATTATCGATGCGTTGCTTGGTCGCCTGGCCGGATCCGTGGCCGACGTTATAATCGATATAAAGCATCACCGGGTTGATTTGTCCGGGGTTATTCTGGAGGGCTGCCGTAAATTTCTTCGCGTGCAGCGGGTCGACGCGGCTGTCGTTGGCCCCGGTCCTGACCAGCATGGTGGGCAGGTTGATTCCCTGGCGGATATGCTGGTAGGGAGAATAGGTCAGCAGGTTCCTGAAATCGGCCTCATTGTCGGAAGATCCGTATTCGGGGATCCAGTAACGGGCGATCAGGAACCTGTGAAAGCGGATCATGTCGAGCAGGGGTACGGCACACAGGACTGCCTTGAACAGGTCGGGACGCTGGGTTGCGATGGCTCCCATCAGCAATCCGCCGTTGCTGCCTCCTTCTGCGACGATCTTACCGGTATTGGTATATTTTTCGCGGATGAGCCATTCGGCACAGGCGTTGAAGTCGTCGAAGCAGTTTTGTTTTTTCAGCAACATCCCGTTTTTATGCCATTTTTCGCCATATTCATCCCCTCCGCGGATGCCGGGCTCAACCACTACGCCGCCGCGGTTGATAAAGGGGGCCCAGTAGCCGTAATAGCCGGGTGAAATCCCGATATTGAATCCGCCGTAGGCTGTCAGCAAAACAGGGTTGTTGCCGTCGGGTTTCATATCCTTGCGGTGTACCACCAGGCAGGGAATGCGGGTGCTGTCTTTGGAATAGTAAAATTTGATTTCCCCTGTGATGTTGCTCATATCGACAGGGATTGTCCTGAAATAATATAACCTCCATTTGAAGTCGGAAGGAGAGGCCACATACATTTTTCCCGGCGAGGTAAAGGTGCTCAGGTAGATATAGACAGAATCCTCCTCGCGGTCAAAGCTCACATAATCGACATTCCCGATTTCGGGCAATTCGATCGGTTTTATCAGTTTCCCGCTGGCATCGCGGAGGGTAAGCCTGCTTTGAATATCTTTTTTATCCTGCACGATCAGCCGGCCATCCTTCAGCACCTCCACATCCTGGATCACTGTTTCGCCTTCAGGAATCAGCACGCGCCAGTCCTTATAGTCAGGCTTGTCTTTGGCAGCAACCATAAACCGGAAGTTGGGGGCATGGTCGTTTGTCAGCACGTACATTTTATCGCCGATGGCATAGGGATAGGCCTGGAATTCCTTGCTTTCATAGATGATGGTACCCTGGCCGACGGTTCCCGTTTTCCTGATGTTGCAAACATTCGAATTAAAGTTGCTCTCTCCGAAAAAGGTCACGTCGCTGTAGCGGTTGTCATAGATATAGTAGGAATTCTGGGCATCTTTGGTGGTCCCGATGAAATCCGCCTTATCGGCAGGGTCGCCGACTTTCCAAAGGTAGCTCTTCAGGGGGAGCTGCTTGTCGACATCCGACTGGCTTCGTACGGTGAAATAGGCGTGTTGCTGGTCCCGGGTCCACTGGTATCCGAAGATATTTTCGAGCGGGGGATAGAGGGTCCTGCCGGTACGGGTTTCGATGATATAGGTCGTCGAGATCTCGGCACCGCTCTTCTGTACGCTGATGGCGGCACGCTCCCCGTCGTAGGTGTACTCAACCGAGGTGGTCGATGTTTTTCCCGTGGTATCGAGTTTTACCGGATCCCAGATCTGCACCTTTTTCCCGTCGAGGATTGTGTACAGGGAGGATTGTTTGTCGCCCTTCCGTTTAATTGTCTGAAACACCCGTTTTCCCTCTTTGCTCAGCGGCCCCTCGAAATCCATGTCGATATAGGCTGCAACTTCATCACGCAACCCTGGATGGTCTTTCTGGGTGGCATGCATGTACTGCACGGTATAATCATGCTGGGCCTTCGTCCAGGCTACGACACCGGGATCGGTTTTGTCTTCAAGCCAGCGGTAATTATCGGTCAGCAGAACCCCGTGGAGGGTGTCGACAACCGGTTTTTTTTCGGTGGGTGGCGGGTTAAAGGGTACCTGGGCAAACCCGAAAAGCGGCAGCCCTCCGATCAGCAGGAACAGGATTTTTTTCATAAGGGAAAGGGGTTAAAGGTGGAACATATTGCCGGGAAAGTGATCTGGGTACAACCCAAAAGCCGGCAAGGAGATGCTGTCTTTGTTTTATCAAAGATAATATCTCCTTGCCATTTCTGATAAAAAATTCGTTATCAGGATGAAAAATCCTGATCAACCCTATAATTTAACCGCTCTCAGCACCTGCTGCCCGGAAGGCCATGAAACCCGCACAAAGTAGAGTCCCGAAGGCAGGGTGCTGAAGTCGTCGAGTCTCACGCTCATATTACTGCTCATTTTGATCGTAAAGGAATGAATCACCCGGCCTGTTAATGAAAGAATGTCCACCTGCAGGTTTTCAGCCGTGTTCAGGTTGCCCCTCAGCCAGGTAACGGATGAAAAGGGAACAGGGGAGAGAGAGAAGGTTTCCGGGCTCCCTGAAAGCGACGGATTAACGCCGAGCAGCAGGTGTGCGTTGAACATGTTGGGGATTCCGAAGCCCAGCAGGCTGTCGGGTGCTGTTGCCTGGGAGGCGCTGCTTCTGACGGCATTCCGGAGCTGTTCTGCCGTAAAGGCCGGCGCCGATTGCCACAGGCAGGCCATGGCCCCGGCCATGATCGGGGAGGAAAACGAGGTTCCGTAACCATTGAGGGCTATGCCGCCTCCCTGGCCCACGATTGCTGCACCGGCGCCCTCGGCCGAAACATCGGGTTTTACCCTGCCATCTGCCGTAGGGCCTGTAGAGCTGAAGGAGGCATAAACGCCCTGGGCATCCACGGCGCCGATGGAAAATACGCTGTCATTGTCGGCAGGAACGCCGACATATTGCCATGAGCTTCCACCGCTGTTCCCGGCTGAATTGACGACCAGGATGCCGCGTTTGGCAGCGAGTCCGCCGGCACGGCTGCAGGGGGTGGTGTTGCCGTTAAGGTCGGCCCAGGTATGGTTGTATGCAGGGTTGTCGAAGGTCGTGTAGCCAAGCGATGAGTTGATGACATCGGCGCCGACACTGTCGGCAAACTCTGCGCCGGCCGCCCAGTTGTACTCCTCTGCGAGTACTTCGATATTGGCATCTTCGGTACGAAGGAGCCAGAAGGTCGCCTTGGGGGCCGTGCCGACCATCTGTCCGGGCACATTTGCCCCCATGCACGAAAGAACGCTGGTGCCGTGTGAATTCATAAAATCGCCGAAAACGTTATTTCCGGGGACTTCAAAATCGCGGGTGCCCAGGATCTGGTTGTTATGCCACAGGCTGTCGAAGGCCGAGATCTGGTCAACATGGTACCATCCTGCATCCATCTGGGCAATCATCATGCCTGCACCTGTAAAGCCCATGTTATGCAGGGCATCAAGTGAAATCATATGAGTCTGGTTATAGGCCAGTCCGTAATTCAGACTGGAAGGGGCGCTGGTGACCACCGGATTTACGCCGGCGGCGACCATCCAGGGAAGGATGCGGGTGCTTTCCATCGTTCCGGGTTCACCTCCGGAATGGACAGGATTTTTTTTAGAGACCTGGTCAACATGATCGACAAACGGGAGGGCGGCAATGGTCGACAAAACACTTGCGCTGGTGGTGGCAACCACCACGGCGTTGAACCATTTCAGTGAATAGTACACGGTTGCCCCCGTTGCCGCGATTTGCGTTACATAAGAAGGGGTTACCGGGAGGTCTTTCTGGTCAAGCGTAATTCCGCTGTGCGTCCTGCGGTCGAGCGAACGCTGGGTTAAAAAGGCCAGTGGGTTGGAAAGCGAATAGGGATTGTTATTTTTATCCTTTAAAAACACCACGTGTTTTTCAACTCCCTGGGCAAAAACGGCCAGGGAAACCAGGATGAAGGATGCGAGGGTAATGAATTGTTTCATGGTATATTATTGTTTATTAGTTGAACTCCATTTGCAAATGTACGTGTTATTTCCTTTTCATACTTCAGGCGGAAATAGAGAGGAAAAATTCAAA
This sequence comes from Bacteroidota bacterium, assembly GCA_037133475.1. GTDB lineage: Bacteria > Bacteroidota > Bacteroidia > Bacteroidales > FEN-979 > CAIVAT01. Next base: position 7,460 of record JBAXOB010000064.1, read on the forward strand.
ACGGATCAGGGTTTTGTCCCCATGTTCAGGATGAATTCCCCCCCGGCGACAAGATCGGCATGTTCAAGAAACGGCTTGTCGAGCGGTTTCCCGTTGAGGGTCATGGAGCGGATATAGAAATTCTTTTCCGAGAGCCCCCTGGTCCTGATGACAAACTTTTTTTCTCCGGGCAGTTCAATGGCGGCGGAGGTTATCCCCGGGGTCCCGATGGCATACTGGGGGGTTCCGGGGCATACGGGATAAAATCCCAGGACACTGAAGATATACCAGGCGCTCATCTGGCCGCAGTCATCATTGCCGCAAAGCCCGTCGGGCTTGTTGCGGTACATCGATTTTACGATGTCATGGATGCGTTCCTGGGTTTTCCAGGGGCAGCTGGTCCAGTCGTAGAGATAGGCGATATGGTGGCTGGGTTCGTTGCCATGGACATAGTTCCCGATGAGGCCGGCTCTTGTAACATCTTCGGTTTCGTTGAAGTACTTGTCGTCGAGATACATCGTAAACAGCGAATCCAGCCGGCGGATAAAGGGCTTCTCCCCCCCCATCATCCCAATGTAATAGGTGACATCATGGGGAACATAAAGCGAATAGTTCCATGAATTTCCTTCAATGAAACCCTGGCCGATGGTGCGCAGCGGATCAAAGGGGGTTTTCCAGCTGCCGTCGGCCCTTTTCGCCCGGATAAAACCCGTGGAGCGGTCAAAGAGATGGCGGTAATTGAGGGAACGTTCCCTGAACTCGGGCAGTTTGTCTTCGGCAACCTGTTTTAACTGGTCAGATGCATCCTTTGAACCGATGATTGACAGGGCAAACTGTGAAATGGCATAGTCGTCGTAGGCATATTCCAGCGTAATGGAGGCAGAGCTGGCCGATTTTTCGTCGGTGACAAATCCATATTTCAGGTAATCTCCCATACCTTCGTAATAGCGGTTGGTTGCCGTTGAAACACAGGCCTGTAAAGCCTTGGCGGCATCAAACCCCCGGATTCCCTTGACATAGGCATCGGCGATGACGGCAACGCTGTGGTAACCGATCATGCACCAGTTTTCGTTTCCGTGATGCGACCACACGGGAAGCATGTGCTCGGGACTTTGTTCAAAGTGGGCCAGCATGGAATTGACCATATCGGCCGTTCTTCCGGGATAAAGCAGGGCCAGCAGCGGGTGTTCGGCACGGTGGGTATCCCAGAGCGAAAAAATGGTATAGTTGGTAAATCCTGAAGCAAGGTGAACCTCCTGATCGACGCCGCGGTACCGGCCGTCGACATCGGTATAGACTACGGGCGACTGGAGTGCATGATAAAAGGCGGTGTAGAAATTGATTTTGCGGTCGGCCGGGGCTTCGATCCTGATCCTGCCAAGCTCCTTTTCCCAGCTTGCCCTGGCATCGGCCCTTGTTTTTTCGAAATCCCAGCCGGGGATCTCCTCCTGCAGGTTTTTAAGGGCGCCCTGCATGCTCACGGCCGAAAGCCCTATCTTGATCCGGATCTGCTCGCCCTCCCCGGTTGAAAAATCAAAATGGGCCCGGATCTTTTTACCGGCGATTTCAGGGAAATTCTCCATCTGGTTGAATTTTCGCCAGAATCCTTTGTAAACCAACTGCTCATCGTTTTTGTATCCATAACCTTTAAAGGGTTTTGAAAAGCTCATGGCAAAGTACATGTAGCGTGTGCGGCCCCACCCGCGGGTGATCCGGTAACCGGTTACCAGGGTGTCGTTGTGAACCAGGAGGGAGGCCCACAACACCTTCCCTTCGTAGTTATAAATACCATGGACCATGTCGAGAATGATATGGGCGCTGTCGCTTTTCGGGAAGGTATACTGGTGGAATCCGGCGCGGGTTGTCGCGGTAAGCTCTGCCTCAACACCGGGATCATCCAGGTGGACACGATAGTAGCCAGGCGAGGCCTTCTCACTCTCTTTCCTGAACCTGGAACGATAACCTGTCTCAGGATGACCGGCAGTTCCCGGGCTTAACCTGAGTTTGCCGACGGAGGGCATGATGAGAAAATCGCCAAGGTCCGAATGGCCGGTTCCGTTGAAATGGGTATGGCTGAATCCTACAATGGTTTTGTCGAGGTACTGGTATCCCGCACAATACCGGTAAACATCGGGATTGTATTTGCCATCCGTTTCATAGGGAATCGTATCGGTATCCGGACTGAGCTGCACAAATCCGAAGGGAACGCAGGCCCCGGGAAAGGTGTGCCCCATCTCCTGTGTGCCGATGAAGGGATTGACATACCCGCAAAGCGGTTCGGGGATGGCGGCTTCTCCAGCCTTAATGACCTGGGAGTGCGCGGAAAAGCAGGAAAGCAGCAGGGTTGCGGTTACGAGGAAACAGGTCAGGATTGTTTTTTTCATTTAGCAGCAATTGTGTTAGGGATCATGGGTTATTCGAATGTAAAAATGTTTGAAACGACCGGCGTGGCCGTGATGCGTTGGTTCTTCATGCTGACGGGAGGTTCATTTTCCTCCCTGCTGATAAATCCCCACCATTCAAAAAAGTGCGCGATGGTTCGCAGGCAATAGCAACTTTCAAATGACTGGACAGAGTTTTGATAGGGTACTGGCTGGAATTCTTCCGTAATCAGGGGGAAGGCAACCAGGAATTTCCGGGCATAAAAAACGCTCTCCTGCGGGGAATGGCCAAACTGCATAAGAAGGTGGATGGAGAAACCCCACAAACGCTGTATTTCATAGGCTTCGTCATATCTGTCCAGGTTTCCCCATCCCCATTTCTGGGTAAAGGCGATCAGTAATTCGCGAAAGAACTTTTCGCGTGAACCGGCCTGAAGGATCTGTTCTCCCTTTTTTGTCAGCGATAACCTGTTTTTGACAATTTTAACCAGTCCGGCGATTTTCAACATGGCATGCACCGCTATGATTGCAGGAACATCCTGTTCCCGTATAATTTTAGGTTGTCTCATATCAACATACCAAAAGCTGATTTGTCGCTGCTCATAGAGATGCTGAACGATTTTGATGGGCAGGAAACCCAATTTTGTCAGTTTGACGGGCTGGTCGAGGCTGATCATACGGATAAGCTCTTCGGCAATGCGAAAAAAGGGAACCTGGTTCATCGTCTCATCCGTAATGCCAGGTTGCAGCCGAATGGGCGACCGTTCCGTCCAGCCATGGTATAAAAGATGATGGATTTCGGCGGGCGTCAGTCCGCAAAAGTCCTCATGGGGTGTGTTGTTCCGCAGGATCAGTGCAGGATCCAAATCATCAAAATCCATCGCTATTTTTCCTCTTTGAAAAATAATTTGTAAAAATGAAGTTGTTTTTGTTCATCATAGCCCTTTTCAACCATGCCGCCCTCTCCGTGGACGTAAATGTGGAAATTTTTGTCAAGTTTGATGATACTCTTCATAAAACGCGACTGGTTCTTCATGGCGGTATCGGAGATCTCGAAATTCCCGGCAAAGTCGAGGTTACGCTCTTTACCGAACTGGTTTTTATATTCCGAAAATGAGTCAATGATCGCAGGTGAATTCAACACCTGTTCATTAAAATCCTCCATTCCGAAGGTCTCGTTTTCTTTCAGGAATTTCATGGAACGGTTCAGCATTTCGGCCTGGTCAATACGGCTCACCTCAAATTCCTGGGGTAATTTGTCGGTGACATACATCTTGCACAGGTCCATAACGGCCTTTGTCCTGAAATAATTATCGGCCCGCGGCTTGACCTGCAGGAAATCATCGCGCCAGTACTGGGCTTCGGTTCCCTTATTCAGGTTGTCAACCATGGCGGTTACATAACCGTCCTCGCGCCCGGTGTTGAATACCAGGCATCCCTTGTCGAGTTTGTTGATATTGATGCCATCTTCATGGGCGATCTCGAAGGAATCGCTCACAGGGTAGATCTTCAGGTAGGTCTCTTTTGATTCGGATTTGAAAATCCCCACCGCATCAACAGCCTGGTTATCCAGCCAGCAATTCTCAATATAGGCAACATAAAACTCACCATTCCTGATTTTGGGGTGGGTTGAATTGCGGTAAAGATGGTTGGCAAGGTGTTTAGACTGTTCCAGGAGGCAGGTTTTATCGGCAAAGATGGCTGAAACGTAATGAAATACCTCGTTTAGCTCAATATCGGAAGGATGGGTGAGGTTATACAGTTCATCCGACCTGAAGGGGGATAAAAAGTACTGCAGCAGCAACGGTACGATGATCTCATTGATTCCCAGTAATTTTTCGGAGAGCACAACCCCTTCTTCGGTTGAATTATTGCCGACCTTGTGCAGGGCAACGGCGTGCAGACCGGATTCATCAAATCGTATCATTACCTTGAAATTTGGTCTGTCAAAAATAACATTTTCTTCCCGGCCGGAGGGCGACAATTTTCAGCAAATTCATCCAGGAGGAGGATGAAAATCCACAGGATCCTAGGAATAAAAGAGGAGAAACAAAGCGGGGATGATGATCCCGATGGCAGTAAGCCAGGCGCCTCTTCCCAGGATACCATTCCTGCCCCTTAGGACGAACAGCCCGGTAATGGCAAGCAGGATCAGCCCGGCGGCATACAGATCGGAAAACCAGGTATAAAACCGTTTCAGGCTGTTATAGTGCAGCATATTCATCTCCTTGATCACATACCGGGTCATTTTCCGCTCCATCTGTGCCTCGCCGGTTGTCAGGTCGACATAGACAAATCCCCTTGTCAGGAAAATCTGAACATACCCGTCGCCGGTGATATAACTCTTGTAATGATCTTTTTCCTTCACCTGGTCAAGTACCGAAAAGACATAGGTCTGATCCGCCTTTCCATCTTTGGGAAGGGATACCTTCAGCTCACTTGAGGAGGTTCCGTAATCGGGATGCTGAAAATCGCCGGCTTTGAAATGGTTGAGCACGATGCCGGAAATGGCATAGATCAGGGTCATGCCGACGCATAAATAACCGATATCACGGTGAAGTACGTTGTTCCACCGGCGTAAGGTCTTAGCCTGCATGCTATTTAAGTTCGGTAAACTTGTCCGCCTCGATCGTGAAAAATGACAGGTGATCTTTCCCGCATTTTTTAAGGTCTTCCCGCAGGGAGTTGATGTTGTCAAGTTTGTCTTTGGTGTCCTGGTCCTCGTGGCCTACAGCGCCCGAGTGAACGCCAACGGCGTGATTGGGGTCGGGCTTCTTGACTTCGGCTTCCCATTCATTCAGGTATTTCGCATCAATCCGGTCCTCCCTGACAACTCCGAAAACACGTACGCGGCTTCCGGAAAGCGATTCATCAAATTTGGTGATCTTTGGTCCGGCCGTTACCTGAACCCGGATACTGTCGGTACCATCCACGATAAACATTCTTTTCCCACCCTCTTTGCAGGTATGAAAAACGGTTCCTTCAATGATCACCGGTTTGTTGATACAACTATCGGCCTGTTTCTCAAAGGTAAGAACCGTCATGCGGGTCGTGTCATTTTTTGTTTTGCCGGCTGACTTACCTGCATTCTGATTGCACGCAGCGATGGCAAACAGGATAACGACCAGGGTTGGAAAAAAAATCTTTTTCATCTTGTTGAAGTTGGTTTCAGTTGCAAAGGTCATAAAATAAGTGGAATTCACAAAAAAGGTTTCAACGGGGCACAGCCCTGGAGCAAACACTTATGTCTACATTGGGTTCATCCAACACAGGGAATGGTGAAGGTAAAGGTGCTCCCGGTTCCGGGGGCGCTTTGAACGTCCATCGTTCCCCCGTTTTTTTCTATGAATTCCTTGCAAAGGATCAGCCCCAGTCCTGTTCCTGTTTCATTGGCAGTGCCCATCCCGATCGTCCGGTGTTCGATTTTGAACAAACTTCCTATATTTCCCTGTGGGATTCCTACACCGTTATCCCGGATATAAACACTGATGGTCTGAGGATCCTGCTGTTTCATCCCGATGATAATCGTGCCTCCCGGATAGGTGAATTTCAGTGCGTTTGAGACAAGGTTCCTGATCACCGTGCTGATCATGTTCCTGTCGGCATAAACATGACAATTATCCTTCCCTTCGTTGATGAGGGAAATATCTTTACCCTGGGCGGTAGCGGCAAAAAGTGCGAGGTTGTCTGAGATGGTTTCACTCAGGAGAAATTTTACGGGTTCAAAAGGCAGGCTGCCGCGTTGTGCCCGTGCCCATGTCAGCAGGTTATCAAGCAGGTCGATGGTTCGTACTGCAGCTGATTTCAGTTGCAGCAGCATTGTTTGACGCTCGGCATCCGATAAGTCGCAATCCTCTTCGGTAAGCAGGTCGAGGAAACCCAGGATGGCATTAAAGGGGTTACGCAGGTCATGGGCAATAATGGAAAAGAAACTGTCTTTCGCTGCATTGCTTTCCATCAGTTTCATTTCCGAATTCCGGAGCTCAAGTGTCTGAAGGTCGACCTGTTCTTTAAGTGAATTTTTGTACCGGTTTGTCGTGACAAACCTGGCTGTGATATAAACCATCCCGGAAAAAAGCAGGACAGCCGTGGTAATGAACCACCAGCGGAGCCAGAAGGGGGGATCGATGATGAATCTTGCGGATACCACCTGCCCGCTCCAGGTGCCGATGGAATTCCTGGCCTTCACGTAAAACCGGTAGGTTCCCGGACTCAGGTTGTTGTACGTGAAACGGCTCCCGTCGTAAAGCACCTCTTTTGACCAGTTTGTATCAAAACCTTCGAGGTAATACCTGATATAAACCTGATGTTCATTGATGAGAGAGATCACGCGGGCATTAAAAGCCAGGTCGTTCAGGTCGTATTGTAATTGTTTGTCAGATAACGGGTTTAATGAATCTTTACCAACAACGACGGGGAGAAGGATGACCTTTGGGGCAGGTACTTCACACGGCTTATAGTCCAGTTCGGGTCTGAAAACTGTAACCCCGTTATTGGTGCCGAACCAAATATGGTTAAAGCTGTCGGTAAACCCGGCCGACCGGTTGATATCCTGGCCCGATAATCCATCATTGACCGTGAAATGGGAAAGTACCTTCCCGTCCCATCGATATACGCCATTATCGGTCCCAACCCAAAGGTTCCCGGAGTGGTCCTCCAGGATCAGGTAGACCGGCCTGTTGATCATTAATCCATCTTTATTCACGCGTTTCAGTTCCCGGCCCGCTATCTCATACAGGCCGGCGGCAGTTCCCACCCATTGCCGGTTTTTTGTGTCAGGGTAGTACGCAAATACATTGTTTGCCAGTGTGTTGTCGGGCGAAGTAATGGAAATGATCTCTTTCCCCCTTTTAAAAAAAAGACCGTCGTTAATGGTTGCAAGATAGAGGCTGCCATCAGCGCCCGGAAAAACTTTCCGGTAGGCCATATTATTGGCTTTTCCCAGGTCAACCTGGCTGAACCTGCCATTACTGAATTCGAACAATCCGCGAGTGGTTCCCGCCAAAATTTGACCAGAAGGGGTGACGGCAATTGAGTAAGCAACTCCCAGGAGTCCTTCATTTTCGTGATACCAGGATATGTGCCGGTTCTTATCCAGGCGGGCCACGCCAAGGGAGCTGACGGCCAGCCAAAGGTCCCCGTTGGAGCCCTTCTGGATTTCAATGACGCGTGTTTCATAGTTTGCCTCTCCCCTGACCGGATTCAGCACCTGCCGGGTCATCTCTTTCCCGTCATAAAAGGTTACGGCACCGTCATGACCAAAGATGTACTTTCCGGGGCTGATCTCCATTCCTGAAGCAACCTCGTTGCTGAAAAGACCATTCTCTTCGGCAAAACTGGCAAACCGTTCTGACGGAATCTTGGTAATGCCACGATAACCGGTGATCCACGTATTCATCTCCCGGTCAACCAGGGCGGAGGTTCCTCCTTCTGAGATAAGTCCATTGCTGCGGTCCAGCAGTTCAAGTTTTCCGGATGCCCGGGTGAAAGAAAATACTTTGAAGGAGTTCCCGAAATATACTTTACCATCTCTGCCGGAATGCAGAAAACAGCGACGTCCCATCCCATTTAAAGGAAGATGAAAACCCGAAGCGGTCATTGTGAACTTACCTCCTGTAATATACCCCAGCCAGCCTTCACCGAGCAACCATAGAAAATTTCCATGTCTGTCCATTGAGAGGATATCTCCTGAAAGGAGGCCGGTTCCCACATCATTGACAGGTTTAAACCTTCCATCCCTGAAAACTGTCAGCCCTTTGTCGGAAGCAACATAGGCGGCGCCGGCGAAACCCCTTACACAATTGACTGTTTTTCCCGGGATTCCATCACTGGTCGTATATCGATTCCACTTGTGGTCCTTATAGAAAATAAATCCCTTATCCTGGGTGCCAACCATGATCATGGCAGTTCCCTTTTCATACTGGATATCAAGGGAGGTGTAAGTAGCTGTCATTTCCGGAGGGGGCGGGCTATCCGATAATAAACTTTGCCATTTGCCCCCATCGTACTGTGAAAGAAAGAGCCCGCCGCTTTCGGGCAACGCCCAGATTTTGGCCTTTTCATCAATGGTAAGGTAAGCATAGCTGGCAGACCTTAACCCATCGGAAACATTGTAGTTGTAAAAGCTGGTGCCATTATAGGAGGAGATGCCCAGTCTCCGCCCGATCCAGATCACCCCCGATGAGTCCTGCACGATATCGAATATCATCGAATTCGCCAGACCATTGGCCTCGGTATAGGACATCGACTGGTAGCGCTGTGCGTGCATTTCTGCACATACCATTGTTATTAAAATGACAAGTATTGCTAGATTCCTTTTCGTAGTTGGCAGAATAAGGACAATTTTCATAAATCAAAATAGACCTCAAAACTACGACATTTACGGAAATCCATTACAGCTAATTCCGTAATACCGCTATTTATTTTATTGATGTAAAATAATTTACCACCTGGAAACCTGTTTATTCCGAAGCTCTGAGTAACACCCCCTGTTCAAGTCGACATGAAAGAACAGGTGCGGGAATTCACGACCGAACGGACCTGTGAACCTGGCAGGACCCTTATTGCACCGGAATTAAAGTCGCCGGAGCTTTCTTCTGGCGGCCGGATATGCCGCCATCTTATAGATTATCTTGACATCACGGTTGTTTTGCCATTTCAATGTTCAGGTGCAGCTTGATTTCATCGGCCACCACCATGCCGCCGGCTTCGGTAAGGGCATTCCAGTGCAGCCCGAAATCCTTGCGGTTGATCTTCCCGGTCACCTCAAAACCAGCCTTGGTATTTCCATAAGGATCTCCGGCAATACCGCCAAACTCGACATCCAGTTCAACGCTGCGGGTGATGCCCCGGATGGTAAGATCGCCGGTCATGATAAAATCGGAGCTTCCTCTTTTTTTAAACCCGGTTGATGTAAAGGTAAGTTTAGGATGGTTTGCAGCATCGAAAAAATCGGCCGACTTCAGATGTCCGTCACGGTCGGGCTGGTGGGTGTTGATACTGTTAACCTCTGCGGAGAATTCGGCGGATGCCCCGATGAAATCGCTTCCGCCTGTAACGAGTTTTCCTTCGAACTGGTCAAAGCTTCCTGAAACTGTCGAGATCACAAGGTGCTTAACCTTGAACTGAATTTCGCTGTGCATGGGGTCGATGACCCAGGTTGTTTTGTTTGTTGATTCCATGATTTCCTGTTATAATGAATAATTTGATTTTGTTTAGTTTGCTATATTTGAATGTTGAGCTGCAAAACTACGGCCATCCCGGCTGAGGGGAAATGGCAAAATCATGGTAGTGATGGTACAAATGACGGAAGGGGTTCAGAAAGGATGCGTTTCCCTGAATTGGACAAGCGACTGGCCCGACGCGCTCTTGAAAAATTTACTGAAATGCGACGGGTCTTCGAATCCCAGGTCAAAGCCGATCTCTTTTCCGCTCTTGGTCGTGAACAGCGACATCCGTTTCGCCTCCAGGATCAGCCGGTGCTGGATAAAATCTTTGGCAGGGATATTCAGGTTGGACTTGATCACCTCATTGAGATAATTGGGAGAGACATTCAGGGCCATGGCATAGTTTTTTACCTGGTGCCATTCATGGAAATGTGATTCCACGGTTTGCCTGAAGCGTTTTACAAGGGATCGTCCCACCTCAATATCCTGGCTGTTGCCGGCCGGGTTCAGCGTACAATGGCCGTTGCATTCGATCAGGAAGAGTTTCAGCCAGGCGCCGATGGTTTCGAATTTCATCTCGTTGTCCGAATCAAAGGCCGATTTCATGTTGTGCGCATATTCGCGCAGGCGACCCTCCATCGGTTCGGTGATCGCCAGGGGCGGCGTCTCGTCACTGTCGCGGAAAAGCCGGAGATTGGTGATGAAATCTTCACGGATGCTGTTCCGCTGCAGAAATTCCGGCGTGAAAAGAATGTTCATCCCGGTTGGATCCGGGTCGGTAAGTACCTGGTGAACCTGGCTGGGACTTACAAAAAAGATATGCTGCGGCTGAATCGGGTAGTCCTTAAAGTCGATGATATGGTTCCCGGTGGCGGTAAACGACCAGATCACCGAATAAAAGTTGTGCCTGTGGGGCTCGTCCATGATACCGCCATCTTCATCAACCATCTCCTCCATGGGTTTGATGGCGAATGCAACAGGGGTTCCTCCGTAAATCAGATCGAGATTGTAAATTTTTTGTTTCATATCCGGCCGATGGCCAAATTTATGAAAAAAAACAAGCTTCTGTGCAAACTTTTCCATGGTCCCCTTGAACCCAAATCACGGTGTCGTCGGGAAAAGAGGGGAAAATCCTCCATTTACTTATAATTTACGTACATACGTCGATCATTCGGTTTAATTGTCTATCTTTGCATTGGCTTTTGAGTATTCAAAAATCCACAAGGCAAGCCCATCAGTCGTTATCACCTCCTCGAAGTTGTATCGCCGCCGGTCCCTTCTCGTACTTGAAGCTTAAAATCACCAATCACCCAGTATTCATTCACTAAACAATTACATGAAAAACATTTTTGTATCAAATTTGAGTTTCAGGATCAACGATGAAGATCTGAAACAGGCGTTTGCTGACTATGG
>JBAXOB010000065.1:0-18276 GCA_037133475.1 Bacteroidota bacterium
TCGGCAAATTGGCTGCCGCTTTTATTTATTTGGTTTTTAACCCTTGATTCACATTAATTATGAATGTTGAATGTTTGATAGTGAGGTTATAAGGGATTGGTCGATGGGTCTGAGAGAAACGGATGAATGGGTTCGGAATTGGTATTTGATAATTTGGAAAGGGATGCGTGGTGGAGGAGAAAAAATTTGATATCGAGGCGAGGCTGATAAAGTTCGCGGTTATGATAGCCGGCGTTACGGAAATACTGCCGGAGACTGTGTTTGGCAGGTACATGGGAGGGCAGCTGATACGGTCGGGGTGTTCGCCGGCCCTGAATTAAGCTGAGGCGGAGAGTGCAGAATCGGTGAGTGATTTTATTCATAAAATGAAAATATGCCTGAAAGAATTGAGAGAAACCAATGTTTCATTAAAAATTATCGAACTTAAACCATTGGTGAAAAACACGGATCTTTTATTGCCAGCATCCAGGGAATGCAATGAACTGATTTCAATTTTTGTAACAAGCATCCGTACTGCCGAAAAGCGAAGAAATAAGAAATAATTCAAATATTCAGTGTTCAATATTCAGTGTTCAATATTCAGTATTCAACATTCAGTATTCAACATTCAGTGTTCAACATTCAGTGTTCAATATTCAAACTTTAACATATGTCCTCCTTGACCACCATTCCGATCCACTACTACCTCGTGTTCTGCTCCGTGCTGTTCTGTATCGGGGTCCTGGGTGTGCTGATCAAACGGAACGCCCTGCTGATCCTCATGTCGATCGAACTGATGATCAATTCGATCAACCTGCTGCTGGCGGCCTTTTCGGCCTATACCAACGATCCTGCCGGGCAGATCTTCGTATTTTTCATCATGGTGGTGGCTGCCGCGGAGGTCGCCATCGGGCTGGCAATCGTGGTGCTTATCTACCGCACAACCCATTCAATCGATATCAATGTGCTGAATAAGCTGAAATGGTAAAACGATGAGACGGCCACACCGTGAAATAGCGAAAAAGAGTAAGTTATCTTTCTGAAATTGTAAACATGAACCTGATCATAATCCTAATCCCCCTCTTCCCGCTCCTGGGGTTCCTGGTATCCGGACTTGGCTACAGATCCGTGCCCCGGAAGGTTGTCGCCTTTCTCTCGCCGGGGATGGTCCTGCTCTCCTTTATTCTCTCTGCCATCCTCTTTTTCAACATGCTGCAATCTGCCACCGCCCTGACCTGTACGCTCTTTTCATGGATCCGCATCGGCCCGCTCGATATCCCTTTTTCCTTCCTGGTCGACCCCCTTTCCTGCCTGATGCTGCTGGTGGTCACAGGCGTAGGCTTTGTCATTCATGTTTATTCAATCGGCTATATGAAAGAGGATGCGGGATTCAACCGCTTTTTCTCTTATATGAACCTGTTTGTCTTTTCGATGCTCCTGCTGGTCATGGGGGCCAATTATCCCGTCATGTTTATCGGGTGGGAGGGAGTCGGATTATGTTCCTACCTGCTCATCGGTTTCTGGTTTAAAAACCACGAATACAACAACGCGGCCAAAAAGGCATTTATCATGAACCGCATAGGCGACCTGGGTTTCCTGATGGGGATGTTCATGATCTATACCACCTTCAGCACCCTGAATTACCAGGATGTCTTTTCGCAGGCACGGGGAATGTCGTTCGGAAACCCGGCGCTGGTGGCCATTACCCTGCTACTGTTTGTGGGTGCCGTCGGCAAAAGCGCCCAGATCCCGCTTTATACCTGGCTGCCCGATGCCATGGCAGGTCCCACGCCGGTGTCGGCGCTGATCCATGCCGCTACGATGGTTACCGCCGGCGTTTATATGGTTGCACGATCCAACATCCTTTACGTTCTCTCGCCCGTAACCATGGCCATCATGGGGCTCACGGGACTGGCCACGGCCCTCTTTGCCGCCTCCATTGCCATCTTTCAGAATGATATTAAAAAAATACTGGCCTATTCCACCATCAGCCAGCTGGGATACATGTTTGTCGGGCTGAGTGTCGGCGCCTTTACGGGAGCGATGTTCCACCTGACGACCCACGCCTTTTTCAAAGCCCTCCTGTTCCTGGGTGCCGGCAGTGTGATCCATGCCATGGGAGGTGAACAGGATATCAGGAAAATGGGCGGACTGAAACAGGCCATGCCCAAAACTTACTGGACCTTCCTGATCGCCACCGTCGCCATCGCCGGGATACCGCCCTTTTCGGGTTTCTTCTCCAAGGATGAGATCCTGGCAAGGACCTTTGCGTTTCAACCCGCCATTTGGGCGCTTGCCGTTGCAGGGTCGCTGATGACCGCCTTTTATATGTTCCGGCTGCTCTACCTGACCTTCTTCGGTGAATTCCGCGGAACAGGGAGCCAGAAGCATCACCTGCACGAATCCCCTGCCGTGATGACCATCCCGCTCATCATTCTCTCCCTGCTGGCCGCCCTGGGCGGATTCATCAACCTGCCCGATCTCTTTGGCGGGAATTCAGCACTTTCCCAATTCCTCGCCCCCGTGTTTGCCGACGCCAACAGGGTTATGGAACATGAATCGCCGCTGTCGCATGGCACCGAATGGCTGCTGATGGGGATCACCCTTGCAGGAGTGCTCGCTATGGTTGCCTGGTCGTGGTTCCGCTTTGTTGAAAAGCGCCATGGGTTGCTTCCTGATGATGCCCCCAGGCCATTCCTGGTGAGGTTGGTTGCAAACAAATACTATATTGATGAACTCTACCGGGGCGTCGTCCAGAAGCCTCTCTTCCGGCTGTCGGAAATACTGCATGAATATGTTGAAGTCCGCTTCATCGACCGTATCGTGAACGGCCTGGGCAGCATGGTGGTATGGACCGGCAACACCGTAAGGTATATTCAAACCGGCAATGTCGGTTTTTACATGTTCATCATGATTTTAGGGATCATCCTGATCCTGTTCTTTAATATCCTGATCTGACCCATGCTGACGATAATCCTGATATTGCTGCCCCTTGGGCTCTCGCTGATCACCCTGTTCCTGAAAAGGGAGACAGACATCCGCCTCTTTGTCCTTGCCGGCACGCTGGCCGAATTCTGCATTGCCGTGGCGGCCTTTATCCAGTTCAAAACCTCGTGCCATTGCCACCTGCTGTTCAATGCCGACTGGCTCGAAACGATGGGGGTCAGCCTGAAATTCGGCCTGGACGGGATCAGCCTGCTGATGGTCATGCTGACAACCTTCCTGTTGCCTGTCATTGTCCTGTCGTCGTTCAGCCATTCCTACAGCCGCCCCGCCTCCTTTTACAGCCTTATCCTTTTCATGGAGATGGCGCTGGTAGGGGTTTTTGCCGCTTTCGACGGACTGATGTTTTACATTTTCTGGGAGATGGCCCTGATTCCCGCCTACTTTATCTGTGCCGTGTGGGGCGGCAACGACCGGATCAGGATCACCTTTAAGTTTTTCATCTATACCTTCACCGGGAGCCTGTTGATGCTGGTGGCACTGATCTATCTCTGGTTCAGGACCCCCATGCCCCACTCTTTTGATTTTCACTGGCTTTATGCCGTCAACCTCTCCCCCTCCGAACAAATATGGATATTCCTGGCATTTTTCCTGGCATTTGCCGTCAAGATCCCCATCTTTCCCTTCCATACCTGGCAACCCGATACCTATACGGAGTCGCCTGCCGTCGGAAGTATGCTCCTGGCAGGCATCATGCTGAAAATGGGTATTTACGGGATGATCCGCTGGATGGTGCCGGTCTGCCATGTCGCCATGCACCAGTGGGGCTGGATAGCCCTGATCCTGGCGGTCGCCGGGATTGTTTATGGTTCCGTCATTGCCATCAGGCAAAACGACATGAAACGGCTGGTGGCCTACTCCTCCATTGGCCACGTGGGGCTGATCGCCGCAGGCGTGATGGTGCTTACCATCCATGCCATCCAGGGCGCCGTGATCCAGATGATCTCGCACGGGATCAACATCGTAGGGCTTTTTATCGTGATCGACCTAATTGAAAAACGGACCGGAACCCGCAACATTGACAACCTGGGCGGTATCGCCCTCCAGGCTCCCAGGCTGGCCCTCTTTTTTATGATCATGCTGCTGGGCAGCATTGCACTGCCGCTGACCAACGGGTTTGTAGGGGAATTCCTGCTCCTCCTGGGTATTTTTGAATACTCGGCGCCCATTGCTGCCATTGCCGGGTTGACGGTCATCCTGAGCGCCGTTTACATGCTCCGGATGTACCAGCGTACCATGCTGGGGCCGGTCAGGGAGATTACAGGTCCGGTTAGCGACCTTACATGGGTTGAAATGGCCGCATTGATACCCCTGGTCATCGTTATCTTCTGGATAGGACTCTTTCCCGGTTTGTTCCTCGACGCTGCCCTGCCCGATGTATTAACCATTTTGAATTACGCTAAATAAGCAGCATGACGACAATTATTTCGATAACGGTCCTGGGTATCCTGGTCCTTTTCATGGGAATCCTGAAAAAGCAATCCTGGCTGCTGCCGCTGATCCTCGTGGGGCTGGCGGTTTCCATGGCCCTGACCCTGATGGAGTGGAATACCATTAAAACCTATGGCAGCGGGATGCTGATCGTCGACAATACCGCAGTTGCCTTCAGCATGGTACTGATCTTTTCGGCCTTCCTGATCTTTTCGCTTGCAGCCCGCTATTACCGGGGTGTTCAACGACCGCTCGACGATATTTACGGGGTGATGATCTTTGCCCTTGTCGGCGCCGTGATGATGACCTCCTACGGCAACCTGATCATGCTCTTCCTTGGAATCGAAACCCTATCCATCGCGCTCTATGTCCTGGCCGGAAGTCATAAGGAGGCGATCACTTCCAATGAAGCCACCCTGAAATATTTCCTGTTAGGTTCCTTCCTCTCGGGATTCCTGCTCTTTGGCATCGCCCTGATCTACGGTTCGAGCGGATCATTCGACCTGCATGCCATCTCGCTGTTCGTGGCGGCATGCGCAGGCACCTATCCCCCGATGTTCCTGGCAGGCCTCTTCCTGCTGATCATCGGGCTGGCCTTTAAGATTGCCATCGTTCCATTTCATTTCTGGGCTCCCGACGTTTACGAGGGAACGCCCACCCTGCTCACCGCCTTTATGGCGACGGTGGTAAAAACCGCCTCCATCGTGGCCATGTTCCGGTTTTTTACCCATACCTTCAACGGCATCCACGGGGTTTGGGAAACGACCATCTGGATCCTGGCAGCCCTCACAATTTTGCTGGGCAACCTGACAGGCATTTACCAGCCTAACCTCAAGCGCATGCTTGCCTATTCCAGCATCAGCCACTCGGGCTATATGATGCTGGCCGTGGTGGCCTTCAGCACCATGTCGGACAATGCCCTGCTGCTTTATACACTTTCCTATTCGGTGGCCACCATCATGGCGTTCGGAATCCTTATCCTGATCCGCGAAGCCCACGGAAATGATTATTTTTCCTCCATGAACGGGCTTGCCAGGTCGAACCCTGTTGAGGCCTTCTGCCTGACCATCTCCATGCTCTCCCTGACCGGGATCCCTCCCCTGGCAGGCTTTATGGCCAAATATTACCTGTTTACCACGGCGCTTGAAAAGGGAATGGTCTGGCTGGTCATCATTGCCATCACAGGATCGGCCATCAGCGTGACCTATTATTTCAAACCCATCATCGCCATGTACCTGAAAGAACCGGCAGGGATCCCGCTGAAGGTGGAATTGCCCTACAGGATTCACCTGCTTTTTATGACCCTGATGGTGATCGTCATCGGGCTGCTGCCATGGGCGGTGGTGGGACTTTTGTAAATAAATGCAGGAATGCAGGAATGCAGGAATGCGGGAATGCGGGAATGCGGGAATGCAGGAATGCAGGAATGCAGGCAATGCAAACAATGCTGGTAATGCGGGAATGCGGGAATGCGGCAATGCTGGTAATGCAGGAATGCAGAAAATGCAAACAATGCAAACAATGCAGGAATGCAAACAATGCAAACAATGCAGGTAATGCAGGCAATGAATTGATGATGGTTGCCGGGGTGGTTTTTTCCTAAAGGAAACTTTTTATTTCGGCGGCGTGCTCTTTTTCCTCGTCGATGATCTGCTGTACGAGCTTCTTTGAATCGCTGCGGGTATATTTCAGCAACTCGGAGTAAAAGGCGACACTGTCGTTTTCAAATTTATAGGCCATTTCAAGGCATTCCCTTGGGGTTTTAAGGCTAAGTGCCAGGGCTTTTCCTGAATCCGGTTTTCCGAAGATATTCGATTCGGCCAGGTGGTTGATGTAATCGGATGCATCAGCGTCACCAAAATCAAAGGTTTCGGCATCAAACTTCCCGGCAAGCTTCTGGAAAATGGAAATATGCAGGATCTCCTTCTCCGCCAGATCGTAAAACAACCCCCTGATATCGGTGCTCTCTTCGATCATCCCGGCGGCGGTATTGTAAAACTCATTGCCGTTCTCTTCAATTCTGACGGCGATTTCAACGATTTCTTGTCCTGAATAATACATGTGGCTGATTTTAGTGCAACAAAAGTAAAAAAAATCAAGGGACGGAAAAGAGAAAATAAATCATTTCTGACAAGTCATTATCCTGTAAGGTTCGACATTCATTCCTGCTGCTTTTTCCCACCACCACTGATGCCGCTTCCACCGGTGCCCCGGCATGTCCGGATATGCATGTTATTTAGTCTGAAAACAAATTAGGGGTTAAAACCCGTGAAGGGATAAAACTGGCAAAATCCCACCCTAACAATCTGAATTATTGTTATTTTTGCGACGACATTATCCCTAATATCCACAAACCCTATTGCATTATGAAAAAGACATTACTCACTTTCGTAGCATTTTTTGCTGTTTTGCTGGTGTTTTCCCAGGCCGTACAACGAAACCAGGTTGTTATGGAAATCGGCACGGGAACCGGTTGCCAGTATTGCCCGGGAGCCGCCATGGGAGCCCATGACCTGCTCCAGAATGGCTGCCAGGTGGCCGTTATAGAATATCACAGTTACAATTCCGGCGACCCCTTCAACAATCCTGCCGCCGCTGCCCGTACAAGTTATTATGGCATCACCGGCTACCCGACCGCTTTCTTTGACGGAACACTCAGTTATGTTGGTGGCAGCAACACCCAAAGCCTCTATACTACCTACCTGCCTCTTTATCAGCAGCGCTACGCGGTATTATCTCCCCTGACCATTGAGATGACCGGCACCAACGTCGGCAACCTTTACAATATCAACGTGACCATCACCAAGGTGGCAGCGATTACCTCCACCACCCTGAAGGCTCACCTGGTGCTTACCGAATCGGATATCCCTTATAACTGGGAAGGCCAGACCATGATCAACAATACCGAACGGCTCATGGTTCCCGATCAGAACGGGACCAACATCAACTTTACCTCGGGAAATACCGTCGTATTGAACCTCAGCTTCACCAAAGATCCTACCTGGGTTACCAACAACTGCGAACTGATCGCCTTTGTGCAGGACAACACCACCAAGGAGTGCCTCAATGGCGCCAAGAAGATGCTCAATGCCCTCTATCTCCCGCTGCCTACCAACTTCACGGCAGCTCCCACAACCGGCTGCACGCCCCTCACGGTGAATTATACAGATCAGTCAACCGGCGCTACCAGCTGGAACTGGACCTTCCCCGGCGGTACACCGGCTACATCAACATTGCAGAACCCTGTGGTTGTTTATAATACCGTCGGCACTTTCGACGCCACCCTCAATGCAGCCAATATCGCTGGAAATGCAGCAGGTTTCCTGACCAAAACCGCTTTCATCAGCACCGTGACAACACCTGATGCCCCGACCACTCCGCAGGGTCTCGCCGCCCTTTGCATTGACCCCGCCAACCAGACCTATACCACCACCGGCGCTGCCAATACCACGGGATATGTTTGGGAACTGGATCCCTCCACGGCCGGTGTGTTGACCAGCAACGGCGCCAGCTGCACCATCGACTGGGATAATACCTTCACCGGGATTGCCCAGCTCAAGGTTCGCGGCACCAATGCCTGCGGAGCCAGCCCATGGACGCCATTCCTGAACATCACCATCAGCGTGCTGCCCGCACAGGCTGCCACCCCGACAGGACCAACCAGTCTTTGCATGAATGCCGGTTCAACCAACTATTCAACCACGGGAGCCGCCAATGCAACACTCTACTCGTGGGAGCTCTTACCGGCAGCAGCTGGAGGCATCTTCACCAACGGCACCTCTGTTAGTGTCAGCTGGTCACCTATCTTTACCGGAACCGCTACGCTGAAGGTCAAGGGCCTCAACGGTGCCTGCGATGGCGCGTGGTCAGTGCCACTTTCCATCACGGTCGCTCCCGGACCCAACGGCTTTAACGTTACCGGTGGCGGCACATACTGCGCTGCAGGAGGTACAGGGATGCCGGTTGGCCTGAACAGCTCCGAAACGGGTGTTAGCTATACCCTCTTCCTGAACAATACGGCAACCACCAATATCCTCCCGGGTACAGGTTCAGCCCTTACCTTTGGAAACCAGATGACCGGCGGCAACTATACGGTCCAGGCCAGCACTACCTCGGGCAGTTGCACCAACCTCATGAACGGCTCGGCCGTTGTTTCGGTTGATCCGCAGGCCCCGGCCGTACCAGGCCTGCCCGTTGGTCCCACACAGGTCTATTCAGGAACAACACCTACTTCCGACTACACCACCTCAGGCGGAACCTATGCAACAACCTATTCATGGGAAGTTACACCATCCGCAGCCGGAACCATGACCGGTACCACCACCACGGGTACCGCAACATGGAACCAGGTTTGGACAGGTACCGCCACCGTAAAGGTGAAGAGCGTCAACACCTGCGGTTCCAGCTCCTATACCAGCGACTATACCGTTGCCGTTGCAGCGGGTCACGTTGGCATCCAGGAAAAGGGCATCTCAACACTGGTGTCGGTATTCCCGAACCCCGCTCACGGCATGGTAACGCTTATCCCTGCCCGGACGATGATGGCCGATGTCAGGATCTACAATGCACTCGGATCAAAGATGATCGAAAAAACCAGCGTCTCCCTCAGCATGAATTACCAGCTTGATATCTCAGGACTGAAGGGCGGATTGTATTTCATCCAGATCAACAGCGAAGGAACCCAGCAAACCATCAAACTGGTTGTGGAATAATCAGTCTGGAACTGCCATTACAAAATGAAAAACGCCCGGCTAAAATGCCGGGCGTTTTTTTTTGGTACCTTTGCACCCCCTTAACCTCCTGTAACAGCCCTGCCCGGGTACGCCATCAAGGCAGGGTGCCAAAACCCGCCGGGAGGAGGGCAATTAAATCTTAATGGATAAAAAAACACTTGAAAAATATAGCTCAGCCTTTACCCTGAGCGACATGGAAATCTTCATTTTTCCCGACCTGCTCTATGCCCTGGTGCTGGCCAACATCATGTCACCGGAGATATGGAAATGGCGCGACGACCCGTGGTTTGCCGGCATCCGGAAAATGGGGCCGCTGAAAAAGATCCACCGTGTGAAACAATATGTGATGGATCATTACAACTTCAACCTCGACCTCGAAACCTGGGGACTCACCGACAAGCAAACCGAGATAGGCCGATTCAGCGATTTTGTCGACATTGACATGCTGTCGCGGTCTAATGCCCTTTTCGGGTATGAAGGCGACAAGTACTATTTCGACATGGATATCCGGCGTCATTTCGGACTGGATAAATTCGATTCCGACATCATCCCCTACTGGAAAACGGAAACGGTGGAGGCGATGAATGCCTTCCGTTTTAAACCCAACCACGAAGCTGGAGCCGGCGAGTGCGTCTCGCTGGCCTGCCTCTATGCCGCTGCCCTCTTTATCGTGGCAGAGGTGCCGCTTGAAAAGATCTTCCTGATGGGAACCCCGCTCCATTCCCAGAATTTTGTGCTGGTCGATGAAGGAGTCCTGACCAACAACCGTCGTATCGTTACCAAGTCGATGTGGTACAACGGCACTGAACTAACCGCCCTTGCCCGCCGCGCCCTCGAACACGAACAGGTAACCTACGTGGCCCACAGCACCGGGTGGATCCATTCCATGTACCAGGAGGCCACCATCAACAAGCAGGACTATCACCTGTTTCGTGAAAAACTGACTAAATTTCTCGAGACTACCGTAAACTATGAGATCTTCATGAATTTCCTGCGCGATTACAGTCGCTATCAGAAATTTTTCCAGATTTGCTTCACATGCCAGGGATCCAACCGCTATATCCGCCTCGAAAAGGCCTATGGTTACGAACATGGCAGTAAAAACAGGCTGAGTGACAAGACAAACCGGAAACTCTTCTGCGAGATGGATGAAGAGGATCTCTATACCATCCCCATCATCGGCCGTGCCACGATCCTGCCGGATGACGCCCTCTTCAACACCAGGAGCTATCCCGAGTTCATGGAGGCGTTGAAGGTGCAATATCCCGACCTGGCTGGAAATGCTGAATTCCTGTCCGACCTGAAAAAATTCATGCATACCGCCCCGCGCCTGCCTTCGGCAAACAAGGAGTTCATACCGGTGTCGCCGATCCATCTCACCCCCGACCAGTCCAGGGAGGAGATCATCGCCCACCTTGCGACGCTGCGTCAGCCGGGAACAAGCCACACTTCGCTCGTTGCCGACCTGGCCTTCTACGCCGGCCGGTTTATGGATGTATGCGACTGGAAACCCTTCTTCAAGGCGGCCTTTGAACGTAACCCGGTTTCCATCGAAATGTTCCGTGATGTGGAACTACCGGCTGTTGTTGAACAGATGAAGGCCTGGCCCGACGATTCGATTTACGACAGCAACCGCCTCGCCCTCCCCGACGAAGTGGTCAATTACCAGCGCGGCGATGGTATCGAAAAGGCGATTGCCCTGGTAAACATTGCAAAAGCCCGGCATTTGGATGCCACGATCGATCAGCATCCGGGGCATGTAAACGTTAAAGTAGAGGGACATAAATTCGGATTTGCCACCTCAAAAAAGCTGGTGATCCCCGGGATTGGATGATTGTAACAGGGGAGGGTCACAGATTTCACATTTCACATTTAATAATTCACATACAACACATTCAATAGGCACATCAGGATACAATAGTAACCTGATAGGGTTATCAGGACAATTCCGGTGTCATCTTTTTGCACTATCACCCAAATCTTGGTTATTAATAATTGGGACAAATCAATTTCCCCCTGTTGTGTTTTCCTGATGTGTCCTAATGTGCCTACTGTGGTTGATTTCCCTGACAATTTGCATCTTCATCAGGATTATCGTAACTTTATCGAAACATTTCCCAACATGAAAAAGGCGCTGTTCATCCTGTTCCTGTTCTGTGTTGTCCCTGGAACGCAAAGCCAGTCCTACCACCCGCTGGTTCAGGCAGGAAAGATCTGGAGCACGAAATACGTCATCGAACAAGTCTGGATATATTCGGATTTCAAGAAGTTCGAAGGCGACACGACTTTTGGAGGCGACACCTGGATGAAGATTTGGACCACCCGGAATAGTGCCATGACCGGGTGGACGGTAACGGGTTACATCCGTGAAACCGCATCCGGCCGGGTTTTTTATAAGAGTGGCCCGACCTTTGCCGAACAGCTGATCTACGATTTTTCCATGCAGGCCGGCGATACTGCCACCTTCTGGGGAGACCCGAATACCCGCTACAGGCTCGACTCCATCACCCAGACTACCCTGCTGACAGGTGAGGTACGGCGCAGGTACAACCTGTCACCCACGGGGTTCAGTTGCACCGACCACTGGATTGAAGGTGCCGGCAGCCTGCTTGGTGTGCTTGAACCCGCATCCTGCCTGTGGGTGGGAGGCACCTCCGAACTGCTTTGTTTTACCGAGAACGATACACTGAAATATTTCAACCCGGGATATTCCTCCTGCTATATCTCCACCGGAATAGAACCACATGCCGGCAGCAACAAGTTCGGTGTTTTCCAGGATCCCGTCACGAAAAAGATAGTGATCGGCATAGATGGAAATTATCCCGGCGGGCTTACCTTCGACCTTGTTGACCTTGACGGGCGTCTTCGTTTCACGGGGAGTGTCCATCCCGGCAGGACTGAGATGGAAATGACAGGGATACCCTGCCTCAGCGGACTTTTCCTGGTCCGGATCCGGTCGGCAAACACGACGCTCTACCATGGAAAAATCATCCTGAAGATGGAATAAGGAGCAGGGATGACCGGAAATTTTGCAATTTTCCTACCTTTGTGGCCCTAAATCAAAATTGTTATGGCCACCAACGATGACCTCTTCAAGAAAATAATTGCCCACGCCAAGGAATACGGCTTTGTATTCCCATCCAGCGAGATCTACGACGGACTGAGCGCCGTTTACGATTACGGCCCCTTTGGCGTTGAACTCAAGAACAATATCAAGGAATTCTGGTGGAAATCGATGACCCAGTTCCACGAGAATATCGTTGGACTCGACTGCGCCATCTTTATGCATCCCACCGTGTGGAAAGCCTCGGGCCACGTGGATGCCTTCAGCGACCCGATGATCGACAACAAAGATTCGAAAAAGAGGTACCGCGCCGATGTGCTGGTCGAAGACCATCTCCAGAAGATCGAAGACAAGATACAGAAGGAGGTCGACAAGGCCCGTGGCCGTTTCGGCGAAACCTTCGACGAGAAGATGTACCGCGAGACCAACCCGCGCGTAAAGGAATACCAGGATAAGATCGATGCCATCAAGAGCCGTTTTTACGACTCGCTGGGCAAAGACGACCTGGCTGATATCAAGCTGCTGATCGAGGAGACCGGCATCGTTTGCCCTGTAAGCGGAACCAAGAACTGGACCGACGTCAGGCAGTTTAACCTGATGTTTTCGACCCAGATGGGATCGGTGAATGATGACACCTCTGTTGTTTATCTTCGCCCGGAAACGGCGCAGGGTATTTTCGTGAATTTCCTTAACGTGCAGAAATCGGCACGCATGAAGATCCCCTTTGGCATCGCCCAGATCGGCAAGGCCTTTCGCAACGAGATCGTGGCGAGGCAGTTTCTCTTCCGCATGCGCGAGTTCGAACAGATGGAGATGCAGTATTTTGTCAAACCGGGTGAAGAGCTGAAATGGTATGAATACTGGAAGGAAGAGCGCATGAAATGGCACCTTTCCCTTGGACTTCCCGCATCGAAATACCGCTACCACAACCATGAAAAGCTGGCCCATTATGCCAATGCCGCAGCCGACATCGAATTCGAATTTCCCATCGGCTTCAAGGAGCTTGAGGGGATCCACAGCCGCACCGATTTCGACCTGAGCGCCCACCAGAAGTTCTCGGGCCGCAAGATCCAGTACTTCGACTCCGAAACCAACGAAAGCTATGTGCCCTACGTCGTCGAAACCTCCATCGGACTCGACCGTACCTTCCTGGCCATCCTGAGCCACGCCTACCGTGAAGAAAAGCTGGAAGATGGCAGCGACCGCGTCGTGCTGGGCATCCCGGCAAAACTCGCCCCCATCAAGCTGGCGGTGCTGCCCCTGACCAAGAAGGACGGGCTGGCCGAAAAGGCCCGCGAAATCATGGATGTCGTCAAGAACGACTATCGCTGTTACTATGAGGAAAAGGACACCATCGGCCGTCGTTACCGCCGGATGGATGCCCTCGGCACCCCCTTCTGCATCACCATCGACCACCAGACCCTCCAGGATAATACCGTGACCATCCGCGACCGCGACACCATGCTGCAGGAGCGGATCCCGGCAGAGACCATTTCGGCCATCGTGAAGGGGAAAATGTAACAAGGCAGCCTTCCTGTCATCCGATTTTTTTGTAATCCATATGAAAGTGGGGACCATCCGGCATATCATGAAAAGTGCATGGCATCTCGTGCGGGGGGCGCTGCTCGCAGCGGGAGCCGTCGCCGTTATTGCCGTCATCCTCGCCTTCACCACCGCCCCCTTCTGGATATGGTATAAAATGGGGGTGAAAACCGCCGGCATCAACCGCCCCCCCGACTATATCGTCGTCCTCGGGGGGGGAGGGATGCCCAGTGAATCGGGGCTGATGCGGTGCTGGTATGGCGCAAAGGCCGCCCGGCGCTTCAACAGGGCGAATGTCATCGTCTCCCTCCCGGGTGAAGCCGGTGACAGCCTGAGTTCGGTAAACCTGATGAAAAAGGAGCTTGAGATCCGCGGCGTTGCACCCGAACGGGTGCTGCTGGAGGATTCGGGGACCAACACCCGTGCCGAAGCCCTCCAGGTGCTGAAATTAATCAACAGGCAGAAAGGTGTCCCGGTTGCCGGCAATAATGCCATCCCAGGAAATCATGGAAACCGCGTGAACCTGCTGATCGTCACCTCCCCCGAACACCTGCTGCGTGCGGTGCTAACCTTTAAAAAGGCCGGATTTCTCAAAGTTGACGGGTTACCTGCTTTTGAAAAGACCATTGAATGTGACCTAACCTTTACCAGTAAAATGACCGGCGGACGTAAATGGGTGCCCGATGTCGGCAATAATATTACCGTACGGTATGAGTTCTGGCGGCAGATGAATTATGAATTCCTGGTACTGCGGGAATATGCCGCGCTTCTCTATTATAAACTACAGGGCTGGGCTTAATGAAACAGCCCTGAGGATTAAAAGCCGCGCTGTGTGTGCCAAAGCCATGTTCACTTTTTGTTAAAGAAATTCATCGTCCTTTCCGTGCCGATCAGCACGAAGCTCTTGATCAGTTCCACGGTGGTTTCGATACGGGGGATGAGGGTTTTGGTCTCCTCTGCGGTCCAGCGACCCAGGACATAATCGACCTGGTATCCCTTGGCGAAGTCGCTGCCGATACCGATGCGCAACCGCGCAAACTCGCTGCTTTCGATGGTTTCGATAATGCTGATCAATCCATTGTGACCCCCGTCGCTTCCCTTTGATTTCAGCCGGAGGGCACCCAGCGGCAAAGCAAGGTCATCGACGATCACCAGTACGTTTTCCCTGGGAATGTCCTCCTTTTGCATCCAGTAGCGCACCGCCTTCCCGCTCAGGTTCATATAGGTTGTCGGCTTGATGGCCACCAGTGTCCGTCCCTTCAGCGACATCCTGGCCACCGAAGCCAGCCGCCCCACTTCGAAGGTGGTTTTAAAGTTCTGTGCCAGGGCATCCACCGCGATAAACCCGATGTTGTGACGCGTATCGGCATATTCGTCGCCAATATTCCCCAAACCGACAATGAGGTACTTCATACTAAAAAATATGTAGGTAAAAAGAAGAAACCACTCAACCAAAATCAATAATAAACCCACTCCATTCCTGCATTCCAGCATTCCAGCATTCCCGCATTCCTGCATTCCTGCATTCCTGCATTCCCGCATTCCCGCATTCCTGCATTCCCGCATTCAAACAAAGAAGGTGTAAAGTTACTCCCTCTACACCTTCCCTGCAAAAAATCGATACTGAATGTTTACTTCTTGGGGGCTTCAGCTTTTTTAGCTCCTTCGGCAGGTGCGGCTGCAGCTACGGCGGTTTCAGCGCCTGGTCCGGTTTCTTCAACCACGGCACGTGCGGTGCGTACACCCACGATCACGTTGCTGGCGGGATCCAGGAAGAGGACATTGTCGAGTTTCATGTCGGAAACCTTCACCGAATCGCCGATCTCGAGACCGTCGATCGAAACGGTGACATCATCGGGCAGGTCCTGTACCAGGGCCTTGATGATCAGTTTGCGCATTTTCTTGATCAGTTTACCGCCGCGCAGAACGCCGGGGGCAGTGCCGATAACTTTAATGGGAACGCCGATGATGACGGGTTTTTCAGGAAGGATCTCCATGAAGTCGACGTGGAGCATCCGGTCGGTGACAGGATGATATTGTACATCCTGTACGATGGTGCTGACCACCTTACCGCCGATGTTCAGTTTGAAGATATGGGCAACAGGTGTGTGCATGATCTTGGCCAGCACCTTTTCCTCTGCCACAAAGTGGATCTGTTCTTTTCCGCCATACACCACGCAGGGAACCTTGAATTCCTTGCGGTGCATTTTGGCATCTTTTTTCCCTACGTTCTCGCGAAGAGAACCGCTCAATGATACCGTTTTCATGATGATTTGATTATTAAATGAATAAAAAACTACCCCTGACTCTTAACAAATATGCTGATGTGCTGATGTGCTGATGTGCTGATGTGCTGATGTGCTGATGTGCTGATTTGTTAATGAGTTAATATTTCGTTATTAAGGGGGTGCAAAGGTATAAAATATTTTTAGAATTTGAACAGGGAGGAGATCGATTCTCTTCTTTTAAGGCGGCGGATGACCTCGGCAAAGAGGTCGGCGGTGCTGAGGACCTTGATTTTGGGGCTTGGTGTTTTCAGCGGGATGGTGTCGCAGACGATGATTTCGAGGAGTGCCGAGTTTTCAAGATTTTCAACGGCATTGCCCGAGAGCAGCGGGTGGGTGACCATGGCGCGTACCGAATTGGCACCCTGTTCCATGATGATTTCTGCGGCTTTGCAGAGGGTTCCGCCGGTATCGACGATGTCGTCGAGCAGGACGATATCCTTGCCCTTCACATCTCCCACCAGCCTCATCTTGGCTATTTCGTTTGGTTTTGAACGGTGTTTGTAGCAAATGACGAAGTTGGTATGGAAGTATTTTGCGTAGGATCCGGCGCGCCGGGTCCCGCCTGTGTCGGGCGAGGCGAAGGTCAGTTCCTGGAGGTGAAGTGATTTCAGGTAGGGGATGAATACGGAGGAGGCGAACAGGTGGTCGACCGGGACATCGAAGAAGCCCTGGATCTGGTCGGCATGAAGGTCGAGGGTGATGATGCGGTTAACCCCGGCTGCCGAGAGCAGGTTTGCCACCAGTTTGGAGGCGATCGATACGCGGGGTTTGTCCTTGCGGTCCTGGCGTGCGTAGCCGAAATAGGGCATCACCGCCACGATGGTTTTGGCCGAGGCACGGCGCGCTGCGTCGATCATCATCAGCAGTTCGAAGAGATTGTCCGAAGGCGGGAAAGTGGATTGAATCAGGAAGACGTCGCTGCCCCTGATATTTTCCTCGAAGGAGGGTTGGAATTCGCCATCTGCAAACTTTATGATGGAAACTTTACCCGGTTCTGCGCCATAACTTTGCGCAATTTGCTCACCCAGGTAGGCTGTTGCCGAACCCGAGAAGATGCTGATCTTTGCTGCCATGAGGTGGGGGGATTACTTTATGCAAATATAGGCGATTAATCATGGCTGTGCAAATTAATATGATGGACGGGGGCCTGTACGGTGGCTGCATCCCCTCCCGGGTATCACCGGCTGCGGTCAAACCTGGAAAAGCGGCCTCTTTATATTAAGTTGGACGATAACCGTTGCAAGGTGAAAAAAAAGTGGTATTTTTGCCGCCTTGTTTACCCCAAGCCGGTTCTGAAATTTCCCGAGCCGGCAGGAACAACTGCCCGGATGGCGGAATAGGTAGACGCGTTGGTCTCAAAAACCAATGAATGCAAGTTCGTGCCGGTTCGATTCCGGCTCCGGGTACTTTAATCTCGAATTAATTGACATAATATCAACGAATTACAAAGGTCAACAGAAGTCGAGGTAAAAATTTAGGTAAAAATTTCTGAGCGAAAGGCTGGTGAAAACCAGCCTTTTGTGTTTTTTGTGGAATGAAAATATTACTCGTACTTCCTTTTAATGTCAATATGTGTATACAATCCCTGAATAATAAGTTTGGTCATTGGATTTTGTATAAACTCTAATAGTACAGCCTCAAATCCCTCAAATGGTACCTGCTCTTTCACCACAATATTTCCTGCTGCTTTGCCAAATAATTTCATAGTTACAGGATAAGGTGAGAATGCACTCGGTTGAACGACTTCTATTAATCGATAGCTGTAATTTCTTAATTCTGGTACTACAAGATATAGGGCATATACCACTTCATTGGCGGAATCAGAGATGTTTTCTGTTACAAGCCCTACGATTTTACCATCAGTATCGTCTTTTACCATTGAAGCATAGTGAAACAAAAATTCATATGGGGTTGTTACTTCCTCCACTTTACCGTCAGAATTCCAAATCTTCTTTGTCATATTAATTAATTTTTAGTGAAAACGAAACAGGTAAATGGTCTGAAAATCCTTCAACTAAGAGTGATTCATCCAATTTGCTGATTTTGGGTTTTAATAATGGTTTACCATTGAGAGTTGTATGAATTTTAATTGACTCTACAATGATGTTATCCATAATAGCTTGACTACCTATTACTCCATCGATTAAATTCCAATGATATTTCTCAACATCATTGGGATACCTGGATATTACGCTCTAATTGACCCCTCTTATACGCTTCAAATTGACCCCCCAAA
>JBAXOB010000066.1:0-18020 GCA_037133475.1 Bacteroidota bacterium
GGTGACTTTTCTTTGTTACTTTCTTTTGGTGGTAGCAAAAGAAAGTAAAGGCATAGACAAAAAATAGCATATAATCACATGATTAAAAGCCATTTAAGAACAAATCATTTTGCCTCACTTCCAAAAGGATGGCGTCGGACGAGGTCATCTTTTGGTTGGAACAAAAGATAGTAAAAGGATAAACAAAGTTCAGCAGGATATGAATTTTTGGGCTGAAGCCCATCTGCAAAGCTCCTGACTGCTGTCCACGGGCTGAAGCCCTTGGCAATTCAACCGGTTTCACTAAACTCTCAAACAATTCCTTTATCTTGTAGCACTCCCCGAATTGCTTAATTTTGCATTATTGAAAACCAGTGTCCGCCGACCGTAAGGTCAGCCATGGAAAAAAATTGTCGCTATGAAACTCATATCCCTTATCCTTGTGTTGCTTATCTCTATTCACACCGCGTCAGCCGGCGGGAACCACGAAGGAGAAATCCAGCCGAAGCTGGTCGTCGGCATCGTCGTTGACCAGATGCGTTACGACTACCTCTACAGGTTTTACGGGCAATATGGGGAAAACGGCTTCAAACGGCTGCTGCGCGAGGGGATGAACTATACCTTTGCCCAGTACAACTACATCCCCACCTATACCGGTCCCGGCCATTCCAGCATTTATACCGGAACCACGCCCTACTACCATGGCATCATCTCCAACGACTGGTACGATAAAAAACAGAGAAAGACCCTCTATTGCGTCAAAGACACCAACGTACAGACCGTCGGCGCTGCCAACAGCTCGGGCAGGATGTCGCCGGAGAACCTGCTTGCCACCACCATGACCGACCAGCTGCGGATGTCGGACAACGGCCTCTCCCGGGTTTTTTCCATCTCGCTCAAAGACCGCGCCGCCATTCTCCCCGGCGGACATATGGCCAATGCCGCCTACTGGTACGACGGCAAAAGCGGGAATTTCATCACCTCCACCTGGTATATGAAAGCGTTGCCTGCCTGGGTCGACAGCTTCAATGCGGAGAAACTCCCGTTACAACTGATGCGTTCCGACTGGGAAACCGAACCCGGCAAAAACTATGAAGTCTCCATGCCCGATAACGGTCCCGGCGAAGAGGATGTATTCAGGGAGGGGAAAACCACCTTCCCGCACAAGCTCTCTGCCCTGCCCGACAGCCTGAAACGGGAGCTGATCCGCAGCACTCCCTTCGGGAACGAGTTGCTTGCCCGGTTTTTAAAGGAGCTGCTGAAAAACGAGAAACCCGGCCAGGGCCGCTATTGCGACTTCCTGGCCATCTCCTTCTCCTCCACCGACTATGTGGGTCATGCCTATGGTCCCAACAGCATGGAGGTGATGGATACCTACCTGAAGCTCGACCGCCAGATCGCCCTGATCCTCGACACCCTCGACAGTTTTGTGGGAGAGGGGAATTACCTCCTGTTCCTTACGGCCGACCACGGCGTAAAACCCAACGGCGCCTACCTCGAGGCGCAGGGCATCCATGCGGGACATGAGCGGGTTAAGAGTATCAAAGAGCAGTTGTCATCCTGGTGCAAGGCGCAGTACGGCACCTCCCGGATCCTCGAAACCCTGGCCGATAACCAGCTCTATCTCAACCACCCGTTGATCGACTCGCTCCGGCTGAACGACGGGGAGGTCAGCAGTAATCTCATACGCTTTATGAGGAGCGCCTTTCCCTTCATGGGGCTGATCCTGACCCGCGACCAGCTGATCACGGCAACGCCTTCGAGGTCGATGAACAGCTGCCTGCTCAACGGCTTTAACATCGGCCGTTCGGGCGACATCCTGTTCGAGATGAACCAGAATTACCTTAACGCGGGAACCGGCGACAAGGGGACGACCCACGAATCCTCGTACGACTACGACACCCATATCCCCGTCATCTTCTTCGGATGGCATGTCAAACCAGGTGAATCGGGCCACGAGGTCTACGTGGAGGATATCGCCCCCACCATCACCAACCTGATCCATATCCAGGAACCCGATGCCACCATCGGCATGCCGCTGTTTTAACCTGTGCCGGCCATGCGAAAGTCGATTTTCGGAGTTGGCATATCAAGGTCGCTGATGCTTCAGCTTTCAATATTTGTGCTTTTGCTGTCGGGTATATACCTGCTGTCGGGATTCACCTTCAGGTTATGGGGGAACCATGAGGAACCCGGTAATGCCGACCCGGTGATCACAGGGCACATGACCGTTTCGGAGTACGGTCGCTGCAACCGCCTCCCGATGCCGGTCGTGGTGAAAGTTTTCGGTATCAGCCCCTATTCCGACACCTCCAGGCAGGTTGGCAGCTTCGGGTACGACGAAAGGGAGGTGATCCGAAGAACAACTGTAGAACTTGCCGCCTACCGCGAGGAACATTCGAAAAACCCCACCCGGTATACCCTCCATTTTATCCTGGGATTGCTGGTGATGTCAGTTGTTTTCTGCCTTTTCCGCACTTCAGGGATAACCCCGGCCGCCAGGAAATCGCTCTATTTGTTGTCGCTGTTGGTTTTCGGACTTGGGTTCAATGCAAGTCCCAGTCCGATGGGGCCGGTCAAAGACACCCTCTCCCTGGTGGGAAATATACCTGAACTCATACATCCCCGGCTGTTCGCCATCCTGACCTACCTGGTCACGGGTGTCATCGCCCATAAATTTCTCTGTGGCTGGGTATGCCAGCTGGGCGTTCTCCAGGATCTTATCTTCCGGCTGAACCGGGATGGTGCCGACAGGATGGGTATTGCCAGGCAATACAGGATACCCTTTGCCTGGTCCAATACCATCCGGATCATCTTCTTTATCGCGACGGTAGCCTCTTCCTTACTTTGGGCCCTGAATGTGATCGACTCCATCAACCCCTTCGCCATTTTCGGGGGTATTGCGCTGTGGTGGCCCGGGTGGGTGTTTGCCGGAGGCATCATGGTCATGAGTCTTTTCGTGTACCGTCCATGGTGCCACCTTTTTTGTCCCTTCGGACTGCTGGGCTGGCTTTTCGAAAAAGCGACCATCTTCAGAATCAGGGTGAATCCCAATACCTGCACCTCCTGCGAGGCCTGTGCAGAGGAATGTCCCACGCATGCCATGAGCGCCATTCTTCACAAGCAACCGACCCGACCCGATTGTTTTTCCTGCGGCACCTGCATGAATGCCTGTCCGAACGGCTCGGTTACATTTGGTTACCACAGGGTTCGCTGAACCTTTTTTTTTTATCTTTGTCAGGAAGTTTACTGGCCAATCCTCTCCTCCAGGGAGAGGGCCGGGGTAAGTTCATTTACAGGCAGATGAAGATCACCTGATTCTGTCAGCCACAATTTTGATTGATAATTTAAAAAGTCTGATCCATGAAAAAAATTCATCTCATCCTCCTGCTGGCCATACTGCCGGCTGCCTCCCTCCTGGCCCAGATTCCCAACAGCGGTTTCGAGAACTGGACCAGCGCGGGCAGTTACAATACCCCGGATAGCTGGGGTACGCTCAACCCGGTCACGGCGGCAGCATCCGTTTACACCTGCCTGAAGGGCACCCCGGGCAATCCCGGGACGGCTTACATCAAGCTGATCGCCAAAACCGTCGCAGGTACAGGCGTTGTGCCCGGCATCGCGGTGAGCGGCGTGCTCAACACCACGACCTTTAAACCCGTTTCAGGTTTTCCCTATTCCAGCCGGCCTTCAGCACTCAGCGGGAAATGGCAGTTTATGGCCTATAGCCCCGACCAGGGATATATCGCTGTTTATCTCACCCACTGGAACAGTGGCACGCATAGGCGCGATACCATCGCAGGCGCTTACAACCCATTGCCCGGTATGGTGATGAGCTGGCAAAGCTTTTCCATACCCCTGACCTATTTCAGCTCCGCCACGCCCGACTCGGCGATTATCATCCTCTCGTCAAGCGGCGCCACACCGGTCAACGGCAGCTACCTCTATGCCGACGACCTGCTGTTCACCGGCGGCAATGCAGGGATCGAAACCAGGAACCCGCCGGCAGGGTTAACGCTGTTTCCCAACCCTGTTAACCTCAACACACTGGTACTCGACTACCGGAACTTTACAGGTACTGTCGGCCAGATCGAGATTTTAAACCTGAGGGGCGCCGTGGTTGCCAGGTGGGATTTTACCAGCAGGCAATTCCCGGTAACCCTTGATATTACAACACTGCCGGCCGGGGAATATCTCCTCAGGGTCAGCACCACGGCAGGCCGGTTTGGAAGCAAATTCATACGGCAATAAAAATCTCCTTGATTCCATGACAGTTAATTTTAATTTAAATCCTAACCATAAAAGAATGAAAACAAAACCGATGATGTTCCTGGTGGGCATGCTTTTCCTGAGCATGACCACGGTATTCGCCTTTGGCGCAAAGACAGAAAAAATCAAAGTATACGGCAACTGCGGGTCATGCAAGACCCGTATCGAAAAGGCCGCCCATTCGGTGAAAGGGGTAACCCAGGCATCGTGGGATAAAACCGACGGCATGCTAACCGTTACCTTTGACGAAACGAAGGCATCTGTTTCTAAAATTGAAGAAGCGGTTGCCAAGGTCGGGCATGATACCGACCACTTCAAGGCGGATGACAAAACCTATGACAAGCTTCCAGGCTGCTGCCAGTACGACCGACCTGCGAAAAAATAGACCGCATTGAAAATTGGAGCTGTTTCTCAAACCGGGAAACAGCTCTTTTTTTTTTGGGGGGGGCATATCCGAAAGTTCAGGAATTTCGGACTTCGGGTTTCACATCTGGCAAAAAAAGTGAACTCTGAAATGTGAAATATGAAACCTTGCGAATCCAGTTTTGGGATGATTTTTCCCATTTTGGGAAAACACATGCCAATCATCAAAATCATAAAGATTTAAATCAGTGTTTATTACCCGGATTATCAAGGGTGGTATGGTTATTGTTGGTATTTTTTCTTTTATCCGTACTATGGAAGATCATGAATTCGAAAGCCTGAAAGGACTGCGCGTTTTGGTGGTGGAGGATAACTCCATCAATCAGCGTCTCTATTCCAGGATCCTGATGCAATGGGAGGTATCGGCCGATATTGCGGTGAATGGAAAGGTCGCCCTGGAGATGGTTGAAAAGAGGCCGTACGATGTGGTATTGATGGATATTATGATGCCCGAACTGGATGGGTATGAAGCGACGAAGGCGATCAGAGCGATGAACGACCAGTATTTCAGAGCATTGCCGATATTTGCCTTCAGCGCCTGTCCCGACCCTGAGCAGATCATCGCCTGCGCCATGAATGGTCATATCACCAAATCGCCGTTGGATAAGGCTGAACTTTACCGGAAAATTTCGTCCTATCTCAAATCGTAACGCAGCCAGAGCGGGGGGCGGGAGTTGTTGCGCATGCCGCCGGTTTTTTTTATCATCATGCATGAACATTTTCCCGGATATCCTGAACCTGAAGGGAATGCCTTTCAGCTATTTAATTTTCCAGGTTGCCGGAACATATTTTACCATTATAACCTATCTTTGTAAGAACCTCACCTGTAATTCTTCAAAGAGATATGAAAAAGATATTTTTTCTCCTTCTCATCGTGATGCAAAGCACGGTGTACGGTCAGCTGGGCTGGGTGCAGAAATCCAGCCTCCCCTCTTCGGGCCGCTACAACCACGTATCTTTCGTGATCGGCGACATCGGCTATGCAGGCCTGGGATCCACCGATGCGGCACAACGCATATATTCGCCCGAATTATTCAGGTATACGCCAGCCAGCGACACCTGGCAGCGGCTGGCTGATTTTCCCGGGGGCGGGCGGTACGGTTCGTGCGCCTTTACGGTAAACGGAAAGGGCTATATCTGCCTTGGCGCTGATACCACCCATCACTGGAATCATGACCTGTGGGAGTATGATCCGGCTGCCGACAGCTGGACCCTCAAAACACCCTTTCCCGGATGTGACCGGTACAGTTCCTGCAGCTTTGTAATCGGCGACAAGGCCTATATCGTTGGAGGATCTTACAATGCCGGGCAGAACTATCTCAACGACGTGTGGTGTTACACCCCTTCGACCAACAGCTGGGTGCAAAAAACAAGCCTGCCGGCAGCCCATAAATCTGACGGGGTTGCCTTCAGCATCAACGGCAAGGGTTATGTCGTCGGCGGAGCCTCCGAGACCTACCAGCCCACCGGCGATTTTTATGAATACGATCCGCTGACCGACAGCTGGACCCAACTACCCGACCTGCCCTCCGTCAGGACCGGGGCCATTGGCTTTGTGCTCGGGAATACAGCCTATGTGGGAACCGGCACCGACCTGGCCACCACCTTCACCAATTTCTGGACCTACACCCCCGGGGCAACAGCCTGGAGCTCGCTTGCCGATCCTCCTGCCGCATTCAGCAAGCGCATCATGGCGACGGCCTTTACAGTGGGCAATACCGCCTATGTGATGGGCGGCCGTTCAGAACCCTTTGATCCCTTTTATACCAGCGGCCACGAGCTGAACGACACCTGGGCCTTTACCCCTTGCCAGGCACCGGCAGCAGGATTCACCTGGCAGAAAAACAGCTTTACGGTGGCCTTCACCGACACCTCCACCAATGCAACCTCGTGGCACTGGAGTTTTGGCGATGGCACCGCCTCGACTGACAAAAACCCTGTTCACACCTTTACCGCCGGGACCTTCAACGTTTGCCTGCGGGTTAGCAACTCCTGCTGGCAGGATTCGGTGTGCAAATCCATCCAGGTCGTTTGCACACCGCCTGTGGCGCGGTTTTTCAGCACCTACGGGTATCCTGATGCACAATTCACCGATTCATCCCTCACCGGCACGCTGATCGCGAGACTCTGGAACTTTGGCGACAGCACCACCTCAACGGAAAAAAACCCGCTACATACCTATACCGCTCCCGGCACCTATCACGTATGTCTCACCGTAACCGATTCATGCGGTACCAGCACCGCCTGCGATTACGTGTATATGATGCTGCCCCTGACGATCAGCATCAACATCACCCCGGAGCCCAGCAACGATTTGAAGGCCCAGTTCACAGATCTTACCCCGGGTACAACCTGGTGGAAATGGAAATTCGGCGACGGCGATTCTTCGCAGCTGCGGTCTCCTTCGCACCTTTACAAGAGCTATGGCACCTACCGTGTTTGCCTGACTGCCGGCAACAACCAGTCAGCCGGAACCCTCTGCCAGGATCATCTTTTTGCCATAAACCCGGCTCTTCACAGCGCCGAACCTGTGGTTGTCTACCCGAATCCAACGGCAGGAAAGGTCTTTGTGCGGTTTTACGACAATTTCCCGGCAGCCTTGATTTATGCGGAGGACCAGTATGGGAAACAGGTCTTTACCCGCCAGCTGGCCGATCCAGGTACTGGCTCAACTACCGAAGCCGACCTGTCAGCGCTTCCGGGAGGCACCTATTTTTTACATGTGAACTGCGGCGCCTATAAAAAGATATGGAAGATCGTGGTATTGTAGCTGTTCCGTTTTCAGAGATCAAACGGCAGGGATATTTTTTAAATTAAAACAAACGTTATGCCAACTGCATTAAGCCCTCATTTTTCGCTCGAAGAATTGACCTTCAGCCAGACCGCTGCTCGCCAGGGGATCGACAATTCCGCTTCACCCCAGGTTGCAGCCAACCTGGTCCTGGTCGCGGGTATACTGGAAGATATCCGCAGCCTGCTGGGCGATGTCCCTATCCATATCAGCAGCGGGTACCGCTGCCCTGCGCTTAACACGCTGATCGGCGGTTCCAGGACCAGCGCCCATATGAACGGGCTGGCAGCCGATTTTACAGCCCCCGATTTCGGATCGGTTCTCGAGGTTGCCCAGGCCATTGCCGCCTCCGGGCTCGTTTTCGACCAGCTTATCCATGAATACGGCACCTGGGTGCATGTCGGGATGGCTGCCGCCGGGGTCGCCCCGCGCCGGCAATTACTGACCATCTTCAAGGGAACACCCTACATGCCCGGGATCCTGGCGGCACCCTGAACATCTGCAAATCCCGGATAATTATTCGTCAACGGTTCAACCTTTTTTTAACCGGTCGCCATGATCCTTTAATTATCCGGAAATTGACCTTGATTGATCGGAATTGAACCTTAATAACCTGGTTATCGTTGATAATATGATAAAAAAAACACATAACATCGTGTATGCCATGCTTGTTGTGGCCGTATATGGGACTTTCATGCAGCGGTGACTTTTCGTTGCTACTTCTTTTTGTGGCAGAAAAAGAAAATAGAGGTAGTAATAAAATAGGCTGCCGGTTACTTATGAGACAGGCCTTTAGCAGGCAGAAGAAGTTTGCAGGATGTTACTGGCCCGATTCTAATTTATCAAATCAGTAAAATACCAGGTATAATCATCATTCATGAAGAGATCTCTATTATTCGTTTTCATCATCATCGTCATATTTGCCGGTTGCCGCAAAATAACAGGAACCACCGCCATGCCCGACACCTCCGGCCTGGCGGCACCCAACCAGTTCAACTGGTCATCGGTCAATAACGTCGTGGTTCATCTGTCGAATCTCCCGGCAGGGGTTATCCGGATCTCTTCGGCCGACAATTCCGAACTTTACCTGAAGGCGATGGCAGATAGCATTACCACAACGATGGAGATGACCGCGGTGGTTCCCTCCTTCACCGATTCACTGATGATCAATGACTTCCCGGTAAAGATCAATGCCGGCAACGTCGTCTTTACCTTTCCTTCAAGGAAGAAGGAATCGATGGTTACAAACTACTCCATGAATTTCAACGGGACCACCTCCTGGATCAAGGTATCGGGCGCCACCAATCTCAGTTTCACCAGCCAGTACAGCGTTTCGGCCTGGGTGAAGCCGGGTCTGCAGCAGACTGCAAAAATCATTGAAAAGGGCGACTGGGACGGGCTAGGGCTCGGGCAGGACTATTGGAACGGCTGGCAGACCAGCGTTGCATTCACCGATGGCACCTCCTCGGTGGTCGACTGGGGGGCGGGCAGGCCGGTCCTGAACCAATGGTATCACCTGGCCGGCACCTATGATGGTGCCCATATCAAACTGTATGTCGACGGTGTCCTGAAAAAAACCGTTGCCGCCACAGGCGCCATCCGCTCCAATGGCAGGATCACCTCCATCGGCTCCGATGCGGGGGCACAGAAATTTTTCAAAGGGCTGATCGACGAGGTCACCATCTGGAACACGGCGCTCACCGCCGCACAGGTCGCCACCGGCCGTACCAACGGCTACACAGGGGGCGAAAGCGGGCTCAAAGGCTACTGGAAATTCAATGAGGGCAGCGGGGCCACCTGCCTTGATGTAAGCACAAACCACTTCAATGGCACCAATATTTCAGCCATTTACTCCACAGATGTGAGCTATGCGCTCACGGTTGACACCGACCAGGACGGTGTGCCCGACACCTATGACGATTATCCCCTCGACCCTGCCCGTGCCTTCAACAATGGCCTCCCCTCCACAGGTTACAACACCCTTCTTTTTGAGGATCTCTGGCCCGGCCAGGGCGACTATGACTTCAACGACCTGGTGGTCGGGTACAGGTTCAATACCATCACCAACGCACAGAATAAAATTGTTGAAACCTATGCCACCTTCGTGATCAGGGCGATCGGCGGCAGCTTCCAAAACGGGCTGGGAGTCCAGCTCACGGGCAGCACCATCCCCCAGGCGGCCATTACCTGCACGGGTTACAGCCTGCACGAAAATTATATCAGCCTGTTATCCAACGGGCTTGAAGGATCCCAGGCGCACCCAACCTTTATCGTTTTTGACAATGGCTACAAGATCATGCCCGGCCAGGGCGGCGTGACAGGCGTGAATGTGGAACCGGGTGTTCCCTGGATCACCCCTGATACCATCAGGATCCACCTGGTCTATCCCGCCGGCACCTATACCCTCGGCCAGCTGAACCTGGCTGCCTTCAACCCCTTCCTGATCGTCAACAAAACCCGCGGCAGGGAGGTTCACCTGGCCGACTACCCGCCTACCTCGCTGGCCAGCCAGGCCTACTTTGAAACCGTGAACGACGACAGCAAACCCGCCTCAGGCAGGTATTATAAAACAAAGTCGAACCTGCCCTGGGCCCTCAACATCCCGGGCACCTTCAGCTATATGAGTGAAAGGAAAAGCATCCTGAGCGGCTACCTGAAGATGACCCCCTGGGCGCAATCGGGTGGGACACAATACCCGAACTGGTACCTCGACCTCCAGGGATACCGCAATAATGCCAACCTATACCAACCGTAATTCCTTGTCCCCCGATCAGCAAGGAGCGCAACGGGTTATATACTTGGCAGCTTTACCTCGATCGTGGTACCCCGACCCACACTGGTTGATACCTGTATGGTGCCGTTGTGCAGGGTGATGATCCTGCTTACCAGCGAAAGCCCGATGCCCGAACCCTTGTAAGCCACGGCATTGGTTGCCCTGGAAAATGGCTGGAACAGGTTTGCCAGTTCATGCTCGGGTATCCCGATCCCGCGATCGGTAACCCGGATCACGATATTTTTCAGCTCTGTCCTGAGGGTGACATCCACCCTGTTTTCATTGGAAAACTTCAGGGCATTATCCATGATGTTGGTGATGGCAATCATCATAAGGCTGGGGATCCCCGAGATGGTGATCAGCTCAGGCAACCCCGGCAATTCCGGGTAATGAATGTCGATCCTGCCCTTATACGCGGTTTTCTCAAAATGGTCCCTGATCTCCCAGATCAGCTCATCCATCCGGATCTCCTCCCTTTTTGCACCCGTCATCTCAAACTCTGTCTGGGCCAGGCTAAACAGGCTCCTCGTAAGGGTATCAAGACGCCCGGCCTCGTATGAAATCCTGTTCAGCGCCCCGGTATACTCCTCATTGGTTCGCGATTTACGCAGCGCAATTTCGGTCTCCCCAAGGATGGCCGTTAAGGGATTCTTTAACTCATGCGAAGCGTTGTGGATGAAGTTCCGCTGCACATTGAACGAATTCTCAAGCCTGTCGAGCATCTGGTTGAATGTCGTGGCGAGTTCCGACAATTCGTCGTTGCGGTCGTTCTCCTTCAACCTGAGGCTCAGGTTGGTCGCCTTGATCCGCTTGATGTTGCGCAGTATGCTGGCGATCGGGAACAGAACATTGGTGGCATACAGGTTTCCCAGCAGGAAGATGAAGATCATGCTGCCAAGGAAGATGATAACCAGTAATTCCAGCAATTTCCGTTGTTCCAGGCTCCCGAGTTTATTGACTGCCGTGACGACCACGATAAAAACACCCTGGTTGTCGGGATAGTAGATCCCCACGGCCTGTTTTTCATGGTTCCTGTATTGTACGTTTTTTCCGGATAACAGGTCCGATACAAGATCCTCCGGGAAGATCTGCGCCAGCGAATCGTGTATCCTGGCCTTTTGTTTCGTATCCAGCACTGTTTCCGAAGCCTCGGGCAGGA
Source organism: Bacteroidota bacterium (assembly GCA_037133475.1). Taxonomy (GTDB): domain Bacteria; phylum Bacteroidota; class Bacteroidia; order Bacteroidales; family FEN-979; genus CAIVAT01. Next base: position 11,395 of record JBAXOB010000066.1, read on the forward strand.
TTTTAGCCCCCTTTTCGATCATTTTCTGATACAGGGCATCGCTCATTTCGTCCTTCTCGAAATATTTCCAGGCGGTCAGGGTTGCCTTTTCGGATACGAGATCATAAAAATCCCTTTCGATGAATCGTTTCGAAAGATAATAGATCAGGGTAAATGAAAACAGCATCACGAACGATACCAGTCCCGTAAAGGTGAACACGATCTTATTTCTGATCTTCATCGCTACCCTCCTTTAAAACATAACCCATCCCGATCACCGTATGAATCAACTTTACAGGGAATCCCTTGTCGACCTTATTCCTGAGATAACTGATATAAACCTCGACGATATTGGTGTTAAAATCAAAACTGGCATCCCACACCTGCTCCAGGATGGATGTCCGGGAGAATACCCGCCGGGGGTTTGAAATCAGCAGTTCAAGCAGCCTGAATTCTTTGGAGGTCAGGCTGATATTTTTCCCATCACGGGTCACGGTTTTACTGTCGGTATTGAGCATGATCCCTTCAAATTCATAGGTTTTGGCAGTATATCCCTTACCCTTGCGGCGCAGCAACGCATTGACGCGGGCCACCAGTTCCCTGAATACAAAGGGTTTTACAAGGTAGTCGTCGGAGCCGGTTTCCAGGCCTGTCACGATATCTTCCGTTGAGCCCAGGGCGGTAAGCATCATTACCGGCACGTCATAACCGCGGTTTTCGCGGTATTTCCTGCAAACATCCCTGCCGTTCATCTGCGGCAGAATCCCGTCGAGGATGATCAGGTCATAATCGCGCGAACAGGCAAGACTTAAACCCATGGCGCCGTCAAAGGCCACATCCACATGATGTCCCTCCTCTTCAAGCCCCTTCCTGATGAAGGAGGAGACATTGACTTCATCTTCAACCAACAGAATTCCAGCCATCGTTACATAGTTTTCAGCCTGCCGAAAGTTACTCATTTGCCTGGAATCATCCATACGCTAAGCCCGGTTTTTTACCCTGAATTTATAAACGCCCTTAAAAATTATCGGAAAGATGAACAGTGTCAGGATGGTAGAGGTGATGAGCCCGCCGATCACCACAATTGCCAGCGGACGGGATGTTTCCGACCCGATGCCAGTCGACATGGCGGCCGGCATCAGACCGATCATGGCCAGGGTTGCCGTCATCAGCACCGGCCTGATGCGCGTGATCACGCCTGACCTGATCGCCTCGTCGAGGTGCAGCCGCTCATGCAGGTTCTTCTTAAACCTCGACAGCAGGATCACGCCATCCTGGATACAGATGCCGAAAAGGGCGATAAAGCCGATGCCGGCGGAAATGCTGAAATTGATCCCGGTAAGATGAAGGGCCGTGATGCCCCCGATGATGGCAAAGGGCACATTCAGCAGGATCAGGCCGGCATCGGTCACATTCCCGAAAAGGACGAACAAAATAAAGAAGATAAGAATCAGGCTGATGGGGACCACGATGGCCAGCCTGGCCGAGGCCCGCTGCTGGTTTTCAAAATCGCCCTGCCACTCGATCGAATAGCCCTTCGGAAGGTGGATCGCCGCATTGACCTTTTCCTGCGCCTCGGCAATGGTCGATCCCATATCGCGGCCGCGTACCGAAAACTTGAGCGCCACGAACCGTACATTGTTATCACGGAAGATCAGGATGGGCCCGGTAACCTTGTTCACCACGGCAATCTCCCTCACCGGGATCTGCCCGCCCGACTCGGTAGGGATCATCAGGTTGCCGATCTCCTTTTCGGTCATCCGGTATTCGGGTAAAAACCGGATGCGGATATCAAATTTCTTATAGCCTTCATAAAACGTCGATGCAGCCTTCCCCCCGATGGCCATCTCGATGACCGCATTGCAGTCGGCAGTGGCAACGCCGTACATGGCCATCTTTTCCTGGTCGAGCTCAATCCTGAATTCAGGCTGTCCCAGGCTCTGGATCACCCCCAGGTCGTCCACCCCCCTGATCCGTTGCATAATGGCATAGATACTGTCGGCCTTGTTGTCGAGATAGGGCAGATCCTCCCCGAACAACTTGATGGCGATCGATCCCTTCACCCCCGACACCGCCTCCTCCACATTATCCATGATCGGCTGGGAGAAGTTGTAGACCACTCCGGGGAATTTCTCCAGCTTGCGGTTCATCCTGTCGATGAGCGCCTCGCGGTTCTCCTTGTGTTCCAGGGCCCTGGTGTGTTCCAGTTCAATGAAAAATTCAATGTTGTAAAAGCCTGTTGCATCGGTCCCGTCGTCGGGTCGTCCGGTCTGGGATATCACCTGCTTTACCTCGGGGAATGACTTCACGATCTTCCTGATCTCATTGGCTGTTTTAACCGATTCCTCCAGCGAGACACTCAGCGGCAGCGATGCCCTCATCCAGATCGCCCCCTCGTTCAGCTGCGGCAGGAATTCGGTTCCAAGGTACCTGAAAGAAAAGATACTGACCGCCAGCACCACGGTTGCTATTGCCAGACTGGTTCGCTTGTTCCGGTAACACCTGTCAAAAAAGGAGAGTGCCCTCGAGGTGATGAAGTTGAGGAAGGGGTTGTGTTTTTCCCTGACATTTTTACGGAGCAGCAGGCTGCTTAATACGGGTACCAGCGTCAGGGCGAAGATCAGGGCGCCGGCCAGCGCAAAACCCAGCGTCCAGGCCAGGGGTGAAAACATCTTCCCCTCCACCTTCTGAAAGGAAAAAATCGGAAGCAGCGCCGTGATGATGATCAGCTTGGAGATAAAGATGGCCTTCCCCATTTCGGTGCCGGTCTCCTTGATCAGTCCCAGTTTTGACAACGGGTTGAACCGGGCCATCCCGATGGCGGCGGCCTTCCTGTCAAGCGCGACGAAGACCCCCTCTACCATGACCACAGCCCCGTCGATGATGATGCCGAAATCGATGGCCCCTACCGAAAGCAGGTTGGCCGACATGCCCTTGATGCGCAGGCAGATAAAGGCAAACAACAAGGCAAGCGGGATGATCAGCGAAACGATCAGGGTGGTGCGCCACTCGGCCATGAACAAAAACACGATCAGCGTCACCAGGATGATCCCTTCGATAAGATTGTGACGGACGGTACCCGAGGCATAATTGATCAGCTCCTGCCGGTTGTAGCAGGTTTCAATCCTGACATCGGCAGGAAGAACCTTTTCGTTGAGTTCGTCAATCTTCTGCTGCACCTTCCTGATCACCTCGCCCGGGTTCAAACCCTTGCGCATCACGATGATCCCCTCCACCACATCCGGCAGCGAATCCCTGCCGACCTGGCCAAGCCTCGGAAGGTTGGATTCAATAACCCTTGCCACGTGTTTTACCAGGATCGGGCTGCCATTGATCTTCTTGATAAAGATCTGGCCGATTTCATCAAACTTATCCAGGATTCCAATCCCGCGGACAACATACGCCTGCGTATTATGGGTGATCACATCGCCGCCAACGTTGATGTTGCTCCGGTTTACCGCCTGGAATACATCCAGCGGCGTGATGCCGTATTTGATCAGCGACTGCGGATCGACCTGGATTTCATACGTTTTGGCCTCGCCGCCGAAACTCACCACATCGGCCACACCCGAAACTGCCAGTATCCGCCGCTCCACCACCCAGTCCTCCAGCGTTTTCAGCTCCCTGACACTGCGGGACCTGCTTTTCAGGACAAACCTGAAAATCTCACCCGTCGGGCCGTAGGGAGGTTCAACACCCGGCTTGACGCCATCGGGCAGGTCAAGGTTCATCAACAGGTTGTTGACCTGCTGCCGGCCAAAGGCATCATCCACATTGTCTTCAAAAATGACCTTGACGACCGACAAGCCAAAGAGGGTGGTCGACCGCACATCGGTTTTCCCCTGCGCCGAATTCATGGCTATTTCAAGCGGCATGGTCACATACCGCTCAACCTCCTCGGCACTGCGGCCCGGCCATTGGGTGATGATGGAGATCTGCGTGTTGGTCACATCGGGAAAGGCCTCGATGGGTGTATTGTAGTAGCTGACGATACCCGCAATGACCAGCAGGAGGACCGAAAAGAAGACAAAAAACCTGTTCCTCAGTGAGAAGGCAATGATGTTCTTTATGAATCTGTTCATCTTAAATCATTTACGTTTTTCAGCGGTTGCATGCGGGTCGCGACGGGTACTATTGCACCAGGGCGTTGTATATCAGGAGCTGCCGGTTGGTAATGACACGCTCTCCCGGCTTCACGCCGGAACGGATGTAGGTAAACAGGTCGGACGACATGACCATTTCGACCTGCCTGACCCTGATATCGCATGGCGAATTGTAGACCAGCACCCAGTAACGGTTCCTGTCGAAAACCACCGAATTCGCGGGAACCGCCAGCATGGCCGTATCCCTGACCTGGTGGACCATGACATTGGCAAACATTTCAGGTTTCAGCAGGTTGTCCGGGTTATCAAGCCGGATCCTCACCCGGAGCGTTTTATTGTCGGGATCAAGCACGCTGTAAATCTTATCGATCGAGCCATTAAAAACCTTGTCGGGATAGGAGATGGTGGTGACGCTGACCGGCTCCCCCTCTTTAATTCCGGCGATATCCGACTCATACACGTTGGCCAGCACCCAGATCTTCTTCAGATCGGAGATGGTGAACAGCCCCGTGGTGTTATCGGGCCGAATCTGCATATCGGGATTGATGAACTTTTCGACGATATAGCCGGAAACGGGCGACCGTACAATATAGTTTGACTGGTTTCCCCCGTAAATCGACAGCACAGTTTTTACCTTGTTCAAGGCCGACCGCGACTTTTCAACCTGTTTCAATGCCTCAAGATATTCCTTTTCGGATGCGATGCCGCTTTTGTACAAGTGGTCGGAAGCGGCAAGGTTTTTTTCGGCAACTGCCAGGTCGGCTTCGGCGTTCACGATGTCGTTTTCGGCGCCGGCAATTTCGACGCTCCTGATCACGGCCAGCACCTCCCCCTTTTCGACCCTGTCGCCCAGGGCGACCTTGACCTGTAATACATTGCCGCTGACCATCGGGTACAGTTTCACCACCTTGTCCTGGTCAAAGGTTATATTCCCGGTGAGCTTCAGCTCTTCGGTCACAGGCCGGAAGGCCACGGTGTCGGTTGTGACCTGGTTTCTCAGGCTGTCGGGAATGCAGAATTTTGGCGTTGCATTCGGTATGGTCTGCGATTCACGTGAATGGCATGCAGTCATGAGGATCATGAATATAAAAATGACAATCCGGTTTTTCATCTCCGTCAGGTTATTTGTTAAGGATATCTTTTCCGACCGTGAAGTTGAGCGCCTCAAAGGCATTGGCCCGGGCATTCTGCAACGTGTTCAGCTGAACCAGGTTGCTTTTGCAGGCATCGTAAAAATCAAGGAATTCAAGGGTGCTGATATTCCGTTGTTTATAATTGTCGACCATCTCCCCCATCAGGGCCTGAAGCTCTCCCACAAAGCTGTTGTCAAAACGCCGGTAAAGCCGGTCAGCCTCGGCAGCATTGGCATAAGCCTGCAGCACATCTGCCTGCACCTTCTCCATCGTGCTCTGCAGTTGTACCTTGTTGCTTTCCAAATCCATCTCCGCTGATTTGATATTTCCCTGGTTGCGGTTAAGAAAGGGAAGGTCAATCTCCATCCCGAGGTAGTTGTAGTTATGCACAAAACTGCCATTCCTGTCCCATCCCGCCATCAGCGTAAGGTCAGGAACCGCCATGGCCTTTTGTAAATTCAGGTTTGCCTGGCTGATCTCCATATCCGACCGTGCCATCAGCAGATCGTACCGGTGCAACCTGGCTGTATCGGTAATCGACTGAAGGTTCATCCGGGCTGTGGAAAATGCATCAAGGGCTATGGAATCGGGCACGGGCAGATAATCTGTATTCCGCGTACCAAGCAGCAGGTTGAAGTCCGACAGGGCAGCGATGAGTTGTGTTACATAACCGCTTTTCTCGTTTTCCAGCGAAAAAAGCGAGGATTTAAGCCGCAGCGCCTCCTTCTTTGAGACGAAACCCATCGATGACTGCTGCGCAAAGGCATCGGCAAGGCTGGTCATGGATTGTATCTCCCTGTCGTAAACCTTTAATATCTGCTTCAGATAGAAGATGTTGTAAAAGTCGGTCCGCAGCTCGTACTTAAGGGTGCGGATCATATCAAAATAGTGTTGTTCCTCCTTTTTATAGGACAAACCGGCAACCCGGATCCGTTTGTTTCTTTTCCCTGCAAGCAAAAAAAGTTCCTGGATCGATGCGGCCGTCTCCCCTGCATCTGAAATATCGAACCATTCGCGGGTATCGGGATTATAGATATTCTGGGACAACGCAACGGTGGGGTTGTTGAACAGCTTTGCCTGGATAACCTGGGCCCCGGAAGCCCCTACATTGAACTTTTCCGCCAGCAGGAGCAGGTTTTTGGCCAGGAACAGGCTGTCGGCCCCGGCCCGGGTGATCCGCTCTGTTGCCGCACTCGACGCCTGTCCGGCTGCAACTTGAACCCGGGTCAGGAACAGGAAAAAAACGATGATCAGAAGCCATTTGCACCACATATGAATTGAGTTCATTTGTTTCAGGGCACAAAAGTAGAACCGGGATATTAAGCAGGCTTTAGAACCAGATTAAAATTGCATTAGATTCACATTTCACATTTCAGATTTCGCATTTTCTGCCAAGATGTGAGATGCGAAA
>JBAXOB010000067.1:0-17877 GCA_037133475.1 Bacteroidota bacterium
AAAAAAAAGCCGGGAACAAGCCCGGCTTTCTGGATAAAAAAAGGAGTTTTCTTTTCAATTCTGATCAGAACGAATGACGATAGTCGGTTTCAGAGTAGTAAGCGGTAGTTGAACAAGATCGACAAGCTGGTAATTCGGCTGAATAAGTTGCGTTGATGGAAAATCAGAAAACTCCCTTATGCGCTTAAATATTCTGATATAAATGTAATTGTTATTTTTATCACAGGCGGAATAAATAGACTATCTGACTGAATATACCGACAGAATGGCTAAATTTCCCGATGATAGGGTAAGTTAGGTAGGCTGCAATACAACCAGGACCCTATTTGTCTGGAAAAGAGTTTAACAGATCCTTACCGGTAACGGCGTAAAACACGGACCATATGGTTTTTCTCTCCTGGAAAATTATCCCTAACACCGCCCAGGCAGGATATGGAATCCCCGCCTGAAGATTCCCTTCCGAAAAATCATTAACCCTGATGATCGTGGACAGTTATTTCTGCAACAGGTTAATTATAGGCATGTTGAAAAAAATGCCCGGCATTCTCCTGCTGAAAAAAAATATGGATGGTTGAAAAAAAAATATCCGAAATTATTTGGAATCAGTACAGACTGGCATTATATTTACCGTGATATTTTTAGTATTCACTTAAAATCCAAGAGAATGAAACTGAATTCTACTAAAATCCTGACAAGACTAAATCTTTCAGCCTTGTTCTTGTTCCTTTCGTTTACGATCTCCTTTGGTCAGGCAGTCCCTGAATATATGTATTTCAAATTCGATGCTGCCGGCAACCAGCAGAATTATGCCAGCGCCCCTGTCGGGACCAACCCCGCGGTACTTACCGGTTTGACGGTTGGATCGACCGGACAGTTCGGCACGGCCCTGGTCGGAAATGGCCTTGCCTCGGGCACCAACAACCTGAGCACGGGCTGGGCAACCAACCTGGCCAGCACCGGCTGGACGATCTCCTTCTGGCTCAACAACTTCCCCGCCACTTCGGCCACCACATATTACTATTTCGGGGATGCTTCGGCCGGAACCTTCCGTTGTTTTACCGGGGGAGTTGCCGGCAACGGGAACCTCTGGCTCCGCGGAACCGGCCTTACCGACGTTCCTATCAATGGGATCCCTTCCACCCCGACTGTCATCACCCTCGTTTATACAGGCGCCGCGGTGAAGGTGTTTTTTAACGGTGTGCTCAACAGCACAGTCGTCGAGCCGGCCGTAACCTTTACGGGTACCGGACCCTTTCTTGTCGGGGGGTACAGTACCAGCAACAGCTTCAGCGCAGGTACCTTGATGGATGAGTTCCGTTTGTATAGCAGGGCTTTGTCGGATGCCGAAGTGGGGCTGACCTGGAATCAACCCCTGCCCCTGGCCACCTCGCCGGTCGTGGTGACTACGGCCGCCACTGCGGTCACCGGGACAACCGCCACCCTGAACGGTACCGTCAATGCCAACAATGCCTCCACAACCGTTACGTTCGAGTATGGACTGACAGTCGCCTACGGCACCGTGCTCCCGGGAGTACCGGCGACGGTTACAGGCACCTCCGTTACCAATGTGAATGCATCCCTGACCGGCTTACTGCCCAATACCCTCTATCATTACAGGGTAAATGGCGTAAATTCGGGCGGATCGGCCAATGGCAGTGACATGACCTTCACTACCGCGATCATACCTCCCGCTGTCATTACGACCGCCGCCACCGGGGTGACTGGAACCACGGCCACCCTGAACGGAACTGTCAATGCCAACAACGTCTCCTCCACTGTTTCGTTTGATTACGGGTTAACGGTCGCCTATGGTACCAATGTACCCGGTGTGCCGCTCACGGTTACCGGGACTGCCGTTACCCCCTCCCTTGCATCCCTGACGGGACTTCTTCCCAACACCCTCTACCATTTCAGGATCAATGCGGTGAATTCGGGGGGAACTACCAACGGCAGTGATATGACATTCACCACGCCTGCCATTGCCCCTGTTGCCACAACAACGGTTGCATCCCTGGTGACTACCACAACTGCCACCATCAACGGGGTCATCAATGCCAACAATTCGTCTACGACCGTCTCCTTCGACTACGGACTTACGGTAGCCTATGGGACGACAGTTGCCGGGGTTCCGTCACCCGTGACAGGTACGTCCAACACCAATGTAAGCGCCGCGCTCTCCGGGCTGACAAACAACACCACCTACCATTTCAGGGTCAGGGGTGTCAATTCGGCCGGGACAACCAACGGCGCCGACCTTACCTTTTTAACCGGATGTCCTGCGCCTTCGCCTGCCGGCGCCATTACCGGGCCCCTGACAGCATGTGCATCCTCGGCAGGGAATGTCTATACGGTCGGCACCATTACCAACGCCACCAGTTACCTGTGGACTCTGCCTGCAGGTGCCGTGATTACGGCAGGATCCGGTACCAATACCATCACCGTGACCTTCGGCTCGGCATCGGGAAATATTACGGTTGCAGGCAACGGCTCCTGCGGCAGCGGGGCATCCTCCTCGCTTGCCGTAACGGTGAACGCCCTGCCGGTTCCGACCGTCACAGGGCCAGCCAATACCTGTGTAAATACCCCAGGCAATGTTTACACCACCCAGGCAGGGATGACCGGTTATACCTGGACGACCTCTGCAGGGGGCACGATCACGGCCGGCGGAACAACCAACGCGATTACCGTGACATGGGGAACAACCGGTGCCCAGACCGTAACCGTAAATTATACCAACGGCAGCAACTGTACCGCAGCGACTGCAACTTCGTATGCGGTAACCGTCAATGCCCTGCCAACACCAACCATTACCGGGACACCCAGTGTCTGCCAGGGCGCTGCAGGCGTGGTTTATACGACACAGGCAGGTATGACGGGCTATGCCTGGACGGTCTCGGCCGGTGGCATGATCACGGCCGGCGGCACCGCAACCAGCAATACGGTTACCGTGACCTGGAATACTGCAGGGGCCCAATCGGTAGGTGTTAACTATACCAATACAAACGGCTGCATGGCAGCCGCGGCAACCACCTACGCCGTAACGGTCAATCCAACTCCCGTACCCACCATCGGCAGCAATAACGCCCCCTGCGTAGGTTCGACCGGGAATATGTATTATACCCAAAATGGAATGACCGGATATACCTGGGCCATTTCTCCCGGAGGCACCATCGTTTCGGGCCAGGGCACCAGCGCGGTGAATGTCACCTGGACCGGTGTCGGGGCGCAGTGGATCAGCGTAAATTACACCAACAGCAGCAACTGTTCTGCCACAACCCCATCGGTGTATAACCTGTTTGTCAACCCGCTGCCCAATGCGGCCGGGGCAGTGACAGGCACCTCAACGCTTTGTGCCGGTACCAACGGCGTTGCTTATTCCTGCGGGGAGATCCTCAATGCAAGCTCCTATACCTGGGTGCTGCCCGCCGGGGCAACGATCGCAACCGGTGCGGGAACAAAGAGCATCACGGTTATTTTCGACGCGAGTGCCGTTTCAGGAAACATAACAGTATCGGGGACCAACAGCTGTGGCAACGGAACGGCATCGCCGGCATTTGCCGTAACGGTCAACCCGCTGCCGGGTGCCGCGGGGACCATTGCCGGGCCTGCCTCGGTTTGCGTCAACAAAACCGGTGTTGCCTACAGTGTGCCCGCCATTGCTTTTACCAATAGCTACATATGGACGGTGCCTGCCGGGGCCACCATAACCTCGGGAGCCACAACCCGGAATATCGTCGTAAGTTTTGGCCCGGCAGCAGGGACAGGAACGGTTACGGTTAAGGGAACCAACAGTTGCGGAAACGGTACCGTTTCAACCCTGAACGTAACGATGAATGCCATCCCGGCGGCCCCGGTCGTTACGGTGGCGGGAGCTGTGCTTACGAGCAGCGCGGCCAGCGGAAACCAGTGGTACTATGAAGGCAATGCCATTGCCGGCGCAACGGCCCAGAGCTATACCGTGACCCACCATACAGGGTATTACTGGTGTGTGGTAACCACCAACGGCTGTTCATCACCGATCTCCAACAAGGTTTGGGTGGTGGTAACCGGCGGGCAGGAATTGCAGGCAAGTCAGTTCAGCGTCTATCCTGTTCCAAACGATGGCTTGTTCACGGTCTCCATCACCAGTCCGGTTCAGGAGACCTATACCATTGAGATATACAACCAGCTCGGGTCGAGGATTTATACACTTGGCGAGGTACAGGTAAACAGTACCTTTGAAAAACAGATTGACCTTCGTCCGGTCGCCGAAGGCGTTTATTCGGTGGTGTTCCTGAACAGCGAGCACAAGGTTGTAAAAAAGGTGCTTGTAAACAAGTAAGGTTGAAGCGATAAAACCGGGGGTACTTAACATCTACATTGTATCCTGTTAATCTCCCATCAAAAAACGAGGCTGCCCCATTATCCCGGGCAGCCTCGTTTTTCAATACAGGGTGATCGATCAGCTTATTTTTTCCATTCGGGCAACCTGCCGGGCGTTACAGGCGCCCCGAGGTTTTCCAGCGCCTTCTCCAATTGAGGGATATCGGTTTCACCGATCCGCTTGATCTGATCATAAACCGGCGGGAATTCAGCCTCCAGGATGGCATAGGCATCTTTTTGCGTTTGCGAGGGCTCGCTGGTCGACGACCAGCTGATCCAGCTGAGTTTGCCCAGCCTTGAATTCAGGGGAACCGGCGCCGGCGGGTTTTCCTCCTCGCTTGGTTTTGCCGTGTTCCTGTTGAATTTCACATTGATGATCTCATCGAGCTGCAGCTGAACCTCACGGGCTTTTTTCACCAGTTCGGGACTGGCGCCAAGGGTACTGTTGAGGGCCTGGAGGATGCTGGTCGCTCTTTTGTTCAGTGCCTCTGCATAATTTTCGGTTCCCTGCATCACGCGCGTGATTTCGGCGACTTTGCGGTGGAAAGCCATCATCGCGCCACGGTCAGGAGCAGGGAAGGTCGTGTTGTTCAGCACAACGGCACTGAATTCAACGGGTCCTGCAAGAGCCTTTGTTTCCCCGCCGGCCGTGATCGACATACTGACCCTGTATTTGCCCGGCATGGCAAGCACCCCGCTGCCGTTATCGCCCAGCGGGTCGAATTTATCGGTTTCCACGATCCGTGCCGACTGGTACCTCAGGTCCCAGTTCACCCGGTTGATGCCTTTGGATACGCTTTTCCTGATGATCCTTACCGGTGAGCCGGTAACATCGGTCACCGTGAAGGTAAGAAAGGGATCAATTTCCTGTTTCTCTTTACGCAGGTCAGCCTCCGATGGCTGCGGGATAGGGTCCCCTTTTTTGAACAACGCATTCTCTTTCTCCTTGCGGATCTCTTTGGCGGTTTTGGGAACCTCCTTGATAAAATAGGTGAAAACGGCCCCGAAATCGGGGTTCTTGGCAACAAATACCGTCGAACCCTGCGATCCTTTCGTATTGGTAGGCAGGTACATCAGGGCATCCTTCACGGGGAACAGGTACCCGGGCTGGTCGAGATTCTCCTTTTTCAGGTTCCGCAGCGGCGTGTAATCGTCGAGGATATAAAAACCACGGCCAAAAGTAGCCAGCACCAGGTCATTCTCACGTTTCTGGATGGCAATATCCTTTACGCAGATGGAGGGGAGGCCTGCCTTCAGCTGGATCCATTTTTTCCCGCCGTCGATGGTGAAGAAACAGCCGAATTCGGTTCCCACGAAGAGTAGATCAGGATTCACAAAGTCCTGCATGATGGTGTGCACGGTTCCGTTTTCGGGAAGGTTGCCGGCAATGGAACTCCAGGATTTTCCCTTGTCGCTGCTCTTCAGCAGGTAGGGTTTGAAGTCGTCGCGCAGGATATTGTCGAACGAGGCAAACACCACGTTCTCGTCAAAACGGGAGGCAAAGATGTCGCTGACATAGGTGTTTTCAGGGATGCCGGGAAATTTATCGATTTTTGTCCAGGTTTTTGCATCTTCCGATACCTGGATAAGGCCGTCGTCGGTACCGGCAAAGAGCAGGTTTTCCTTCACCGGCGATTCATCAAAGGAGATGATCGTCCCGTAAAGCGAGGTGGAGATATCCTTCTGAACGGCATCGCTGGGCCAGTATTTGCCCATGACCGGCCAGGTGTTGCGGTCGATCTTTGCTGTCAGGTCATCGCTGATCACCTGCCAGGTATTGCCGCGATCGTCGCTTCTGAATACCTTGTTTGCCGTAGTATAAATACGTGTGGGCGAATGGGGGCTGATGATCAGCGGGGTGTTCCAGTTCCATTTATAGCTGTCTTCACCCTTGCGCGGTTCGGGCCTGATATCCACAGCCTCCTGGCTTTTCCGGTCGTAACGGACCATGCCGCCATACTGCGATTCGGCATAAACAATGTTGGGATCCACAGGATCGATCTGCGACCAGAAGCCATCACCGCCGTTGGTGTTGAACCAGTCGTCGGTCAGAACGCCCGCACCGGCGGTTGAACGCGACGGTCCGCCCATGCTGTTGTTGTCCTGCGTGCCCCCGTAAACATAATAGAATGGCAGGGAATTGTCAACCTGGACCCTGTAAAACTGGACCACGGGCAGGTTTGACTTGAAGATAAATTCTTTGCCCCCGTCGAAAGTCTCATAAGCCCCGCCATCACTGCCGATGAAGATATGTTTGGTATCCGAGGGATCGATCCACAGGGCGTGGTCATCGACATGACGCTTGTTGTTGCCAAAGGGTTTCCATGTCTTTCCGCCATCTTCGGTAACCTGCGACACGGTTTCCACCGAATATACCTTGTTCACATCTTTCGGATCACAGTAGATCTCATTGTAATACTGCCCCTGTGCGCAATGGTCGCTCATCTTCTGCCAGGATGCGCCACGGTCGCCGCTGCGGTAAAAACCCTTGGCTTCGGGCGTTGATTCGATGATGGCATAGATCACATCGGGATTCACGGGCGAAATGGCCAGTCCCATGCCGCCCATATCGGCAGCGGGAAGGCCTGAAGTAAGTTTGTCCCAGGTTTCACCGGCATTGACCGACTTGTAGATGGCAGTTTCAGGTCCACCGCCGATCTTGGTGAAAACATGGCGCCGGCGCTGCTCGGAGGAAGCATAAAGCACATCCGGGTTGCGGGGATCCATGATGACATTGTTCACCCCCGTATTTTCGCTGATCTCCAGGACTTTTTTCCAGTTCTTGCCCCCGTCGGTGGTTTTATACAGTCCGCGGTCGCCGCCCGGGCCCCATACGGAACCTTCGGCAGCTACATAAACAACATCGGAATTGCGCGGGTCGACCAGGATCATGCCGATCTGGCGCGAATCCTTCAGTCCCATGTTCTTCCAGGTTTTGCCGTCGTCGCAGCTTTTATAAATACCGTTCCCGTAACCCAGCGAGCGCTGATGGTTGTTCTCGCCGGTGCCTACCCACACGATGTTGTTATTTGCCGGGTCAATTACGATGCATCCGATCGAGTAGGTGCCGTTGTTGTCGAACACGGGATCGAAGGTAGTGCCGTTGTTCACGGTTTTCCATACATGTCCCGAGGCTGCCGCCACAAACCATTCGCTGTGGTTTTTGGGATTTACCGCGAAATCGGCGATCCTGCCCGAACAAAAGGCGGGCCCGATACTCCTGAATTTCAGCCCGCTCACCAGCCCGGAATTATAAACCGAGTCCTCCTTGGGCTTTTCTTTGTCTTTGGATTTCTCCTTTGACTTGTCCTGTTCCTTGGTTTTTGGCTTCTCCTCTGCCCGGGAAGGCATTGCAAGGGCCATGACAAATGCCCCGGTAAGGAGCCATAACGCAAATCGTGATAATTTCATGGTAGGTTTATGTTAAGATGTGTATCCTCGTGAGTTATAACATTCAATGGCATCCACCCGAATCAGGTGGATAAAAGCTGTTCAATCTCTGCTTTGCCGGGAGCAATGATCCCCTTTTCGGTGATGATCCCGGTAATATATTTTGCAGGGGTCACATCAAAGGCGGGGTTAAATGCCGTGGAGCCGGGTGAGCAGACCAGGATCTTCTCAAAGCGTCCATCCTGGGTAAGTCCTTCCTGGAAAAGAACCTCCTCCTCACTCCTTGCTTCGATGGGGATCAGGCTGCCGTCGGCACAGGAAGCGTCGAAGGTAGAGGTGGGAGCTGCAACGTAGAAGGGCACGCCGTATTCCCTGGCAGCGATTGCCTTTTCAAGGGTTCCTATTTTATTGGCCACATCGCCGTTGGCGGCAATGCGGTCGGCACCGACGATCATCATATCAATTTTTCCCAGCGACATCAGGTATGCCCCGGCATTGTCGGGAATGATGGTGTGGGGTACCCCGGCCTGGTGAAGCTCCCAGGCAGTCAGCCTTGCTCCCTGGCTACGGGGCCTGGTCTCATCGGCATAGACAAAGATCTTCTTTCCCTGCAGGTGGGCCCGGTAAACGGGCGAGAGGGCGGTACCGTAATCAACAAAGGCAAGCCATCCCGCATTGCAGTGGGTTTCAATATTCATCCCGTCCCGGATAAGCCTGTTGCCATATTCGCCGATCTTTTGCGAATCGGCGGCATCATGGTCGGCAATTCGTTGTGCCTCTGCCACAGCTGCTTCCGGAGATACCGTGGCAGCTGCAAATACCTTGTCAACGGCATAAAACAGGTTGCGGGCGGTTGGACGGGTTGATTCGATTTCCCGGCGGGCCTCGCTTAAAAAGGGAAGGTATTGAGATGCCGGTGCCTCCAGCGCCGCCCGGGCCATGGCAAACCCGGCCATGGCGCCTATGACGCCCGCACCGCGCACCATCATCGTACGGATTGCATGGCAGCAGCCGGTATGACTTGTTGCTTCATGAATCAGGAACCGGAACGGCAACAGGTTCTGCTCAATGAAAAAAACCGAAGTTCCCTCCATCCATACCGTGCGGTAATCAACGCCATTAACCTTCATAAGAACCGGATGGACTACCTGTGTTTATGTTCAGTTTGCCGGAAGGAGCCCCCCCCTTGAGTAACCCGGTATCGATTATAATATTTTGAAGCCAAGGCTGACGACCCAGACATTGTTTTTAGTGTCAAAGGTGTATTTTTTGACCTCTTTGACCATCTGCGACAAACCCACCTGGTAACGGATATCAAGGGTGAATCTCCATACATCCACCCCGGCGCCCGCCTGGAGCGACCAGTTAACCGAACTGAAATCTCCCTTGGTAAGAGGACCCAGGCTATTGTTGATCCCACCCTCCTCTATACTTGTAAGGCTATTGATCACAAAGGATGCTTCCGGGCCTGCCAGGACCCTGACATTCACCATTTTGATATCAAGAACCTTAATCCCGATCAAAACAGGAAGATCGAGGGACCCGATCTTGACGGTTTGTTTCCAATTCTGGGTGTTACTGGTAAATACGCCTCCCTGGGTGGTATAATAAAGTTCAGGCTGCAGGTAGAGCTTTTTCCCGATCCGGACAAAGGCGCCAAACTGCATGCCCGACTTAAAACTTGTTGTGACCGAATCGATATTGGCTGACAGTTTGGAGGCATTGTAACCTACCTTGACACCTATACTGAGTTGCCCGAACATGGTTTCAGCAGTAAAGATTGCCGGCAGCAATACCAGCAGGAAAACGATTATCTTTTTCATAAAAAGTTGATTTTAGTTAACAGGTCAAAATTAAAAATTAAAAATTATAATTTGCAAAATAATGTTGTTAACTGTTTCCTGTGAAATCGCGGGGTCTGGCGCGGTATCTGCATGGAATCATGAACTTCGTTTATCCCGGGTGATATTCCGGAAAACAGCCCGGCTGCGGTTCTTCTGCAAAGTACACAAAACGGGAGGGTAGGAGGTACCTTATCCTGCCCGAATTCGGATCAGGAGGAATTTTCATGGGGCACAGAATTTCTGGTATCTTGTTTCACATCTCACCTTCAATAACTTACCAATAAAGTCAAAGATGAAGATAATAACAGCGGGCGGAAATGTGATATCTGAAATAACAAATCTGAAATCACAAAATCTGAAATCTGAAATCTGTAAATCTGAAATCTGAAATGAGGTATCCGGGATACGATGCCTTTATATGCAGCCGGTAATCAGGGCGGAAAATTAACTGATCATATCGAATCCGGTATAGGGAACCAGCGCCGGCGGGATCCTGATCCCGTCGGGGGCCTGGTTGTTTTCAAGCAGGGCGGCAACGATACGCGGGAGCGCCAGGGCGCTGCCGTTCAGCGTATGGGGCATGTTCATCTTCCCGTTTTCATCCCTGAAACGCAGTTTCATCCTGTTCGACTGGAAGGTCTCAAAATTAGAGACGGAGCTGACCTCCAGCCATCTTGCCTGGGCCGAAGACCATACCTCCATGTCGTAGGTCAGCGCCGAGGTGAAGCTCATGTCGCCGCCGCAGAGCTTCAGCACGCGGAAGGGGAGCCCGAGTTTTCGCAGCAGGCCGGTAACGTATGCCTTCATCTCCTCCAGTACGTCGTAAGAATGGTCGGGATGGGCGATCTGTACGATCTCCACTTTGTCGAACTGGTGGAGCCTGTTCAGTCCGCGCACATCTTTGCCGTATGAGCCTGCCTCGCGGCGGAAACAGGCGGAATAGGCAACGTTCCTCACTGGAAGTTCCTGCGCTTTGAGGATGGTGTCGCGGTAGATGTTGGTCACCGGCACCTCCGCCGTGGGAATGAGGTACATGTCGTCGAGGCCGACATGGTACATCTGGGCATCCTTATCGGGCAGCTGCCCCGTGGCGTAGGCAGAGGCGGCATTGACCATATAGGGAGGCTGAACCTCCTGGTAGCCGGCCTTGAGCGCCTCCTCCAGGAAAAAGTTGATCAGGGCGCGCTGTAACCTTGCTCCTTTACCTTTATATAATGGAAATCCTGCCCCGGTGATCTTGTTGCCTGTAATAAAATCGATCAGGTCGTATTTCGTGGTGAGATCCCAGTGCGGCACTGCCGTGGCGGCAACCGGCACGATCTCACCCTCCTGCGATACCACCAGGTTGTCGTCGGGCGTTTTGCCTGTAGGAACCGAAGGGTGGGGGAGGTTGGGCACCCTTACCAACACCTCGTCGAGCTCCTTTTTTATCTCTTCAAAGGATTGATCCAGTGATTTCGCCTTTTCTTTCAGTTCCGCCGTTTGTTCCTTCAGCAGGGTTGCCTCGGCGCTTTTGCCCGACTGAAAAAGCAGCCCGATCTCCTTTGCCAGGACATTGCCCTGTGCCTGCAGGTCGTCAAGTTTTTTCTGGGTTTCCCTGCGCTGGTCATCCAGCAGGACGATCTTCTGAATAACCTCTTTGCCGTTAAAATTTTTAATGGCCAGCCGGTCGATCACCTCCTGCTGGTGTTCCCGGATATAATTTAATGAAAGCATAGCGAGCGTTATTGGATGAACAAAAATAGGTAAAAACAATCAGACAATAAAAAAAACGGCATGGGTTAACCCACACCGTTTTGCAAAGGAGGATGCGAAAACACGAACCGTGTAACGCAATACTTTAGTTGACCGACTCTTCCATCGGAACGATGGAGACAAAAGAGCGGTCGCTTCTTTTCTTCTTAAATTCCACGATGCCGTCAATTAGGGCGAAGAGGGTATGGTCCTTACCAATGCCGACATTCAACCCGGGATTGTGCACCGTACCGCGCTGCCTCAGGATGATGTTGCCTGACCTGGCAAACTGACCACCATAAATTTTAACGCCTAAGCGTTTACTGTGTGATTCACGGCCGTTGCTTGAACTACCCGCCCCTTTCTTGTGTGCCATAATGCGTTGCTTAATTAAAAATTAAAAATTAGTGACTAACTTTTAATCCGGATTAACTTTTTTTTCGATTAACGTCTATTCTTTGCAGAGCCTGATAGCCCCTGCTGCATTCAGAAACTGATGTTTTCAATCAGGATCTTGCTGAAATCCTGCCGGTGGCCCGATTCCTTTTCATATCCTTTGCGGCGCTTCTTTTTGAAGATGACAACTTTATCTCCACGGGCATGATCAATGATCGATCCGCTTACCGAGCTGCCTTCAACCAAAGGCTTGCCAACACTGATCGTGCCGTCGTTATCCAGCAGCAAAACCTTGTCAAATTCAATTTTTGTCCCGGGTTCACCGTCAAGGCGGTGAACAAAGATCTCGTCGTTCTTCTCTACCTTGAATTGCTGACCGGCTATTTCAACGATTGCGTACATGTTATAATGTATTGATGTTCGTAAATTTGGGAGTGCAAAGTTATAATTTTTTTTCAATTATCAAACCAAACGAGAAAAAAAAGCAGATTTCCCGGCTGTTTAATTTTCAGAAGAAGCGTCGTTTTTTAACCGCCATGACACAAAAAAGGCACGATGGAGACAAAGCACCCCATTGTGACCTTTGTGTAAATCATTGTGGCCTTTGTGGTTAATTTAAAAGTATGGATCCCGGGACCATGTTTTTCCGGAAAACTTCACTAAAGCAAACTGACGCTATGAATCCTTCCTTCCGCCCCGTTTCCAGGTCATAACCCTTTGTTCAACCTCCATGCCGTGGATGAATCCCGCAAATTCTGGTTTGCACAGGAGCGGGGAATTTTTCCGTTGTGAAATCCTGAATCAGCCTCCGGCAGTTAGATAATGTTGATTTTTTTGTGTAAATTTGTAACAAAATCAACGGTTTATCCGTTCAAGCAGTTGTATGGTTAAAAGAAGGCTACGGATTTTTCTCCTCAACCTGCTGAACCTGGCATTTTACCTATTGTTGCCGGTTCTGTTATTATTTTTCGTGCCATCAACCGGGCAAACATTGCCGGCCACGGCAGCTACACTGCTGGGTGTGGTTTCCAACGGAGCCACCGGGAATCCCATTGTGGGGGCAAGGGTGAGTGTGAATGGGAAAACAACCTACTCAACTTCCGGGGGAGTTTACATGTTATCGGTCGATCCCACCGGTAACTTTCCCGTAACCTCGACCAAGCCGGGTTTCGACAATTATACCTCAACCCCTGTTATCTTTCAGCAGGGTGTTGCCGTCACCCTGAACATTGCCCTGTGGGAGACGGTTAATCCGGCGCAGGCGGTAACAGCCCTGCTCAACGCGGGATCGCAGAGTGTCGGGATTTCATGGGCCGCCCCTGCCGGGAATTATGAACTGATCTATGACGACGGAATCCAGGATGATTTTACCATCTGGGGCTACTCCGGCAATATGAATGCCGTGAAATTCACCCCGGCAGGATTCCCGGCAAAGGTGACAGGAGGTTCCGTCAATATCGGGAACAGCGCTAATTATCCCCCGGGTGTTACTGCCCCGGGCGCCTTCCAGGTAAGCATATATGATGCCCTCGGGCCGGGAGGAGCGCCGGGAAGCAGCCTTGCGGGGCCCTATACCATTACCCCTGCGGCCACCGGGTGGGTTGAGTTTACCCTCCCGGCAACGCTGACGATCAGCAGCGGATCTTTTTATATCGTGATGATACAGGCGGGAGCCCCCCCCGGCGCTTCGGGTATCGCCATTGATGAGACAACTCCGCAATTCCGCAGTTATTCCAGGTTTGTAACGGGTGGAAGTCCCTGGATCCCGGCTGGCGGGAATTTCATGATCCGTGCACAGTGCGAAGGGCCCGGCGGACCGCCCCCTCTTACCGATGCTGCGGCCAGTGCAAGCGCCTATAATATTTTCCGGCTGCGTCAGGGTGAAGAACAAAACCCTTCAGCATGGACACTCGTAGCGGTAACCACCGCAACCGCCATCTCCGATAACTCCTGGCCCTCCTTACCCTGCGGCCCATACCGGTGGGGTGTAAAGGCCCAGTACGCGGGAAACCGGTGGTCAGCGGTTTCTTTTTCAAATATTATAGGGAAATGCTGGACCGCCCCGGTAACCATTCACCTGAATCCGAGTTGCCTGAGCAGCGGGTATGCAGGCGCCTCTGTGAACTTTGTCAACATGGCCTATCCCGATACGGCCTATACCGCCCTTTCCGACACCACCGGGATCATCTCCTTCCCGAATGTATGGAAGGGAACCTACCATCTTACCATAACCAAATTCGGGTATGATACCCTGGTTCAAACCTTGCCGGTAACGGCCGCCGTCAACCTGAATGTCACGCTGCTCCAGGTAAAAAACCCCCCGGCCAACCTGGTTGTCAACGATAGTAACCTTCTGGCTCACTGGGACGTCCCACGCTTCGGCAAATCTATCTTTCTGGAAAACTGGGGCAGCGGCAACCTTACCCATAACGGGTGGACGGTGCAGGGTGGCTCCAACTGGAGTATCTCCTCATCCGTTGGAAATCCTGCGCCTTGTGTGGTTTTTTCTTCGCTTCCCCGCCAGCAGAATTATACTCAGTCACTGGTCAGCCGCACCATATCCGGAGAACGCTCCACCCTGCTGAAACTGAAATATGATATTTTGCTGGACAATGCAGGCACCACGAGTGTAAATCAGTTGGCCGTGGAATTATGGAACGGAAATGCCTGGATTTCCTTGAAAAACTATACTAACAGCGCAGGCAGTTTCTCCTGGACCACCGACGAAATCGATATCTCTGCCTATACAAACCTCGACTTCAAAGTCCGTTTCAAGGCTACCGGCGGCGATTCGTACGACATCAACAACTGGTGTGTCGACAATATCGGCGTAGATGCCACAGAACCGGCACAGCAGCAGGCAACCTGCATCCTTGGATACTACTTTTACCTGGGCAATGCGATTAGCGGTTACACGGTCAAAAATGCCTATTCGATCCCGGCAAACCAGGTTCAGTACGGGCAGACCTATACTGCCTGCGTCAGGGCGCTTTACGGCAGCGGGTATTCTGATTTTTCCTGTACTCCCTTTTCCTCCCACTTTCTTTACCCGGTGCGCAACCTGAACGGTACTGCCTATGAAAATGTGGCCTATCTTGACTGGGGGAAACCCAACTCCGGCTCCGATACCCTTGCCGTCACACCGCCCGGCCTGCTGGGCTATACCGTATACCGTGACGACAGCGTGATCGCTCATATTACCAATGCCGACACCCTCTCCTTTTATGATGTCAACCTCGAACCCGGCATATACCACTATAAAGTTGCTGCCGCATACGACCTGACCTCCTACGGGTATCCCGGCCAGTTTGCCGAAAGTGTCAAGGCGGGTCCGATGGATATTACGATCAATTTTGGCCGCCAGCTTCCCTTTTTTGAATCATGGGACCAGGGCACTTTTGCCTATAATGATTGGAAATTTACCCCTGCCCAGGGGAATTGGGTGATTGATCCCAATGAGGGGATCCCCACCCCCGCAGCAAGTTTCCGTTGGCAACCTCCCCAGGTCAGCTATAATTTTTCGCTGGAGAGCCCCTCCCTGAGCGGCGTACCCTTCACCTGTGCCTCCATCTGGCTCGATTTCGACCTGAAGTTGTCAGACAGGAATGCCACCGGAACTGAAAAGATGTTCGTGGATGTATATTACAACCATACCTGGCATCAGAAAGCCGAAATAAAAAATTCGGGGAGTTTTTCATGGACCAGTAACCATATCGATATCTCCCCGGTCAGGGGTAAAGGATTCCGCATCAGGTTCAGGGCGGCAGGCGAAAACTCCTCCGAGATTTTAAGCTGGTACCTCGATAATATCAGTGTCTACCCTGTTTGCTACCCTGCCACAAACCTTTCCGCGCTCCAGTCGGGCAGCGGTGTTCACCTGGCATGGGGTTCCCCGGCATGTTACGGAGGTAACCTGCTGAACGAGGGGTTCGAAGAGACCGCTTTCCCTCCCGCCCAATGGACCAGACAATCGACGAACCCGACCTCGTCCTGGTCGCATATGGCTTCATCCGGGCCTTTGGGTGTGCACAACGGCAATTTTGCCGCCGGGCTGAACTGGGATTATTCTCACCAGGATGAATGGCTCATCGCCCATAATATATATGTAAACGGAGACCTCACCTTCTGGAGTTATGCCTTCCAGGGCTCGCTGCATCTTGACCACTATTATGTCCAGGTTTCATCGGACCAGGGAGCCACCTGGACCGTGCTGCTCGACATGTCGGCATTGCCCTCCTATACCCCGGCTTCCGGTGTGAATGCCTGGAATACACCCTATCATATTGACCTTTCCGGGTATGCAGGGGAAACAATCGATATCGCCTGGCACGCCGTTGACGGTGACGGCAACGGATTGTGGTATCCCTGGGCTGTTGATGATTGTTCCATCGGCGCAAAGGATCATTACTCGAAGGTTATTCCGGTCGGTTCAACTCCCCGTTCCCCCCGGAACCCGGCGCTCCCTGTCCATAGCCTGGTTGGATATGATATCTATCGCCAGAACGGGAACTCGGGCAGTTTTATAAAGGTCAATCCTGCTCCTGTTAACGATACGACTTATTTCGATCCGGGTCTCCCGACAGGACAATACCATTACTATATACAAAGCCGTTTTGTGGAATGTGTCAATTCTTCAAATTCGGATACGATCCCGGTTTCGGTCATCACCGGGATGGATTCCAGGAACCAGCCGGCGACCAGGATCTTTCCAAACCCTGCCTTTGATCATCTTACCATAACCAGTCCCGAAGAGATCCGGGATATCAGGCTTTTTAACTGTACCGGCTCTCTTTCAGGTACCTGGAATGCAAACTCCAGCCACTCCTTCTCGTTTTCAGTCAGTGGAATCGCACCCGGAATGTACCTGCTGCAGGTACAACTCAAAGAGAGCGTAACCAACATGAAAATCTGCATCACGTCAAATTAGCCTGAAAAGAAAAATATCCTTCTATTTTTTTGTTTTAAAATATTTCTGTTTATCTTTGAACGGCAATTTTTGCAGAGATTATTTTTTAAAGTGCTGTTAATCAGTTTAATAACTGAATGATGGTTTTTTCTATGCATTGGTTGTCAACTTATTATGAAGAACGATTATTCCATATATATATCAATATCTTTATTGATCCCCTTAATATTCCATTGTGTAAATTTTATTATTAACCTAACTCCATTATCATGAAAAAAATCTTCAGATTTTTGCAGATCCTGTTTCTTGTACTACTTTGGGGCGGAGCCATTGCGCAGGCTCCCTATTGCACTCCCACCTACACTACCGGATGTACCTTTGGAGATGGACTTACCCTTTTTCAGCTGGGTACTATTAACCAGGCCATTGCGTGTAACGGATCGCCCAATGCCTGGTATCACGATTACACTGCGTTATCCACCACGATGACGACAGGAACGGCCTATACCCTGACAGTTCAGTCCGGTTACAGCAGTACCTATATGAGCCTTTGGATTGATCTCAACAACAACAACACGTTTGATGCCGGTGAGATTTTTGTGACAGGCCTTAACTGTGCAGCTTCTGGCACCAACTATACCGCAACCATTACCATTCCCGCCGGTACAACAGCCGGCGCTCACCGCCTGCGTTACAGGACAGAATGGCTGGCAGCGCCGGGTGGCCCCTGCACTTCGCAAACCTATGGTAACTCTGCTGACTTTACCATCAATGTTGCGGCTGCCTCCTTCGGAACCCTCACCGGGACCGTTACCAACTCTGTTACCCTCGCTGCCATTTCCGGCGCAACCGTTACGGTTACAGGTTATCCCCCCGTTACCACCAATGCCGCCGGACTTTATACGGTTGCCAATATCACCCCGGGAACGGTGAATGTCGGTGTTACAGCCACCGGTTACGTGCCTTATACCGGAACAGCCGTTATGGTTGGCGGTACAACGACCACGAAGAATATCGCCCTTGCCCCGAGCCCGAAACTTGGCGGAACCGTTACAGATGCATCTACCGGAGCGCCTGTTGTCGGCGCCTATATTAAGGTTGCAGGGGTTATCCAAACCCTTTCCGTTACAGGAGGTGTCTATCTGACCAATCCGCTCCCATTCAGCGGTCTTCAACCTGTTGTTATCGGAAAAACGGGTTATGATGATTTCACCACCAACGTAACGCTGGTTGGCGGCCAAACCC
>JBAXOB010000068.1:0-17702 GCA_037133475.1 Bacteroidota bacterium
GACACGTTTGCCTGCAGGGTGTCAGGTTGTGTTAAGGTAGCTGAGGTTGCGGTTTTACAACTACGGGCATCCGTAATGGTCACATTGTAGGTGCCGGCGCCAAGACCGGATTGGTCTTCGGCAGTAGCAGTTACGCCGGTTCCAGTCCAAGCAAAATAATAAGGCGAAGTTCCCCCGCTTAAGGTTAAGTTGATAGAACCTGATTTATCACCATGACAACCCAGGACATCCGTTTGGGCATCGGTTGCTGAGAGTGCTGCAGAGGGTTGTGAAACAAAGGCTGACGCTGTCGTGGTACAACCATTCCCGTCGGTGACGGTTACGGTATAGCTCCCCGTTGCAAATCCGGTTGCCGTTGCACTTGTCTGGCTGTTACTCCAGTGATAGGTATAACTGCCCCAGCCGTGACTTGGGTAAACAGTGGCTTCGCCATTGCTGCCGCCAAAACAGGATACAGTTTTGGTTTCGGCTGCTGAAGCCGCGAGTGCTGCAGATGGCCCGGTAAGGGCAACTGAAGCGGTTGTAATACATCCGTTCAGATCGGTTACCGTTACCCTATAATTCCCTCCTGCAAGGCCTGAAGCCTGAGAAGATGTTTGTACGGGCGAAGTAGACCAGGCATAGGCATAGGGTGAACTCCCGCCGGAGACGCTCACATTGACGGAACCGTTGCTTTCGCCGTAACAAATCACATTCGCCGTAACTGATGCGGTTGCGGTTGGCAGGTTGAAGACTGTTATTTTGGCGGCATCCGATCCTGCCGCTCCTGTCCAGCCGGTCATGCACGATACACGGGCAAGACGTTTGAACCACGTGGTGATTGTAAGCCCCCCGGGCGAGTAAGAGGAAGAGGTCGCCCCGCCAATGTCAGTGAAAGTGCTGTCGTTGAGCGAACTCTGCCATTGATATTCCAGTGTACCGGTTTGTCCTGACGGCGCTGTACATGTGACCGGGCCTGGTGTAAATGGACTACAGCCAGCCTGGTCTACTGAAACGGTGCCACCGAAAGTGGGGTTGGCACAGTCATTTTCAAAGGCCCCCATGGTTGGAGGAACAATCCTTGCCTTTTCTGCATAATCGGTGGTGATGCCTGTTCCTGCAATGCCTGCAAGCGATGTCATCGGTTTGTACCCCGAAGCGGACGTGCTTCCTGCACTGGCGAAAAGAGGGTTTTTCATTAAACTGTGCGCATCCTGGCCGGTCACAATGGGAAGGGCGAAAACACTGGTACTATAGGATCCGAGAACCCCACCGGTACCTGTATGGTAATAGTCGTTGTAATCGCAGGTGATGGTCCTGGTGTCGGAAACGAAGTTAACGGCATAGTGTTGCAGGCTGCCCCCTCCCGTTGATCTTCCATTGAAAAATACATTGTTGCGGATGTCGGCCTGGTTGTATATCCCGGCACTGTTCAGGGCATAGGAAGTATTGGGTGCACCGGGGCCGGTTGTACCCCCGATATATACTGTGTTGAAATACAGGCTATTATTGTTGTCGGCTTCGCCAAACTCATAGATGCCGGTGATATTGGACGAAGTATTATCGTCGAGGCTGATGATATTGTTGGCATAGGTGGTAACTCCCGATTCAATTTTAATGCCATAGAGGTGGCCGTCAGCGCTGGAAGGGCTGACCGATAAACCGTGGATAAAGTTCCCGGAAACCCGGTTGGTTCCTGTCAATCCCCCCTTGTAATAGATCCCGGTTACGCTTCCGTTGAACGGGGCAAAGGTGTTCGACAGGAAATAGATGGTGTTGTCAGAAACTACTTGTCCCGCAGCTGACGATAACTGGTTGATCCCGGTGACTGAGGCAACCTGGTCGCCGTTGTTATTGGCATTTGCGATCTTAAGGTTCCTAACCGTGTTTCCCGTGACCGTGTTTGTGCCGTCAAGCGTCATGATGCCGCAGGTCCAGCCGTTCATGGTAGGGTCTGCGCAGGTGTTGCCGTTGGTAAGGTTGGCAATTGTATTCCCGGAAATTTGGGTGACTCCGGAGGCGTCGCTCATGATTCCAATCATTGTCTGGGGGCCTCCGGAGGCCGCGGATGCTGATCTGATACTGTTGGCGATGGTGGCGCTGCCGATCGTATTCCCGTGTATAACAGCCTCCCCCGGGCTTCCATTGTAAATTCCTATAAAGTCGGTAGCAGCCGACGTATCTGCATTGGCCGCGGTGATGGAACATATGACATTGTTTTGGATATTGAAAGTTCCCGAGGCGGCTAAGGCCAGGCCATAAACCAGGGAATTTCCGGCCGCCCCGGCGGTAATGGTAATGGAACCTTCTGAAACAGGATCACCGATTGTATTACCTGCCGTCGTGCCTATATTCGCGATGCCGCCGTTCAATGCCATGCCAATCCAGGGTGTGGCATCAGTACTTGAAATTGAAAAATTCCTGATCGTATTTCCCTGGATATTGCTGGCAATCGAATTCCCGGTTTCGACCCCCACAGCCAATAACCGGTCGTCATATAAACTCGCTTCGGTCCACATACCGCCGCAACCTGCTGAACTTCCGCCGATGAAGTTGTTGCTGACGATATAGGCTGAACCATCGTAACTGGCCGTGATGTTGATACAAAAATGAGAGGTTGGTCCGGTTGGTATGAGCACATTCGTTTCATAGAAGCTGTTCCCGATGATGGTCCATTCCGTGGAACCCGATATGTAGATTGCGTGAGAATCAATTGCCCGGTTGGTGACATTGTAAATGTTGTTGTTGCAGACTAGGTTATTGTTGCTGTTCTTGCTTTCGGTACCAGAGGCGTAAATGGCCTGTATGGGCCTGCCGGCATCGGAGGCTCCTGTGATGTCGTTATGGTCAATGGTGTTGCCGTCGTTCCCGGTGGTGCCCGCCTCATCGGCGAAGGCGATGATTCCCCCGGTGACATCAAGCGAAGAGCCCTTCACGGTGCAATATTTCACCACATTGGAAGTGGCGTCGTTATAGAACCGGATGGTGGATGTGCCGGCGGTCGAAGCAGTGCTGGTGTTTGTAATGGTAAGGTCTTTACCGGCATTCAAACCGTTCATGCTTCCGTTGATGGTAACATTGTCTGCCCCGTTCAGGTCGATCAGGGGTGCTGCAAGGTTGCCGCTGATGGTGAGGCCGGTGGAGGCCGGATACAGGTTGACAGCCGTGTAGCTGGCACTGCCGTTTCCGCTGGCATTCAGGACTGCGCTGGCGGTCTCTGTCGTATTTGCCAGTATCTTTATCGTAATGGCACCCTGGTGAGTGCCGTCGTTGATCCTGTCAAACGCAGCTTTTAAGGAGAGGTAACCGGCAGGGCCGGCATCTCCCGAAGTTGCGGTAATTTCAATGACCGGAGGGCCAACAGGGTACTCATATGCGCCCATGGCCGGGTAGACCCGGGTTGTGCCCGCATAATCGCTGGTGATACCGGTGCCAGCAACGGCAATAAGCGAAATTTCCGAAGGCAGGTAGCTTGCGGTGCTGGTTCCGCCGGGATTAGCGAAGTGAGGATTGGTGGCAACGCTATGGGCATCCTTCCCGGTTGCGGTTTGCCAGTTGCCGAGGGAGGTGATATTCCCGCCAAAATACCCTAACATGCCGTTTGGTGCATAAAGATCATTGTAATCGCAGGTCAGGTTGGTTGTGGAACTCAGGGATATGGCGTAATGTTTGCCTGTGCTTCCCCCCGAACGCGCATTGTTGAAGATGTTGTTCCGGTAATCCCTGACAAGACCAGCATTCGACAATGCATAGGTATTGCCTGTTTCACCTGTTGTGACTCCTTCAATGTCCACGGTATTGAAATACAGGTTGGTGATTCCCAGCGTACTGGTGTTCTTGATGCCGCAAAAGCCATTCCCGTTCGAAATGCCCGAACCCAGGCTGATTATGTTATTCGAGCATGTGACAGTCCCGCGGTTCAAATAGATACCATAGATGTTTACAGAAGTGGAAGCAGATGATGCCGACAGGCTGTGGATAAAATTGCGGGAAACGACCGACGCGGTCGTAGAGCCCATGTAGTATAGTCCGATGACGCACCCCGTATACGATGGATTGGAATTGGAAAGGTTGTAAATGGTATTGCCGGTGATTGTCTGGGCCGGGGATGTATTACCAAAAGCAATTCCGGTCACAGTGCCGTTAGCAGAGGCCACAACACTTGCATTGGCAATCGTCAGGTTCCGGACGGTATTTCCTGTGACTGTATTCGCCCCATTTGACATAAAAATACCACTCACCGTTCCATTTACACCAATGACGGCAGGGTTGGAAGAGGCGTTTGTCAGGTTGGCAATGGTGTTGTTAGATAAGGTGTTCGTGCCCGCGCCGTCTACCATGATCCCATAGATGTTCTGGGTGGCACCGGTGGAGGTTGAGCTTGCAAGGATGCTGTTGGCGACACTTGTGCTTCCAATCGTATTGTTGTTCAATACAACGGTTCCGGTTCCCGAATTGTGAATGCCATAAAAATTTGTTGCAGTAGTGGCATCGGTGTTTGCGACTGTGACAGACGCTATCCTGTTGTTACTGGCAGTAATGTCTGAGTTTTCGTTAATGTATATTCCTGTTAACACCCCGTCCGAAGTTCCGTTTTTCAGCGTTATGGATCCGTTACCGTCAGGTGAACCAATGGTATTTCCCAAAGTCTCTCCGACATTGACATTTCCCGTGACACTAATCCCAATGAAATTTGAGGTTGCCGGGTTCGTAAATGAGAATCCCCGGATGTTATTACCCTGGATGTTACTGGCCTGGGCAGAATACACACTCAGCCTGATGCCGGTAAAACTTGTGTTGAACGCCCCGGTTTTGGTCCAGGTGCCGCCACATTCAGGAGAATTGCCGCCAATGTAGTTGTTGTTCACTTTAAAACCAACACCTGTTGTTGTGATTTCAATTACAGATTGAGAAGCGTCGTTGGAAGGCACAAACGGAGTTGTTTCATAAAAACTGTTTCCGGTGATGGTCCAGTTGGTCGAATATTCCCCTGCATGGACGCAAAAAGCATTGCTTCCACGGTTGAAAAAATCATAAAAGTTGTTGCTGGTGATCGTCACATCGTTGCATTCAATGAGGCTGGAAGCGTGTAAGACCGCACACCTTGGCCTGTCGGCATCGGTGGCACTGGTGATATTGTTGTGGTCGATGATATTGTGGTCGTTTCCTTGGGTTGCAGAACTCTCTCCGAAAAAAATGACCGCGCTGATCAACGCCATGGAGGAGCCTTTTACAGTACAGTACCGGATTAAATTTGACTGGGCAGCATTGGTGAACCGGATGGTTGACGTGCTATCCGTTGAAGAAGTGCTGGTGTTCATGATCACCAGGTCTTTGGCAAATCCTGTTGCATTCACCCTGCCGTCGAGGGTCACGTTATCGGCCCCGTTCAGGTCGATCAGTGGTTTGGCAAGGTTGCCGGTGATGGAAAGACCAGTTGCAATCGGGTAAATGGTTACGGCCGAATAGACCGCGCTTCCGCTTCCGCTGGCATTCAATACAGCGCTGGCTGTTTCAGTGGTACTGGCATAGAGCTTAATGGTTATTACGCCATGGTGCGTACCAAGATTGATGGCATCGAAGGCCGCTTTCAGGGTTGCATAGCCGGTAGGCCCGGCGGTGCCGGCAGTTGCGGTGACTACGACCGGCGACAGGGTGGTAATACTGACCTCATCCCCGTAACTGTTTCCGTTGGCATCCGTGGCATAGGCGCGTGCATAATAGTTTGTTCCTGTGTTCAGGCCGGTAAGGCTTGCCGAAAAGGCACCGGAGGAAACAGTTTGAATTGCCTTTGAATCTGAAATGGTCGGACAGCCTGTTGTGTTGTACGCCACGCCGCTTTCGGCTGCCGTGCCGCTGGTGACATTTCCGCTGACGGTCGCCGTGGTGAAACCGATATTCGAAGAACCCGTCGTTGTAACGGCAAGGTCGAAGGTTCCGCCAACGCCGGCGCCTGAGAGGGTCCATACCGGGCTATTGTAGAGTGTGCCGTTGTTGGCGCTCACCAGGTCGGTGAGGGAGCTCCCCGATGACTGGTTGAAATTATAGTAATGCACGAGGTTCTGCTCGGCCCCGGTGAGGGACATGTTGTAAGTTGCACCTATTTCACATGCAGTAAGCGCCCGGTTCCAGATCTGGATTTCGTCGATGCCGCCTTTGAAATATTCGGAAAGCGTACTGTACTGGCGTGCGATGCGGAAAACCGTTGAAAATGGATTTGAAATCGTACTGCCATGGGTAGCGGTCAAAACGTTATCTATGTAAAAATAGGCATTTGAAACGGTCTTGACGATCGTGTAATTGTGCCACAGGTTGTCGGTCGGGAAGGTAATCCCCGGGTTTCCCCAGCTATCCCCTAACCTGATTTCCCCGCTTATACCTGTTCCTATGTAGAAAGCATTCCCGCTGGTGCCTTGTGACAGAATCTCAGTGTAGGCCCCGGTTTGCGAGGCATCATGGTTAGCCCATACCGAAATGGTAAAATCACCGCTCGTCGGGATGGAGGCTGCCGGGGTTTCCACATACTGGCTGATTGCGTTAAACCAGAGGCAGTTGCCGCCGTCGGAGAAGGATGCGGAATGATCCCCCCGGCCCGTGCCGCCCAGGAATTGCGCGTTTGTGAATGCCGGAACTGCAAGCAGCAAAATGAACAGGAACTTGATCGTTTTCATATGTTAATATTTTTTTTTCGGGCCATATGGAATAGCCATAAATTATCATTCACGGTTTGCATGAACATTTTGCTTTTCGCAATTTCATGACTGTTTTGTTAAATGTTTTCAGTTGCAGCGGTTCTCATCCTTTTCATTACGGCTTGTTGTGGACAAGGACGCCGTTTGCAAAATAGCAGTTGGTCCGCTCAACCGTGAAATTATAGGTTGGCAGGGTAAGCTGCGGCTGATCCTCGATGGAGGTAATGGTCCCCTCCGTCAAATGG
This sequence comes from Bacteroidota bacterium, assembly GCA_037133475.1. Lineage (GTDB taxonomy): Bacteria > Bacteroidota > Bacteroidia > Bacteroidales > FEN-979 > CAIVAT01. Next base: position 6,917 of record JBAXOB010000068.1, read on the forward strand.
TCATTGCCGTTGAACAGGCAGTGATCGCCTGTTGCAAGCGGTTTGGAGCTGACGACAGCGCTGCCTTTGAAGATATCCGGATCCACGCAGCACCAACCTTTCCCGGGAACCCAGTAGGGGTGCTCCCGGGTGTTGATGTTTGACTTGCCGTTGCTGAAGGAGATTTTAACCAGGTTTTGTGCAGGCGGGTTGGCCATTGTCTTTGAAACCGTACCAATGACCGGTTTCATCGTTTCAGGGTTGGCCGATTTCACCTTGTCGCCTGCCTTAACATCTTCGATGTTCTTTGAGGATCCGTCGGCCATTGTGATTTTAGTCCCGGCGATAAAACAGGAGAGGGTTGTAAAGCTCACCTCATTGCCATAGGCCGTACCTGCGCTGCTGGTGGCATAGGCCCTGACATAATACTTTGTACTGACCGAAAGAGCTGTCAGGTTGCTGGTAAAGGAGCCGGTTCCTGTGCCATTGCTGGTTTTTGTTGAAAGGGCAACAGTTGGTGCGGTTGCGGTACTCCAGCATACCCCCCTCGCGGTTACAGGGTAGCCGCCATCACTGGCTACATTGCCTCCCGATGATGCTGCCGTTCCCGTTATGGACGAAACGCTTGTGGTTGAAACCGTCGGAAGCAAATCCCTTACACAGCGCAGCGGAAACCCGTATGATTTTACATGGCCGTTATATACTGCACACATGGTACTGTTGAAGTTCAGGTCCCAGCCATTGTTGGAAAGGACCTCGGCATTGCTCCAGTAAACGCCGTAGGAACTGGGAGTGCTCCTGTTCATCAGTGAACCATCTGCACTTGCAAGGTACCCGGCATCATGCAATTTCAGGAGTGAGCCCCATGGGTCGGCCTGGGTCGACCAGTTTCCCCCGGAGGGCTGGTCGACATTGTTCCATTCAGTGTCCGTAGGAACATGCCAGGGAGATCCGAGTTCCAGGGTGCATGGGTCTTTGACAGTTTCCCAGGTGGGACTCAAGGCGTCGTTCGTTGCGTCCCAGGTCGCGGGGGTACGGGATGTCCCGTCGTGCATGAACCCCTGTTTGCGGTTGAACTGCCAGTACCAGCCTGCCGAGGCCTCGGTGGCATCATCGACTGATAACGCCTGCCGGCTGGCGCCCAGGTTTTGGGTGATCCAGCATTTTGAAGATTCCCCCGGTACGCTGGTGACAGTGCCATAGGTCACATTCTTGTCAATTGGCCCGACACCATCGGCAACTGTGTGTGCCACGGTAATGGTGGATGTGCCGCAAACAAACGGGGTGGTCGTAAAACTTACCTCGTTGCCGTAGGATGTGCCCCATCCGGTGGTGGCGTAAGCCCGCACATAATAAGTGATCCCGGCGTTTAGGTTGATAAGGCTGCTGGTGAATAGCCCTGTACCGCTGCCATCACTGGTTTTGGTTGGTAATGCAATCGTCGGGCCCGTTGAAGTGCTCCAGCAGATGCCCCGCCCTGTTACGGATTTCCCGCCATCGGAGGTTATATTCCCCCCCGGATGATGCGGAATTGGAGGTGATGGTGCCCGCAGCAGTGGTCGTCATAACGGGCAGGCAAACGCTGCGTATACCACGGCCGCCCATATAATAATCCCTGTGGTCTAAGGAGGTGTTGCTGTAATACCTGCCTGAAACTGTTGTTTCTACGGCATTGGAAACCAAGCATCCTCCGCGGAAGGAAATCCCTGCGGCTGACAAAACAGGTGGCCAGTACAAAGGATCAGCATCACCCGCTGCAGTTAATGCTCCGTTACCATGCACACCCGTAAAGGTCCTGCCTTGCGGCGTGCCAAGGCTCACTGTCCTGTCCCAGATGCTTCCGCTCATCTCCATCTGGCCGTAAAAGGTTGAACCCGATGTGACCCTGTTGATGTTTCCGCTGGTCCCGGCAAAGATCCCGACCCTCACAGGGGCGGATATTGAGCTGTTTGTGACATTGTAACTCTCATTGCCGAGAATGGTACTGTAGTTTGCCCCGATAGCCTCATTCGCGGCGCCACTGTTTAACAGGGAATAAACAGACGATACCACGGTGGCGGTTCCCCATGCCAGTTCACTGGGAACAGCGGCGGCTGTGCCACGGCAGCTTTTCTCAAACTCGAGTTCCGTCATTGGCCTGAGACTGCTCCAGTCGAGGTAGGCAGCCAAATCAGCCCAGCTCAGGTAGTTGCAGGCCACATTAGGGAGCGTGGTCTGGTAGACACCGCCTGAAACGGAAATGGCATGCCTTGAGGAGCCATTATAGTTCGGATATCGGGCAGTTGCCTGGGTTGCTGTAATATTGTTCAGGAAATCGGCATACTCCTGCTGGCTGATCTCGTATTTCATGCCGTATAAAGGGTTGTATCCCTTAGGGTATGCCAGCGGTAATGCCTTGGTTGTTGAATTGTTGAAATCATCGGCAACCCCCATTGAGGCAGCGTTATTGTTGCCCAGGTTGCCTGCAGTAGTGCCCCCGAGGGTGGAGGGAACAGATTCGTCAGTCACCTGGAAACTGCTGGTGGTGTTGTGTCTTGTAAAATTACCGTAAACATTGGTTGTTGCTCCGTCGCCTGCGTAAAATGCACCCTGGGGCACATAGACCATTTCAATGGCGAAAACCTTTATTTCAACATTGGTGGCATCGGACACCCCGTTGGCACCGTAATTCCACTGCAACTTAACCCCTGTTTTAGTGAATGTGCCGGTACCGTCGGCATTCCTGTAATGGAACACGCCCATGCCGGGATTGGTGGTGGGGTTGAAGGCGGATGAGGGATCGAGCAACCCTGTTTCAATGGTGCTCCCGCCTGGTGCCGTGTGGCCTGTATTATTCAGCCAGGCATGACTCCAGGCGCCGCCGAGTGACCTGTATTTGACGAATATCCAGGCGGCATCCCAGTTGTTGGGCGTCGAGGAGGTCCTCCATGAGTTTTCCCATGAGACGTCGAATTGAACCATGATATAATGACTGCCGGTGTTTTTCCCGGTAAGTTTCAGGTTCGAGATTAAGATTTTATTGGCGCTGAGAATGGTGGTCAGCGACAGCAGGGTCAGGAATATTGCAATCTTCTTCATGGGGTTAAGTTGTCAGGAAATACTTGCTGTTGAAATGAATGATACGGAAATCGTATGCCAGGGATAATATCAGATTTACGTTCTGAAAAGGAGAATTGACGGTGTTTAGCTTTGAAAGGCATTCGGACATAACAATTTAATTTTCAATATGCAGGCGTAAGAATGTTTTTCAAATGGAAAAAAATGGATGATAATTTGTTCCGGTTCGTCAGAAAAACATGAAACATTTATTAGCTGACATTGAGAAAAATGCCGGCTATGTTTCAATGATTTCTTTGATTTTCCTTGTAAATACGCGAAATTACCCGCCGTAGCTGGGCACAGGGTTGAGGATTTTATTTTGGAATCGTGAGGAAAGAAAAGGCATAAGATAATTTTACTGCAATATGTCCGGAGAAGTATCGGAATGTTTTAAACTCCAGTTAAGATGCAGTGTGCAAACTTATATAAATAGTTTACTACTAACAAGGATTACCTATAATATTTGTTATTTTATTAACAATATCTTTGTCGTATGGATACCTGGGATGAAAATTCCACGGTGCAGGTAGCCAGAAGAAATATCAGGGCTCCAAAATAGCTTTAAATAGCGTTTTTTCGAGGGTGACCCAATCAGTATTGGATATAAGCCGGGCCGGGAATGACAGGGATTCCATCCGGGAAAAACCCAAATGGCACAGGATGATAAAAAAGGTGGAAAGTTGATTTAGTAAAGAAAATTACCGTCGCTGGTGTGAATGGAAAGATGTTTGCCGTTGGCTTGTTCGCAATGGCCCGTGAGCTGTGCATCGATGCCAAACTCTGTTGCAATTTCAATGATGGTGCCGGCAATGGCTTCAGGCACATAGAATTCCATCCGGTGACCCATGTTGAACACTTTGTACATCTCCGCCCATGGAGTGGCGGATTCCTCCTGAATCATCCTGAAAAGGGGAGGTACCGGGAAGAGGTTGTCCTTGATGACATGCAGGTTGTTCACAAAATGAAGCACCTTGGTTTGCCCGCCCCCGCTGCAATGCACCATCCCGTGAATCCGGTCCCGGCAGATGGATAATATTTTTTTTACAACCGGTGCGTATGTGCGCGTAGGGGAGAGGATCAGTTTCCCGACATCCACCCCGGGAATACCGGTAGGGTCGGTAAGATTCCTGCTCCCGGAATAAACAAGGGATTGCGGCACCGCGTTGTCAAAACTCTCCGGGTAGGAGGCTATGTAAGAATTGTTCAACACATCATGGCGGGCAGAGGTAAGGCCGTTGCTGCCCATGCCCCCGTTATAAAACTTCTCATAAGTCGCCTGGCCTGTTGACGAAAGCCCGACAATTACATCCCCGGCGCAGATATGCCTGTTGTCGATCACCTGGTTGCGGGGCATCCGGCAGCTCACGGTCGAATCAACGATAATGGTGCGCACCAGGTCGCCCACGTCGGCTGTTTCGCCACCGGTTGACCAGATGCCGATGCCATGTTGGCGCATTGCTGACAGGAATTCTTCCGTACCGCTGATTATTTCCGAAATTACCGCGCCGGGAATAAGGTTTTTATTGCGGCCGATGGTGGAGGAAAGCAGTATGTTCTCTGTAGCGCCGACGCACAGCAGGTCGTCGAGATTCATCACGATGGCATCCTGGGCAATGCCGCGCCATACCGAGAGGTCGCCGGTTTCTTTCCAGTAGAGGTAGGCAAGGGATGATTTGGTTCCGGCGCCATCGGCGTGCATGATATTGCACCAGTCAGCGTCGCCACCGAGAATATCGGGGATGATTTTACAGAATGCTCCCGGGAACAGCCCCTTATCTACATTCCTGATGGCAGTATGGACATCCTCCTTCGACGGGGAGACGCCACGCTGTTCATATCGGGTTGGATCGTTCATTCGAAGATGATCTCGCCGTTGGCTTCGTCAATACTGAATTTCCCGAATTTCCTCAGGGTGTTTTCCCCGAATTGAAGGGTGGTCATCTTTTTATTCACGGTGACTTTCAGGTCGTTCACCGTATTTTTTCCGATACGGATCTCCTTGATGGTGAACACGGCTTTATCGGCCACTTTGCCTTCGCCAATGATCTTCGTGGCATCCCCTTCAAAGCTGGTTTTGTCGATCACCCCTTCTTTCAGGAGTTTCATGGTTTCAGCCGGCGAGATAAACAGCTCTTTTTCCTTCAGGTCAAAGGTGAATGAAGAGGTGAAGCCGTTCACATAACAGGTGCCTGTAAGCAGACCCTCCTTGGTTTTGGTGACGGCCACGTTGTTCTCTTCCGGTTTTACCACAACCTCAACCTTTGGTGCCGGAATATTCTTGCTGATTTTTGTCTTCGGCACAAAATCATTCCGCAGGATCGAGAATTCCGTACGGCGGTTCATCTGGTGGGCGGCCTCCTTAACGGCAGTGGACGGCAACAGGTTGATGATTGAATCATTCAGAACGGTGCCCGCTTTGAAAGTATAGCCTTCCCTTTCTACATCCTTGTTGAGAGTACGCGGAACGCGTTCACCATATCCTTTTGCAACAAGACGGTCAGGGTCGATTCCCCTGGAAATCAGGTAATCCACCACGCTTTGTGCCCGTTTCTGCGAGAGGATGTCGTTACGCTCCTCGGAGTCGCGCGTATCCGTGTGTGCCGCAAGTTCAATAACGATCGTTTCGTTGGCATCAAGGGTCTCAATCAGCCCCTGCAGCGAGTCGCGGTATTGCGGCTTGAGATCCCATTTGGCCAGGTCGTACAGGATGTCGGGCAGCACGACAGGTTTCTTCGGAATCGGCCTCAGCACGAAATTGCGTGAGAGGTCTTTGCTCTTCTCCAGTCCGACCGTGGTTTCCCGGCCCTTTTCGTTGAAATAGTCCTTCCGGGTCACAAAAATATCGTAGGTGGTGTTTTTGTCGATTTGCATCTTGTTGAACCCATAATGACCCTTTTCGTCACTCTTGGTTTCAAGCGAGCGGCCGTTGGTTCCCGAAATTTTCACCTTGACGCCCGCAATGGGCTGCAGGGTCCGGTCATCCGTTACAATGCCCTCCAGCGTGAAATAAACAGGGGGAATCACAAAGGAATAGATGTCGTCACGCCCTTTCCCGCCGGGGCGGTTTGAACTGAATAGTCCCTGTTCTGCTTCATCTCCGTTAAAAACAATGGCAAAATCATCGGCGGGAGAATTGATGGGGTATTTCATGTTTTCCGGCTTGCTCCATTTCCCGTTCGACCAGGTAGATTTGAAGATGTCGAGCCCGCCCATGCCCGGCAGACCATTGGATGCAAAATATAATATACTGTCGTTCCGGATAAAGGGAAACAGTTCATCGCCTGCAGTATTGATCTCGGGACCAAGGTTTGTCTTGATGTATTTCCCTGTTTTCTTGTCCTTGTGAGCCATCCAGATATCCTTGCCGCCATGCCCGCCCATCAGGTCGGCTGAAAAATAGATGATTTCATCGCTTGCAACGCTGGGATGCCCCATGATCGTAGTCGAATCTCCTCCCAGGTCAACCTTTTCAGGCTCGGTCCAGGTGGTGGTGCCCTGCCGGCTTGACTTATAGATGTTGCAACCGTTTTTAGCCTTCAGGTTGTTGTAGCAACGCGTGAAATAAAACGATGAGAAATGGCTGTTGAATTGACCTACGCCGTCATTTGCCTTTGAATTGATCGTGTTTCCCGCATCGGCCAATACCGGCTTGCTCCAGTCGCCCTTGCGGTCGACATGTGAATTGAAGAAGTCTGAAAAACCCAGCCCCGTCCAGTTGTCGACGGCACGGCCCTTGGCGCCGTTCCGGTCGGAGGTGAAGATGATGGAGATGTATTTCTTGTCGGCATATGCGGCTGCAAAATCATCCTCCTTTGAGTTGAGCATCTTTTCCCATTTCACCCCGTATTTTGATGGGTTCGCAATCCAGTCCTTTGCCTGCGTGCAGGTTTCAATGCCGATATCGGCCCTGGGATCGGCGGGCCCGCTCTCCTTATAGGCAGTGTATTGCTTGATGGCCTCATCATAGTTGCCGTTGACCTTCAGCATATCGGCATAGCTCAGTAATATCTTCGGATTATCCTTGATGTATTTTGCATTGTTAACCAAACGTTTATACGATGATTCTGCCTTTTTGGTGTTGTTCATCATGCGGTAGCACTCGGCAATGCGCAGGGAGATGCGGTCACGTTCGGCCTTGTTGTTTTTCACCTTTGAATAGGCCTTCTGGTATTTCTGCAAGGCAGGAAGGAACATCTGGTCAGCATAGGCATCATCGGCCGCTTTTGTGATTTTATTCTGGGCTTGGGAGCCTTGGGTGATCGCCAGGAAAAACAAGATCAAAAGGAAAAGAGTGGGATAACGCATATCAATGCAATTTGGATTGCTTAATGAACGTACAAATATAGATAAAAGTCTGATGAAGAGTTGAAAAAAAAGGCTGTCACCGATACCGGAGACAGCCCTTTCCTGTAATGAAAAGTATTATTTATTTGCCCTTGCCTTTGGTTTCCGGCTCTTTCAACTCCTTGCGGCGTTTCTGCCACATCAGGATGTCATAGGCGATTGGCGTGGCATTGAATACGGAAGAATAGGTTCCTGAAACAACCCCCACGATCAGGGCGAAGGTAAATCCGCGGAGAACTTCTCCCCCGAAGATAAAGATGGTGATCAATACCACCAGGGTTACACCGGAGGTGTTCACCGTACGGCCAAGGGTGCTGTTGATGGCGCCGTTGATATTGGCGGCCAGGTCGCGCTTCGGATAGAGGATCCTGTATTCGCGGATCCTGTCGAAGATGATAACCGTGTCCATGATGGAATACCCGATAATGGTAAGGATGGCAGCGATAAACGACTGGTCGATCTCCATACCGAATGGCAGCAGCCCGTGGAACAGGGTGAACATGGTGATGATGATCAGCGAGTCATGGAACAGCGAAACAACGCCCCCGATGCCGAATTGCCAGTTTTTAAAACGGATGGCAATATAGACGAAGATAATCACCAGGGAGAAGAATACCGCCATGAAGGCCTTCCAGATCAACGAATAGGAGATGGTCGGATCGACCCGCTGTGAACTGAGCTCCCCGACAATCTTTCCGGGCGTGTTGGCTTTGAAATCGGCATAGGTGATCGGTGTTTTGTAGTATCCCTTGATCCCTGCAAACAATTTGTTGTTTACGATGGAGTCAGCCTTTTCGTTCCGCTCGTTGATCATGAACTTGGTGGTAATCTTCACCTGGTTCTGCGATCCGAAAGTCTTTACTTCAGGGGATTCCCCGAAGGTTTTCCGCAGGGATTCCCGAACATCGGTGGTCGATACATTCTGGTCAAACCTGACAATATAGCTGTGCCCGCCTGTGAAATCAAGGCCCGGATCCAATCCCCTGACGAAAATGCTGATGATGCCGGGAATGATGATCGCGATGGAGAGAATGTACATTTTCTTACGTAACCCGATGAAGTCGATGTTCATGTGCTGGAACAGGTTCATCGTGTATTTGTTGCCGGTGGTGATGGTCATGTTGCGGTCGAGCATGAATTCAAATACCAGCCGGGCGATAAAGATCGATGAGAAGAGCGACAGCAACAAACCGATAACGAGGGTGGTGGCAAAGCCCTGGACCGGACCCGATCCGAAGATATAGAGCACAATACCGGTGAGGATGGTGGTGACGTGCCCGTCGATAATGGCCGACAGGGCATGATGGAAACCGTCCTTGACCACGAGCCGCATACCCTTCCCGGCCCGGATCTCCTCCCGCATTCGTTCGTAGATGATAACGTTCGAGTCGACCGCCATAGCCAGGGTCAGTACGATACCGGCAATACCGGGGAGCGTGAGTACCGCGCCGATGGAGGCCAGTACCCCGATAAGGAAAAATACGTTTGCAAAAAGGGCGATGTCGGCAACGTGGCCGGCGCCGTTGTAGTATAATGACATGTAAAGCAGAACCCCGATGAAGGCGATGATGAAGGAGATCATACCGGCATTGATCGATTCCTGTCCGAGTGACGGTCCAACAACCTCTTCAGCAACGATGCGGGCCGGGGCCGGCAGTTTACCTGCTTTCAGGATGTTTGCAAGGTCCTGGGCCTCTTCAACGGTCATGTTTCCGCCAGTGATGGAAGATGTCCCGTTGGGAATTTCCCCGTTAACATTGGGGTAGCTGTAGATATAGCCGTCGAGTACGATGGCGATCTGTTTGCCGACATTGTCGCCGGTGAGGCGTTTCCAGATCCTGGCGCCCTCCCCGTTCATCGACATGGATACTTCAACCTGGCCGGTCTGGCTGTAGTCCTGGCGGGCATTGGTGATCACGTCGCCGCCAAGCGCCGGGGAACCGTCGCGTGAAGTGACCTTCAGGGCAACAAGTTCCAGGATGTCTTTTGAACCCTCATCACGAGGTTTCACGGTCCAGGCCAGTTTCATATCCCTGGGGAACATATTCTTGGTCATGCGCAGCATGTTGTTGATGCGCGAGGTGTCCTTGATGAAGGCACGGCCAACCAGGGCAGTCTGGCCGGCAACATACTGTCCGTCTTTATTCTGGTAGATGGCCGGGTTCAGGTAGGCAAAGAGGGGGTTCTTCTTGGCATAATCCTCAAAACTCTCTTTCTTCTTGCTGGCCGCCGAATTTTTCGAGGTGTCCTTGCCGATTTGCTTCAGCAGGGCATTCCCCTTGGCGGTGTCGGTCTTGCCGGCCTCTTTTTTGGCGGGTTCATTTTTGGAGGCAAGCGTTGTTTTCGAGGTGATGGCCTTTGTGGTGGCGGCTGTATCTGCCTTCAGTGTGCTGTCTCTCTTCATGGTGTCTTTCGACAGTTCGAGAATGGAGGTCAGTTTTTTATTGGCTTCGGCAAAAAATGGCTGTAAGGTCGGGAACTGGTAGGTTTCCCAGAATTCAAGCTGGGCTGTTCCCTGCAGGAGTTTACGTACACGTTCGGGATCCTTGATGCCCGGCAGCTCGATCAGGATGCGGCCGGCGGTCTGTAAACGCTGGATGTTCGGCTGAACAACGCCAAAACGGTCAATACGGGTGGTGAGGATGTTGTAGGTACGGTCGATGGCGCCGTTGCTCTCTTCCCTGATCACCTTGATCACCTCGTCGTTGGTCGAATTGTAGTTGATCTTATCTTTTAATTCAACAGTGTTGAAAATGGCGGCGAGTTTAGCGTTGGGGTCGGTCTCCTTGAATGATTCCGAGAAAAGGTCGACAAAGTCACGGGTACTCGATTTCTCCTTGAGGATGGCTTTTTGAAGCGCCTTGTTGAAGGTCGGGTCCTGGTTATAACCTGACAGCGCCCTGATGACATCGGGAACTGAAACGGCCATGGTGACGTTCATACCGCCCTTGAGGTCGAGACCAAGGTTGATTTCCCTCTCACGCACGTCTTTCAACGTGTATTTTTTCAGGAGGATATTGAATACGTTGACAGAGGCCATGGAATCGTTAAAATATTCCAGGCGTGATTTTGAAATTGAGTCAAAGAAGAACTCTTCTTTCAGGGGATTACCCTGGGCCATCTTGGTGGCCATCGCTTTCACCTGGGGGGAGTTGGCATATTTGTCGGCTTTTCCTGAATAGTAATAGCTGATAAAAGTAAACGACAACTGGAATAAACAAACCAAAATGAAGGTGACCGCGAAAAATTTAACAACGCCTTTGTGCTGCATGAGATTTTAAATTTTAAAATGGATTCTATTTCTAAGCCTTTTTTTTGAGGGTGCAAATTTATAAAATTCATTGGAAATAACCAATATAATTAT
>JBAXOB010000069.1:0-17416 GCA_037133475.1 Bacteroidota bacterium
TGCCTGCATTGCCTGCATTGCCTGCATTGCCTGCATTGCCTGCATTGCCTGCATTCCTACATTTTAATCTCATCCCCATTCTTGTTAAAGAAGTGGTACTCGAGGAAGTGCGAGGCATTCTGGGTTTTGATCGTGACGCGCTGGCCGAACTTGCGCCACCATTTCCAACGGAAGTTGAAAATACCGTGGGTGAGGAAGGCGTAAACGTAGGGATGCACCAACAGCGTGAGGTTCTTTTCATTCTGCTCGCGGATGAGGTAGCCGAGGTTGTTCTCAATATCGTCGGTGAGCAGGATGGTGGGCCTGATCTGGCCGGTGCCGTCGCAGGCAGGGCATTTTTCGAGAATCTGCACGTTCATCTCGGGCCGTACGCGCTGCCGGGTGATCTGCACCAGGCCGAACTTGCTCGGAGGCAGGATCGAATGCTTGGCGCGGTCGCGTTTCATCTCATCGCGCAGCTTTTCGAAAAGTTTCCTCCTGTTGAGCCCCTGGACCATGTCGATAAAGTCGATCACGATGATGCCTCCCATATCGCGCAAACGCAACTGGCGGGCCACCTCCGTGGCGGCTTCGAGGTTCACCTCCAGGGCGTTGGTCTCCTGGTTCTGGTCCTGGTTTACGCGGTGACCGCTGTTGATGTCGATCACGTGCATCGCCTCCGTATGCTCGATCACCAGGTAGGTGCCGCTGCGGATGGTGACGATCTTGCCAAACGAATTTTTGATCTGTTTGTCGATCCCGAACTGGTCGAAAATGGGAACCTTGCCTGTGTGAAGCTTGACAATGCTGACCTTGTCGGGCACGATCCGCTGGATGTAGGTCCTGATATCGTCATACAGCACCTGGTCGTTGACCACGATGTTGTTGAACGATTCGTTGAGGGCATCGCGCAGGATGGTGGAGGTACGGTCGATTTCGCCGATGATCTTCTGGGGAGGCTTGGCAGTGGCCAGCTTCTGGGTGATGATCTCCCAGCGCTTGTAAAGACTGCGCAGGTCAGAATCGAGGTCGGCAACGAGTTTGTTCTCGGCCACCGTCCTGATGATGATTCCGCAATTTCTTGGTTTAATGCTGGTTATCAACCGTTTTAAGCGGTTGCGCTCCTCGCTGCTCTTGATCTTCTGTGATACCGAGATCTTGTCGGAGAAGGGGATCAGTACCAGGAACCGCCCGGCAAAGGCGATCTCCGAGGTGACGCGGGGTCCCTTGGTAGAAATCGGCTCCTTGGCGATCTGCACCACGATATTGCTGTTGGGCTTCAGCACCTGGGCTATTTTACCCGTCTTCTGAATGTCGGGTTCAAGTTCGAAATCGCCAATGGACAGAGGAGCCCCGTTCCCCGACTGGCCTGCCTTGATATAATTCAGCAGCGTCTGGATCTGAGGTCCAAGGTCGAGGTAGTGCAAAAAGGCATCCTTTTCATAACCAACATCCACGAAGGCAGCATTCAACCCTGGCATGATCTTTTTGATCTTGCCAAGGTAGATATCGCCAACAGAATATTCGTTGTTGGATCTCTCTTTGTTTAATTCTACGAGAAGCTTATCTTCAAGTAAGGCGATTTCAACTTCCGAAGAGGTCGAATTGATGATTAATTCCTTATTCACAGTTTTCCATGTATTACAGAGGTAGCACTGGCAAAAGGCCAGTACACAGGGATGACTTAAGGAATTGCAGCAGCAGGGAGGCTATTTCTTCTTATGTCGGTTCTTGCGCAAACGTTTTTTCCGTTTGTGCGTTGCCATCTTATGTCTCTTTCTTTTCTTACCACTTGGCATAATAAATCAGCTTAGAAGTTATTACTTCACTTTTACGTGTGATTTGACTTTATTTACGAAGGTTTTGGCCGGCTTGAACGAAGGGATGTTGTGGGCGGGAATGATAAGCGTTGTGTTTCTTGAAATGTTCCTCCCTGTCTTTTCAGCTCTTTTTTTGATAATAAAACTCCCGAAACCTCTTAGGTAAACGTTTTGACCTGTGGTCATGGAATTCTTGATGGAATCCATGAAAGCTTCAACGGTGGCCTGAACGGCAACTTTTTCAATGCCAGTCTTATTAGCAATTTCTGCTACAATTTCTGCTTTTGTCATGTTTGATTAATATTAAAGTGTTATATATTGTTGTTACTGAATGCCTTTTATAGCCGGAAAACGGGTTGCAAATATATGACTTTTTTGATAGACAAAGAAATAAAGCCAATTTTTATTCTGAATTTAAGGATTTTATCTGCCGGAGGAGGCGCGGGATAATCAATTATCTTTGCAAAACAGACGACTCTTATGACATTTTCAAGGCAATTGCTTGACTGGTATGATGTTAACAAGCGCGACCTACCCTGGCGCCATACAAAGGATCCCTACCTGGTGTGGCTGTCGGAGGTTATCATGCAGCAAACGCGCGTTGGACAGGGGTTGCCCTACTATGAGAAATTTGCCTCTGCATGGCCGACCGTGGGCGACCTGGCTGCCGCCGGGGAGCATGACGTGCTGAAAATGTGGCAGGGGCTGGGCTATTACACCCGTGCCCGCAATCTCCATGCCACCGCCCGGCAGGTGGTGGAACAGTATAACGGCGCCTTTCCCGGAACCTATGAAGCGCTGAAGGCATTGAAGGGAGTAGGCGAATACACCGCCGCCGCCATTGCCTCGATCGTGTTCAATCTTCCCCATCCTGTGGTCGATGGCAATGTTGTCCGCTTTATAACCCGGTTATATGGAATCAGGGAGCCGGTGAGTCTGCCGTCAACCCGCAGGCTGATCCTCGGCCTGGCAACGCAGCATATCGACCACGACCGCCCGGGCGACTTCAACCAGGCGATGATGGAATACGGCGCCACGGTATGCACCCCGGCCAACCCCGGCTGTTCAGGCTGTATATTCAGCAACGGCTGTGCTTCGCTGTCGGAAGGAATAGTTGACATAGTACCTGTCAGGGGGGCGAAGCCCGCAGTTTTACACCGGGTTATTCACTACCTCGTAATAACAGAGGGGAGAATATCCGGCGGAGATCACATCTACCTGAACCGGCGAACCGGCAGCGACATCTGGAAGAACCTCTACGATTTCCCGCAACCGGAGGGGATTGCCGGTTCCGAAACCGACCGATCTCTTACCGAGGAGGAGATCCGGGAGGTTATTCAACCCGGAGGGATGGCCTTTTTGGGAGTTTCCCGCAAATATGTCCATCAGCTTACCCACCAGAAGCTGCAGGTGCGGTTCTACCGGTTCTATTCAACGGGCAGGGCCGGGCTGCCCTTTGTCGCGGTGCCGCTGAGCGAACTGGCCGGTTATCCCGTACCGCGGGTGGTTGACCGCTATTTGAAGGATTATGCCATTTCCGGGTGAACCAGGGAGAAACTTTGTTTCACAATGCCGGCTGATTAATCATATCGTTATTTGATTGATCTCTCTTATACAGGTTACGACCTGTTCACCCTCCTTTGCCTTTAAAAAAACATTGGTTGTCACTGAAGTAATTGAACACTTTTGATCTATCTTTACTTTCTTTTATAGTCAATATGTGAAAGGGATGTCACTAAAATAATTGAATAGAATTTGTTCAACCTTTACTTTCTTTTGCTACCACCAAAAGAAAGTAACAAAGAAAAGTCACCGCTTCATGAGGCGGCTTGCCTGCTTAGTCTGGGTTATTCCATACTATTACAGGAAGTTAAATATTTTTTCGTAATAGCTGGTGCAATCGTGATCAATAAGATATCGCCATGAACAGGTTAATTTGTATGTCAATGTTGCTGGCCCTTTTCCTGAAATGTTCCCCGCAAGGCTTCCATTGCGGCACCAGCACGGTAACCGATATCGATGGTTATGTTTATCACACGGTTCTGATGGGCGGGCGTTGCTGGACAAAGGAGAACATGCGTACGACACGTTATGCGAGCGGAGACCCGGTGGGGATCTATGAGCCTCCCGTAGGCACCAGGGAACTGGTCAATACGCCGGGGTTGCTGAAGATCGGCATGAAGCTGGAATCAGCGGAAAGGATACAGCTGGAAATTTTTTCGGTAAAAGGCGAAAGGGTCTTCTCGGAGACAGCAAGCTGCACCGCCGGCGACAACACGATTGCCATTACCCTTGGCCCACGGGGAGTTTACCTGGTTTGCTTTCAGGCCGATGGCTTAAAGAGTTCTTTTTTAGCCACAGGGACCGATGATGCCCGGTTTGCTGTTGCCAGTTCTGAAAGGGGCACCTTAAAGGCATCTGCCAAAAATGGCTGGCCTCCCGATCCCAGGCGTTATTACGATTATAACAACGACCCAGCCAACGATGAGAAGTTCGGGAAATTATACACCGCTGTATCGGCGCTTAATGCCGATGTATATAACAATCCATCATCACTTCTCAATGTTCTTCAGGGTATTTGTCCAAACGGCTGGCACGTGTCGAACGACACCGACTGGATGTTCCTGGAACATTATAAAGGAATGTCGTGGGATGATATCGGCCTCATATTTGCAAATGTCAGGGGATATGTTGGGAGAACATTGCTGACTTCCGACACAACCTATTGGATTGATGCCTGCGGAACCGGGAAAGATGAATTTGACGGACGCGGAGGCGGGCATTATCAGGGAAACGGTAAGTTCACACTATTGAAAGATAATGCTTCGTGGATAACCTATAGTCCGGAATTTGGTCCGATGCTTAGAGAGATAAAAGTTTGCGGACTAACCATTTATCGAACAACAATCCAATGGCAAAACATGGGCGATGCCTATTCGGTAAGATGTGTGAAGGATGATTGACAAACCTGGTTGACCGCCATTGTGGGGCCACGCCATGGCGTGGCCCTACGATGCCATGATTTGTTGCCCGTAGGGACATGCCATGGCATGTCACTACCCAATGGCATGTCACTACCCAATGGCATGTCCCTACCCAATGGCATGTCCCTAACCCATGACACATCCCAACCCCATGCCTTTATGCATTTAATCCATAATGATTAAAGAAATTCCATTATTGAAAACCGTTGTGGAACAACCAGGGTTCTGGGCGAACAGGATTAGCCGCCAATGGCGGATTTATCGTGATCATCCAACTTAATAGAATCAACATGGTTCCAACGGGCAGCCGGGGTGAATCAATTTCATTTTTAACGATTCGTTAACCTTGCAACCCGGCGATTTTTATTATCTTTGCCCCCTCATATTTCAACAATCAATGGACGACTTACCTGACCGAAGCATTCAGAACAATCCACCCCTGCACTGAGCGGTGTCCGGCCTGACATGATCCATGGGCTCGCATCCTTCAATACAGCGGATAACATAAGAAGGAGGCCAGCATGACATCACAGATTACCTTCTATTTAAGCCAGATCCTGGGGATGAAATACATCTCCGATGATGGCGCCGTGCTTGGGAAGATCAAGGATTTTCTCATCGACCAGACCCCCTTGCCCGGCAAGGAGAGCGATCCGATACGCCCGCGCGTGGTCGCCATCCGCGTGAAAAGCGGCAAGGAGACCAGGGTGCTCGATTTTTCATCCTTCGAGATAAAGAAATTCAAACGCAAACTCAGGATCACCTGCCAGGAGGTTCATGATATCTCCCCTGCCGACTTTCAAAACTGCCTGTGGCTGGCTGAAAATATCCAGGACAAGCAGATCGTCGATATCAATGGCCGCAAGCTGGTCAGGGTGAACGATATCAGGCTGGTGATGATCCCCGCGGGAACCTACGCCATTGCCGTGGATGTAGGCATTGACGGCCTGCTCAGGCGGATCGGCATCGGCAAGCCCATCCAGTCGGTGCTCGACCCCTTCAGCGTGGATATCCCCGGCAAGTTCATCCTCTGGGATGATATCGCCGCCGTTGATTTCTCCAATTCCAATATCAGGCTGTCGAAATCATCGTCGAAGCTCAATACGCTCCACCCCTCCGACATTGCCGATATCATCGAGGATCTCGACAAGGCATCGCGCACCTATGTCTTTGCCTCGCTCGACGAGGAGACTGCCGCCGATGTGCTCGAAGAACTCGAACCGCATGTCCAGATCCACATCGTGGAGAGCCTGCCGGTTGAAAAGGTGGCCGATGTGCTCGAATTAATGCCGGCCGACGAGGTTGCCGACCTGCTCGACAGCCTGGCCGACGATACCGCCGAGAAGCTGCTCGACGAAATGGAGAAGGAATCATCCGAAGAGGTCAGGGAGCTGCTCGAATATCCCAGCAAGGTGGTGGGTTCACTGATGACCACCGACTACTATACTTTCGACGAAGATCTCACCGTCAACGAAACGCTCGGAGAGCTCCGACGCCAGCAACCTGAACCGGCGCATATCTATTCGATCATCGTCATCGACAAACATGAACGGTTCCTGTCGTCGGTTTCCTTGGGGGAACTCGTCATCGCCGATCCGGCCAGCCACCTGAAGGAGATCATGAACAAACATGCCGTGACGGTGTTCGACGACGACAAGGTCGACTCGCTCGCCGACCTGGTATCACGCTATAACCTGCTTGCCGTGCCCGTGATCAACAAAAACCGGCAGATGGAGGGGGTTGTGGTGGTCGAAGACATTGTAGAGGACCTGTTAAGCAGGGGAAAAACCAGGTAAAAAGAGAAAGGGGATCTCATGGCAGCATCAATCAGACGTAAATCCATCTGGAGGAATATCGCATTTTTCCTGGCCATTCTCGGCCCGGGCATCATCACCGGCAGTGTCGACAACGACGCCGGCGGGATCACCACCTATTCGGTTGCCGGAGCGCTTTATGGCTATAAACTGCTCTGGACGCTCATCCCCTCGTTCATCGTGCTGGTGATCGTGCAGGAGATGAATGCCCGCATGGGGATCGTTACAGGCAAGGGACTGGCCGACCTGATCCGCGAAAACGCCGGGGTTAAGGTCACCTTTTTTATCTTCATCGGGTTGCTGCTGGCCGACATCGGCAACACCACCACCGAATTTGCCGGCGTGGCGGGAAGCATGGAGGTCTTCTCGGTCAGCAAGTATATCTCGGTTCCCATTGTAGCGGCCATGGTGTGGTTTATGGTGGTGAAGGGGAATTATAAATTTGCCGAACGCATCTTTTTGATCTTCAGCGTTTCTTTGCTGATGTACGTGGTCTCCGCCCTGATGGGCCATCCCGACTGGAAGGCCATCGGCAGCTCGATCGTAAAGCCGCAGATGGATTTCGACCAGCAATCGATCATGATGATCGTGGGGATCATCGGCACTACCATCGCCCCGTGGATGCAGTTCTATATGCAGTCGTCGGTAATTGAAAAAGGGCTTAAGATCCAGCAATACAAGTACACCCTGCTGGATATCATCGTTGGCTGCACGGCTACCGTTGTGGTGGCCTTCTTTATCATCGTGGCCTGTGCATCCACCCTTCATGCCAAGGGAATCGTGATCAACGAGGCCAAAGATGCAGCCCTGGCGCTGGAGCCGCTGGCCGGCGCTCTTTCGAAAAACGTATTTGCCTTCGGCCTGTTCATCGCCTCCATCTTTTCGGCCACCATCCTGCCGCTTGCCACCGCCTTTTATGTGTGCGAGGCCTTTGGTTTTGAAGCAGGGATCGATAAGAAATGGGAAGAGGCGCCCGAGTTTTACGTACTCTATACCAGCATCATGGTGCTTGCGGTGATCATCATCCTCATTCCCAACGCCCCGCTGATCGCCATCACCCTCTGGACCCAGATCATCAACGGGCTCCTGCTGCCGGTGGTGCTGGTATGCATGATCCTGCTGGTCAACAACAAGAAGATCATGGGGGAATATACCAACAAGCCGGTCCAGAACATCATCGGCTGGGGTACGGTGATCATTCTCATCGGGTTATCCCTGCTATGGCTGGTGTTGTTCCTTTTCGGGTAGAACCTGCCGGCTGAGGTCAGCCACCTTTATTTTACCAGTTTCAGCAGATCCTCATCGACCGCCATTCCCTTCATCTGCATATCCTGAAGGAGCTGCCGCAGTTTGTCATCATGACCCTGCTGGTGATACAGGAGGGCGAGGTTGCGGTTTGCCGGGGGGTTCAGGGGATCCATTTCGATGGTCTTTACGAGGTTTACCGCAGCGCTGTCGAGGCTGTTCCGCTCAAAGGCGATTTGGGCCATCAGGAAATAGACATCGGGCAGGGGGTTATGGAGCAGTTCCCTCCTGAAATAATATTCGGCGCTGTCGGACTGGTGCTTTGAAAAGAGGACCTTTCCAAGGTAATAATTGAGGTTTTTCATGTTGGGATCGAGCCGGTAGGCCTCCCTGAAGAGGCGTTCGCGGTCGGCAGGATCTTCGACTTTGGTACCCAGCAGGGTGCGGGCAAAGGCCGAATGGGGCGAGCCCTCCACGGCATGGGTCCAGAAGGTAAGCGGATCGCTGAAGTAGGCCGAACGGACAAAGCTTTGCACTGAAAAGATCAATACGATTGCTCCCACAACCGCCAGTTTTTTCCCTGGTTCAAGGGTTTTTCCGAAGGGCAGCGTCTGGCTGAGCATCAGCAGGATGCCGATGACGGGCAGGTAGAGACGGTGCTCAAACACCTGGTCGTTCAACGATTTGGGAACGATCAGCACCGGGACGAGAAAGAGGATGAACCAGAACAGCCCCAGCCAGGTAAGGGGTTTGGAGTAGCTTTTCGAATGGACGATCAGCGCGACAAAACCGGCAATGGCCACGAATCCCCATATCATGGTGATATCCCCCGTTTCGGGGAATACCGTCAGGTTGACCGGGATGAAAATTTTCCCCACGTATTGCACGATCACCCCAATCCTGCCGAATCCTGTCTGCAGCATGCTGACCGGCGTGGTCCAGTCCTTCGAAAGGGTGGCGGTTGACCTTACCAGCATCCAGATGGCAGTGGCCGCAGTCCAGCCGGCCAGGGGCAGGAGCAGTTTTTTCCAGCCCGGTTTCAGGCAGGTCAGCGAAAAGGCAACCATGATCACGGGGATGATAATGGCTGTTTCCTTGGTGAAGAGGGCAGCCAGCAGGGCCAGCACATGAAGTGAAAGGGTAACCGGCGAGGGTTTTTCAAGGTACCGGATCAGCAGGAGGAAGGCGGTGAGGAAAAAGATCATCAGCAGCATGTCGTTGCGCCCCGGGATCCAGGCCACCGCCTGGGTGAGCACCGGGTGAAGGGCAAAGAGCAGCGAAAGCAGGAAGGAGTCGGCCGGGGGGATCTTGATCTTCTTCAGGAAGAGGAATAACAGGCATACCGACAGGATATGGAGCAGCAGGTTGGTGAAATGGTACCCGGCAGGCTTGACCCCGAAGAGGCGTGATTCAAGGATGAAGTCGACCAGGAACAACGGGCGGTAATAGACATCCCGCGTGGGGTTGAAGAGGCCGCGCTGGAATGAGACGGCGATGTTGTGCGCATCGGCGTTGTAAGAGGCGTTTTCGACGATGAAGATGGAATCGTCGAGTTTCGTATAGTCGAAAAGCAGGGTCCTGGAATAGACCACGAAGGTAAGCGATGCCAGCACCAGGATCGAAAACAGGGTATTGTTGAACCGGCTCTCGAAGGTCGCCGCGGGGAGTTTCCCTGCAGTTTTCGGATTTTTTACGGGTGGTTTTTTCATGCGATAAAAATATAAAAAACAAAGGGAATATTGAAAAATGAAAAATGAATATCGAATATTGAATATCGAAGCCCGAATACCGGGTGTCGGTTTCGGATTTCGTAATTCAGATTTCGAAATTCAGATTTCAGATTTTGATTCAGATTTCAGATTTTGTAATTCAGATTTCAGATTTCGAAGGCCGAATATCGAATAACGAATTTTGAACGGGGCAGGATTTTTTAACCGTGAGTTGGTTGTTTCCCTGGACAGTTTTCAGGGACTGTGCGGCCTTCCGAGGGAGTCTCGACACACTTTTTTGAACAGACTCCCTTGAATGACGCAAGGACGATGCAGGGATGGCGCAAGGACGACGCAAGGACGATGCAAGGATGACGCAAGGACGACGCAAGGACGATGCAAGAATGACGCAGGGTCATAGGGGGAGGATCGGGAGATTTACGGAGAATTGACGGGAGACTAAAGGAGAATTAACGGAGAAAACATGGAGATTTACGGAGAATTGACGGGAGGTTGATGGAGAATTAACGGAGAAAATATAGTGATTAACGGAGAATTGAAGGGAGGTTAACGGAGAATTAACGGAGAAAATATAGTGATCAACGGAGAATTGATGGGAGGTTAACGGAGAATTAACGGAGAAAACAGGGAGAACGTAATTAGGTATCCATATCAGTTCAACGGCACCGCAAGGAACTTCATCCTGCCCAGTTTTATCAGTTGAACCCTGTTGCATAATTTCTGAAACGATTTTTCCGGGCCATAGAGGATAATCCTGGTCTGTGTCCTATTCAGAGAGTCAAAATTGAGTTTATGGTTCCAGTCTGTAAACTGATCCCTCCAGTTATCATAGAAGACGAAATGAGTATAATTCTTTGCGAGAAGAGCGTTTCTCATTTTTTTTGAGTAGGAGTTGCCGGAATATAGGGCTGCCCTTGGGTCAGGGGTATCCCAGCAGAAAATGTCCTGTGACCCTTTTTCCATTTTTATGGGGAGGTTATTGTCAATAGGATCAAAGGGAATCCTGAAGTTCAGGAATAGGCAGGCCAGTATGAAAGAAAGCAGGACAATGTTTTTCACAGCAGGCCGGATCTTGAAAATCAAAAAGATCAGGTAGATATTAAGGACGATTGTAAATAAAACCGGCAGCATATATCGTGGTGCGAATTCCTTGCATACAAGAAAAATGGAAATCAGCTGGATTATCACCAGGGCTGCCAGCAGGTTGAGCCGTTTATCACGGTTATTCCTTAAGAAACCGGTAACAACAAGGATGATTGAAACAAACAGCACAATTAGAAAAACCGGGGCTGTGCTTGCTATGTGACTACAGTTCCGGCCTAATAACTGAAGATCTATAACATTGGAGGCCCCATGCCCGTATTTGCCGGAATGAACGAAAAAGCTGAGTGTCCGGTCGATAAATTTCGGGTAGATACTCCAGATGGGGATGGTGACAACCAGGAATGAGGCCGGGACGGTTATTGCATAAAGGAATTTTTTCCTGGTTCCCGGGATTAAAAACAATGGAAAAATAAACAGGGGAAATGCGATGGTTTTGGAGGCAATGATAACCCCGATAAGCATGCCAAAGACAATCGGGGCCGCAGGAACATGCAGGTTTAGTTTCTTGTTTAAGCAGCATGTCTGATGCAAGCCCATTCCCGTTGAATAAACCAGGAAAAACATCATGAGGATCATCGTGCAGGCAAACTGGACCGGTTCCGGTTTGACATCATAAAAGTTATGTTGAATCAAATGGCTTATTGGAATAAAAGTCGCTGACTGGAACATCACCGAAGTGATAATCTCCCCGGTACATCTGAGCGCAACAAACCCAAGCAAAAGGATGAGAATTATGTTGACAAAGGTAAAAACCAGGGCAAGTATCCTGAGATAGTATTCAGGGTAGTACAATACATCTTCCGTCAAAGAATTCCCGGTATGGGTGAAACAATACGTTGTCGTGATGATTACGGCAACCATCATCTGAACAGGAGTGCCGGGGTGGTCGGTATGACCTATATCCCCATGATTTACAGCAAGGTTAAGCCCGTTCATCAGGTAGGCATAGGAGGGATCGTAATGGTTGTTCCAGAAATTATCCTGTTCGATGAAGGTGAATTCAATGATAAGAACGGATGGTATCAACAGTAATAAAACCCACCTGTTCATGGAGATTAATTTTTGAAAATCCTGTTTCAGAATCATGGCCCGGTATTGTTATGGATGAATGTACAAACACCCTGATGTATTTATCTCCTTTTTTCAGGTTGCAAAATGCCTGGATTTCAGAATAAAAACGTATAAAGCATCTATTCTCCCGTTCCTGGATACAAATTAAGCATTTTTATTTCCGGCATTCAACTTAGTTGTCAACTTTTTTCAGCCAGTCTTGTTTTGTTAAGGATTTGGTCATAAAAATGGCCTGATATAAAATCCGTGCAACCCCGCTTGAGCGCAATAATCAGGTTTTTTATTTACTTTTGAAGTTGATAATTTCTCGTAAGCAGGAATAAGGGTGATTCTGACAAATCCATACCTGTCGTGCGGCGCTTTGCAGGAATCCGTGTAATACCGAGGCTTACACTCCGGAAAAAACTACTTCAGGTTAATCCATTTTACAGGAGGGATTGTAACTCATTTCACCAGGGAGACAAAAGGTTACCTTTAGTTGATAAATGATGGCTGTGATGGTAACAGTATTGAACTCCCTTTAATTCGATTGTATGATGCTCAGCTGTATTTCTGCATT
Source organism: Bacteroidota bacterium (assembly GCA_037133475.1). GTDB lineage: Bacteria > Bacteroidota > Bacteroidia > Bacteroidales > FEN-979 > CAIVAT01. The sequence goes on from JBAXOB010000069.1 coordinate 12,307, forward strand.
TATGGTTCCGGGCTGGATCCTGTCCGGCGAGGCTCTGCTGCTTATCCTTTTGGTATTCACGTTGCTTATGATCATTATATTCATGCGGTTAATCCTTCTGAGACAGAAAAGGGAGATGGCTACGTTAAGAACAGAAGTTACCTGCATACAGGAGCAATTTTCCGGGATAAATGCAAACCTGCAGTCATTGATTGATGAAGCAGGACAGAAGGCACAGAATATATCAACCGGGGATGGCGAACCGGTTCAGGTTGCCGGTATGCTTGAAGCATTGGATTCCGGGATGAAACAATCCCACAGGGAATTAAAAAAAGATATAAAAGCTGTCAATTGGCACACAGAGTCTTTATTTTCGCTATTTTCCATTCTGCAACCTGTAATCCCGTTACCTTCAATGAAAGGCTGGGCAGCTTATCCCGATTTCCTGAACCTTATATGTTTACAGATCCTGACGGGAAAACCGACCCTGGTGTTGGAGATAGGCAGCGGCGTTTCAACGCTTATCACAGCTTATTGCCTGAAACGGAACGGGAAAAGGAGGGTGATTGCACTGGATCATTTAGACAGGTATGCTGATGAGACCAGGGAGTTGATCAGAATGCATGGCCTTTCAGGGTTTGCTGAAGTTTGCCTGGCCCCGTTGAAGGAAACCGTGATCGGCTCTGAAACCTGGTTGTGGTATGATATGGAGGGGGTAAAACCAGGCGGTCAAATCGACTTAATGATTGTTGATGGTCCTCCGGGGGTGACACAATATATGGCCCGGTATCCCGCACTCCCCCTGCTGTACAGCAACTTAAGCAGTAATGCGGTAATCATCCTGGATGATGGCGGAAGGGAGGATGAAAAGAAAATTATTGAACGGTATATAACGGAATATCCGTCGTTTGTCTTCAGGTACCTGGACCTGGCAAAAGGGGCATACCTTATGACCCGGAACGAAAGCCCGGTAGCATAGTCCGTTACTTTACAGGCTTATGTAACAGATTGTTAAGAATCGTAATATAGAATACAGGTGTGCCATCAGCAGGCAAATAAACAACTGTTTTGATCATGGGAAGCTAACGGGAACATGCCGCTGAAAAAGAAAATATATCTCCTCCTCCTGTTGACAGCCCTGTTTATGTTGCTGGCTTTTTTTATCAATGAAACAGTGTTTTATTGTCCGGTCACCATAAAAATAACTGTCAGAAGTGATTCAACCGACAGGTGTGCACTTTTCTACGACTCGGGCAATGGTTTTAATGCAACGGAGGCCATTACCAAAGAGATGGTTGCCGGTAAAACTTTCCAGGAGATTGCCTTTGAGCTGCCCCAGGCAGACTTCAGGCAATTCAGGATTGATCCCGGATACCGCTCCGGATCTGTGGACATCGGGCGGATTTCGATCCTCTCGGGCCTGAGGACAGTTGCCTGGACTCCAAAGGAAATCAGGTCGGTTTTTACCTTTACAAACATAGCCCTGCAGGATTCATCGGATCATTCGAAATTATGCATGAAGCCTGTTAAGCCCGGCAGTTGCAAACTTGTTTTTAACGCGGAGTCGGGCGGTATGTTTAACCCCGAAAACAAGGCTGAAAAAAGAAATTACCTGATTGCTGCATTTCTTGTTTTTAGCATCCTGTCGTTAATGCTACTGGCTGCCGGAGGCCGGATTTATGCAACCCTTATGTTGCTGAAAAAGAAAACACTTGGATTTAAGATCTCCGGTTTTCTGAAAAGGCACCTTGTATTTGTTACAATGGTGGCGATTTTATTTCTGGTAAAAGCTTTTTTGGTTTCAGTGCAGCAAATGACGGTGAGATTCCCAGCCTTTATTGATGATGGTTTGTTTGTCAGGCAGGCATACTCATTGGTCTCCGGTAACTGGCTCGGTGAATATGATCTGTTTACACTTGTCAAGGGCTTTTTTTACCCGTTTTTCATTGCATGTTCAGGCGTGCTGGGGGTGCCGCTGTTCTTTTCGCAGTTGTTGCTTTATGCAGGCAGTTGCATCGTGCTTGTGGTTGCAATGTCGCCCGTAATTAAAACAACCTGGCCCAGGGTCATGCTATTTGGTATCCTTTTTTTCCATCCGGTCTCCTCGGCTGATTTTACGCTGCGGGTGATCAGGGAGGGGATATACCCGGCCCTGACAATTTTGGTGATCTCCTCCTTTTTTGCGATGTTTTTACGCAGGAAAAAGGAGATCCGCCGGCATTACAAGTGGTCATTGCTAGCCTCCTTGTCGTTGTTTGCCTTTTGGAATACGCGGGAGGAGGGGATTATCATTTTCCCGGTAATTATAGGGTTGACGCTATTCACAGCAACTGCAACAATCCTGGAAGGACAGTCCGGGAAATTTACCTTGCGACTGGTTTACGGAACCAGGGGAAAATGGAAAGCGGTGTTGATTTACCTGATGCCTTACCTCATATTGCTGTGCGGCAACCTTGTAATAGCCTCCATAAACGACTATAAATATGGCGACTGTGTCATCAATGAACTTAAATCCAGGCCATTTTCAGAGGCATATTCCGCACTGGCCCGCATTCAGCAGCAGCACTGGGTACCCAACGTTCCCGTTCCCCGTTCATCCAGGGAAAAGGCTTATGAGGTGAGCCCGGCATTCAGTAAGCTTAAGCCATGGCTTGAAGCTGAACACAATGGATGGAAACTGTGCGGAAAAGGCGACCCGCATGAAATAAAAGGAGGCTGGTTCCTGTGGGCTATGCGTGATGCCGCAGCTCATGCGGGTTTTCACCGTTCGTTATCGGTATCACGTGCTTTTTACAGCCAGGTCGCCAGGGAGATCAATAGTGGTTTTGCCTCCGGGAAGCTTAAGGCAGTCCCAAACTGGTCATTATCCGCATTCACCTGGGATAACAGGCTCGTGATTCCCGTTATCAGGAAAATAAAAGAGGAGTTGGTATATGTTTCCGCCTTTAAAGGATATAAATCCGTTGCAGGGCCGTCCCAGGGAAATATGAAAAATGTTGCGCACTTTCAGAATATCACCCATGAACCTGCCAATATTCCTGGTGAATCACAACCGGTCAATTATAGTTTCGGTAGTTTTAAAAACCGGTTATTGAACCTGTTGGCGGTAATCTACGGAAAATTAAACCCCCTGTTTTTTATTGTCTCGCTTTTATCATATTTTTGTCTGACGCTGGTTCTCTTCACAGGAAATGGGCTTTCCCTTGAATTTGAAAGATGGATTATTACAACCGGACTGTTGTCGTTATTGCTGATAAGGCTGACGTTAATGGCCTATATCTCAGTTTCTCAATGGGATGCATTAAATACCCTCTATTTGAACATGGCTTATCCCTTCATGCTTATGTTTGAATTTCTTTCATTATACGGGATTTTGGATTTATTAAAAAAAACATGGAAATATGGACATCATCAGCATGCTGCATGAAAAAACGGTGTACAGGCGCAGAATAAATAAACTGGTTGAGTTAATCTCTTCAGTTTTACCTCAGGAGGCAAGCGTTCTGGATATCGGTTGCGGGGATGGCAGGATCGATGCCCTGATAAACAGGTACAGGCCTCAGGTAGAGATCCAGGGCATTGATATAATGACCAGGAAGGTGAGTTTTATCAGCGTCAGGGAGTTTAACGGGACCACTATTCCATATGAGGACAATAGTTTTGATATCGTGATACTGGTTGATGTGTTGCATCATGCCTATGACCAGGTGTCATTATTAAAGGAGGCTGCCAGGGTGACCCGGGACTGTATCTTAATCAAGGATCACCTGAATGAAGGAATTTTCAGCAGAACGACCTTGAAATTCATGGATTACATAGGGAATGCACGACATGGAGTAAGTCTGCCATACAATTTTCTTAATTCCAGGGAATGGGGGGAACTCTACGAGCAGGCAGGGTTGTGTGAGGTGCTGATTACCCGCGAACTTTCTTTATATCCCTGGCCGTTCAACTGGGTTTTTGGCAGAAACCTACATTTCTTTTCGCGGTTAACCCTTGTCAACAATAATAAGATTCAACATGTGTGAACTCACCATCCTGATGCCATGTTTAAATGAAGCAGAAACGCTGGAAATATGTATCAAGAAGGCCCGGCATTTTTTAGAGATAAACAAGATTTCGGGGGAGATCCTGGTAGCCGACAATGGAAGTACCGACGGGTCGGACCGCATTGCCGCGGAGGCGGGCGCCAAGATTACCAGGGTCCGGGAAAAAGGCTATGGCAGCGCATTGATTGCAGGTATTAAAGCATCATCCGGGAAATATGTTATCATGGGGGATGCCGATGACAGTTATAATTTTTTGAACCTGACCGATTTTATCAATAAACTCAGGGAGGGTTTCGACCTGGTGATGGGGAACAGGTTTGCAGGGGGAATTCACCCGGGCGCCATGCCTCCCATGCACCGGTACTTCGGTAATCCCGCCATTTCATTTATCGGCCGGCTGTTTTTCAAGTCACATGTTAAGGATTTTAATTGCGGCCTGAGGGGGTTTAACCGGGAAAGTATTCTGAACCTTGGCCTTGTAACTCCCGGCATGGAATTTGCAACTGAAATGGTGGTAAAGGCAACGATCCTGAAATACAGGATTGCTGAGGTACCCACAACCCTGTCGCAAGATGGACGAAACCGGGCTCCTCACCTTCAGACTTGGAGAGATGGCTGGCGCCAGCTGGTCTTCCTGTTGATGTACAGTCCCAGGTGGCTTTTCTTTTACCCCTCGTTAATCTTCTTTTTACTGTCGGTCGGGAGTTTACTGATACTGCTCCCCGGTACGCTGTATATCAAAAAAATCGGCCTGGACATTCACACCCTGACCATCGCCGGATCGATGGCGGTGCTTTCTTACCAGCTGTTCCTGTATGCTGTGTTTATCAGGGTATATTCCCTGAACCATGGATTGTATCCCGCCAAACCGAAACACAAATTCTTTGCCACTTTATTTACGCTCGAAAGGGGGATTGCGGCCGGGGCTGGTTTTTTGCTGGGGGGATTGATCATGCTGTTGGTCCTGGTAAACAGCTGGAGCAGCATAGGATACGGGCCTATCCATAATCCGGGAGAAACATTCCGTCTGCTTATCCCTTCCATCACCCTGATTTCTATTGGCATCCAAACCATTTTCTCCA
>JBAXOB010000070.1:0-15566 GCA_037133475.1 Bacteroidota bacterium
TTGACACGCAGGATTAAACAGAGTCACTTATTTTTTGGAATCAGACAGAATGGCAGAAAAAGGCAGCAATTTTATACCTCCCAAAGGCAAACGTCCGAAATTTAGTTTTTACTGGATTTATGCGATCCTGGCAATCGTGTTCATCGCCATCCAGTATTTTAATTATTCCAACCCGGTAAAGGAGATCGCCTGGAACCGGCTGGAAGAGATGCTGAAAAAGCAGGATATTGACAAGCTGGTGATCATCAACAAGGAAAAGGCGGAAATCTATATCAAGAAGGAAAAGCTTAAAACCGACACCGCCTATAAAGATTTCACCAAGCGCAGTTTTGGAACCTCCACCGGATCCAGCCCCGAGTTTTTCTACCAGATTGGATCGGAAGAGATTTTTCACGGCCTTCTGAAAGATACGAGGGATTCCGTGATTTCGCGCATGCGCCGCGACAGCGTGCCAAAGGAGACGATCGTCCAGTTTCAGAAACAATATCCCTATCCCCCGTCGACCGATACCCGGAAGGATCTGTTTGGCGACATCTTCTCCTACCTGCTGCCCATTATTGTCCTGATCGGCGCATGGTTCCTGATCATGCGCTTTATGAGCAAGGGCGGCGGTGGCGGAGGCCAGATTTTCAACATCGGCAAATCGAAGGCCCAGCTTTTCGACAAGGATACCAGTGTAAGCATAACCTTTAATGATGTGGCCGGTCTGGAGGAGGCCAAAGTCGAGATCATGGAGATCGTCGACTTCCTCAAAAACCCTTCAAAATACACAAACCTTGGGGGGAAAATCCCCAAAGGCGCCCTGCTTGTCGGCCCCCCGGGCACAGGTAAAACATTGCTGGCCAAAGCCGTTGCCGGCGAGGCCAAGGTTCCCTTCTTCTCCATATCGGGCTCCGATTTTGTCGAGATGTTTGTGGGCGTTGGCGCTTCACGCGTGAGGGATCTTTTCAGGCAGGCAAAGGAAAAGGCGCCCTGCATCATCTTTATCGATGAAATCGATGCCATTGGCAGGGCCCGCGGACGAAATGCCATTACCGGAGCCAACGACGAACGTGAAAACACCCTGAACCAGCTCCTCACGGAGATGGATGGCTTCGGGACAAACGCAGGGGTAATCATTCTTGCAGCCACAAACCGCGCCGATATTCTTGACCGGGCCCTGATGCGTGCCGGCCGTTTCGACCGACAGATCAATGTGGAACTTCCCGACCTCGAAGAACGCAAGGCAATTTTCCAGGTTCACCTCAAACCGCTGAAACTTGACCCGGGTCTCGATGTCGGGTTCCTGGCCAAACAGACCCCCGGTTTTTCGGGCGCCGACATTGCCAATGTTTGTAACGAATCAGCCCTGATCGCTGCCAGGAAAAACAAATTGACCATTGAAAAGCAGGACTTCCTGGATGCCATCGACCGTATTATCGGCGGACTGGAAAAACGCAACAAGATCATTTCGGTTCACGAAAAAAAGGTGATCGCCTACCACGAATCGGGTCATGCAACCACCAGCTGGCTGCTTGAATATGCCCATCCCCTGGTTAAAGTCACCATTGTCCCGCGTGGCAAAGCACTTGGCGCTGCCTGGTACCTGCCAGAGGAACGGCAGATCACCACCTATGAGCAGATGTTCGACGAAATCACCTCAGCCATGGGTGGGCGTGCCTCTGAAGAACTGATCTTTGGCAAAGTCTCTACAGGTGCCCTGAACGACCTTGAAAAGGTATCGAAGCAGGCCTATGCCATGGTGGTTTACTTTGGTCTGAACAAAGAGATCGGGAATATCAGCTTTTACGATTCAAGCGGTCAGAACGAATATTCCTTCCAGAAACCCTACAGTGAAAAAACTGCCGAGACCATCGACCAGGAGGTTCGGAAAATCGTCGAAAGCGCTTATGAAAGAGCGAAAACACTGCTTGGCGAAAATCGTGAAAAGCTTGAGCAACTGGCTACGCTGCTGCTCGACCGCGAAGTTATTTTCAGGGAAGATCTCGAGGAGATCTTCGGCAAACGACCCTGGGATAAGGAGGAGGAAATTGATAAATTACCGCAGACCACATTGTTATCATAAGATGATCCCTGTTTAGGTATGGAAGAAAGCACATCCAGAGAAAAAACCCTGAAAAAAGTCAGGGATGCCCTGATCGAAAAGACCGAGACACCCTATCCCATTATCGATCAGGATTCTTCGGTCTATGCCGACATGACAGAGCCACTGGATGTGACCTTTGCGGAAGCACTGGTTAAAATTGCCGGGAAGTTTGTCTATTGTGAAAATGAAGATGAATTTATCGCAACCTTGCGTTCCTTTATCATCGAGAAGGACTGGGGAGTTCTTTTTTGCCAGGATCCTAAACTGCATCAATTGCTGAAACCGGGCGGCATCCCTTATGAAGCTGACCCTAAGGCCATGCTGGATGCCAGGATCGGCATCACCCGGTGCGAATACCTGGTTGCAAGGCTTGGCACCGTTATGGTTTCTTCCAGGCTGAGCCCGGGGCGCAGGCTAACCGTTTACCCGGAGATTCACCTGGTCTTGGCCTATACATCCCAGCTGGTACCCGACCTGAAACAAGCCCTGAATAACATCAAGAAAAAATACCGGGAAAACTACCCCTCCATGATTTCGCTTATTTCAGGCCCAAGCCGGACGGCCGATATTGAGAAAACCCTCGTCATGGGCGCTCACGGACCCAAAGAGTTGTACGTATTCCTGATCGATGATCTAACACCTCCAAATTAAATTGCAAGCGGATGAGTAATTTCTGGACCCGGACGATCACCGGATTATCAATGGTCTTCATCCTGCTCCTGGCGCTATATTTCAGTGGCTGGGTCTTTGCCCTTATCTTTCTTGTTATTACCGTGGTAGGCCTTTGGGAGTTCTATGGCATTATTGCCAGCGAATCCTGCATGCCCCAGAAATACTATGGCACCATGGCAGGCGCGCTCCTGTATGTCGCCACCATGCTGGTATGGTTGGTGCCGGGGTTAAGTAGTTTAAGCCATCTTTGGATCACCTATGTCCCGTTTCTTCTCCCGATCCCGCTGTTCCTGCTTTCCTTTATCATTGAATTATACCGGAATAAACCAAACCCGCTGGTCAATGTGGCTACCACCACCTTCGGATTTTTCTATGTGGCAATGCCTTTTTCCTTACTTATCTTCTTCAATCGTCCGGATGTGCTTCATTTCTGGAGGTTGCCGGTGATCCTGGTCGGATATTTCGCCTTCACCTGGATGTATGATACGGTTGCCTATCTGTTTGGCAAACAATTCGGCAAACACAGGCTGTTTGAAAGGATCTCCCCGAAGAAATCATGGGAAGGAACCATCGCAGGGGCAATCGTAACCCTGTGTTTCGCTGCCGGGCTATATTTCCTGGTAAAAGAGCTGCCGCTGGTTGACTGGCTGGTAATGGCCATGATTGTCCTGGTTTTTGGTTCACTCGGCGACCTGGTTGAATCACTGCTTAAGCGCAGCCTGAATATTAAGGATTCGGGATCCATCCTGCCCGGACATGGCGGTATACTGGATCGTTTCGACACCATGCTTATTTCAGCACCTTTTGTATTTTTGTATTTCTTTTTACGACTTAGTATCTGACACTTATGACAATCCACAAAGAAGGATATAAAACCATCCTCATTGCCTTTTTATTTGTCGCCGCATTCCTGCTGGCGCTGAACGACATACTGGAGGACCAGAGCTGGTTTCATTACAGCATGTACGCCCTGGGAATCTGGTTTTTTATCATGATTGTCAGGTTTTTCCGATCTCCGAAACGTGTTGTCAAGGGCGGAGAAAAGGTAATCCTTTGCCCTGCCGACGGCAAGGTCGTGGTCATTGAACGTACCATCGAACCGGAATACTTCAAGGATGAACGGATCCAGGTTTCAATTTTCATGTCGGCGACCAACGTCCATGTGAACTGGTTCCCCGTTACCGGCGAGATCGTCTATTATTTCTACCATCCCGGCAAACATATGGTCGCCTTCAATCCTAAAGCATCGCTGGAAAACGAACGGTCAACCACCGTCATTCAGACATTTGATCATAAAAAGATCCTGGTACGGCAGATTGCCGGTGCCATGGCACGCCGCATCAAATGTTACCCGAAAGTTGGCGAACCTGTAATCCAAGGAGAAGAACTTGGTTTTATCAAGTTCGGCTCAAGGGTCGACCTGCTCCTTCCCGTTGATACCAAGCTCGAGATCAAACTGAACCAAAAGGTAACGGGCCAGCAAACAATCATCGGGTACCTTAGCTAATCCAACGCCCTCTTCAGGAACCGGTTGAAGGGAACCATCGTTTTGAAAACCGTGGCGGGTAACTCATTAAAAAGGTCGGAGTTGACTACCTCATCCCCTACCGGATAGGTAAGGATGTAATGTTTGTGTTTCAACAGGTCGATTTCAGCGAAATCTTTCGGAAAATCCTTTGGAGCAGTCTTTACCTTTTCGATTTCCGATAATCCGTCACAGTATTTTCTGAGTTTTTTATCGTCCAGGATTGCCTGGAATTCTGAAATATTATAATAAATTTCCTTTCTCATTTTTTTAAGCTGCTCAGGTTCAGGCATATAAACGCCTGCTGAAAGGAAAGAACCATGAGGCTGGAGATGAATATAGTAACCCGGCCCGGTTCCCTTCCTGCCCGCCTGGGTAATCCATGCTCCCATATTGGTCTTGTAGGGCGATTTGTCTTTGGCAAAACGCACATCCCTGAAAATGCGGAACATGCATTCCTTAGCCTCCACGAACCTGACCGATTCGTCAAACCCCGCAATGAGGTGAATGACCGAATTGACGTATGATTCCACCTCCTGTTTTGCTGCATCGTACTGATCCTTGTGGGCATGAAACCAGTCACGGTTATTGTTGATTTCCAGCTGGGATAAAAAATCCAGAACATCTCTTTTCATACTGCTGTTTTATAAAGCAAACTTAAGAAATATTCCGGAAAGTGATCCCTTTCCTCACACTCCTTCCCCCTTGAACCAGGTAAATATTCCTCTTTTTTTTCAACAACCCCATTACCTTTTCGAAGTTTCCCGATTAATCAGGAAATCGATAATATGAGAACACTTTTGATTTTCATGCTGCTTTTTCCGGAGATTAACCCCGGGTTTGCGGCGGGGGAGCGCAATCCCGCGGGTGGCCGTTCATATGCCATGGGCGGGACCTCTGTCACGACGGGCGACCTGTGGTCGCTGAGCAACAACCAGGCCGGCGCTGCCTGGTTAAAGGGAGGCAGCGCCGGCCTGAGTTTCCAGAATCGTTTCCTGCTGAAAGAGCTGATGTACGAGCAGGTCGCCGTGGCCTGGGCTGTTACTCCGGGGACCTTCGGTTTGCTGGCTGGCAGGTTCGGCAACGACAACTACAATGAAATGAAGGCCGGACTGAGCTTTGCCAGGAAGTTCGGGAAAAAATTTGCTGCGGGAGTGCAGTTGGATTACCTCAGGATCCACCTCTCCGATGATTATGGGAATAAAAACCTGCTTTCGTGCGAGATCGGCATTCAATACCGGGCTGATCACCACCTGTTTATCGGCGTACACTTGTTGAACCCCATCCCGGTTAAAATTACCAGTTATCCGGAAGAACTTTTACCGGCAACCCTTTGCGCAGGAATTTCCTACTGCCTTTCCGAAACATTCCTTGTTGCAGTGGAAGCTGAGAAGGAGCTTGTACAGAAATTACAACTCAGGGCGGGGGCTGAATACCACTTTGCAAAGCCCATGTATGTGAGGATCGGAGTGTCAACCAACCCTGCCTCCTTTAGTTTTGGATTTGGGCTGGAATATGGCAAACTGACGATTGACATGGCCTCAGGGTACCACCAGGCCCTTGGGTTCAGCCCTTCCGGCTCCCTTGGCTATTCGTTCTGAAGTCATGGGAATTAATTCACAATCACCCGGATACACGTACGGGACAAACATGATGACCCCTGCTTTTAATGAACAACACCATAAGATAATTAGCATGATTTCGCCGGTACTTAAAATTGTGTCTTTGGCAGCGCTTCTGATGATTCCGGAAACTGCATGCTGCCAGGTTGAAAATGTTGAAAATCAGATCGAAAAAACGGTTGAAACACTGGAGACTGATAATGATTACCATGAGATTGCAGAAGATTTTGAAACACTGGCCAGTCACCCGGTAAAGCTAAACGCCGTCAGGGAGGAGAATGACCTTGCCCCGATCCCATTTATCACGCCCGGCCAGCGGAAGGATCTTTTTGACTTTATCAGGAATTACGGGGAAATCCTGTCGGTTTACGAACTCACCTCAATTCGTGGGTTTGACAGCCTGGTCATCCGGGCCATTGAACCCTATATCTCCATTACGCCTCCATCCCGTTCGCCTCCGTTCACGCTGAAAAACCTGGCATCAGGTGCCCATTACGATCTTCTGCTGCGTGTTGGACAAAGTTTTCCTTCATCCGCGGGCTTTCTGCAGGGTGATTCGGCCAGGGCATCAAAGCCGGATGCCTTTTACCGGGGAAGTCCGCAACATTATTATTTTCGGTTTGCCTATAGCTGGTATGACAAGGTCAGGATCGGCATTGCAGGAGAAAAGGATCCGGGCGAACAGTTTTTCCGCGGGGGACAACCCAACGGAATGGATTTCTATTCCGGCTATCTGAATCTGTCCAATGTCGGGTTCCTAAAAACGTTGACTGTCGGAAGTTTCAGGGCCTCCTTCGGGCAGGGGCTCACCTTCGGGTCGGGGATTTCTCTTTTTTCGGTGCCGGGGTTGTCGATGAACGTACCCCTGGCAACCGGCATCCGCCCAAGCCTTGGAATGAGTGAAGGTCGTAATCTCAAAGGAATTGCCGCTACCCTTAAATTCAAACCCTTTGAATTCAGTGCATTTGTCTCCTGCCACCCTGTGGATGCCAACTACCCCGCAGCCGACAGCCTGTCAAAAGAGGTGAAGCGCATCACTTCATTTGTCACCTCCGGCTACCACCGCAGCGGGTCGGAACTTTCCAAAAGGAATGTGGCAAAGGAGTTAATCTGCGGAGGAAATTTCAACCTGGTTCTCTCCCCCAACCAGCAGCTGGGCATGAAGTTCGGGGTCACGGCAACCTGGTTTCACCTTTCGGCATCCCTGGATCCTCAATCCTATCCATACAATCAATACAATTTCAGGGGAAAAGAAAACGCCAACTTCGGTTTTGACTACCAGGTAAGATTTCGGAGGGTCTATCTTTCAGGCGAGGTTAGCAGGAGCAGAAACAAGGGAATGGCCGTGATCGCGGGCGCCTGCATCACCCCGGATCCAGCTGTCACCCTCACGGTTGTTTACCGCAATTACCAGCCCGACTACCAGAACCTCTTCGGAAATGCATTTGGTCAGAACGGGCTGAATGCCAATGAAAAAGGAATTTACATTGCCTTTGCTGCCAGCCTGCATCGAAAGCTAACGCTGTCGGGATATGGCGATTTGTTTTCATTCCCATGGTTAAAATACCGGGTTGACAACCCCACCCTTGGGCAGGAACTTGGGGCCATCCTAACCTGGCGGGCCACGGGCAATGTGACGATAAGTCTCAGGTACTATGAGAAAAACAGCCAGGTCAACCAATCAACGGAGAACGGGATGATCCTCCATAAACTCATACCCCAGAAAACAAACAGCTGTCGTTTCAGCATCGACTGGATCCTGCCGGAATCGTTGACCATGAAGACGCGTATTGAAACGAAGTATATCCCGGGATCAAATGTCAGCGAATCCTGTGGATACCTGGTTTGCCAGGATATGCAGCTAAATCTCAGGAAGTGGCTGAAAAATATTAATGTCAGGTTTGCCTTGTTTGATATCCGCGATTACGCTGAAAGGATTTACACCTGCGAACCTGATGTGCTTTTCGGATATTCGGTTCCTGCCATGGAGGGCCGGGGAACCAGGAGTTGCCTGGTACTGAAGTTCTGCATCCTTAAACACCTGGATATCTGGTTACGGGGAGGGATTACCCGGTATAATGACCGTAACCAGGTGGGAACCGGCCTGGATATGACTAAAGGCAATTTCCGCGCAGAGTTTACAGGTCAGATGATGTTTAAAATGTAAAAGAGGCTGCCTCATGACTTTTGGGGCAGCCTCTTTATTCGTTCCGGAAAGTCGGGGGAGCAGTCAAATATGCACCCTATCAGCGTATACTTTTACGTTTGCACCAGCCTCTTTGTCATATTTGAAAAACGCTGAATACCCTATTTCGTATGCATTCTCATCTTCCCCAACCCCTCCATGCCATGGATATTCATCCCTTTTGAAAGTTTTGAAACGGTCGACAGGTCTATATTCCCTGTAAGGCTCAGCACGGCAACCTCGGTTTTATCCTTCATCAGCATCACCATTTCGGAGATTTTGCCGCTGCCATCCTGCTTGGTCATGAATTTGATATTTTGCCGGCCCTCATTTACAGTCATCAGTTCCTTATAGGTACCAGCCGGGAAAACAGAAGCAAATTCGTTGTAAACGGCAACCGCCTTCACCAGTTTTGTGGAATCGAATGAAAAGGTCAGCACTTTCAGACCCGTTAGCTGTTCCATCATCTTTTTCATCTCAAGGCCGCTGGTATCTTTGACTTCACCTTTACCCATCTGCATCAGCATCTGGAACAGCTCCTTGGTGATGTTGACAGTGGTAAAACCATCCTGGCTGGAATATTTGTCAAATACCTTGTCAATCGGACTTTGCGCATTCACAAGGAGCGGAAATGCCAGGAATGCCATGCAAACCAGGCTGAACATCATTTTTTTCATGGTTATTTGGTTTTATCGGACTTGTATTGATCGTCGTCCGGATTAATATTAATGGGTTGATATTGATAGAACTTGTTGAAAATCTGTACGTTTTTCATCGCTTTATCGACCATACTCAAACGGGATACCTGTTTTAACCCGGTATTAAAATTTGAGGATAAGATCAACAATGCCTCACTGGCGTTGTGGTAGGCCAGCTCCTGTTCCAGGCTGTTATGGCGGGGTTTGTTCATTTTAAAAAATTCAAACTGGTATTGAAGCGATACCCCTATCAGCAATAGAAAGGTTGCGGCTATTGCTGTGTAATAGTAAACCACTCTCCTGTTGAGAGGGACAAAAACAGGCAGGGCCGTTGCAGTTGCATCGGTGAGTTGTTCAGAAATCTTCTTTTCAAAACCAGCATCTCCTATCGCCTGCTTCCGTTCATCCTCAAAAAAGGCAAACATGGGCTGGTGTGATTTCAGATTTGGTGCGACCGCGCCACCCCGGAAATATTCCCGGAGCATTTTTTCTTCCTGCAGGCTGGTTTCCCCCTCGTAAAATTTAGCGAGGAGCACTTCAATTTCTCTGGTATTCATACACATTGGTTTTTATCAGCAGTTCACGGATACGTTTACGCGCGCGGGACAAAGCAACACGGATGGCGTTTTCGTGCATTTCAAGAACCTCTGCTATCTCTTCATATTCATATCCTTCAATATCCCTGAGATGCATAATCATTTGCTGTTGTTCCGGAAGCGTTTTCATCGCCTGGCGAATCCCATGAAGCAGATCTGAAAAGTCGGCCGGATTATCCTGAGGTATGTTCTCGATAAACAGACGATGGTTCTCCATGTTTTCAACAGGGAACTTCCTGGCTTTCAGCTTGTCGAGACAAAGGTTTTTGGTTGTGATCATAGCCAGGGCCTCGATGCTGTGGTATTCATCAAGTTTATCTCGGCGGTTCCAGAGTTTGATAAAAACCTCCTGAACAAGATCCTCCGCCTCCTCCGTTTGATCGAGGAACCGTTTGGCAAAGCGAAACAGCTTATGCTGAAGAGGATATACCCTATTTTTAAACTCCCTGAGGTCCATATGCAACATGAGACGAAGTTTTCTCTGATTTATTACATAACGGTTAAAAAATGATACCCTTATTAATGGATTATGTTCTCCATAAAAAAAAACCGGGAAGCAGGTCTGCGAATGACCATCCTTCCCGGTTTTTCAACTCATTTCAAGCAGGTTGTCCTGCTCTTCCGTTACTTCGTCAATACCATCTTATTGGTTTTGGTATAGTTATCGGTTGAGTTGTCGAAGTTGATTTTGTAAAGATATACGCCAGATGCCATATGTAGTTCGGCAGGGTCAACCACCAGGGTATGGATACCCACACCCTCAGGCTGATCTTCGAGCGTACGCAGTGTGTTGCCCAGCAGGTCGGTCAATACGAGCCTTACATGTCCGCTTTCAGGCAGATTGTAGATGATCGTGGTAGTTTGAGCGAACGGGTTCGGGTAGTTCGACATGGAGAAGTCCTTCGATCCGTCGGGGGTCAGCACGCTGGCCATCTTCAGGTCAAAGTTTTCGTAAGGAGTTGCCATAATGTCGGCAAATTCGCTGCCGGCATTGATACTGAACACCTGCAAAGGTTCGCTTATCTTTTCCTTTACGCGCATGTTCAGGCTCAGCACAAGGTCGCTTGCCTTCACCTTAAGGGCTTTGGTATCGGACCATGCAATGGCGACTTTTCCATTGCCAATCGCAAACTTCATGCCATCGGGCAGCCCGGCTACATCGATCACTTCGAAACGGCTGGCATCATAACCCAGGAACAGGGTCATAGCGCCAAGATCGGCAGCCTTTGTACTGTGGATATTGTAGGTAAAGGGTTCTCCGACGGTTACTGCCATGATGCCATCTTCAACGGAGGAGAGTGATGAGGTTTCCTTGAATGCGCCGGGTACAAAGGAGCCGTTCACATCGCCCGTGCAGAGCATCTTCAGATCAACCGGCAATGCAGCTGTCCCTGTGAGGGTGACAATGGTGTCGGTAACTTTCCAGTCGCCGGCCGGGTATGAGCTGATAGCGCCGACGGTGCGCAGTTTGATATAGAGTGCATCCAGTGCCGTGATGGTGGTACTGGCATTTACATCTGCGGCAACTGCCCTGACACCTGCCAACGGGTATGACATGATCGCATTAAGCTGGACGATAAGGGCATCCGTGGCATTGTTGCCACCCCAGGTCCCGCTGTAACTTCCATGTAACGAGTAGGTGTCGTTGGGCAGGTCAGTAAAGGCGTAATAGCCTGGCTGACCGGAAGCAGGATTATTCGCTGTGATCGCGTTCCCAATGATCACGTTGGACGAATTACGCAACTGGATGGCGACACCGTTCATTTTGGTAGCCAGTGTGTTCAGGTAGGATACGTAACCCGATATCCTGATATTAGCCCATGGCAGCATGGTGACGGGGTAATTTTCGGAAGCCATACAACCGGCATAACTTTCAGATAGCGTAACCGATCCGCAACCGCAAACCGGGTAGGGGCCCCATGTCACGTTGATACAGGTGGTTCCCTGTCCGGAGGTAATACTGCCGCCAGCGATTGTCCAGACATAAACATGCCCGATCTGGGCCGAAGCCGGTGTGCAGTACTGCACATTGGTTTGTCCCGATACCACCTGGACAGGACCGGAAATAGAGGGTGCTGGAGGTGTGTTTACAATTACAGGCAAGTCTTTCGTGATATTACATCCATCGCAGTTGTGTACCAAAAGAGATACCGTGCCATTGCCACAGCAACCCCATTCAACAGTAATCGCAGCTGTGTTTTGCCCGGAGAGGATGGATCCTCCCGAGACCGCCCACTGATAGATTAGAGGTGTGCAGCTATTGGTAACAGTTGCCTGGTAGTTGTATTGGTTGCCAACCATGCAACAAACTGTATCGGGACCGTTTATCCCGATTGTTGTGGTAATGACCTGCCAGGATCCAGTCTGGGAACAGTTATGCGCATCGGAAACGGTGACGCTGTAAGTTCCAGCTGAAAGACCGGTTATGGCCGAAGTGGTCTGGCCATTGTTCCAGATGTAATGGTAAGCGGTGGTTCCTCCGGAAACTGTAGTCGTAACTGAACCTCCGTGGTTACAGCTGTAGCTGGTCACATTCCCGCTGAGACTTAACACTGCCGGTTCGTTGATGGTGGTTGAGCCCGTAGCGATGCAGGTATGTGCATCGGTCACGGTTACAGAGTAGTTGCCGGGAGCAAGGTTGCTGATGGTACCTGTTGTCTGAACCGGGGAGGTGCTCCAGATGTAGGTATAACCTGAAGTTCCTCCCGATACATTCACTGTTGCACTTCCGTTGCTGTCGCCATGGCAGCTTACCCCGGTCGGTGTGATACTGACTGCCAGGGCATAATCGGGTTCTGCTATGGTGACTGCAGTTGATTTCGAGCAGTTTTTGCTGTCGGTAACGGTTACGTAATAGGTTCCAGCAATCAAACCGCTCTGGTCCTGTGCGGTTGCCACCACACCTGTGCCTGTCCAGGCATAGGTATAGGATGGTGTGCCGCCATTGACGCTCAGGTCGATCGACCCGCTGGCCCCGCCTTTGCATAGCACATCTACATGTGTGGCGGTTGTTGCAAGGGCTGCAGAAGGTTGTCCAACAGAAGCCGAAGCCGTGGTAGTACAACCATGCCCGTCGGTAACGGTGACCGTATATGTTCCGGCTGTTAATCCTGATGCTGTAGTACTGGTCTGGGTATTGCTCCATGAATAGGAATAGCTGCCCCAGCCGAAGCTTGGATAAACCGTGGCTTCACCGTCATTACCACCGAAACAGGAGACAATTTTGGTTTCGGCGGCCGAAGCTGCAAGGGCGGTGGAAGGTTGGGTAACCGAAGCAGATGCGGTGGCTATGCATCCGTTGATGTCAGTAACTGTAACAGTATAGGTACCAATGGATAATCCGGTGGCCGTAGCGCCAGTCTGGCTGTTATTCCAGAAGTAGCTATAGCTTCCCCATCCAAAGCTTGGATATACGGTAGCGGCACCATCATTGCCCCCAACACAGGAAACAACTTTGGTTTCGGCTGCCGAAGCTGCAATCGCAGCCGATGGCTGGTAAACCACTGCAGAAGCAGTCGTTGAACAACCCTTGACATCGGTTACGGTCACAGAATAGGTGCCAGCGGTTAATCCTGTAATGGAGGAGGCTGTACTGCTGTTATTCCAATAGTAAGTATAACTACCCCAGCCGCCGCTAGCGATCACGGTAGCTTCTCCGTCGATACCATTGTAGCAGGTAACCGGTTTGCTCTGTGAAGCAGAGGCGCCAAGGTAGAACATTGGTTCAGATACCTCTTGCGCAGGTTGGATCAATGTACAGGAATGTGAATCCGTAACGGTCAGGGTATAGAAGCCGGCTGTCAACCCTGAGATACTTGGGGTTGTTGGCCCTGATGACCATTGGTAATAGTATGGAGACACACCACCCGTGATGAAATCCTGGTCTATATGCCCGTCACTGCCACCTTTACAGGTTACATTATAGACGATATCGTTCACATAGAGCTGATCCGGTTGTGTGATGGTGATTGGTCCGATAACAAAGACACATGAATGGTCATCCGTTACGGTAACATTGTAATCGCCAGCGACCATTCCGGTAAGGATTGAATCGGTGGTGAATGGGTAGTCATAATCCCAGACATAAGAATAGGGGGGAGTTCCACCTGACATATGCGGGTTAATGGTACCTGAAGGATCACTGTTACAGTTTACATGGGTGATCATTACATTTGAATGCAGTGTATCTGGTTGTGAAATGATAGCAGAAGTTGAGGTTTCGCAACTGCGGGCATCGGTAATGGTTACATTATAGGTGCCGGCGGCAAGACCGCTCTGGTCTTCAGCTGTAGCATTCACGCCTGTACCTGTCCATACAAAGTAGTAAGGAGCAGTTCCACCGTTAACGGTCAGATCAATCGCGCCGGTATGCTCACCATGACAACCCAGGACATCAGTTTTGATGTAGGTTGAGGAGAGTGCAGCAGAAGGTTGCGATACATAAGCCGAAGCAGTGGTAGTACAGCCGATTCCGTCGGTGACGGTAACGGTGTAGGTGCCATTGGCTAACCCTGTCGCAGTAGCGCCGGTCTGGCTGTTATTCCACATGTAGGAATAGCTGCCCCAACCGTTGCTTGCCGTTACAGTGGCAGTTCCGTCACTCAGACCAAAGCAGGATACCGGTTTGGTTTCAACTGCCGAAGCTGCGAGTGATGCAGAAGGTCCGCTAACAGTAGCAGAAGCTGTTACTGTACAGCCATTTCCGTCGGTAACGGTCACTGTATAGTTGCCAGCGCCTAAGCCTGTAGCAACTGCAGTTGTCTGGGAATCATTCCAGAAGAAGGAATAACTGCCCCAGCCAAAGCTTGGATATACGGTAGCGGTGCCATCGGTGTCACCAAAACAGGTAACAACTTTGGTTCCTGCTGCTGATGCTGCAAGCGCTGCGGAAGGACCGTCAACAGTAGCAGATGCCGTAGTGGTACATCCGTGTCCGTCGGTAACGGTAACGGTGTAAGAACCAGCGGCTAATCCGGTAGCGACAGAACCCGTCTGGCTGTTATTCCAGAAGTAGGTATAACTGCCCCAACCGTCGCTTGGGTAAACAGTGGCGGTACCATCGCTGCCACCAAAACAGGTAACAACTTTGGTTCCGGCAGCTGAAGCTGCAAGGGATGCGGAAGGTCCGGTAACGGTAGCAGATGCAGTGGTTGTGCAACCATGTCCATCAGTAACGGTAACGGTATAGGTTCCAACACCTAATCCGGTAGCGGTAGAACCCGTCTGGCTGTTATTCCAGAAGTAGGTATAGCTGCCCCAGCCGTGGCTCGGATAAACAGTTGCGGTACCATCGCTGCTACCAAAACAGGTGACGACTTTGGTTTCGGCTGCCGTGGCTGCAAGGGTTGCAGAAGGCCCGGTAACGGCAGCAGCAGCGGTTGAGGTACAACCGATGCCATCGGTTACAGTTACTGTATAATCACCAACGACTAATCCTGTAGCGGTGGAGCCTGTCTGGCTGTTATTCCAGTAGTAGGTATAGCTGCCCCAGCCGTGGCTTGGATATACGGTGGCTTCACCATCGGCATCACCAAAACAGGTAACAACCTTTGTTCCGGATGCGGTGGCCGCCAGTGCGGCAGATGGGCCTGATACAGTTGCCAATGCGGTGATAGTACAACCATGACCGTCGGTAACGGTTACGGTGTAATCTCCCGCGCCTAACCCGGCAGCGGTAGCGCCAGTCTGGCTGTTATTCCAGAAATAGGTATAGCTGCCCCAGCCGTGGCTTGGATATACGGTGGCTTCACCATCGGTGTTGCCGTAACAGGTTACAACCTTAGTTCCTGCTGCAGTGGCCGCCAGGGCGGCTGACGGGCCGGATACAGTAGCTGTGGCGGTGGTGGTACACCCATGTCCGTCGGTAACGGTTACGGTATAAATGCCAGCGGCCAAACCGGTAGCGGTAGAGCCAGTCTGGCTGTTATTCCAGAAGTAGGTATAGCTGCCCCAGCCGTAGCTTGGGTAAACCTTTGCTTCGCCATCGGTGTTGCCATAACAGGTCACTACCTTGGTTCCGGCTGCAGTGGCCGCCAGGGTGGCAGATGGGCCGGATACTGTTGCCAATGCGGTGGTGGTACATCCATGTCCGTCGGTAACGGTAACGGTATAATCGCCTGCGGCTAAACCGGTAGCGGTAGCGCCTGTCTGGCTGTTATTCCAGAAGTAGGTGTAGCTGCCCC
>JBAXOB010000071.1:0-15276 GCA_037133475.1 Bacteroidota bacterium
CTGCTTATCCCTTCCATCACCCTGATTTCTATTGGCATCCAAACCATTTTCTCCAGTTTTCTGCTTAGAATACTGGGAATAAAAACAAAATATACCATCCCCGATGAAAAAAACTGACATTTATTTGCAGCACAGGCGGTTTTTGGTTGCAGGTACGAGGATATTACCGGGAAGGAAATTGCTGGATATCGGCAGTAATTGTTGCGAACAAGCTGCATTCCTGAAAGAAAAGAATATCCAGTATACCGGCATTGATCCAGAACCGGGTGAAGGGAAGAGCCCCATACCTGAAGGCATTGCCTTCGTCAGGGACTCATTTCCTTCAGAGAAGCTCCTGGGCATGCAGTTTGACTATATTACCGCCCTGGCAGTAATTGAACATATCCCGGCCACAGATCTGGATGCGTTTGCTAATGGCGCCTACGACCTGCTAAAACCCGGGGGAGAAATGATCCTCACCGTCCCTTCACCACTGGTCGACTACATTATCCATACCCTGAGGTTTTTTCACCTCACCGATGATGACATGAAAGGGCACCAGCATTATGGGTTCAGGGTAGGTGAAACGGTCCCTGTATTTTCGCGTTCAGGGTTTAAACTGGTTAAGCGCCGCAGGTTCCAGTTTGGGTTAAACAACCTTTTCGTTTTTGTAAAGTAACAGTTTTTTCGGGTTGGATGCCCTGTCAGAGAATTATTGAATTATCGGGAAATCGCTGCTGGCCTGATTTTTTTCCTGCGCAGATAGGGGAGGCGGCATTTTTTCTTTATTTTTGAGGAATAATCCATTATTTCCTGTTAACGGTCTTTATCTCCCTGTGATTTAATGTGACCGAAGGGGCGAAGCTGTTGACATAGTATACTAATTTCATACCGACAGGTGTTTGAAAAAGTAAGAAACGCTGAAGGAACAGGTCTCCCTGACAACGATAAACTGTTTGGCCTTCAGTTTATCGGTAAGTTAAGCGTACAAAGGATATTTCTCTTTTTCTCAGTCACCTGGGGCGTCCTGACGGTGTTTTTAACCCCGCCATTTCAGGTGCCTGACGAGAACGTGCACTTTTTCCGGATATACCATATCTCTACAGGCCATTTTGTTGCCGGGATAAATCATAACCAGATCGGGGGATTCATTCCAGAAAGTGTCCTCCGGTTGGATTCCGTATTTTCAAAAATCAGGTTCAAGCCCGGGAGGAAGGTCAGCAGGGAGGATTGGCTGCATGCCATAAACATTCCATTAAACCCTGAAAGGCAATCCTTTGCCAATTTCCAGTTTGTGGCTCATTATTCACCAGTCCCTTATCTCCCGCAGACACTGGGGTTAATGCTGCCCCGTTTACTTCAACTTCGGCCGCTTTTTCTTTTGTATGCTGCAAGGCTTGGAAACCTCTTTATCTGGACAATCCTGATTTACCTGGCAATCGGGATAACCCCCCTTTCCGGGTGGATGTTCCTGCTGGTCGCCTTGTTGCCCATGTCAGTATTCCAGGGCGCTTCTGTCAGCGGTGACGCCATGGCCAACGGGCTTGCTTTCCTGTTGACTGCCTTGATCTTTCGCCTTGCATTTGATGACAAAAAAAGTATCGGCAGGCGGGATATCCTCCAGGTCATCCTGGTTGCAGGTCTGCTCGCGCTCTGTAAAAATGCCTATTTTTTTCTGATCCTGCCTGTAGTGCTGATCCCGGCCTGGAAGTTCCCGTCCGGAAAGAAACGCCTGCTGGCGGTCATGGGCATACTGTCGGTAGTGGCGGTCGCGGTAATTGCCGGAAGCTTATACATGCAGTATGTTTACCGTCACTTTGACATGTCAGCCGGAATGTATGCATCGATTCCGCGTGCGCCCCGGAACGTATTTCCTTACAAACAACTTGATTTTATTCTAACCCATCAGGGAGTTTATATAAAAACCATTCTGAGCGAATTATGGGAGAAGAAGCGTTTGATCTCCGAATCATTTATCGGGAGACTGGGTTGGCTGGACACCCCGCTTCCCGGCCTTTATATTATTTTCGCATGGGTAATGCTGTTGTTTGTAAGCCTTATTGGTCCGGGGGAAATCAATACCATAACCCCAGTTCAAAGGGGGCTCCTTTTTATTACCCTGTGCAGCGTGGTGATGGTTATGTGCACCCTGCTCTATATGAGCTGGAACCCTGTCGGCAGCCCGACGATCAGGGGGATCAACCAGGGAAGGTATTTTATTGCGATTGCCCCTCTGGCGCTTTCACTTTTTTTCAACCGACATTTTAAACTGCAAAAGAAGGTAATACAGGTCACCTGCCTTTTGTTCATTGCAGTTTCAGTGGTAGTCATGACCAGCTCCATGATTTCCAGGTATTACCTTGAATAAAACCGCTTACCGGGTTTTAACCTAACAATCCTCTTCGCTTCGATACTGCCAGCATTATGTCGTTTTTAACATGCAACCAATGGATTCCGGGCAAAATTTGGCGGATGTTCCCGTTACGGCGGAAAAAACCCCTCCTCGTCAATATCCTGATCAGGACCTCCAAACGGCCCAACTATTTCAGGACCTGTATGGAAAGTATGCATTCGCAGACTTACCCGAACATCCGGACAATAGTATCTTATGATAATGAGGAATCGTTAGGCTATGTAAGCGCCTACAGTGGGATTGAAACAATCAGGGTTTTTCCCGGGCCTGAACCGTATGCTCCCTTGCCGGCCGACTATCCCTATGATTATTACAAGCTCCATCCGAACCTTTATCTCAACACCCTGATGGATCTCGTTTCCGATGGTTTTGTCGTGTACCTCGACGACGACGACAAATTCATGCACAGTGACAGCCTGGAGGTCATCGTAAACCACATTTCCTCATCCGACGACCTGTTAATCTGGAAAGTGCAGTTCCCGGGCAGGTATCTCCCCGAAGACAAGTTTTTTGGAAAGAAACCGGTCTTTGGCCATATTGACACGTGCGGGTTTGCCTTTCATTCAAAATATATACCACAGGTCAGGTGGGAGGGATGGAGTGGCGGCGATTTCCGGGTGGTTTCCGCATTATACGACCTGGTGCCGAATAAAGTTTTCATCGATAAAATTCTGACGGGAATCCAGCGGGATTACAGGGGAGGGGGCATGGGTAAGCAGACCGATAAGACGGAGTAAGGAAGGTTGCAGGAACAGTGGATTATTTTGGTTTACCATAGCTGAAAAACAGATGTCTACTATATTTTATGCTTTTACCAGGAATGTAGGCGACGACCTGCAATCGATTGCGTTGATTTCATTGTTAAAAAATATTGAAACCATCGTATCGCGCGATCATATCCCGGAAGCGCTGGCGGGTATCAACAGCAGGGGCATTCTTTCGGGGTGGCTTAGTTATAATGTAACCAGCGAATTCGACCATTCCAGGCTGGCCCGACTTTGCCCTCCCCTGAGTATCCACATTGAAAATCCGATACATGTTCAGAAATCGTGGCTCGAATACCTTAGAATAAGTCCCTTTATTGTAGCAAGAGACCTCTATACCCGGGAACTCATAAACGGTTTGGGAATCGACGCTGAGTTTGGCGGATGCCCGACCCTGCTCTTGTCAAATTTTTTTCTTACCACGCCCTGTTCCTTCGATTACCAGGTATGCACCGAATTACATTATATTGAGACTGCAAAACAGGATATGAAACACTGTTTTTACTTCAATCCCTGCAACGTTCCCAGGAGTATCTCCTATTCACTCCCGGCCAGGATGGCCTATGCCTTGTGCTGGCTTAAACTCATTGCCGGTGCCTCGACGGTAATCACCGACAGGATTCATGCAGCATTTCCTGCCATCAGTTTTGGCGTTAAGACTATCTTTCCGCACCATAAGGGGGAAGTCAACCATTTGCCTACCGGAGGAATTTCAAGAATTTCGGGATATGGCCATCTGCTGGGACTTGGCGGAATCGATGCAGCGTCGAGGATTGATGCCTGTAACAGCGTGATAGAAATGCTTACAGAGACAACCTTGAATAGATTGTACTCCTGGATGGGTGTGTTGGCAGGTGCCAGCTCCATCTCCTTAAATACAGTGTGGGAAGCATACCAGGTACTTTCGGCACGGACTTTTGGAGACCAGCTGGCCGACGACCTGTTAAAAAGCAGTTATTCGAAAGGGGTGGAGTGCTTTTTAAACCAGCTTACACCTTTGTACCGGCTGAATAACAGGATTGATGCAATTCCGGGTTGGTTGAGAGACCTCTACCTGTCGGAAATGCCCATAAACTATATCTGCCCGAAATCTCCGGAAGGATTTGACAGGGATGCCATGATCCTTAAAAGCAATTGGTAAAAGCGATGAGGTTCTTCGGGATATCGTTACCATCCATGCGCGGGAGTTTTGTTAAAATATGTATGATCAATACACAAACCTGGTGATCCATTATTATGCCTGATCTTCTTTTTTCCTTTGCCAAGATTTTATATAACCATTGTTTCCCAGCTTACAAGGTGTTCTATTTTGCCTATAAAAAGTGGACCGACAGGGAGATGATCAGGTATTTTAACCAGAACATATCACCCAATGCTGTAATACTGGATGTAGGTGCCAACATCGGATTCTTTACACTGTTGTTTTCAAAGCTGGCCGGCAACGGCGGTATGGTGATCGCGTTTGAACCTGATGAAAAGAATTTTTCAAAGCTGGCCGTGCATACCAAAAACAAAAGGAATATCAGGATTCATCCTTTTGCGGTGCACCATTCAACGGTTAATATTCTGTTATACCTTTCATCCTGGCGGAATTTCGATCATATGACCTATGATATCGGGGAGAACAGAAAAACAGTCAGCATCCCTGCCGTTAACATGGATGATTTTATGGAAAGAAATTATCCTGGGCTGACAGTCGATGTAATTAAAATAGACATCCAGGGATCCGATTATTTTGCCTTCCAGGGAATGTCGGAAACCATAAAAAAGTCGCGGAATGTTATTTTGTGCTGGGAGTTCTGGCCTTATGGCCTGGAAAAGGCACTGGTGAAGCCGGTTGATTATTATAATGCCTTGTTGCAGGCCGGTTTCAAAGTGGAATTTATCCCGCCTCTTCCGGTGTCAGAAATCATTGCCAGGACTAACGATTATGACTTTTACCTGAATTTTATTGCAACAATGGCAGAGGGGGAGCAACGCCAAAGTACAGGATTTACCGGATCATAGAACAGGCTGGCGAAGCAGGGGACCGGTATGTTTTTCAAGTAAAAAAAGCTGGACAAATAAAGACAAAAGGGAATCATGAGAGAACCGGGGAAATATGTCATCCTTGCCGGGCTTAGTAACAAATACCACGGGATGTTCCGGCTTTGGCACTCCTTTTATTCAGACCTTGGCCTGGATAAGTTGCTGGTAATGATTACTTTTGACAGCGAGAGCGAATCCCTGGCAAGGTCGCTGGGAATTCAGTCGCAGCCGGCCTTCAACGCGGTCACCAAACTTTCTGATATATTCGTTGAGAGGCTCCGGGTCATCAGGTCATACCTGGAGCAGGGTTACCATGTGATTCAAACGGATCTCGATGCATTCTGGTTTTCACCTTCAGTGGTGGAGCTTGCAAACCCTGTATTTGATCTCCAGATTTCCAAGGGGGGAGGGCTCCCCAGGCCGGCAGTGGAGCGGTGGGGATTCTCCTTGTGCTGCGGTTTTTTTATCCTGCATTCAAACAGCAGGACTTTGGATTTTATGCGTGCCTGGGAGAAAGAGACCATTAAACTTCAGAATGACCAGGTCGCCCTTAACAATTTGTTGCTCGCCGATTCCCCTGACTGGCATGAAGATCAGGAGGGTGGACATACGGGCACCAGCACCGGTTATAATATAAGCCTGCAGGCCTTCAGCACCCGGCTGGTATCGAGGGGACAGAACAACCAAACCAGGATCGACCGGGAGAAACTCAAGGTATTTCATCCCTATTTGCCTGCTATGGATGAGGAGGCAAAAATAGCCGATGCATTAAAAAGACTCGCAGAGGAGATAACGGGTTAAATTGCACAGGTCATTCATTCAGGCCGCAGGGCATGATTGAACCGGGATTTAGGTAATTCCGTACCTGACATTCTTTATGTGATTTTTAGTTAATTTTGCAACTTTTTGCGATGGGTAGAATCAAACAAATTTTCAGGGAGACCATAGATTTCTTTTACCAGCTTTATGTCAACAGGGTGCTCATTTCCACCCTCAGTCTCCGCGATTTTGAAAAATCATACATAAGCAATTTTTTTGGCCTTGTGTGGGCCATGATTGACCCCCTGGCATTCGTGGTGATACTTTACCTGGTTTTCGGGGCCCGTTACGGGAGTACCAACCCCGAAAAGGGCTCTTTTGTTATATACCTGATTACAGGCTACATCGCCTTCAACCTCTTTACCGATACACTTAACGGGATGACCACCTGCATCCAGGAGCATTCGTTCCTGCTGAAAAGGGTGAATTTCAGGGTGGCTGTCCTTCCGATCGTGACGATGGTGTCGCATCTGATGGTGCATGGTATCGTACTGGGAGTAACCATGATAGTGCTTGTCATCAATCATATTTATCCCTCCTTTTACTGGTTCCAGACCCTGTATTATATATTTGCACTTTCGGCCCTGATGATATCCGTAGGGTGGCTCACCTCCTCCATTTACCTCTTCTTTCCGGATATTAAAAACATCCTGAGTATTGTTACCAGGATGATGTTTTTCCTGACGCCCATCTTCTGGAACATGCATGGATTGCCGCCCGGCAGCCAGCTGCTGTTAAAGTTCAACCCAATTTTCTATATTGTCAACGGCTACCGCGACAGCCTGAACAAAAACACGGGCTTCTGGACCCACCCGGCCCTGACAGTCTATTTCTGGGCAGTATGCCTGGTGTTTCTGATTGCAGGAGTACTGGTATTTAAAAAGCTGAGGCCCCATTTTGCCGATGTAGCCGCCCAATAGTAAATATTGTTTATTTTTTACAAAGATGATGACCGACCAGGATCTCGCAGTTAACCTGAAAGGGGTTTCAAAAAAATACAAACTCTTCCGGAGCAAGACCGACCGGATGAAAGAGGCCCTACACCCGCTCAAGAAGAGCTTTCACCAGGAGTTTTTTGCATTGCGCGACATTGACCTCCAGGTACGGCGCGGGGAGATACTTGGGATCGTAGGCATGAACGGTTCGGGGAAATCAACCCTGCTGAAGATCATTTCCGGGATTATCCCGCCTACCTCGGGCGAGGTCAGTGTAAGCGGGAATGTAGTCCCTCTGTTGGAACTGGGAGCCGGCTTCAACCCCGAATTCACGGGAATGGAGAATATCTATTTTTACAACAGCATCCTTGGTTACAGCCGGAAGCAGACCCAGGAGATCGTTGACAAAATCATCGATTTTGCCGAGATCGGCGATTTTATCCACCAGCCGCTGAAAACCTATTCCTCGGGGATGAAGGCCCGTTTGTCGTTTGCCGTATCTGTCAACATTCAGCCTGACATCCTGATCCTCGATGAGGTGCTTTCCGTAGGGGATGAACTGTTCAAGCGGAAAAGCTATGCCAAGATCGAGGAATTCTTCAATGCAGGGAAGACTATTCTTTTCGTCTCCCACAGCGCGCAGAGCGTGAATCAGCTCTGCTCACGTGCCGTGATGCTCGTTGATGGCCGGCTGGTCCTTGAAGGCCCGGCCAAGTTCATCACCATGAACTACCAGAAACTGATTTTTTCGAGACCGGAACAGAAGCTAAAGCTGCTCGAGGAGTTCAACACCCTCAAACCGGTGGATGATTCAGAAGATCTGCATATTATCTCTCCCCAATACCAGGAGACGACCGAAGAGAATTTTTCAGGAGCCGACACTTTCGAGATCAAACCCTACCTGGTGAAAAACTTCTCCCCGAAAAGCACCGTGGTCACCCGTAATATCGAACTGGTGCTTTCCCCGGTGCGGATCGAAACCCTTGAAGGCGAGGAGGTGAATCACCTGGTTGCCGGTCGCGATTATTATATTTCCTATACCCTGAGTTTCCTGGAAAACATAGGGCATATAAGCCTGGGTATCAGTTTTACAACTGAAAAGGGGGTATCGGTCAGCTGGCGGTTTTTCCCAACCGTTGAGAAGTACTTCCGGAAATTTTACAGTAACGGCGACTCGGTGCATGTAAAATGGAAGTTTTCCTGCAGCCTGATGCCCGATAACTATTTTATCGGCATCGTCGTCAGAAGAAGCGGCGAGGAGGGAGGAGAGGTAGCCTTTCGTGCATCCGATATCCAGGTATTCAAGGTTATTTCGGAGAAACTGATCAGCAGGGGGGGGATATTTGACCCGGATTTCTCCATTTCACTGAAGTGATGGCTTACTCCATTGCGGAGTCTGGCATAAATTACAAGACCTATTTCAGCAGGGACCTTTCATGAAAAATTTTCTAAAGCTCGCCATTTTGATGGTAAACGGGCGGCATAACCACAAAGACCGGTTATGGCTTGAAATTTCCCTTGGCAATTTGGTTCGCCATATTTCGGATAAACAGAACTACAGGGTTTTTATCTGGAATCATCATTTCCCAAGCGCCGAAGTTTCCCGGTACCTCGACCTTTATAAAGACAAGACGGAGGTGCTGGATGAGCAACACTACGACATAGCGGGCAACAATACCCTGGATTCCGGGAAGATGAGCGGCCGGCCGGCAACTTTTGCCGGGGGATATCATGTTCATCGCACACCGTTGCAGATCCTCTATGATCATGCGGTTTCAAGGTACGATGTGGACATTGTTGTTACCTTCGACTCGGATGCCTGCCCGATCAGGTATGGCTGGGATATCCAGCTGACCGCTGCTCTCGACACCGATATCAGGCTTGCCGGGATATGGCGCGATGAAATGTCCCAGGCAATCGAACCCTATGTTCATCCCGCTTGCCTGGCCATCAAGACTTCAACCATTCGGGAACTCGGCCTGCGCTTTGACAGGATTCCCAACCCGGTATTTGAGGACTCCCTTTCGCATTTTACGGCAGCCGTCAGGGAATACTATGGGCCCGGCGCCATTTACCCGCTCAAACGCAACAATGCCATCGAGTTTCATCCGGTATTCAACGGGATATACGGCAGCCTCCTGTATCATCACCACTTCGGAACCCGCAACGCGGGTGGGCAAACGAAATCTCTGAAGTCATTCGGTTACCGAATCCGGCGGGAAACGATGACCGAAAACCGCCTGGTCATGGATGGAACTACGGAGATGCTCTTCAGGGATCCTGGCGCGTTTTTCAACCTGCTGACCTATGGAAATGGGTATACCCGTTTGCAGCTTTACGAAAATTACCTGAAAGCTTTTCCCTCGAGGTTCAGGTGCTACCGGCTCCTGGGCCATGCTATAAGGCTTGCCGCAACCGATCCGGCCGGCAGTTTCTTTATCCTGACACTGGTTCACCGAGAACTGCAGGACAACCCGCGGTTCATGCAAACCTTTATTTCAGCTTGCGAGGCTATGGGGTTGACCCGTGAAGCAGGGGCATACAGGGCACTTTTAACATAATTCAGGATGAAGGTATTTGGGATAGGCATGAATAAAACCGGCACGAAAACCCTGGGCACCTGCTTTCAGGCTTTCGGTCTCAACCACAGGTCGTATGATCCTCTCCTCCTGGCGGCATTTGCCAAAGGGGATCGGGAGGCAATTTACCGGGTCAGCGATGCCTGTGAAAGCTTTGAAGACTGGCCATGGCCCCTGCTCTACAGGGAGTTTGATGCCCGTTACCCGGATGCGAAATTTATCCTTACCATAAGAAAGGACCCGGAGATATGGTTTGAGAGCCTGTGCCGGCATGCCGACCGGACCGGACCCACAACCGACCGGCAAATCGTTTACGGTTACCCCGAACCCTATGGTTACAGGGATGAACATATCCTCATTTACAACAGGCACAACCGCGATGTTTCAGCATGGTTCGCAGGGCGTGAACAGAAGTTGCTGCAGGTTTGCTGGGAGGAGGGTGATGGCTGGGAAAAACTCTCCGTGTTCCTGGGTCTGCCCGTTCCCCGGATTCCCTTCCCCCATCAGAACAAATCAAGGTCAGGAGAGGAGGGCCGCTCTTGAAAACCTGCCTGGTAATGGGTTTTGGCCGCAGCGGCACCAGCATGATGGGGGGCATCCTCCACCAGGCCGGTTACTTCATGGGCGACGATCTTTACCCCCCAAGGGATTCCAACCCGCAGGGGTTCTTTGAAAATGCCATCATTAATGGGATCAATGAAAAAATACTGTCAGGATTTGATCATTACCTGGAGAATCCGGGTCATCCCGGATATGATAAGTACTGGTCGCCTTTCAGGCCCGGTGAGGGTCACCGGTGGCTGGGATATTATCCGTTGGATATTGAGATTACATCACAGGGAGATTCCCGGGAGGTGTTATTGAAACAAACCCTTTCCCGTGCTGATTTTGCCTACAAAGACCCGCGTTTCAACTACACTTTGCCTGTCTGGTTACCCTACCTGCCCGAAACCACCATGTTTATCTGCCTGTTCAGGGAGCCGGGGATTAACATCGGCAGTGTTCTGAAAGAATGTGAAACAGCCGGGTACCTTGGCGATTTCGCCCTGACGAAGGAGCTGGCCGAAAATCTCTGGTGCAACAGCTATAACCACCTGCTGAAAAATTTGGGAACAATTGATCCCGGGCGTTTTATCTTTGTCCACTTCAGACAACTGCTCAGTGGTGACTGTCTCCCGTTTCTCTCGCAAAAGCTGGGGGTAAATCTCACCCCGGGGTTTATTGCACCCGAACTGGAGCGTACCCGGTCAGGCTTCCCCGTGACTCCTCCGACAGAGTCAATTTACCGCCGCCTTTGCTCGCTGGCAGGGTATCCGGGATGACTGTATCCTTCTCCTATGAATTCACGCAAAGGCTTCCGGATCTGCCTTCAGGAGGAAATCCCGTATGGTTGCGGCCCGTTGTTCCCCATCACCAACGAAGCAAAGGTTATACAGGGTAAAGAGTTGGTCAAGCGACAACTTTTCCAGGATATGGCCGGGGATCTCTGCCCCGGTCATCGGCAACCTTTCCCTGATGGCGGTTTTTTCACATTCAGCAAGTTTTTCGGGTGAGATGAGATTCATCTCCCCGCCGGCGGCCGTACAGGAGAGGAGGTGTTCCTGTTGCCGGCTGATGTGAAATTCCATCATGCTGCGGCCAGACGACCATTTTCCGTAATTATTGCCGATACAGCGGTTCAGGAAAGTTGCAAATCCGGCCTTTTCCTCTTCAGGGATATGTTCCAGGCGACCCGGGATTTCCTGGAAACGGGTTCGCTCGCCGTGAGGGATGTGAAAGAGGGTGTCGAGGTCAAAATCGGCTCTTCGCAAGCCTGACAATTCGAGTCGCTGGTACAGGTCGCTGTCGTCCCATCCGTAGAATTTGATGTATTCATTATAACCGTTGACCCTGAAAAATGCGGCCCGCTGGAGAAAGATGATTCCATTCAGGTGGAGTTCGTTGGGGTTACGCCGGATCCTCCAGTTCCCGCAGAAAAAGTGGTCGTCGCCGGGTTTATGCTTTTCAAAGAACCCCGCCTGCAGTTTTACATCGGCATCCAGTTTCAGCATCAGCGCATTCCTGCAAAGCCGGGCAGCGAGGTTGAAGGCATGGGAGAGGATCCACCTGGGCTGGCCTGTAACTTCCGCCAGCAGGATCCTGCCGTCCTGGTACTTCCCGATAAGCGGGAGCAGCGACATGTCTGAATCCCAGTCCACCACGACGATCTCATCTATTGCAGGCTGTGCCAGCCAGGTCGGCAGTGCCTCTTCGAAGGCCTCCCTCCGGTTTTTTACCGCGGTGATCACCGAAATGCCGGGTTTGACTGTTTCTCCCAGGAGATTAAGCGGAAGCATAGGTTCTGTTTTACTCATTTTACAGGACTGGAATAAAGAGTTATCGCGGGCAATGATCTGCGAACCCGGTTGAAAACCTGTTTATATGTTTTTTTTCAGTTTCGGATGGAGACGGTCCGGATAATATATTCTCATCTTTGCCCGATATTTTCTTACAAATATAAGTTTTCCGGGTATCATGCGTTCCTGTTCATGGGATAAATTCCTGTCCCATGGAATCTGTTACAGAGGGTGCCTGCTATAAAGATCCCGGTCCTTATTGACAGTGATGGGAAAAAATACCGGGAATATACTGAATCAACCATGATCATCGGGAAACATTTCATCTGGCTTCATTTTCCCAAGTGCGCGGGCACCTTTACCGAGCAGTTGCTCCGAAAACATTTTGGCGATGACCCTGATATCGCCTTTGATCCAATCGATCGGGCCAGGGTGATCTGGCACCAGAAAATTTACAGGAGAGAACGGGAAACCGGTGCCGACCTTTCAGGACGGGCTGTGATCTGTAATTTCAGGCGGTTGCCTTCATGGATATCAAGCAGGGTTGCCTTTGAGGAGGCCCGGTCAGGGATAGTGGTCCCCCTGGAGATGATTGCGGGAGGCCGGTTTTTTGAAGAAAACGGGGCCATCTCCTCTGCAGACGATTACCTGCTGCGATATACCGAAAGGAAGGTAAGTCATTGGATCAGAACTGAGTTTATCGGAGTCGATTTTTACACGGCATTTTCGGCATACCTCGATGTCGAATCAAAAATTGATCCTTCCGAGTTCAGGACAAAAGTCAACTCAACCCGCCGGAATACGGGAGTTTGCGGATTGTTAGATGCTGCCGGCCTGGAGCGGTTATACATGGCAAACCCGTGTTGGGCTGCCCTTGAAAAGGAGTTATATGGAAATCTCGCGACCATTGGCGCAGATGAAAAGCCAGGGATGCCCGGGGGGATAAGGAAAGACCCGCGATAGTAAAGTTTGATGCCATGCACAAGGCATGCTGGCAGCTGTTTTTTAAATTGGAATACATGATTATTGGTGAGGATTTTGTCTGGATTCACTTCCCGAAATGCGCCGGTACCTTTACCGAGCAGTTATTAAGAAAGTATTACGGGGCTGACCCGCGGATGGCCTTTGATCCCATAGCACCCGGTAAAAACAACTGGCATGATTCGGTGCTGAAAAGAGAGAAGTCAGCCGGGATTGATCTTTCACGAAAACAGGTTATCTGCAATATAAGGCGTTTGCCTTACTGGATCATCAGCCGCGTAAAATATGAGGAGGCGCGGTCAGGACACCGTGCCACCAGGGAGATGTATACCGGGGGGATGGTTTTTGAGCAGGATGGAACTCCCTATAAGGCCAACAGGCTTGTTAATTTTTATACCATCCGGAAAGTAGATCACTGGATCAGGGTTGAATATCTTGCGGAAGATTTTTACAGGTGTTTCGGCAGGTACCTTGACGTTGTATCAAGAATAAATGAGAGCGAATTTGCAACCAAAATCAACAGTACAGCGGGAGACGCAAGGCTGGATACCTGGTTTGGGGAGGGTGACCTGGAACGGCTTTATGCGTCAAATTCCATCTGGACCAAACTGGAAATGGAACTTTACGGCAACCTGTTGACAACATCTCCCTGAAATCAATATCGTGTTTATTCGTGACTGGTTTTCCGCACCGGTTTATACAGGCTTTCATGTGGGAGTGATTCATTATTTTTATATTTGCATAGGAATGTGCGGATCATAAAGATCTTCAGCCGATAAATATCACAAGTAAAAACACACAAGGTGAAAAGTATGAAAAAGCTGTTCGTTATTTTCTGGACCCTGTTAATTATTTTCAGCTCCTGCTCTCATCAGAAGGACGATAAGATGGTTTCCGCCGACAAAAAGGCGGCATCAGGCGATTTAAAGGGGGCTGTCGGGGATTATGACTCGATTATTGCCGGCCATCCTAAAATGGCTGCTGCATGGTTTAACAGGGGATCAGCAAGATACAAGCTTGAGGATTTCGCCGGAGCCATATCCGATATGGGAAAAGCTATCGAACTCTCCCCCAAGCGGATCGAATCGTATAAAATAAGGGGATGTGCCCGTGTGAAAACAAACGACAATGACGGGGCCATCCGCGATCTCGATATGTTTCTTGCCAGTCGTCCGAAAGACGAAGAGGCAATCCGGTTCAGGGGCATTGCCAAATTAAAGAAAAATGATTTACAGGGGGCCCTCGCCGATTTTGACAAGGCCATCGGAATAATCTCCAAAGACGGTGACGCCCTTAATAAACGCGGAGAGATCAGATTCCAGACCGGTGACGTGCAAGGTGCCATCGCCGACCAGTCGGCCGTAATTGCCATCAGTCCCAATTTTGCAACAGCATACCTTGATCGAGGGATCGCAAAACTGAGTCTCGGAAAAACCGATGAAGCGATCGATGATTTTAACAAGGCTGCCGGGATCTCGCCAAAGTACGGGAAAGTTTATGCCAGCAGGGGCAAAGCATATGTTCAAAAGGGCAAAGGGTCATACCAGGCTGCGATGGCCGATTTCTCTAAGGCGCTTGAAATCAATCCCAAACTCGGCGAAGTTTATTTGAACAGGGGCTCCCTCTACCGGGCGATGGGGTCGGGGAAAGAGGCCTGTGCCGACTGGAAAAAGGCCGTCGCATTGGGTGTTAAGGAGGCTGAAGGACTCAGCCGGAAAAATTGCAAATAATGCCCCGTTAAGTTAATGCCCAGTTGTTATCTTTCTCATACTCCAATTTAACCAACACATTCCCGAACAGTTCAAGGAATCGTTTCTTATGCATAGGTTTGAAATACTGTTGCCAGTCACTTGGTTTACCCGACCGGATATGCTGTGCATTATGGTAGTTAAGTGAAAATATGCTGTTATTGTAAGCGATGGAAACAAGCCCGGGAATCCAGCTCCTGGGAAATCCAAGGAAGAGAAAAATATCACGGAACCTCAGCAGGGTTGAATCCTCGATCAGCTCTTCATATTTGACCTCCAAAAAGGAGGGGTTTGTATAATCCCAGCAGGAGAGTTGATTAATGGTCCATCGGCCTTGATGTTCCATTTCAAACAACAATTGTTCATCCAGGTTTTCCAACTGGCAAATGGAATCCTTATAGGTTCTTCCGTTCAGGTGGTCCTGGGGCTCAAACAGCCATGCCTCATCGGACCTCAGGTGGTAGAAACAACCGGATACAATGATGTCACGCGGATCACGGATCACGTGCAGGCCCCGGAAGGGTTGTGACAGGGTTGGTTTATCAAACCTGCTGGAATGATGAAAATACACATCGTAGAGATCATCCTCAGGCTTAATATTGCAGGAGCTCCGGTATTTCAGATGATTAGCAATGCAAATGCTTCTGAAAACGGCATTAAGCCATAAAGTGCCCGTTTTATGGTGGGTTCCGAC
>JBAXOB010000072.1:0-15062 GCA_037133475.1 Bacteroidota bacterium
CTGATCCCTGGTTATCAATGGAAGGTCAACGGCAGCAATGCCGGGACAAACAGCCCATCTTTTACTTATTCACCGGCCAACGGTGATCAGGTGTCATGCACCCTTAATTCATCGGCATCCTGTATAACCGGGAACCCTGCCTTGTCAAATATCATCACGATGACGGTCAATACCAACCTGCCGGCAGGGGTTTCCATTTCAACGCCGACCAACCCGTTCTGCCCGGGAACGGCGGTCACCATCACGGCAACGCCTACCAATGGCGGACCGACGCCGGTTTACCAATGGAAGGTGAATGCAATCAATGTAATCAATGCAAACAATGCAAGCTATGCATACAATGCGGTGAATGGCGATGTGGTTACCTGCGAACTGACTTCAAACCTCAATTGTGTCACGGGCAACCCGGCCATCTCAAATTCAATCCTCCTGTCCGAACGCGCAGCGCCGAATGTGACGTTTACCAGTTGTTTCGACACGGTAACCATCCTGGGCGCCCAACCGTTCAGTCTGCATGGAGGATTGCCCCTGGGGGGCCAGTACAGCGGTCCCGGAGTAAACACCGGGATTTTCACCCCTTCCGTTGCAGGAACCGGGCTGAAGACGATCACCTATGGTTACTCCAACGTATATACTTGCCTTGCAACCAAAACAAGAACCATCCTGGTTCAGCCCAACCCGGCTTTCTCCTGCGGCAACAACCTGACGGATATCCGGGATAACAAAGTTTACCCGACCGTTCAGATTGGCTCCCAATGCTGGATGGCAGCGAATTTGGATTTCGGATTTCAGATTTCAGATTTAACTCCCCAAACCGACAACTGTATAGCCGAAAAATACCTTCGAAATTCGATATTCAGTGTTCAATATTCGATTTTCTACCAATGGGATGAACTCATGCGATACACCACCGCTGAAGGCGCCCAGGGGCTTTGTCCTCCGGGTTGGCATGTTCCTTCGGCCGCAGAATGGAATACGCTGCTTGCCTTTTACAGTGGTCCCGGCGTGGCGGGCGGGCCGATGAAGGATACGCTGCTGCTCAATGGGTTTAAGTCCTACCAGCAAGGTTTTCTTTACCAGAACAACACCTGGGCATTCACCTCCGGGCCGGCTGCGGGAGCGATCTACTGGAGCTCGACCGCTTCGGGAGGCGACCGGGCCGTGGCAAGGGGGTTTAATGACTACAATCCGAGCGTGTCGATGTACCCATCGGCGAGGGCAAATGCATTTCCAATCAGATGTTTGAAGGATTAGTCCACCGATAATTTATTGTCGGCTCCAAAAACCAAATTCAAATTTCTGCGATCCGATGTTACAGGTTGAGGAAATTGTCTCAGTGACTAAGTTGTATTCCAAAAATCACAACGATTACAAGCTGAATATTAGAATTAAAAAGAAAA
This sequence comes from Bacteroidota bacterium, assembly GCA_037133475.1. Taxonomy (GTDB): domain Bacteria; phylum Bacteroidota; class Bacteroidia; order Bacteroidales; family FEN-979; genus CAIVAT01. The sequence goes on from JBAXOB010000072.1 coordinate 1,401, forward strand.
AGCGCTGGATAAAGAGAAGAAAAAGGATGATATTTGCGAGCAGAGTACCCCTTTTTTTCACTTTTAACGTAATGGAAATTGTGAAAAAATGTTTCAGTTTCGCACTTGACTTTGACTATCTTTGTATTTACATCTTTTGTGAATGAGGGAATCAGAAAAATTAGTGCTTACGGAAATCAAAATAATCATCTCCCGCTTTCTCCCGGAATCGGATGTGATCTTGTTTGGCTCCAGGGCCCGTGGTGATTACCAAAACAATTCTGATTATGACTTGCTGGTCATAACCCGATCGTCATTGAATAGTCAACAGCGATTATATTTCCAGGCACTTATAAGAAAAACGCTTGCAAAACAGCATATTCTTGCTGACATTATCATTCATTCTTTTAGTGACATTGAAAAGAAGCAAAACCTCCCGGGTCATATTGTACGATCTGCAATTCAGGAAGGAGTTCGTGTATGAATGAAGACACGAAGCAATATGTTCTTCAGTGGATTGAAAAAGCCGAAGAAGATCGTCTGGTAGTTCAGCAACTTGTTGCTGCGGACTCAACTGCCAGGGGTGCAATCGGGTTTCATTGTCAGCAGGCAGCCGAAAAATTCATAAAGGCTTACCTTATTTTTCTTGGAATCGATCCGGAAAGAACGCACAATTTAGAATTTCTGGTTGAGTGATTTTCGTCCATTGATAAAGACTTTTCCAATATCAATCTCATGAACCTCACTGACGATGGTGTTGAAGCCAGATATCGGGTGACTTTCTCGAACCTTCTGTAATCGAAATAGAGACACTGATTCAAATTGTGGACAGTATCAGGGAAAAAGTTCTGCAAAAAATCAACTGACGAAAACCATCAAGCTAAATTACCGCCTTGGTGATTTGCTTTTTGAGACCAACCCGATGGTATCAGGATGGGAAGGCATGCAGATCATACAACTTTGCCTGGTAGTCACATTTGTTTACATCGTAAATTACGTGATTAAATCCGGGAACCGACCGGGCCGTGGCAAGGGGGTTGAATGACTACAATCCGGGTGTGTCAGTGTATCCGTCGTTGAGAGGAAATGCCTTTTCGGTGAGGTGTTTACGGGATTGAAACAACTTACATACCGCGTTTTCGCAGTTTTATTATTTTAAACGCCTTATAACTCTTTATTTTAGTAATTTTGCCGAATGATGTATTGTTAATATATAGATCCGACCTTCTTTTACGGTTTTATAAATTAAACGGTAACTTCCTATTATGAGTTCACGGATTGAAGTTTCATTGAGCTCGGGGACTTTCCTACCCACCATTGGGTTGGATTCCAGAAATTCCGTGGCACTGATTATCCTTTCAAGAGTCAATCGTGCATATTGAACAGAATCTCTGGAAATATAATCCCCGATTTCCTGCAAATCGGTCAGCGACCTGTTCGTCCAGATTATTTTAACCATCGCTCCAGCTTCTTCTTCACCTCTTCAGTTGAGTTGACCTTTCCGTCCCTGACATCCTGCAATCCCTGCTCTACCTTGTCCAGAAGGATCAATCTTTCAACGACTTCCTCGATCGCGAGGCTTTCCTCCGGAAATGAATCAATCGTTTTTCTGATTTTATCTTTCGTCAGCATTTTTTCTTTTTTTCAAAGATACGACAGTTCAAGGAAAATTTGAAAATCCGTAATCGGTTTTCAGAACCCGCAAGCAGCTTTCATGCCATGGACCACCGTTTTATAGAATGAATTGTTACGTCTTAATAACTTTAACCGCACGACAAATTTACCATTAGCCTTCAGGTAAGCAATAAATGTGCCCGGCTTGCTGGGTTGACCGCCAATGTCGAGCCCGCGCCAATTTATGATTTGTGAACCTCCTTCCAGTTTTTGATTAGTTAAACATTCGACAAACTTCCCTTGAAGATCAAAAACGGATAATTCTACCAATGCCGTTTCCTTTATGTTAAAATTAAATATGGTTTCATCCTGAAAAGGATTGGGATAGTTCTTTAAACCGGATGAAATAATATCGGAATAGTTATGTGTTCCAACAATCGGATCCGTAATAAAATGGCCATGACCATCGTTCAACCTGATATCGACCTTATTGGCAATGTTGGAATAATCAAAACCAACTGTAATGATATCAATAAAGCCATTATTATCAAGATCATCACAGTAAAAGCTGCAGGTTGTTTCTCCTGTGCCCGGGACTGAAATAGTCTGTGAATTTGCAAGCTGGAAATTTCCAATGTTGTGCCAAAGTATATAACCTGTAATACTATTTTGATACATTACATCGGGGAACCCGTCATTTTAAAAATCCGTGACAAAACAGATTAATATTCAGATAAGCCATGCACTGCAGTTGAAGGCTCGTTTCGGGCGATTGGAATTACCGGATTGAAATCTGAAGATCTTTCCCTAAGCCCTGCTTAATAATCCGATAAAAGGTAGATTATTGAATTTTACATTTTCCTGATTCAATCCTTGAAATATAGCTTTTCTTCGTCTCAGTCCTTTCCGCGAGTTGTTCCTGGGTTACTTGTGCTTCCTTCCTGGCTTCCTTTAATAATTCACCAAAAATGAAAGAGATGGCTTCGGATTCGAAAATTACCCTTGCCGGTGTTCCCTTTGTACCGTACTGCTTATTTAAATGCTCTTCCAATGTCGATATCTTGCCCATGCTGGTTTATCCCTTTCTTCAAATTCAAAATAGTCCCTCGTGCGTTTTCTCCTGATTCAATTTCGTGTTCAGGTGTCTTTTGTGATTTTTTAATTTCATAAAGGCGTGCTCTATCCTCCAAATAAATTTACAACCCGGATTGAACAACGTCAGGCAACCTGAACAACGTTAATGAATCGACACCAGCTATTTTTCAAGGGTTGTGTCGGGACGTACATTGGTGTAGGGACGTGCCATGTCTAGGGACATGCCATGTATAGGGACATGCCATGGCATGTCCCTACGGGCACACCATGTTATCGTCGTAGGGCCACGCCATGGCGTGGCCCCATCATGCAGGGGGTTACCTTGTCAATAGCTCCCCACCTTCCTGTAAATCCCGTACAGGAGCGGGTTACCGCTGCGCAGGCTGACCGTGAAATTGTCGAGGATATAGGGGAGTTTCATCGGGCTCCAGAAAAACACCTTCAGCACGAGGCCATGGTGGCGCAGGTCGAGGTCGCTGAGCCGGATGGAATGAAACAGTCGTCCCTGTTGCCCGGGGGCGATGTAATCGCTTACAGGGGTGGAGTTCCAGTAGATCAGCTTGTCCTTCGAGGTTACGCTCACCACCAGCCACCCGGCCGGGAAGACGCGGGGGATCCTGATATCCACAGAGGCGTCGATCACGTCGTCGCCGGTATGCATCAGGCTTCTCAAGGGCACCTCGAAGGTGGGGCTGAATTCGGCGCCGGTAAGGGCCACGAACGATTTTTTGCCATCCAGCGCGAGCGAATCGCTGCACTGGCTGTTATTGACATATCCCCACTCAGGCAGGGAGGGCTCAAAGGTGTTGACGAGGGTGTAAAAATATTCATCCAGCGGCTTTTTGGGGCTGATCCTTGAAAACAGGAAAAAGTCGCCGCCGGCATAAGTCTTATGCTCAACCAGGAAGGGAAATTTTTCCAGGATAAGCCGGTAGGTTTCGCAGCGGGAGGAGGCAATACAGCCGAAGGCCAGGTAGTTGCCCCGGCAGCGGGCGAGGCAGGCCAGCAAGCCGCCCCTTGGCGGGATCGAATGCAGGTTTGCATAGGGGAGGCTGTCACATCCCAGTGCTTTCAGGTAATATTGCAGGATCTCCTTCTTGGCATCGAGGATCACGGCGCAGTTCGCGCGGCCGAGCGAGTCGCACTTCTTTTTCGACTCCGCCACCATCTCCCGGTAGGGGGAGGTGTAAAACAGGCTGTAATGCTGCCGTTCGCCGGCCAGGGATGGGATGACCACCAGGGCGACCAGCGCCACCAGCACCAGCTTGTGGAGCGACCGGGTGGTATTGAGAAATCCGAAAAGAAGGAAAAGCAGGAAGGGAAAGGAGAAGATCAGCACCGAATACTGAAGCACCGCGTTGCGGTACACCGAATAGAAGTAGCCGGTGAAATAGGGAAGCAGGAACCAGATGGCCGAGATAATCGTGAATTTCCGCTTCACAGGGAGGCCTTCCTCATACCAGTAAATTCCCAGGCTGACCAGCAGGATCACCAGGAGATAGACAAACACCGAAAACTGGAAGATATAGAGGATGAAGTCGAAGATGAAGTCGTAACGCGGTTTGTGAAGCCATCCCTCCACGCCGCCCATGCCCAGCTGGGTAAAGAAGATCTGCAGGTGGGGCAGGTAGAGCAGGGCGATCAGCAATGCGGCAACCAGGTAGTTCCTCAATGCCGGCCTAGGGCAGCAGAACAGCCCGGTAACCGCGACCATGGCGGCAAACAGCATACTGAAATGGTGGTTGTAGGTACAGAGCGACCCGGCAATGACATAGCCGGCAAGGTTGAGATAATACCTGCGCTGCGGGTAAAAGATCACCCTTGTCCAGAACCATACCATCGCCAGGCAGAGGCAGAGGCCGCTTGCATAGGGACGCGCAATCTGGCTGTACATCACAGGGAACTGGAGGAAGGAGACGAAGGAGGCCGCCACCAGCCCTGCGGTGCTGTTAAACCAGTCGCGGCCGATCCGGTAGGTCAGCCATACCGACAGCAGCCCGAAGAGGATAAAGGGCGTTTTTACCACAGCCTCGGAGGAACCGAAAAATTTCACCAGATAAAACAGGAACACCTGTACCCCTGCCGGGTGCGTATCTACCTTAACCCCCTTGTCGATCAGCTCGCCGAAGGAGGAGAACTGCGTCCGGAAGATCGCGCTGAACTCATCGTAGGTAAAGGGAATATCCCACAGCCGCCAGAAACGCAACACCGCCCCTGTAACCAGGATGGCCGCGAGCAGGGCGGTGTCGGTAACACCGGGTTTCCTGAAAAAACGGTTAAGGATGGTCATGACTCCAGGCTTTTGGATTGTTGCGGATATACGACCTGACACGTTGCAATGCCTCTTCATCGCGGATGATCCGGTCGTAAAAACGGCTTTGCCACACCGCGCGGCCTTTGGTGCCGCGAACCGAATTGATTTGCCGCGATGAAAATGTTTTCAATGCCCGGACGAATTCAAATAACCCATGGTTTCCGGGGATGGGGGTATGCGAATCGGGGGCGTTGCGTGCGACGTGGTTTGGCGAATCGGGGGCATTGCGTGCGACGTGGTGCGGCGAATCGACGGTAGAGACGGGTTTAAAACCCGTCTCTACCTGTCCGTTATCGCGATCCGTATGCGTGTTGTCGCCACCCGTACCCGCATTATCGATCACCATGATCCCGTGGATATGGTTGGGCATCACCACGAATTCGTCCAAACGCAAATTGGTGTAATGGTTTGGCAAATCAAACCAACATTGTTGTACAATCATCCCGTATTCGTTCAGATACATATTACCATCCCTTACAAATCCCAGATAAAAACCGCGATCCTTTACACAGATAGTCACAAAATAGTAACCATCGCCTGAATAGTCATACCCGGGCAGCCGTGTCGATTCAACCCGGTATTTTCCCTGAAAGAGTGACATGGGATAAATAATAAACCCGGAATCAATTCCCTGTAAAATTAGGAAAGAAATCGATTCCTGCCAAAGGCTGTCACAGCACACCAAAAAAAAGCCGCCGGAGAGCCCGGCAGCTTTAAGGTTTAATGCTTCTTCATGATCGGTTTAACGACCAGGGACCCTATTTTGTCTTATCCTGGAAGGGTGGTGGTCCCGGGAGTTCCTTCGGCCACGATTTGAGCTCCTCCTTCATCTGGTCGATGGCCCTGTTGAGCTGCTGGTCTTCGCCGGCATATTCCTTTGCAGGGTCGTTGTCGACCTCGATGTCGGGATCGACGCCGTGACCTTCGATGATCCAGTTTTTGCCTTCGTTGTCGTAGGGGGCAAATTCAGGACGCATGAGCTGGCCGCCGTCGACGAAGGGCAGGCTGCCGCGGATGCCGACGACACCGCCCCAGGTGCGTTTGCCGATGGCTTTGCCGATCTTCAGCTTCTTGAACTGGTAGGGGAAGAGGTCGCCGTCGGAGGCGGAGTAGTTGTCGATCAGGAGGCACTTGGGGCCCCAGAGCATCTCCAGGCGGCCGGGGGCGCCAACGGTGTTGCGCGACATGGCGATCATGGTCATTTCGCGGTTAAGCCGCTCGATGATCATGGGCGATACGTTGCCGCCACCGTTGCCGCGGTCGTCGATGATCAGCGCCCGCTTGGCAAGCTGCGGGTAGAAGTGCTTCACAAACTCGTTGAGTCCTTCGACGCCCATGTCGGGGATGTGGATATACCCGATTTCGCCGTTGGAGGCATCCGATACCTTTTTGGTATTGTTCTGAACCCAGTTGTAATAGTAGAGGCCGGCTTCCTTGTCGGTAGGAACCACGATGGTTTTGCGGGCTCCCGTTTCCGAAGCGGTGGCGTTCAGGGTGAGCTCGACCTGTACATCGGCCTTGTTGACCAGGGCTTCGTTGATATCGTTCATCTCTTTGGTGGATTTGCCGTTGACGGCAATGATGAAGTCGCCCTCCTTGGCATCCACGCCAAGTTCGGTGAGCGGTGAGCGGGCTTCGTTGGTCCAGTTTTCACCCTTGAGGATCTTGTCGATCTTATAATATCCTGATCCGTCGCGGCTGATCTTCGCCCCCAGCAAACCCAGCTTGATGCGTTTGGGTTCGGGTTTGTCGCCGCCGCTGACGTACGAGTGGCCGATGCTGATCTCGCCGATCATCTCGCCGATCACGTAGGTGAGGTCGTTGCGGTTGTTGATGTAGGGAAGCAGCGGCTCATATTTCTTCTGGATGTTCGGCCAGTTCACCCCCTGCATGTTGGGATCATAGAGAAAGTACTTCATCTGCCGCCAGGCTTCGTGGTAGATCTGCGACCATTCGGCCTTCAGGTCGACCACCACCTTCATGTTGGAGAGGTCGGCCCAGTCCTTGACCTCGATCTTGCCGCCATGCGGGAGGTCGACCACGCCGTACTTGTTACGCTCGCCCACCAGCATCTTTTTGTTGTCGGCCGAGATTTCATACTGGCCGAAATCGCCCAGGCCCGACTCTTTGCGGTCCTTCAGGTTGTAGATCATCAGTCCGCCCGGGCGGCCTCCGCGACCCCCCTTGAGGTAATAGACATTGTCGCCGATGCAATTCACATTGTTATAGGTGCCGGCATCGGTAGGAAGATCCACGATACGGTCGATGATCCCGTCGAGGTCGATCCTGACGGTGATATCCTTTTTGGCATCGCCCTCTTTTTTCTCATCCTTCTTATCGCCTTTTTTACCCTCCTTTTTCGCATCTTTTGCATCGGGGGCTGCCTCGCCGTCGGACTTCTCATCCTTTTTCAGCGTCACCTCGTCATTTTCAGGGGCGAAGGGGTTTGGCGTTGCCTTGGAAAGGGTTACGAAATAGACCCGCGACATGTCCGAGTAGGAGTGGTTCCATTCGGTCCAGCTGTAGGTCGGGTTGAAATCGCGGTTGGAGACGAAGAAGAGATACTTTCCGTCGCTGCTGAAGCTGCCGCCGGCCGATTCGTACCAGGTGTCGGTAACGGGGGTTTTGGCTTTCGACGAGAGCTCATAGAGAAAGACCCTGGAGGTGGTGCGGCGGCTGGGGAAGGTATAGACGATCCATTTGCTGTCGGGCGACCAGTTGTAATCATTGAATTCCCAGGTAGCCGACTGGTCGACGAGGGTTACGGCTTTGCTGTCGATATCGACATACTGGAGCCTCAGCATCTTGTCGGCCCACAGCAGCTTTTTGCTGTCGGGCGACCAGGTAACGGCATACTTGTAAGTGTCGGCATCTTTGGTGATCTTCTGCGGTTCGGCGGTGCCATCCTGTTTCCGGATATAGATCTCATCCTCGCCGGTCATGTCGGAGATATAGGCGATATATTTGCCATCAGGGGACCAGGCCACATCGCGGTCGTGCGCGCCGGGCGAGCTGGTAAGGTTTTTGGTGATGCCGGTCTTGGCAGGCACCGACCACACATCGCCGCGGGCGTCGAAGGCAATCCGCTTGCCATCGGGGGCCAGGGAGAAGGAGTTGATGAATTTGCCGGCATCCTTGAGCTGGTTGCGGCCTGTGATGAAGTCGTCGGAGATCTTCACATTCACCTTCTGGGTTTGCTGCGTGGCAAAGTCGAAGGTATAGATGAATCCGCCGTTTTCAAATACGATCCCGTTATCGCCCAGCGAGGGGAACTTGATGTCGAACTCCTTGAAATCGGTCACCTTTTTGGTCTCTTTCGACTTCAGGTCATAGCAATAAAGGTTGGTCGGGCGCTCGCGTTCGGAGACGAAATAGATCTTGTCGCCGTTCCACATGGGATAGATATCCTGGAAGATATTGTTGGTGATCCGTTCGGTCTCCTTTGTCTTGAAGTCGTAGATCCAGATCTCGTCGGCCATGCCGCCCTTGTAGTATTTCCAGGTTCTGAACTCGCGGAATACACGGTTATAGGCCAGTTTCGACTTGTCGGGCGAATAGCAGCAGAAGCCGCCGCAGGGGAGGGGCAGTTCCTGGGAAAGGCCACCCTTCGTACTGGCAAGGAACAACTGGCCCTTGAAGTCGTTAAAGGTCTGCTTGCGCGACCGGTAGACGATGTTTTCATTGTCTTTCCAGGTCATGACGATGTTGTTGGGCCCCATGCGGTCGGAAACGTCGTCGCGACCCAGCGTGGCGGTATAGGTGAGGCGCCTGGGAATACCTCCGCCCGAAGGGATCAGGTAAACCTCGGTGTTGCCGTCGTATTGCCCCGTAAAGGCAATCTGTTTGCCATCGGGCGAAAACTTTGCAAACATCTCGTACCCGTTTTCATCGTTTGTCAGTTTCCTGGCGATGCCGCCGCTCTTGTCAACCGTGTATAGGTCGCCGGCATAGGTAAATACGATCTGATTTCCATGCATTGCCGGAAACCGCATCAGACGCGCTTCATCCTGTGCAATGGCTGCGCCCAGCAGGAGCATGAAGGTAAAAATCAGGGTTATTTTTTTCATTCCGTTCTAGGTTTAAGTTGTTTTGGTTCAGGTAACAAAAATATTCAGAAATCCTTCACCATTGCATTTAATTCGATGATTCCTGAGAATTACTCGATAAAGGCTTATTTCTCAATGCGGGAATGCGGGAATGCGGGAATGCGGGAATGCTGGAATGCTGGAATGCGGGAATGCAAATAATGCAGGAATGCAGGAATGCAGGAATGCAAACAATGCAAACAATGCAAACAATGCAAATAATGCAGGAATGCAGGAATGCAGGAATGCAAATAATGAAGCCTTCTCCCTATTGCCTATTGCCTATTTTCCCTTCCTTTCTGCTATTATTTTGATAATGTCCTGGCTGGAATGGATTCTGCGAATAAAAATGTACTTTTGCAGGCTAAAAAAACCGCTATGGCTATTGAAATTTATTATACCGGCAACAGGAAGGTAAATGCCGATATTGACGGGTTTACCGTTATGACTGACCAGTCTGTTCAGTCGGGAGGCGAGGCTTCGGCCCCGACGCCCTTCAGCCTGTTCCTGGCGTCGCTGGGTACCTGTGCCGGCATTTATGTAAAGGGTTTCTGCGACCAGCGCGGAATCGACACCACCAGGGTGCACCTTACCATGGATACGGTGTTCGACCCGGCCCAGAAGATGATCGTGAAATTCATCCTGCAGATTCATGTGCCTGCCGATTTTCCTGAACAATACGATGCTGCTGTTATCAAAACAGCCTCCCTGTGTGCGGTAAAACGACACCTGAACCCGGCCATCGAAAATGAAATCGTCATCATCCGGTCGTAAGCTGCCGGAGCCTATCACTACCACAACAAAAACAACCCTTATTATGAAACACAAATTCTCAGGCTTCAACTCGAACCTCGTACATGGCGCCGGTGCCAAAGACCCGCTGGGCAGTGTCATCACACCGATCTACCAGACTTCCACGTTTGCTTTTCAGAGCGCTGATCACGGCGCTGCCTGCTTTGCAGGGGAGAGCGACGGCTATATTTATACGCGTATCGGCAATCCTACAGTCCGCGACCTGGAGAAGACCATCGCCGTGCTGGAACATGGTTTCGACGGCATCGGCTGTTCGTCGGGAATGGGCGCTGTGAGCACGGTCTATATGGCCTACCTGGGTGCAGGCAAGCACATTGTGAGTCACAATGCCGTGTATGGCCCCGCCAGGGGTATCATCGAGGGTACCTTTTCAAAATTCGGCGTCGAGTCGACCTATATCGACACCACCGACCTGGACCAGGTCAGGGATGCGATCAGGCCGAATACCGCGCTGATCTACCTGGAAACACCGGCCAACCCGACCATCGGGATCTCCGACATCCCGGCCATCTGCGAGATCGCCCACCAGCACAATATCCCGGTATGCGTCGACAACACCTTCTGCAGTCCCTACCTTCAGAATCCGCTCGACCTGGGTGCCGATGTGGTACTGCATTCACTCACCAAGTTCCTCAACGGCCATGCCGATATCGTCGGGGGCATCATCGTTACCAGGACCGAAGCTGATTATAAGAAGATCAGGCCGGTGATGGTGACGATGGGTTGCAACATGGATCCACACCAGGCCTTCCTTACAAGAAGAGGGTTGAAAACGCTGGGCATCCGTATCGACCGCGCCCAGGAAAACGCCATGGAGGTAGCGGCCTATCTTGAATCGCACCCGAAAATCGAATGGATCATCTACCCCGGACTTACCTCCCATCCCCAGTATGAACTCGGAAGGAAGCTGATGCGCGGCCCGGGCGCCATGATGAGTTTCGGCTTAAAAGGCGGCTTGGTTGCCGGTAAAAAGCTGATGGACAGTGTTGAACTCTGCGTTTTGGCGGTATCGCTGGGCGGTATCGAAACCCTTATCCAGCACCCTGCCTCGATGACCCACAGCAAACTCTCGGCGGCAGCCAAAAAAGAGGGAGGCATCAGCGACGAGCTGGTACGGCTTTCCATTGGCATTGAGGAGGTTGAAGATATCATCGCCGACCTGGCACAGGCGCTTGAAAAGGTTTAGGGCGATCATCTGACAGCATCCTTTGCCTGCGGTGTGAAACCTGGTCTGCAGCGCTTGTCTGCAGTTAATGTTGGGCACTATGACTTTGAATGGACCGAAAGTTTACATTCCTTTTACGCTGATACTTTACATTTTTTTTGTGTGTATCAGTTCCGCCGCAGCACAACGTGTTGCGGTGGTGCTTTCGGGAGGAGGGGCCAAGGGAGGAGCCCATATCGGCGTACTCCGCGCCCTTGAGGAACAGCATATCCCCATCACCTATATCGTGGGCACTTCGATCGGCGCCGTGATCGGCGCCATGTATGCCAGCGGCTACACGCCTGATGAAATCGAAAAAATCATGAATTCGCGGGACTTCCAACGCTGGGCTTCCGGCGAAATGGATGAAAAGTACATCTATTATTACCGGAAGGAGGATCCCAATGCCTCCTGGATCACCACCAGTTTCGATTTTACGAGGAGACTAACGGCCATATTGCCCACCCAGTTTATCAAGACCTATGAGATCGATTTCCAGATCATGAAGATGCTGGCGGGATCGAATGCCGCTGCCCATGGCGATTTCGACAAGCTGATGATCCCCTTCCGTTGCGTGGTATCTGATATTGATTCCTCCGAAAAGATGATCCTACGCCACGGGGACCTGAGCACCGCCGTGCGGGGTTCCATGAGCCTGCCCCTGTTATTGAACCCGGCGGTAATTGATAAAAAACTTGTTTTTGACGGAGGGATGTACGATAATTTTCCGTGCGATGTGGCGGTACACGAATTTCATCCTGACGTCATCATAGGCAGCCGTGTGGCCCAGCGGTATGAAAAACCCGACCGGGACGACATGGTATCCCAGCTGCTGACCATGCTGATGGAGCGCCAGAGCGATACGATCAGCTATCCTAATTCGGTGATGATTGTCCCTGACATTCCGTCGGTCGACCTGCTGAATTTCTCGCGGACGGCGCAACTGGCCGACAGCGGTTATCACGCAACGCTTCGAAAGATCGGGGAAATCAGGAAGCTGGTTCACGATACCCTCAGCCGGGCTGAAATTACCAGCAGGAGAGACCGGTTCAACAGCCGTAAACCGGCCCTGTTGTTTGATTCGGTAGTTGTAAGCGGGCTCAACAAACAGCAATCCTCCTACCTGTTGAAAATATTGAAGCACGGCAGGAAAACGGTACCGGTCGAGGATCTTTCCCATGAATATTTCCGGTTCATCGATGAGGCCTATATCAGGAGTATTTTTCCCACAGCCAGCATCAACAGGAAGACCGGCTATTATGACCTTTACCTCGACATGAAAAAAGCAAACAGCTTTGGTGCGCAGTTTGGCGGTAACTTCTCCCTGGGCAACGCCAGTGAAGCCTTCCTGCAGTTGCAGTACAAGTACCTGTGGACAAAGGCCTTCCTGTTTTTTGCAAATGGTTATTTCGGTAAAGTTTACAGTTCAGCCAAAGTCGGGGGCCGCATCGACTTCAATTCAAAAATCCCCTGGTTTATCGATCTTAATTACACCTTCAACCATTTCAACTATTTCATGAGTTCCAGCTTCTTTTTTGATGATAAAACGCCAAATTATATTATTGAAGGGGAGTACTTTGCCGATATGCGCGTGGGGATGCCCGTGGCCAACAGTGCAAAACTGATGCTGGGCATCAATTATGCCTTTACCAATAAGAAATATTACCAGGCAAATACCTTCACCAGATACGACACAACCGACCTGACCACCTTCAGCTTCGTAGCCCCGTCGCTGACATTCGACCTGAACAGCCTGAACCGCAAACAATTTGCCAATGCCGGGGTACGCCTACTGCTGAAATTGTCGTATGTCTCCGGCCGGGAAGGGATGGTGCCCGGGTCGACGGCCATCAACAAGACCCTTGTTTCCGAAAACCATAACTGGTACAGGCTTCAGCTGACCTATGACAATTTCTTTGAATCGCTCGGCCCCATCAAATTCGGATTTTACGGCGAAGGGGTGCTTTCCAGTCAGCCACTCTTCTCCAATTACATCTCGACCATGCTTTATGCCTCTGCATTTCAGCCTATTCCTGAATCCCAAACCTACTTTTTACCCCCGTTCAGGGCTGTTAACTATGCAGCAGGCGGTATCAAGATGGTGGTCAGGTTGTTAAAAAAAATCGACTACCGGCTGGAGGGGTATCTGTTCCAGCCCTACCAGGAGATACTGCAGAATCCCGTGGATCTCACTGCTTATTATGGGCAGAAATTCTACAACAGGTCGTACATGGCCTCCACCTCCGTGGTGTACCATAGCCTGCTCGGTCCCATCAGCATCGGGGTTAACTATTATGATAAGATGCCCGACCGGTTTATCCTCAATTTCAACTTCGGTTATATCCTGTTTAACCGCAGGGCAATGCCATAAGCTATTTTTCAATTGGTTTGGAAATAATTTGTATTTTTGCTGCCGTAATGAATCAAATCAACCGGCAAATGTCGGACACTCATGTTATTTATACTTTAACGGATATTAACTAAGAATGGAAAATACCCAGAACATCCCTCAGAATCCTGAACCGGAGCAAACAGCCGTTCAGGAGGAGAATGCTGCC
>JBAXOB010000073.1:0-13643 GCA_037133475.1 Bacteroidota bacterium
GCAGACAATGCAGACAATGCAGACAATGCAGACAATGCAGACAATGCAGACAATGTTAACAATGCAGGAAATGCAGGGAATTAGCAGGCCGAGGAGTGTGGCCGGTTCTGGTAAGGTTTTCGGAAGATTATCAGCCTCCTTAAAAAACTGGTTTGCATTACTTCAGTGATTCCCGGTCGATATCAAAAAAATAATGCTTCAGATCACGGGCCTGGTGAATGTCATCATAATAATAGCAGGCCACCTTCAGCACTACTTTCTTCTTCGCATCGGCCAGGAGATCGCGAAGGGACCTGCAACTGGTGAATCCAGGCGGATACCGGAGCACCAGCTGGTTTTCACCTGAAAAGGTCAGCTTTCTGACGGGGACTGAATCGGCCAGGTGTACCCAGGAATTCCAGGTGGTGCTGTCGTTCAGGAGTTTCCGGTCCTCAGGCAGCATGATCACCGGTTTTACATGTTTGTTGAGGGTTTCGCCATTCCACTCCATTTTAATAGCCTCATTTTCCATCAGGGTATCTTTGACCAGGAATACCGACTGAACGATCATATCATGCAACCCGGGGTTTTCTGCATCCAGGTTAACCAAAATCCGCAGGGAGCCATCGGGATCATGTTTCACGCTGGCATCGAAAGTATTGAGTTTCACTGAACCGGCGGGCTCATCAGGCAGATTTACCGTGCTATCGGGCATCAGCGTCATATAGGTAAAGAGGGTTTCCGGATAAACTAAATCGGCATAACGAAAGGTGCTGTCAACAATATCATTCATGGGTAACAGGCTGTATCCCTTGTTTCCCCAGCCCTCTCCCCAGCTGTTTCTCACGAAAAACACCTGCCGGTCGAGGTCATAGCCCGTAATCAGCAGGTTATGCCCGACTAAGTTTCTGGTATACCTGTCACTATAGCCTGTATCCGTTTGAGCGCTATCCATTGAGTAAGGAACCTCCCTGAACTGCTTTATAGAGGTATAAAGAACTGTATCTGATTTTACATTATCCAGGCTGATCCAGAAGAGAAGGGGCTTCTTTTCAACAGAAAGGAATTTCAGCATGTTATAAAGCTCCCTGACAGGTTTCTCCTCCGTGTCGGACAGACCCGGGAAGTTAAAGTAGCCGATCCTGTAGTTGGCGGTAAATGGCTTTTCCTTTAACCGGGCAGGAGGCGTAAAATGGGCGGTGCAAAAATCGCGGCTATGATTGAATTCCAGGTTGAACCCACATGGGTAGTTCCGGTTGCCGAAACTGGGATGATAGGGCCACTGCTCCTCCCCGACAAAGGATTCCCCTGCTCCCTTGGCCAATAACACCGCACAGTTGATCTTAAGATCATCATCCTGGAACCTGCCAGGAGGAGGGGCATAGAGGTTCATACCTCCGCCAGGATTTGAGACATAACCATAAATATCCAGCCACATCTTGTTCCTGAGTACATTCGTGGTATCGATCAGCAGCGACTGGATATGCTGAAACGGGGGACACTCCTTATGGGTAGCCAGGTAGATAAAGTACTCTTCCGAAAGGTTCACCTCGCGGCCATACACTCTTTTGATTTCCGTTTCAAGCATAGCCGTCACCGCAAAATAGGCGCAGGAATTCCTCAATTCCTGGTCCTTTACGGGGGACATGCCTGATCTGAGGTCCACCACCCGGGGCAGTGAACCGAAGATCGGGTCGGAAAGCGCATTCTTCTGGCCAAAGGACAGGACAAAACTAAAGATGAACAAAAAAAGGAATATGGTTGATTTCACGGGATTACCAGATTTTTACAAGTGGTCAGGATATAAAAAAACCGGGTCAGACCCGGGAATTAAATAAGCGATTACAATGTAACAGGCAAACCTCCGGGCTCGCCAGCGTTTCTTCAATCGCGACAAATATATAAAGAATTTAACATATGTCAACAAAAAGATTCCGAAGACATTCCTTTTCTCAGTTTTACCTGGATTATTCAGATTTTCCGCTCAATAAACACCTCCCAGCCGCCTGAAAACGGATACCATTTCCCCAATAAACAGGATGGCAACTTGACGAGATGTGACAAAACATAGATTAGCGGATTTTTCCTGAATGCGGCGTGTACGAGTGAAGTTTGAGATTTCCTTATCCTGAAATCAGCAGTAAGGTTCAAGGTTTTTAATACATCGCACCAAAAAAAGCTGCCCATATCAAACAAGTGAGCAGGGTAAGGCATCCCGAACGTCAATCCTAACTTCTTAAATAATTTGAAAAAGGGAAATGAATAGGGTGTCCGGGCATAAAATATTCCCTGTTCCTTCAGCTTATCCAATAACAACGGGATGATTTGTCCAGGATTTTTAACATGCTCCAAAACCGCACTGGCAATAACAATGTCAAATTCTTCGGATGGAGGGATCAGATCGAGGGTTTCATACGAATTTTGAGAAATTGAATGCTCGCTCCTGTCGGGTATGGTATTAAAATCAACTATCGAAATGTCAATTTTCTTAGCAAATCCGGAGGTAAGCAAGCATTTACCCAGGCATTGTGCAACCGCCCCGTCACCTCCGCCAAAATCGAGAATCCGGACTGTCTCGCCTGGACTTAAATTTCCAAAATTTTTTATTATATGATTTGTAAGGCGCAGGCAATCCGTCTTTTTCCGCCTGTTATCTCCCAAATCATAACTTTTGTAGAATGCCTGCAGGTATCTTGCCGTTGGCTGGGGATTGAAATACCCGATGTGACAATTTTTACAGGCAAAGGTCTTAATTTGCGGAGACGGACGATCAGAAAGTACTGTCCCGATAACAGTTAAAAAGTCTGTATATATATTAATATCCGGTGATGGATGAATGGTTCCTGTAAACTTAACGAAGCCTGAACCGCAAAAAGGACACCTGTCAAACGCCTCTTCAAGATAGTTTTCTTCAGAGATAACAATCTTGTATCTTCGTTTTATTAAATTAATTTTCATCAGATAATTCCAAATTATCCTTGAATTTTTCAAACGGTAATTAATAAACTCAAAGATATAAATTTACCTTCAATTACCCAAACATAAAAAAAGTAATTCATTCCCCTTTATCCTTCAACCGGTCACCCAATTGTACAGTTGATCGGTTGAAAAATAAAATATGATATGTATTGCATGGCAAAAAAAAGTTCACGCCGGTTCGTTAAAAATTCAGCCTTATAGTTGAAGGGGAGTATTCCCATCGACCTGACGGGTTCGAAAGTATGGTTAATGTCGCTGTACACATAACCGGTTTCGGGGCGCTGGTTCAGCAGGTTTTTGAACTGGATGGCCCTTATTCCCGGGAATTTCCCGTGGTTGGTCCTTTAGGTAAGGGTCAGGACTGAAATCGAATTGCCTGTTATTCTGCACCCTGGTCCCCCGGCGTGACGGTTTCACCGGCATAGACGAGGTGCTGGCGAACCTATAAGGGATGATCCCAGGGAATACCAGTTTTTTTTTCTCGCGACACCCCGTTCAGAGTGTGGATTTTAATTACTTTTTTTATATCTTTACTGTCCGGTTGCGTTACAATTGGAAGGGTTTATGGATAGCTGCAAAAACCAGTTCAATATCAAGCGGGGAAAGGAGTCGGCACACCAAAACTCTTTTTTTCTCCTCCTTCTGGCCCTCATATTGTCGCTTGCTGCCGCCGGTTCCTTCGCACAACCTGTAAAGAGTCCATTCAACCTGGGGCCCCAGTTAGTACCCAATAATTTCAAGGTTAAAAGCAACCAGGACAAGGAAAGGCAGATGTACGATCCGATTTCGGGGAACCTGAATACCTCCTGTCCGAATTCAAACTTCAGCAACGGCAACTGGAACGACTGGACCGGTTGTTACGGCTACGGGACAATCCCCCCCCTGAATTCCTGCCAGGTTAACGGAATGATTACCGGGCCGCCCTACCCGACGAATTATACCGCCCCACTGCATAAGATCATGACATCGCCCAGCCATATTGATTACTGGAGTTGTGGTATCATACCCACCGTATTTCCCGGTGAGAGCTTTTCGGCCCGCCTGGGCGATACCTCCACCGGGCGCCACGGCGCGGAACTGCATTACGAGATTTTTGTTAACGATTCAAACTATCTGTTCGTCTATCGCTATGCGGTGGTACTGGAGTCGCCCAACCACAGCACGAACCAGCAGCCCAGCTTCCAGGTGGTGATCCGCGACAGCGTCGGCGTTACCCTTGATCCTGTTTGCGGGTATTACTCGATCACGGCACCTACCGTCCCCAATGCGCCCCCACCCGGCTGGACCTTCTGCAACACCTTTGGCAGGGACCGGTATGCCAGGCCCTGGACGACGGTTGGCATGGATCTGACCCCCTATTCCGGGCGGCATATCACCCTTGCCTTTATCGCCAAGGGTTGCTGTATCGCTTCCGGATCACATCGCGGGTATGCCTTTGTTTCAGCCTATTGCAGCTCGCTGATCCTCCAGACTGCCATGTGCCAGGGCGATACTTCCGCCACCCTTACCGCCCCACCGGGGTTCGCACACTACCTTTGGAGTAACGGCGACACAACCGAATCGATCACGGTGCCCCACCCCCTGACGGGTGAAACCTACAGCTGCACCCTTACGGCCTTTAACAGCTGTTCGGTAACACTCACGATTACCCTTACCTATACTGTCGTGAATGCCAACTTTACCTACACTCCCAATTGTCCCGGGTACACCAGCCAGTTCCACGATATTTCAACGGTGAACCAGAACCAGGTTATCAGCAGGGACTGGAGCTGGGGCGACGGTACGTCGGGGACAACCACCTCCCTTCCGAACACAACGCATGTCTTTCCAAACCCCGGCACTTTCAATGTTACCCTGATTGCGCATTCCACCGAAGGATGCATGGATACCATTGTTAAAAGCATCACCATCGATACCCTTGCATTGCTCACCAATGCCCCGCTGATAAAAACCATCTGCAGTGGCGATCATGTCAACCTTCCCCTTACCTCAAGTGTTACCGGCGCCTTGTTTACCTGGGAGGCCACCCCCCAGTATCCTGCCACCACCGCGGGATACAAAAACAACCTAGTTCCAGCTGCTTTCCTGAACGATACCCTGTTCAACACGGGGCTGGTATCCGACACAGTTCAATACCTGGTCCATACCCATAACAACACCTGCGTCAGCAATGGAACTGTCTACAAAGTTGTGGTATTGCCCAAACCAAGCCTGGGCAACAGTGTCCTGAGCCAATCGGTATGTTCCGGGTCCCCATCAACCGCTGTCAACCTCGTTCCGTTACCAGGCCCCCCCTCGGTGGTCAACTTTAACTGGACGGCTTATCCTTCGAGTCCGCTTCTTTCGGGATATACGGCCTCTGCAACAGGTTCCCTGGCGATCCCGGTACAAACCATCATCAACAATACCGGCGTTCCGCAATATGTGGATGACAGCATCACACCTTTACTCCAGGCGGCCAATGCCTGTCCAGGAGATAAAAAGGTATACAGGATCCATATCAATCCTTTACCAACTCCCGTTATTACAGGGCCCCCGTCAGTTTGCGCCAATTCTGCCGGCGCTGTCTACAGCACTCCCAACGCTGCAAACCACGATTATCTTTGGACCGTTACCGGGGCATCAGGGTTCACGGGCAATCATACCAGCGCCATTACCGTGAACTGGGGTGCCGGTCCTACGGGAACCGTGCAGGTAGAGGATGTTGACCAATCGCTTTCAACCAATTGTTCGGCCACCACCCAGCCATACAATGTGACCATTAATCCCAACCCTACGCCTGTGATCACCGGGAATCACAATCCCTGCGGGTTAAGCACGGAAACCTACACCGTGGGCAGCCCCCAGAACGGCCACTCCTATGCATGGACCGTCACAGGCGGGATTCCTGCCACGGGCACTGGGACCAGTATTACCGTGACCTGGGGCAATATCAATCCTGTTTCGATCTCCGTGGTTGAAACCATAGCCTATTCAGGCGGGGTAAATTGCCCGGCATCTGCGCCGGTCTTCCCCGTCACACTGATCACCTTCCCGCTCGCAGCGGGGCCGATCAACGGGCCATCCGATGTTTGCAACACCTGGAGCAGGAACTATACCGTGGCCGCCATAACAAATTCAGACAGTTACACGTGGTGGTACACCCCGGCAACCGGAGTTACCATTACCAACAATGGAACGAACGCCGACCTTGCCTTTGATCTCACTGCCTCCACAGGCAGTTTGTTTGTTAAAGGAAATAAAACAGGATGTGGCAGCGGGCCAGCCTCTCCGGCGTTTTCCATCAACGTGCATTCCCTTCCGGTTGTCTCGCTGACCTCCTGCAACGACACCAAAACAACAACTTCCGCCAGGCCGTTTTATCTCAAAGGCGGGCTTCCACCCGGGGGGCAGTACTTTATCGACGGCACTTTATTGCCGGGGGGACTGCTTACGCCCCCGGCACTGATGCCTGTCGTTCACCAGATAACCTACCAGTATACCAATATTCACACCTGCAGCGATTTCTCCCCACCGGTGTCATTAACGGTCTTGCAAGGCAGCTTTTTGCCATCATGCCCTTACAGCTTTACCGACTCCAGGAACAGCAGGGTATATCACGCGGCCCTCATGGGCGGGCGCTGCTGGATGATCGAAAACCTTGATTACGGGAGTAAGCTTGTCCCGGATAACCAGCCCCAGACCGACAACTGCGTCGCTGAGAAATATTGCAGTACCGCTGATGTGAATTGCAGCGCCTATGGCGGGTTATACCAGTGGGATGAGCTGATGCAGTACCGTATCCCGGCCAGCGGGGATTACCTCCAGGGGCTCTGCCCTCCCGAATGGCATGTGCCAACGTCGCAGGAATGGCAATTGATGATCGATTCCCAGGTGGCTGCCGGCAACGGCATCGCCGGAGGCAGCCTGAAGGACCCGAACCCGGTACTTGGTTTTAATGCCGTACTGCTGGGCCTCTTTTACCAGAATAACCAATGGGACTTCACCAGCGGCGCCCTGAGGGGAACGATGTACTGGACGGCTACAACCGACGTTGATCCCAGGGTTGTCGTCCGCGGTCTGAACATCTATAATCAAAGTGTATCCACCTATAATTCGCTGCGATCAAATGCATTCCCGGTCAGGTGTGTAAAGGACTTTTAATCCTCCTGAAATAATTTCTTTCTTAAGGACCTTTCCGCTTTTCAAGTCAGTTGAACTTCCCGGAAACCGTCTCTTTTTGTCTGGCAACAAACACCGATGCTTCTGAAAAACCAGCGATAACGCAAAAGCTGCGAATAAGCCGACATTTCCCGGCACAAACCTGGCGGGAAAAGGCCATCATACGGTCCCTGTTCAATTATCAACATATATGTTTGTCCTTCAGGTATCCATAAAGATAATAATCGAACCCGGCTAAAAACATAAAACTGGTTGAATACCTCTTTTTATTGAAGACTGACCAGGCGCTTTTCGCAAGAATATTGCCGAAAATCCAGCAGGAAAACGATCTTGAAAATTGTTAAAAAAAATTCCATCTACATAGAACATTACCATAAAAATGAGTTTTTTTTTACTATCTTAGCGAGGTTAAACAACAGTATTGAATTGAATATGATTTTACATAGGATACATTATATTTACCCAATAGTAGCCATACTACTGGCCGGTTTTTTAAAGACTTTTGGTCAACCCGGGTTTCATGATGCGGATGCCCCTGCAAACCAGATCCAGGTTGATCATCTTAAGCATCAAGTTATAATTCCCTGTTCAATAAACAAAACCAAGGGGGTCATGGAGTATTTGCTGTGTTACGGAAATTTCAAGGATCATGAGACCTTTTTAACGACCCGGATAAACCCCTTACTTCTGCAATTAACTTTGTATGGCCTGGGGTATTCACCGGTTTCAACTTATAAGATGACGGATGATCAGCTGCGAACCAGGATTGAGGCTAAGAACAGGAAATTGCAGCAATTGAGTATTTCACTGGCTTGGCATGATTCTACCGGCAGGCATGAAGTTTCCCTGCAGTCTTGTCTGACAGAAATTTCAACCGGGCGGGTTCCGGACTGCAACTCTTGGTATTTCAATGGTCTGCCGGAAAAGGTAGATTCCCTTTTATCCCGACTGGTCCCTGTTATTTCCAATACACATTATCATTACACCTGTTCTGTCATTGAGATGAATTCAACCCTGCTTTTCCGCGACGATGCGATCACCATTAATACCGGGGTTTCCCCACCTCCCGGGACGAATGTTCAATTAATAATCGGGCCGTACTCCAATGTTAAAAATCATCGACCATGAGGATTCTTTATCTGTTTTTAATGTTCAATTTTATTGGGTTATCATTCTGTTTTCCCCAAACCCGGAATTCGCATGTTTACCCGCTTGACGAGTCAACAACCGGTGAAGTGAGGTATTCCGCGGCAAAGGGATTGAAATGGCTGATCCGCCAGCAGGGCGAAAACGGGGCATGGCTGGGCGACCCTGCCATTACCGGACTGGTCCTGTCTGCCATTATCCGTTCCGGGCCTTCAGAATCCATCATGAACACCAACGTCGTGAAAGGATTGTCATTTCTCAGCAGTTGCATTAAACCTGATGGAAGCATATACCTGAAGGCGGATCTTCAAACCTATACCACCTCAATCGTTTTGAGAACATTCAAAGATGCAAACCAGGTTACATTTCAAAAACAGATCAAAGATGCAGAGCACTTCCTGCTGACCAACCAGTTTAACGAATCAAACGGTTATTCTTCCGACAGCCTGCAATATGGAGGGATCGGCTATGGCAATGTCAAAACCGGGAAACAACCCAATATCTCTACCCTGCAATGGGCGATGGTTGGTTTAGAGGATAAGCCGAAAAAAAATATTGAAGTTTCGCAGGAGGAAAAGGAATTGTTGAAAGCAAAGGCAAAATTCAAATCCAGGGTGCTGGAATATCTGAAGCGATGTCAGAATTTAAAATCCGTTAACCCGAACTTCGCAAAATATAATGACGGAGGATTTATTTATGCACCGGGAGAGAGCAAGGCGGAGCAGTTAAAGTCATATGGTTCAATGACCTATGCCGGATTACTGAGTATGATCTTTGCCGACCTGGATAAAACGGACCCAAGGGTAACAGCTGCCCTGAACTGGATCAGCAAAACATACAATATCAAAGAAAACCCCGGGATGGGTTGTAACGGGCTCTATTACTATTACCATTCGATGGCCAAAGCCCTGCATGCTTACGGAAACTGGACCATTAAGGATTCATCGGCGCAGGGGCATAACTGGGCCAAGGAGCTGACCCTTGAGTTAATGTCAAAACAAAATCCGGAGGGGTTCTGGATCAACGATAAATGCCTGAGGTGGTGGGAGGATCAGCCCGTACTCGTGACAGCTTATGTTATTCTTACCATGGAGGAGATCCTGCCTGAACCGGTACTAAAAGACCTAATTTCAGAATAATAACATAATTATGAGAGCTCATTACTTTTTTTTGATGCTTTTATTCTTATTTTCCCTGGGATATCCGGTGATGGCTCAGCTGGAGGTTACCACCATGCCAACCTATAACGGAGCAGAGGGCAATGCGGTCATCTGCCAATCAATTGATATCTGGGGTATTGCCGAGGGCGGAACAGGCCCTTACAACTGCCAGTTTTTCGTCGACGGAGTGCCACAGGGGGCATCCCAGGTCCGTGACAATGACAGCCTGATCAAAACTCCCGTAACATTCAACTCCCCCGGTAAAAAACTGGTCAGGCTGGTGGTGGTCGATGCAGTTGGTACAACGCAGTATCATGAATCTGTGTTAAAGGTATGGCCTTCAAACCCGCCCAACGTCATCAAGATCAACATGGCCATAGAAAAGGGGATGCTCTACCTTCTTGAACAGCGGAATTATGCCTCCTCCTCAAAAGTTTACTGGTGGGGTAAATCGAGTTCCTACACTTTTGCTTCCACGGCCTCCAGCATCCTGGCCATGGAAGAACAGGGCCATTTTGCCTATAACAGTTTTTCTGAGGATCCCTATTCCAGGACCCTGCAAAGAGCCCTCAGATGGCTTCTGTCTGCCTATTCCGGTCAACTGACGATTAAAAACAATCCCGACGGGTTTCATGCCGCGGGAATCTGCATTTCAGACAGGTTTACGGGGGCAGGCGGCCCGACCGCCGCCACATCAGGCACCCTGAAAGCATCCTACCTGTTTAATCAGTATGAATCAGACATGTATGCAAATGCGTTCGGCCTGATGGCCGTAATCATGTCGCAGCCCGATTCCCTGTCGGCTGCATCGACCATTGTCGATGACGGATATTTTCTTGGCTGGAGGCTTAGCAACGTGGTGAAAGATGCCCTGGATATGTTATACTGGTGCCAGGGCTATTGCAATGTGAACCCGGGCAGCAGCAGCCTGCGGGGAGGCTATTGTTACGATTTTGTTCCTGTACTGCCAGGCTATAAGCGGTATGACGGATCAACCATGCAATGGCCCTCCCTGGTCATGAAATATGCCTCAGACCGCTGGAAACTCTTTATTCCCGGATGGATAAAGGAAAATATGGATTACGGTTATTCCTACCTGACCTATACAAATAACGGAGTTGGCTACGACGGGGCAAACGTCAGACCCAATGTAAGTAAAACTGCCGGGAAACTGACCGCGTTGTCATTGGTTGGAAACCCACTGACCGCCCCTACCCTCGCATTTCTTGAATCAGAATACCTGAATTGCGGCCTTTGTGACCTGGTGGATGCCGGTTGGGCAGGGAATTTTTACGCAATGTATGCCTTGAAAAAGGGGCTTCAGTTTCAAAATATTGAACTGCTCGGCACCCATAACTGGTATAATGATCTTGCAGCCTGGCTTACGGGCGAAACCGCCGGTACCCTGCCCTCCCTGTCATGCAGTAAAACACTGGCCGAATCTTATGGACAATGGCCCGACGGATCTTGGCGGGATAAATGCTGGATTAATAACGACCCAACTGGGGGAACCTCCGACAAAAGGGCTATCGGGACCGCACACGCAATCCTTATCCTTGCAAAATCACTTACCAGTATCAACCCGGTGGCGAATATCCTCGATTTGTCGGACCATCCCCCCTGCGACTCCGTCCTGCTCGATGCCTCCACCTCGTTTCATATTGACAATAACAGCACCATTACCGATTGGGACTGGAATATCAACAATAATCCGTCATACAATGATCTGCACGGGAAACGGCCTGTCATTCCAAAAAATTTATTTTATTCCCCGGGAAGCTATTCCATTAAACTAAGGGTAAAAGACGACAACAACCCTCCCCGCATCAATACCACTTCGGTCAACCTGAACATTACAACCGGCGATCATATTCCGATTGCAATTCCACTTTCCAAGCCGCGGATCAGCTATAACGGAAGAATCAATGAAACGATCCACCTGGATGCCGGAGGTTCCTACGACCCGGATCACACGGCCATCGATACCTACTACTGGTACCTGGGATGTCATTATGACTGCACCGGATCGACCGACCCGGTGATCGACGCCACCACAACCTCCCCCTTCATGACCTTTTCTTCTGCCGCAAAACTGAATGGGCTGATAGGGTTGAAGGTGAAGTCAAACGGACTGACCAGCCCAATCGAATATGTTCCCGTCATCGTTTCGAACGATGATCTCGCGATAACCGGCATCTCGGTTCAACCTGCCACCGTTTGTGCCCAGGACTCTCTTTCCGTGTCGGTCACCTTGCTCAATGATGTCTCTTCTTCCACCCCCTTTTCACATGTCCGGGTAAATTTCTGGAATGAAGATCCCCGTACCACCGGCAGAATCATCAGTAAGAATTACTTTGCTGATCTGAATCAGGGAATTCCGGTTATCCTGAATGCAAAAATCAGGTACACCCGCGACCTTGAAAAGGTTTATGCATATGTTGATGCAGATGAGAAAGTTGACGAATTTAACGAGAACAACAACATCCTTGCTGCAGTCATCCCGAGAATCACCCATAACGATTTTGACACGATCTGCCAGAATTCATTCAAAAAGCTCTGCCTGATCTGCAATGATGACACACTCCAGTACAAAGTGGAGATCAACGGGCTCATTCAACCTGCACATGGCCTGGCTTCTGTCATTGATTACCGGAGCATTAAATATACACCTGTTGCCGGGTTCCATGGTCAGGATACCATGAGATACATTGTTAAAATTTCTAACCGTCAGACTGGTATGCTGACCTGCTTTGATACCGCATTTGTTTACCTAACCATCCGGTATGCACCTGTCCCTGCCTTCAGCCATGGGATTATCCCATCGTGCCCGTACGACAGGAAAATCAGTTTTACCGATTTATCCACAACCCCTGAATGTTCACAACCGTTAATTTCATGGCAATGGAATTTCGGTGACCCTGCAGCAGGAACCAACAACACTTCATCGGTTCAGAACCCGACCCATTCTTTTACCACCTTTGGCACCTACAATGTTGTATTGATGGCAGAAAACAGCTATCTATGCACCCTTAAGGATTCAATGAACATTACGATTCCAAATTCACTTCCTCACGCCGATTTTTCTTTTCCTCCTTTGATTTGCGTGAACGATCCGATCAGTTTCCTGGACAACTCCACCACTCCAGCCGGAAGTAACATTACCAAATGGGAATGGAATTTTGGGGATGCAACTCCTTCCGTCCTTATCAATGCACCTGCCAGTCCCAATATCGTCCACGTTTTCAGGAGTAACGGCCCATTCAAAGTTCAGCTAATCGTGACAAACAGTACGGGTTGTATCGATACAATCCAAAAAAACGTACAACCCTTGATCTCGCCAAAAGCAGACTTTACCTACAATCCCGATTGCTACTATACTCCTTTGTCTTTTTTCAACAGTACAAGCGCGAATGGGGGATTATCCATTCTCAGCTATTCATGGGATTTCGGGGATGGCAGCCCGACTGTAGCGGATCCCAATCCAACGCACCTTTTCCCCGGTGGAAATACCTATACGGTCACCCTGATTGCGACGAATACCGGAAATTGCAACGATACGGTTTCCAAACCTGTTATTGTCTACCCAAAACCAGGCGTCGATTTTACCTTCCAGACCGGCATGCAGAACTTTGAGATGCTGTTTCACAACCTGACTGGTCCATCTGTCGGCAACAATCTGAAGTGGGATTTCGGCGATGGCATTTTTGGCTACGGGCCTGACCCTTCGCACCTATACCAGGGCCCGGGAAATTATCTTGTTTCACTTATCGGTACGGATGGAATAACCTCCTGCTCTGATACGGTTCGTAAACTGGTGCAGGTACCCGGTATTCCAATCCCATTTTTCACAACCCTGTCGCCGGTCATCTGCCTGTCTGATACTATGTATTTCATACCTCATATTCACGGTGGGAATATAATCAGGGAGGTATGGAACTATGGAGATGGGCCAACAGATACAGGATCAGCT
The DNA here is from genome assembly GCA_037133475.1 of Bacteroidota bacterium. Taxonomy (GTDB): domain Bacteria; phylum Bacteroidota; class Bacteroidia; order Bacteroidales; family FEN-979; genus CAIVAT01. Next base: position 13,396 of record JBAXOB010000073.1, read on the forward strand.
CAATGAGCTGAAAACCCTCAACACGACCCTTGCCCAGAAAAACGAGTCACTTACCACCACTGAAAAGGAATTGCGCGACAGCGAGGCGCGTTTTCGCGGTCTGATCGAAGGATCGATCCAGGGCATTCTTATTCATCGTAACTTTATCCCGCTGTTCGCCAACGACGCCTATGCCCGCATCTTTGGCTTTGCCCGGACCGACGATCTGTTGAAGCTGACCTCCCTTGAGGTGTTGATGCCGTTGGACG
>JBAXOB010000074.1:0-12991 GCA_037133475.1 Bacteroidota bacterium
TACGGCGAATATGCCAAGGCCGGTGAATATGTCTATGACCACCCGTTCCAGTGGGGTTCAAAACGTAACGGGCCGGATCTTTCCCGCGAAGGCGTTGTAAGTGGCCGCCAGTACAAGCCAAACTCCTGGCATTACAACCACATGCTCAACCCGCAACGGTTAAACGAACAGTCCATCATGCCCGTTTACAAATGGCTGATTGCCGATGATCTTGATATTTCAACCACTGCAAAAAAGATCCGCGTGATGCAGTTCCTTGGTGTTCCCTATCCTGAGGGATATGATAAGATCGCCAATGACGACCTCATGAAACAGGCACAGGGCATCGCCGATGATCTGAAAAGCCAGGGTATCCAGGTTGCCCCGACCAAGGAGATAATCGCCATGATTGCCTACCTGCAGCGGCTTGGCAAGGATGTCCATGCAGCCGGAACGCCAACCGCAACCATAACAGGTAAATAACCCCGGCTATGCTGCGTGACATGTTTACATCGATCGGGGGCTTTGAAATCTACGGCATGATATCAATGATCGTTTTCGTGGTTTTCTTTGGTTTGCTGATCCTGCATACCTACTCTATCAGGAAAAAGGATGTGGAGGATTTCAGCAACATGCCCCTCGACGATAGCTCAAAGAAATCAGATGAAATTCAAGACAGTTAAAAATATTTTCTATGGAAATGAATGCACATAACACCGTTGAAAAAGATGAACTGACCGGTGACAGACTGCTGTCGGATCATGAATATGACAATATCAGGGAATTGGACAACAACCTGCCGAAATGGTGGGTGGGCCTCTTCATCATCACCATCATTTACGCGGTGGTTTACATCTTTGTATTCGATGTGATCAAGATTGCACCTTACCAGCAGGAGGAGTGGACTACGGAGATGGCGGCATCAGGTTCCGCAGCTGCCGGCCAGCCTGCGCCGGTTTCGGCCGCGGCACTGGTTGCCCAGACCGACAAAGCCAATCTGGATGCAGGGAAAGAGATCTTCATGAAGCAATGCAAGGTGTGCCATCTTGAAGGCGGACAGGGCTCCGTCGGACCCAACCTCACCGATAATTTCTCAATTCATGGTTGTGGTTATGCCGACATCGTGAATACCATCACGGTAGGAGCTCCCGAAAAGGGAATGATCTCCTGGAAAACCCAGCTCACGGAAATGCAGATCAGGCAGGTTGCAAGTTACATCATGACGCTGAAAGGCACCAATCCTCCCAATCCAAAAGCACCGCAGGGCGATCCCTGCAAGTAACATGCAACAACAGGATGATTCTCCCGGCAGCTTTCGCGACAGGCTTTACACCATCGATGAAAGCGGCAAACGTCTTTGGGTTTTTGCAAAAAAACCGAAAGGAAAACTGACTACCTCAAGGAATATCGTCGGCATTTTGCTGATGATATTCCTTTTTACTGCTCCCTTTATCAAGGTAAACGGGCAACAACTCCTGCTGTTTGACTTTATGCACAGGACCTTCGCCATTTTCGGCGTGCAGTTCTGGCCCCAGGATTTCAACCTCTTTTTCATCGGCATGATCTCGCTGATGGTCTTTATCATCCTTTTTACCGTCACCTACGGACGGATCTGGTGCGGATGGGCCTGTCCCCAGACGATTTTCATGGAGGTGTTCTTCCGCCGTATCGAATACTGGATCGACGGGGATGCCCACAGCCAGAAGGAGCTCGATGCCGCTCCCTGGAATGCCAACAAGATTTTCCGCAGGTTATTGAAACACGGGATATTTTACCTCCTCTCGTTCATCATCGGGAACTACTTCCTGATGTACCTCATCAGCTCCGACGCATGGCTCAAACTGGTCACCGAAAACCCTGCCAGCCACGTTGCCGGGCTTACAGGGATGGCAGTATTTTCATTCATATTCTATTTCATCTTCTCCTGGTTCCGCGAACAGGTCTGCACGATCGTATGCCCTTACGGGCGACTGCAGGGCGTGCTGCTCGACAGGGAAACCATCGTCATCTCCTATGATTATTTCAGGGGAGAAGAGCGCGGGACACTGCGTAAAAGCGAAAACCGGGGTGAAACGAAAAAAGGAGATTGCATCGACTGTAACCAGTGTGTTGCGGTATGCCCAACCGGGATCGATATCCGTAACGGAACGCAGCTGGAGTGCATCAATTGTGCATGCTGTATCGATGCCTGCGATGATATGATGAAGAAGGTCGGTTTTAAACCGGGCCTGATCCGTTATGCTTCGGAGAAGATGGTTGCCGATAAGAGACCATGGCATTATACCATACGGTCGGCCGGTTATTCGGTCGTCCTGGTGTTATTGCTGACCGCGCTCACCTATTTTCTTGTTTCCCGCAATCCTGTCGAGGCCACCGTGCTAAGGTCGCCGGGCATGCTGTTCCAGGAACAGGAGGGTGGCATGATCAGCAACCTTTACAGTGTCAAGGTGGTCAACAAAACCGCCCATGACCTCCCCCTTGAGATACGTCTGCTGTCGGGAAAAGGCATCGTAAAGATCATTGGCAATGCACCGGTTATTGCCCACCAGTCGCTGGGAGAATTCGTATTTTTCATCCTGATGGATCGCAACCAGGTTACCGGTGGTAAGACCGAGGTTGATGTCGGCATATTCTCGGCCGGAAAGCAGCTTGATCAGACCCGCGCAACGTTTGTCGGACCTATAAAATAAACTGATATGAAGTGGAACTGGGGGACCGGGATTTTTATCTTTATCGTGTTTTTTCTGTTGGCATGCTTTACCTTTTTATTCTATGCGGCACACCAGAAATTCAGCCTCGTTGAGGAGGATTATTACCCGAAGGAGCTGCGGCATGAGGAGAAACTGGTTAAAATGAGAAATGCCAATGCGCTTGGCATGCCGTTACAGGTCAGTCTCGGGAAATCGGACCTGATGATCAGGTTTCCTGCCGACCTGCATGGGATGGCCCTTACCGGGAATATCAACGTATACAGGCCTTCGGATGAGAAACTGGATGTCGTTGTGCCAGTTGCCGCCGATACCTCACTGGTGCAGCTCATTCCCCTGTCGAAGCTATCCAAAGGCCGCTATGTGGTTAAGGTTGAATGGACAGCCCGGGGAAAAACATATTATAAGGAACAAGACGTTTTTATTCCCTGAGATGGAATTCTGGCAGCCTTTGATCATTGGCTTATTGGGTAGTTTTCACTGTATGGGGATGTGCGGTCCGATCGCCTTGTCACTCCCGTTAAAGGAGCATTCATGGCAAACACGCGTTATCAGCGGGGTGTTGTACAATTCCGGGCGAATTTTCACCTATGTGGTTCTGGGACTGATTTTCGGCATGCTTGGCCTGGGTATTCATGTCTGGGGAATCCAGCAGTGGGTATCCATCGGCGCAGGCACCCTGATGATCGTAAGTGTCGGATTCCCGTTATTGTTTCGCGGCGCCAGGCTGACGGGATCGCTCGACAAATTATTTAACGGGTTCAGGCGGTTGTTTGGGGGGTTTTTTGGTTTGCGCACCTATCTCTCCGTATGGATGATAGGGCTGCTCAACGGGTTTCTTCCCTGCGGGCTGGTCTATATCGCCCTCGCAGGAGCCCTGGTGTCGGTCAGCCCGCTGACAGGAGCAATGTATATGGTGGCCTTCGGCCTGGGTACCCTGCCGGCATTGCTGGCAGTATCCCTGCTCGGCAATGCCATCGGGATGGCCTTCAGGAGGAAGATTCAGAAACTGGTTCCCTTCCTGGTCCTGCTGATCGGAATTTTATTTGTCCTGCGCGGGATGAACCTCGGAATCCCCTATGTCAGCCCGAAAATGGAAAATCAACCGAAACAAAAGAGCGAACAGCTTCAAAAACCGAAATGTTGCCATTGATGGTTCAAACTATTTGAATAATTTTGCAGTCACAAAGCCGACTTCACGACCGGAAAAAAAAAGCAGTACAGGCAAACTTATCTGAAATCAAACGCCCATTTATCTTAAATAACTATAAACCCAATCAATCAAGTAAATCCAATTTCTATGAAAAAAACTGCTTTATTACTGATTTCATTATTCGCGATTGTGCTGTTCATCAGTTCATGTGGAGGCGGACAGCCTGCCGGGGAACAAAAAGATGCTGCCGTAAAGGCAACGGGTCCCTATGCCGATCTTCCTGCCGATATCCAGGCGATGATGCCGCGCGGCGAAGAAATTTACAAAACAAAATGCACCGTTTGTCACCAGGCTACTGCATTGGGTATCGAGAATGTCTTTCCCCCGCTGGCTAAGGCTGATTACCTCCTTGCCGACAAGGTAAGAGCTGTTGCCCAGACCCTCAATGGTTCCAAACTGGAAATGACCGTTAACGGGAAAAAATTCACCCAGGAGATGGTTCCCCAGGTTGACACCAAGGAAGATGCGGTTGCGGTGATCAACTATGTCTTAAACAATTTTGGAAACAAGAACGGTTTTGTGACCCTCGCCGAAGTTCAGGGTGTCGTCATCAAGCCGCGCACTGCCCAGCCCGCTGCAAAATAGGGAGGTTGGATTGTAATAAAAAATGGCTGTCACGCCCGCGTGACAGCCATTTTTTATTTTCGTCTGATCAGTTGTTCCCTCACGTAATCGCCGCGTTCCCTGTCGGTTTTAAAACGGTCATGAAGGAAGTTCGGGAAAAATATAAGCCGGAGGATGAAAAACAGGATGAATAATTTTACCAGGATTATGGTCCAAAGGCGTTTCCCGACAGTCATACCCCTGAAGCCCTCATAATAAAAGCTCCAGATGCGACGGAATGGGTTCATGGGAGTGTTCGCCATAATGCCGGACAAAAATGTTTACCAGCTACCGCCGGCGCCGCCGCCGCCAAAGCTGCCCCCGCCGAAGCCTCCGAAGCCTCCGCCGCCTCCGCCGCCACCGAATCCGCTTCCACCGCTGAAATCATTCCAGGAGCCGCCATGGCCCCGGCCCATTGAACCCAGGAGCCAGAAGGCTGTCCAGAAGGGGATGCTTTTCCCTACCGACATGCCCCTTGCCCTGCTTCCGCGGATCATGATGAAAACGACGATCATGATGATGATCGGAACCAGCATGCCATAGGGGCTGGATTTGCCGCTTTTTCGCTTCGAATACTGGTCGGCGGTGTATTCCCCCTTCGACAGGGAGATCATGGTTGAAACGGCAGCATCGATCCCTGCATAATAATTTCCTGCACGGAAATTGGGAATCATCTCATTGTCTACGATCCGTTTTGCCAGCGCATCCGGGATAACCCCTTCAAGGCCATAGCCGGTCTGGATCTCGGCTTCGCCTTTTTCATTGGCGTACCTGGGCTTGATAAGAACCACCGCGCCGTTGTTTTTCCCCTTCTGGCCTACGCCCCATTTCTGCCCGATCTGGTAGGCGAACGACTGTTTGTCGAGTCCGTTCAACGATTTGACGATCACCACCACGATCTGGGTGGAGGTCGAATCATTGAAAATCACCAGTTTTCGTTCCAGGCTTTGAAGCTCGTCGGCCTGCAGGATGCCTGCAAAATCGTTGACCAGCCGCGGGGGATCCGGCCTGGCGGGGATATCCTGTCCTGCGGCCTGGGTGTAACCGAACAGGATGAATACCAGAAAAACACTGAAAACCTTAAGTATGTTCATAATTAGTTTCCTCAATTACCTGTTGTTGAATGTTGAAACCCGAAGGTTGCCGGATTTTTACTGCTAATCCTTTCCAAATGACAATTCGTCGGAAAGTTCGTTCACATCATCCTGCTGGTGCGGGAAATTTGTTTTGAGATGCAGACCTGTTGCGGTAATAGCCTCAATCAACCCCTCGGTAAAGCGACCCTCCCTGAACTGGTTAAGCATATTGGCTTTGATGTCATCCCAAAAGTTTGCTGGTACCACCTTGTTGATCCCGCTGTCGCCCAGGATTGCAAACCGGCGGTTTTTTACGGCCAGGTAAATCAGCACGGCATTGCGACGGGCTGTCTTGTGCATGTTGAGCTGTTTGAAAACAAAGGCAGCCCTGTCCATCACCTCCCCGGAGCAGGTGTTTTCAATGTGCACGCGAATTTCGCCGGATGTGTCTAGCTCGGCATTCATAATGGCCTGCCTGATATCATCCTGGTCCTGCTTTGAAAAAAAATCTTTAGCGCTCGTTGCCATCTCATTTAATTTTAAATTGTTGACCCGTTGAGTGGATTATCCGCGAAGACGCTAAGTTACCCGGCGCTCTTTTATGAATAAAAAGATCCGGGAAACTTAGCGTTTCGACAGGATTTGAGAGAGATTCCCGGAGCTAGAATTTAACTTCAGGTGCTTTCTCGGCGCCAGCCTGGGACTGGAAATAGGCCTTTTTCTGGAATCCGAACATCCCGGCAAACATGCTGTTGGGGAAACTGCGCAGGTAGGTGTTATACGACTGGGCAGCTTCATTGAACTTCATACGCTCAACACTGATCCTGTTTTCGGTACCTTCAAGCTGTGCCTGCAGTTCTGAAAAGTTTTGCGTTGCCTTCAGTTCAGGATATTTTTCGACAACCACCATCAGCCGGCCTAAGGCAGAGCTGACACCGTTCTGCGCCTGCTGGAATTTCTGGAGCGATCCTTCGTCCAGGTTCTTAGGATTGATCTGAACACTGGTAGCCTTGGCACGGGCTTCAATAACCGCGGTAAGGGTCTGCTGTTCAAAATTGGCAACACCTTTGACGGTGTTTACCAGGTTCGGGATGAGGTCAAGCCGGCGTTGATAAACATTTTCAACATTGCCCCAGGCCTGGTTTACCCCCTCCTCCTTGGTTACGAGGCTGTTATTGATCCCGGTTCCCCACGAGAAGAGGATAATGACCAGGCCAACCACTACGATAAGAATAATCCAACCTTTACTTAATTTCATATTGCGATGGGTTTTGGTTAATGTGTGCTAATTTACTGTTTATAAGAGATTAAAAAATAAATTAATAGAATAAATATATTGATTGGTCAAAATTGTAACAGCAGCGATCCTTTAACCTGTTCTGCCATAAAAGCACCCCACCCCTGACCCTCCCCCTTGAGAAGAGGGAGACTCTTTACCCGAAATTGAGGCGGGAATGACGTTGACTTTTAAGTATGGTTTAAACTTTCTCCTTTCATTCTAAACCTTTATCTATCGATTGCCTCTTTTCTTAACCGAAATTTGTCGGAAAAGATGGACAATCTTGCTCTCTCCCCTTTAAGGGGAGGGTCAGGGGTGGGGTCATTGGTAAAAAAAATGCAACCTGTTTAACTGGTATAATAATGATTAAGCAAAAATGTTTTGCAAAAACCTTTGTTTGACGCCTGTTTTTGTAAAGGTTACAGGACCAGCCAATCCCGGCCCTGTAACTTTTTTCTATAAAGCGTCAGGCTTCCTTACCTCATCTGTTCCGTGCTGCGTTTGATGAATTCGGCCAGATCCCTGCCTTTTAACATGTTCTGGGCGAGCAGTGCGAGATCGAAAAGCTGTTTGATGGTGGAGGACTGTTTTTCACCATCCGCCTCTGTTAACAACTTCCCGACGATCGGGTTGTTCGAATTAACGATGAGGTTGTAATTTTCGGGCATCTCCCCCATGAAACCGTAGCCGCCTCCGCCTCCCAGGGCCGACATGTCCTTCATCCTGCGCATGAATTCATTTTGCGTGATGATCAGGGGCAGGTCGGTTTCACTGAGACTTTCAAAGGTTACGGTGAACTTTTTTGCATCGATCTGCTTTTCCATCATCTCTTTGACCGATTTCTGCTCCTCTTCGTTGAGTTTTGAGGGAAGGACATCGTCTTTCCTGATCAGTTTGTCAACGGTGTCGGAATCAACACGGGTGAACCGTGTTTTCTCGAGTTTCTGCTCCAGTGTGTTGATGAAATGGGCCTCCAGGATGCCGTCCATCATCAGGACATCGTATCCCCTGGTTTTGACCGATTCGATAAAACTGTACTGTTCGTGCTGGTTTGTGGCATAAAGGTAAATGACCTGACCGTCTTTGTCGGTTTGCGCCGGTTTTACATGCGCTTCATACTCCTCGAAGGTGAAATATTTGCTGTCGACATTTTTCAGCAGGCAGAATTTCTTCGCCCTGTCATAAAAATCGGGCTGGGAGATGATGCCATATTCAATGAATACCTTGATGTCGTCCCATTTGGTTTCGAACTCGGGGCGCGATTCCTTGAACAACGATTCCAGCTTGTCGGCGACCTTCTTGGTGATATGGTTAGAGATCTTCTTGACATTGGGATCGCTCTGCAGGTAGCTGCGCGAAACATTGAGGGGGATGTCGGGCGAGTCGATCACGCCATGGAGCAGGGTCAGGAAATCGGGCACGATACCTTCAACGGAGTCGGTGACAAACACCTGGTTGCAGTAAAGCTGGATCTTGTCTTTCTGTACCTCCAGGTTGCGCTTCACCTTCGGAAAGTACAGGATACCCGTGAGGTTAAAGGGATAGTCGACATTGAGATGGATCCAGAAAAGTGGTTCGTCAAAGGAATAGGGATAGAGTTCATGGTAAAAACTCTTGTAATCCTCATCTTTCAGGTCAACAGGTTTCTTTTTCCAGATCGGGCTGGTATTGTTGATGATCCTCGGTTTTTCAACCTCAACCCGTTTGTCATTACCCTTTTCATCCTTTTCGCCTTCGATGGTCTCCCATGTTTTTTCGGTGCCAAACTGGATGGGAACCGGGAGGAATTTGCAATATTTTTTCAGGATGCCCAGCAAGGTGTGTTCTTCCAGGTAGTCTTTTGAATCGTCGGCAATATGCAGGATGATTTCCGTGCCGCGGTCCTTCTTGTCAGAGTCATCCATGGTATAGTCAGGACTGCCGTCGCATTCCCAGTGAACTGCTGCAGAATCCTTCTTCTGGTAGGTCTTGGTGATGATCTCCACCTTTTCTGAAACCATGAAACTGGAGTAAAAACCAAGTCCGAAATGGCCGATAATGGCATTCATCTCCGATTCCGACTTGGTCTTGAATTTCTTGATAAACTCTTCAGCGCTCGAAAAGGCGATCTGGTTGATGTATTTGTCAACTTCGGCCGAGGTCATGCCAATTCCCTTATCCCTGACAGAGATGGTTTTTTTCTCAGGATCCAGGGTTATCTCGATTGTCAGGTCGCTGATATCCCCGTTAAATTTACCAAGAGCGGCCAGCGTCTTGAGTTTCTGCGTGGCATCCACGGCATTGGAAACCAGTTCACGCAGGAAAATCTCGTGTTCTGAATAGAGGAATTTTTTGATGATCGGGAAGATGTTCTCCGTCTGAACGTTTATTTTACCTTTTTGCATAGCAGTTTTATTTTGATTTCATGGCTATCGTTTATCAAAGCAGGTGCCAATCGGAAATGACTGACAAAATGACAAGAACCGGGCTGTTATCTTTTTTTTACCAGAGGATTTTTCGATACGGAAAATTTCTAACTTTACAGGGTATTTCGTTCTGAAACAACTACTATAAAAACCACTGATATGAACACGATTGATTGGAAAAACCTGCCGTTCGGCTATTTTAAAACGGATTACAACGTACGTTGTTATTATAAAGACGGTAAATGGGGAGCGTTGGAGGTAACCGACTCCGAGACCATTACCATGCATATGGCGGCAACCTGTCTCCATTATGGCCAGGAAGCGTTTGAAGGGTTGAAGGCCTTTACCGGTAAAGACGGCAAGATCAGGATTTTCAGGCTGGAGGAAAATGCCAAACGCATGATCAACTCTTCCAAAGGGGTCATGATGGCTGAAGTTCCCGTTGAACTCTTCACCGAGGTAGTGCTGAAGGCGGTAAAGCTGAATCTCAAGTATGTCCCGCCCTACGGTGAAGGTGCCTCCCTCTATATCAGGCCGCTGCTGATCGGAACAGGCGCCCAGGTAGGGGTGAAGGCTGCCAAGGAGTACCTGTTCATGGTATTTGTCGGTCCGGTAGGCCCCTATTTCAAAGAGGGTTTCAACCCTGTGAAGATGCAGATCGTACGCGATTTTGATCGTGCCGCCCCGCTGGGAACGGGACACATCAAGGTCGGCGGAAATTATGCTGCCAGCCTCCGCGCAGGCGAGCGTGCCCATTCAGATGGATTTGCATCCTGTATCTTCCTGGATGCCAGGGAGAAAAAATATATCGACGAAGCCGGTCCAGCCAATTTCTTCGGGATAAAAAACAATACCTATGTAACACCCGATTCCTCATCCATCCTTCCCTCCATCACCAACATGTCGCTGCGTGTACTGGCTGAAGAGATGGGACTGAAGGTGGAACAACGCCATGTCCCTGTTGAAGAGCTTGATGAATTTGAAGAGGTGGGAGCCTGTGGTACTGCCGCGGTAATTTCACCCATCTGTATGATCCACGACCGTGATACCGGGAAAGAATATAAGTTCTGCAAGGAAGGGAAGCCCGGTATTATATCAGAAAAATTATACACAAAACTCAAGGGCATCCAGGAGGGTATCGAACCCGACACGCATGGATGGATCACCATCGTTGAATAGGTTTCCGTTTCCTCGCTGAAACGCAAAAAAAACACCAGAACCTGTATGTCCGGGAAAATCCCTGGCCTCCGGTCCTGGTGTTTTTTATTTACTGAAGGTTTGCTATTTCAGTAAAACCTCCATCTCCTGCTGCATTTTTTTTGCCTCTTCCCTTGCCTTTTCGGCAAAGTCCTTGCCCGTTGAGGCATAGATGATATTCCGGGAGGAGTTGACGATCAGCCCGCATTCTTTGTTGAGTCCGTACCGGGCAACCTCGGCCAGGCTGCCCCCCTGTGCTCCCACGCCGGGAACGAGCAGGAAATGATCCGGGATGATGTTGCGGATCGTGGCCAGCATTTCGGCCTTGGTGGCGCCAACCACATACATCATGTTGTTTTTGTTGCCCCAGTTCTGTGATTTGGATAGCACCTGCTGAAACAGCCTGCTGCCGCCGGCGGTGAAGAACTGGAAATCTTCGGCACCCTTGTTCGAGGTAAGCGCCAGCACAATGATCCATTTGCCGGGATAGGAGAGGAAGGGCTTTACCGAATCTTCGCCCATATAGGGGGCAACGGTTACGGCATCAAAGTCCATCCCCGAAGAGGCCGGGTCAAACATGGCCCGTGCATATTGCTGCGAGGTGTTGCCGATATCGCCGCGCTTTGCATCGGCGATGGAAAACAGCTGTCCGGGATAGGTTTCGTTAATATATTGAATGGTCCTGGTCAGGCTTTGCCAGCCCTTTGTCCCGTTGCATTCATAAAAAGCAAAATTGGGCTTGTAGGCAATGGCCAGGTCGTGCGTGGCATCAATGATCGCCTTGTTGAATTCAAAGGCCGGGTCATCATGAACCAGCAGGTGTTTCGGGATCTTTGTCAGGTCGGTATCGAGGCCGATACAGAGAAATGATTTTTTCAGGAAGATCAGGTCAACCAGGGCGGAACGATCCATAGAATAAAGATTTTAAATTAATGAGTACCAACTTCACAATTTCGCCACACGGGTTCTTTAGCTTGTCCCTGCCTCCTTGAGCCTTTCGGCATTTTCGGCAAGCTGCAGGGCTTCGATCAGGGGTTCGACTTCACCGTCGAGCACCACGGGCAGGTTGTACAGGGTCATGTTGATCCGGTGATCGGTTACGCGGCTCTGCGGGTAATTGTAGGTCCTGATCTTGGCGGAACGGTCGCCGGTGGAGACCATGGTTTTCCGCTTCTTTGAAATGGCATCAAGGTATTTCTGGTGTTCCAGTTCGTAAAGCCGTGTACGCAGCACCTTCATGGCCTTTTCGAAATTCTTGATCTGCGATTTTTCATCCTGGCACGAGACGACGATGCCCGAGGGGATATGGGTAAGGCGGATGGCGGAATAGGTGGTGTTTACCGATTGTCCGCCGGGGCCCGACGAGCAGAAGGTGTCTTTGCGCACATCCGATTGCTTCACTTCAACATCAAATTCGTCGGCTTCGGGTAAAACAGCCACCGTAGCAGCCGAGGTGTGAACCCGGCCCTGGGTTTCGGTCTGGGGAACCCGCTGAACGCGATGCACGCCGGATTCATATTTCATAAGGCCATACACATTTTCGCCCATGATGTTGAAGATGATCTCTTTAAATCCGCCCATGGTGCCGCCTGTAAAGTCAACCAACTCCACCTTCCACCGTTTGGTTTCCGCGAATTTGCTGTACATCCGGTAAAGGTCGCCGGCAAAGATGCTGGCCTCGTCGCCCCCTGTTCCCGCGCGGATTTCAATAACGGCATTCTTCCCGTCTTCAGGGTCGGCAGGGATCAGCATCATCCTGATCGCCTCCTCCAGGTTGTCCTTCTCGGTAGTGAGAACATTCAGTTCCTCTTTGGCCATGCTGCGGAACTCCTCATCCTTCTCATTGTGAATGATATCCTTGGCATGGTCGATATTGGCCAGCAGGTTTTTATAAACTTCGAATGCCTCCATGATGGGCTGAAGCTCCTTGTAATCCTTGTTGAGCTGGATATAGTTTTTCATATCGCTCATCACCGAAGGCTCATTCATCTTTTCCTGAATGTCCTCATAGCGTAACTTGATCGCCTCTAATTTTTCTAACATGTATCCTATTGAAATGTGGGTGCAAAGTTAACCATTTCCCTCAGAATATTTTCCTGTTGAAAATTACACAGGTTCGCGGGAAATGAAAATTCTGATAAACCTTGTCAGATTTATTTAAAAACAGGGAGGATGGTCTTGTGCCATTCCTCCCTGTTTTCGCTGTTTTACAACGACTTTGCGAAATCGTTGCCACCGGTGATTCTATGGTTTACCTGGTAAATACCATCTTGTTCACCTTCGTATAGGCGTCGGTGGCATTATCGAAGATAAGCTTGTAGAGATATACGCCCGGGGCCATGTTCAAAGCGGCCGGGTCAACGACGAAGGTATGGATGCCGTCAGGCTGCACCTGATCTTCGAGGGTACGGAGCGTGCTACCCGGCAGGTCTGTAAGCACGAGCTTGACATGGCCGCCTTCGGGCAGGTTGTAAAGGATGGTGGTGGTTTTACCAAACGGGTTCGGGTAGTTCGACATGGAGAAGTTCTTC
>JBAXOB010000075.1:0-9875 GCA_037133475.1 Bacteroidota bacterium
GGACAATGAACGCCGGTCAGCTCGGCTGGTTTGGAAATGATTTCCCGATCGCAGCTGCAACTACCGGACAGATCCAGAAGGTAAGTGTATACTTTGTTGACAATGGAACCGGTTCGGTTCAGCCTTTGTCGATTGACTTCTACAACACAGCCCACGTACTGATCGGCTCAAGCGCTACTTTCAGCGCAGGTCCTGTCAACACATGGATTGATGTTCCCATCAACAACGTTCCTTTCACAGGTGAATTCTTTGCCATGGTTAAATTCAACAACCTGCCCGCTCAGTCTTACTACCTTGCAAGCGACGAAAACGGACCCTATGCAGCTCAGGATTTAGGATGGAATCAGACAGCAACCGGAGTTTGGGCGAAAGCTTCAACCCTTGGTTCCAACCCATGCGTATTCCTCGAAAGAGTAACTGCACTGGTAACCAGCGAAATGAAATCTGTTGTTCTTATCCCCGGCCAGCCAAACCCGGTCGGAGTTAAGAGTGATGCCAAAGCCAACCAGGCTAACGTACGTGGCGACAGCCATAGCTACATGGCAATGGGCCCGCTGAAGGTTTCTTCTTCCGACAGCAGCGTTCTCTCAGGTTACAATGTTTACCGTACAGGTAACAGCGGAACCGGCGCCTTCTCGAAGATCGCCACCGTTAATGCCCTGACCTATCTTGATGTTCATCCTTCAACCACACCTTTGGCCAGCAGCTGGAAATATTTTGTAACAGCACTGTTCAAAAACTCAGTAGATCAGACAACTTTGTGTGAATCCTCATCAGATACGATCCTTGTACATTTCCCGGCTACCGGCGTAAATGAACTTGGCAACGGTCAGATCATGATTTACCCGAACCCTGCTACCGACCTGGTTAACATTAAGAGCGATTACACCATCTCACGTATTGATGTGATCAACTTCATCGGCCAGCCGGTTTATACCAGCAGCACGGTTGATGCAAAAACTGCGAAAATTGATGTATCAACCTTCACCGTTGGCGTGTACTTTGTAAAAGTATCGACAACCGAAGGTATCCGTACTGTCAAAATCACGGTGACCCACTAATCCTTAACGGGAAATAATTTGAAAAAGGCTGGTGTTTACACCGGCCTTTTTCATTTTTCAGCCGTTCCGAAATCTATTCCTATCTTTGCAATATCTATGGTTTCTATAAATAATCTTTCAATCCAGTTTGGCGGCGAATCCCTGTTCGACCACATCTCTTTTATCATTAACGATAAAGACCGCATAGGCCTGGTCGGGAAAAACGGCGCAGGAAAATCTACATTGCTCAAGATCATCAAGGGGTTGCAAAAGGCCGACGAGGGGGATGTGATCAGTCCGGATAACTATTCGATAGGATACCTGCCCCAGGAGATGGAGATGAGCAGCGAACGGAGCGTGGTGGAAGAGGCGATGAATGCCTTTACCGAGGTTGTTCAGCTGGAAGAGCGGATTGCCGGGTATGAAAAGGAGATAGGCGTAAGGACCGACTATGAATCGGATAGTTACCACACCCTGATCCGCAGGCATTCGGAAGCCATCGAGCGCTATCACCTGATCGGCGGACAATCGGTTCATGTCAATATTGAAAAGGTGCTGACCGGGCTTGGTTTCGAACGGGAGGAGTTTGACCGGAAAATGTCGACCTTCAGCAGCGGCTGGCAGATGCGCGTTGAAATCGCCAAAATACTCCTGCAGCAGCATGATGTGATCCTGCTCGACGAACCTACCAACCACCTCGATATCGACTCCATCCAGTGGCTCGAAGAGTTCCTGGCGGGCTACAAGGGTGCCGTTGTTCTGGTTTCTCACGACAGGGCCTTCCTGGACAATGTTACCAAACGATCCATTGAAATTTCGATGGGGAAACTGTATGATTACAAGGCCAATTACTCGGAATACGTGCTGATGCGCGAAGAGCGGATGGAGAGCCAGCTGGCCACCCACAACAACCAGCAGCGGCAGATCCGCCAGATCGAACGGTTTGTCGAACGGTTCCGTTCAAAGGCCACCAAGGCAAAACAGGTGCAATCGCGTATCAAGCTGCTCGATAAGATCGACCTGGTAGAGGTCGATATGGTCGATGAGTCGGGAATAAGATTCAGATTTCCGCCCGCCCCGCATTCGGGAAAGATCATCCTCGAGGGAAAAAATATTTGCAAAGATTACCCCCAGAAACGGGTGCTGAACGACCTCTCCTTTACCGTGATCAAGGAGGACCGTATCGCCTTCGTAGGGAAAAACGGGGAGGGCAAAACGACCTTATCCAAGGTCATTACCGGCCTGGTCGAACATACCGGAGAGCTGAAATTCGGACACAATGTGGTCATCGGGTATTATGCGCAAAACCAGAGTGATTACCTTGACCCTGAAAAGACCGTGTTTAAAACCATCGATGATATCGCGGTTGGCGACATCCGTACCCGGATCAAGGGGATCCTTGGGGGTTTCCTGTTCAGCGGCGATGATATTGAGAAAAAGGTGAAGGTGCTTTCGGGTGGCGAGAAATCGCGGCTGTCACTGGCAAAACTGCTGCTTACGCCGGCAAACCTGCTCATTCTTGACGAACCTACCAACCACCTCGATATGCGCTCCAAGGATGTGTTAAAAAGCGCCCTGCTCCAGTATAACGGCACCCTGATCATTGTATCGCACGACCGTGATTTCCTGCAGGGACTTACAAACCGGGTTTTTGAATTCAGGCGGGGCACCGTGAAGGAATATCTTGGCGATATTTATGATTTCCTGGAACAGCGCCGGTTGAGGACACTGAGCGAACTGGAGGCCGGCCAGCAGAAATCCTCCGCTCAGGCTGAAGGGGAGTCGGTTTCTCAAAACAAGCTTGACTGGGAGAAACGGAAGGAGAATGAAAAGGAGATCCGCAAGGTGAAAACCCAGATTACAAAATGTGAATCGGAAATAGAACGTTACGAGGCGGAGATCAGGGAAAAGGAGGGGATGCTGGGTAATCCCGATAAATTCCAGAAACAGGTACAGGATGGCTCCCTGTATAAGTCGTACGAGGATACCAAAGGAGCCCTGGCAAAGGAGATGAAACGCTGGGAAGAGCTTAATTATGAACTCGAGATCCTGGAGATCTGATTTAGCCTGATTAACGTTCCCTTCCCACCATATCGTGCATCAACAAGGTCAGCTCCATGGTCTTTGCAGGTTCATATTCCAGGGATTCAAGAATTGTCATTGCCTTGCCAAGATGGTTTTCAATTTCGTTCCTGGTGATCTCCCGGATATTCAACTCCCTGTAAATTCGGGTGATTCCATCAATTTTCAGTTGCCCGCTGATTTCATTGCAGGAAAAATACTCCGTAAGCTTTTCGAGTGTTTCGCCACGTGCAATCTCAAATGCCTTCAGGTAGAGAAAGGTCTTTTTATTGGTGCTGATATCGCCGCCGATTGCTTTCCCGAACTTCGCCGGATCACCGAAAACATCAAGAAGATCATCCTGTAACTGGAAGGCCAGTCCCATTTCAATACCGAAATCGTAAATCAACCTTGCATTGGCTGCATCGGTTTTTGCCAGGATGGCGCCCAGCTTGAGGCTGCAGGCGATAAGCACGGCGGTTTTCAACCTGATCATCATGAGATAGTCGGGGATGGTAACCAGCTCCTGATGTTCAAAATCCATGTCAAACTGCTGCCCTTCGCAAACCTGCCTGGCCGTTTCATTGAAGAGCTGCAACACTTCCGGGAGGAGCGAGGGATCGGTGCGGGAAACATACTCGTAGGCCATCACGAACATGGTGTCGCCTGAAAGAATGGCCGTATTCTGGTTCCATTTGGTGAATACCGTTTCTTTTCCCCTGCGCAAGAGCGCATTGTCCATGATGTCATCGTGCAACAGGGTGAAGTTGTGAAAAATTTCAACGCCCATTGCCGGGTTAATGGCATGTTCAATATCGCCCCCGAAGAGATCGCAGGAAAGCAGGACCAGCAACGGCCGGAGCCGTTTTCCCCCTAATTCAAGCGAATAGGCGATAGGCTCGTACAGCCCCGCAGGCTCACGGATAAATATAGCGGTTGCAAAGGCGTCGCTGATTCGTTGCTGCAGGGTGCTGAGAGATGCCATAATAAGTAGCGAAAAGGTAAAATATCTATTCTCCCAGGTTAAGCAGGTACTGGCCATAACCGCTTTTGAGCAAGGGCCGGGCAATTTCGTTCAGCTGCTCGCGGTTGATGAATTTCATCCGGTAGGCGATCTCCTCGATACATCCGATTTTCAGTCCCTGCCGGTTCTGGACAACCTCTACAAACTGGGCGGCCTGGAGCAGTGATTCAAAGGTGCCGGTATCGAGCCAGGCTATTCCGCGGCTCAGGACCCCCACCTTCAGCTTGCCCTGTTCGAGATACCAACGGTTTACATCGGTGATCTCGTATTCGCCACGGGCGCTGGGTTTGATGTTTTTTGCAACTTCGATCACCGAATTATCATAGAAGTACAGTCCGGGAACCGCGAAATTAGATTTCGGTTGCTTTGGTTTTTCCTCAATCGAAAGGGCCTTGAAATTAGCGTCGAATTCAACTACCCCGTAGCGCTCAGGGTCATGAACATGGTAGGCGAAAACAACCCCGCCCTGCGGATCGTTATTTTCCTGCACAAGCTGGGAAAGCCCGTTGCCGAAGAAGATATTATCCCCCAGTACCAGGGCGACCTTTTCTCTCCCGATAAACTGCTCTCCGATTACGAAGGCCTGTGCCAAACCGTTCGGCACCACCTGCTCGGCATAGGAAAAGGAGCATCCAAGCGATTTTCCGTCGCCCAGCAACTGTTTAAAATTTGGAAGATCGTAAGGGGTGGAAATGATGAGGATCTCGTTGATCCCCGACATCATCAGAACCGAAAGCGGGTAATAGATCATCGGCTTGTCATAGATGGGCATCAGTTGTTTGCTGACCGCCAGCGTCAATGGATGAAGACGTGTTCCGGCACCACCTGCTAAGATTATTCCTTTCATAAATCAAGATTTATCGGTTATTGATTTTCTTCCTTGTCGCCGATTTCAATCCCGTCGAGATTGACATCGGCCTGGTCTTCATAGATATCCACCAGCGGTTGTTCAAACGATTTGGTTGTGCTCCATTCGTCGAGCGTCAGCAGCATGGAGGGCAAAACAAACATGTTAAGTAACCCGGCAACCAGCAGGGTAAAGGAGATGAGAAAGCCCAGGGCCTGGGTTCCGCCAAAGGTTGAGAGAACAAAAATCCCGAAGCCGAAGAAGAGAACCGTTGAAGAATAGATCATGCTGTAACCGGTTTCACGCAATGCAGCTACAACAGAGGCCGGGATGTCGTGTGCGGTTTGTTTCAGCTGCAGCCGGTATCGAGAAAGAAACTGGATGGAGTTGTCGACCGAAATCCCGAGAGCAATGCTGAAGATCAGGATGGTGGAGGGTTTGATCGGGATCCCGGCAAATCCCATCAGCGCCCCGGTCATCAGCTGCGGGATGAGGTTGGGGATCAGGGAGATCAGGATCATCCGCCAGGAGGTGAATAAAAAGGCAAGCAGCATGGCAATCACCACGATGGCCAGGGCAATGCTCTCCCAGAGATTACGGATCAGGAAATTGGTGCCTTTTAAAAATACGACACTGGTTCCGGTAATGGTAACCTTGTACCTGGCCGGGTTGAAGATGGAATCGATGGTTGGTTTAAGGCTTTGCTGGATGCTGTCGATCTGCTTGGTACCCACGTTGGCCATCTGCACGCTGATACGGGTGACCTGGTAGGTGGAATCGATGAAATTGTCAAGGATGGAACGCTTTTTCGACTTAAACGAGGGGATATAGCCTGCCATGAAGGTCAGCTCGTTTGAATTGGGCAGCGAATAAAACTGGGGATCGCCGCCATAGAATGCCTGTTTGGCCGTTTTAATAACCTCAACGATCGACAGGGCTTTCGAGAGTTCCTTATAGGTCTTGAGACTGTCCTGCAACCTGTCGATTTTTTTCAGGGTCGCCAGGTTCATCACCCCCTTTTTCTTCTTTGTATCCACAATGATTTCGAGCGGCATGATCCCCTTAAAATGGTGTTCGAAGAACATCATATCGGAATAGATCGGATCGCGCTTGGAGATATCATCCACGATGGTCCCGCTTGTCTTTAACCGGAGGGCGCCGATAACGCCGATCACGATACAGATGCCCATGGTGATATAGATCTGGTTCCTGTAATGGGTAACCCAAAAAACAGCCTTGTCGATCAGCGATTTTGCCAGGCTGGCTTCAATGTGTTTGGTATACTTGCTTTTAGGAGCCGGGAGGAAACTGAAAAATATCGGTACCAGCGTCAGCGACAGGACATAGATGAACATGATGTTGATCGCCGCAATCAAACCGAACTCAACAAGGAGTGAATTATTGGTGATGGTAAAGGCCGCAAAGCCTGCGGCAGTAGCGGCATTGGTAAGCAGGTTGGCAACCCCGATACGCTGGATTACCCGCGACAGGGCCTTGGCCTGGTTGTGGTGGGCGCTGTATTCGTAATGGTATTTATTCAGGATAAAGATGCAGTTTTCAACCGCAATCACGATCACCAGGGGAGGAATGATCGAGGTGAGCATGGTGATCTTGTAACCGAAAAGGGCCATGAGCCCCAGGGCAAAAACAACGCTGATCATCACGATCAGCATGGGAAAGATGACCGCTTTGGCCGACCTGAAAAAGAGATAGAGGAAAAATGCCGATACCAGCAGCGCCAGGATGACAAACAGCCGGAGTTCATTTTCCAGCTTTTTTGCAATCAGCGTGCGGATATAGGGCAATCCTGAAAAGTGGGACTCGATACGGGTGCGGGCTGAAAACCTGTCGACCATATCCTTGATATCATTGATCAGCCGGTCACGCTCCTTTGAATTGATCGTGTTTTTTTCGAGGGTAACAGCCATCAGGTAGGCCGACGTGGCTTTGTTGTAAACCAGCCCCTCATAAAAAGGGAGGGAATAGATCAGCGATTTGATGGAGTCAAGTTCCTGCTGGCTCTTTGGTTTGACAGGTGAAATAGGGATAAACTCAAATTTCTTCAGGGAATCGTTTTTAACCAGGTTGTAAATCCTGGTGATGGAGACGATCTCCGAAACCCCGCGGATCTTTTTCAGCGAGTCGGTAAGGTCGAACGCAGCGTTGAAATGCGACTGCAGGAAAAACTGGTTGTCAAGCAAACCGATAAACATGACCGTTCCATCCTGGCCGAACTGTTTGATGAAACTCTGGTATACCATGTTTGTTGAATCCTTCTCAGGCAGGATAGAGGTATTCCCATACTGGATGGTTACCTGGGTTGCCTTATATCCCATGAAGGCGGTTAACAGCGCAATGACTACCAGGATCGTGATCCTGTTACGTAATAGGGTTCTGACGAGAAAATTCCACACAGCCTGAAAATTAGGATGCAAAATTAAGAAAAACCTGATTGGAAATAAAGAATCAATGATACCTTTGCGAACACAAAACTGCTATTTTACCAATCCTGAAATGTCAAGCGTACTCTTTATCGATTCCGTTCATCCGCTGGTCAGGGAGTTATTGTCGCAGGCGGGTTTCGTTTGTGATTTTTTCCCCGATTTCAAACGAAACGATTTCCTGGCGATTGCCGACCGGTACACGGGCATCATCATCCGCAGTAAAATTGCGATTGACAAAGAGCTGATCGATCGAGCCACGCGGCTGAAGTTCATCGGCAGGGTGGGGGCCGGGATGGAAAATATTGATGTCGGTTATGCAGAGAGCAGGGGGATCCGCTGCCTGAACTCTCCGGAAGGCAACCGCGACGCGGTCGGGGAACACACCCTTGGCCTGCTCCTGTCACTATTGAACCATATTACACGTGCCGACCGGCAGGTCAGAAATGGTACCTGGCTAAGGGAGGAAAACAGGGGAACCGAGATCAAGGGAAAAACCGTAGGCATCATCGGCTATGGTAACATGGGCAGCGCATTTGCTGCACGCCTGCAGGGGTTTGGCGCACAGGTCATCTCGTGGGACAAATACAAAACAAACTATTCAGATGGCAATACCCGCGAAACATCCCTGGAGCAACTGTTTGAACTGACCGACATCCTGAGCCTGCACGTTCCGCTGACCGAAGAGACGACCTGGATGGCGGATGATGCCTTTTTCCGGCGGTTCCATAAAAATATCTGGCTCATCAATACAGCCCGCGGAAAAGTAGTCAGGACCTCCGACCTGGTGAAAAACCTGGAATCGGGGAAGGTGCTGGGCGCCGCCCTCGATGTGCTCGAATATGAAGATTCCTCCTTCGAAACCATCTCGGGGAGCCTGCCTCCCGAACTTGACTACCTGGTCGCTTCCGACAGGGTTGTGCTTACACCCCATATCGCGGGATGGACCCGTGAATCGAATGAAAAGCTTGCCAGGGTGCTGGTTGGAAAGATCAGGGATACCATGGGCTACCAGGAATGAACGCCAGCCACTCTGCGGATTCCTGAAAAAAAATAGTAAATTTGCACCCGGGAAAAAGGCTGTAATCCAGGAATGCCCGTCTATCATGGGCTTTGGCAGTTTTCATAGATTTTCCATTACGGTTGACAAAATTAAACTACGTATGAAGTACGAAAATAAACTGTTTCACGGCAAGACGCTCGCGATATTATCGGGTGGCGGCGATACGCCTGCCATCAATTCAAGTATTGAAGCAATCCGTAACCGCGCCTCTTTGCTGGGCTTTCGCGTTTTCGGCATCCTCCAGGGGTGGAAAGGTCTTCTGGGAGATGGCGATGTGGTGGATCTTACCAATCAGCCCTATGATGGTTATTATGGAGGAACTGCGCTGCGCTCGAGCCGTACCAACCCCTTCCCGTCCAAGAAAAATCCTGAAAGCCGCGTTCCGCAGGTTTTGAGAAACTTTGAACGATATAAGATCGATGTTTTGGTCACCATCGGGGGCGATGATACCAATGGCGCTGCCAAGCGACTTTTTGAAACGGAAGGCATCCCCGTGATCGGTTTTCCGAAAACCATTGATAACGACCTTCGTACCCGTACCATCCATACGTACCAAGGCAAGGATATTGAAGCCGTGCTCTGCCCGGGATTCCCGTCAGCAGCAAGGTCGATGATGGAATTCACCGCGAGCATCAAGACCACGGCCGAATCCCATTCCCGCATCATCGTCATGGAGGTCATGGGACGCGATGCCGGGTGGCTTACCGGGACAACAGTTTTTGGCGGTGCTTCCCTGGGGCTTATCCCCGAATACGAGATCACCAAAGAACGCAAAGAGGTCTTTTTTGAGACCGTGAAGGAGGCCTATATGCACTCCAAGAAGAAATGCCTCGTCATTCCGGTATCTGAAGGAATCCGCTGGTATGATGAAAAAAGCGGCAAGGTGGATGTGGTCTATGCCAGTTCTGAAGTTGATGAATACGGTCATCCCCGTTTCGGCGGCGTCAGCGGCATCGTCGCCTCGGAGATCAGCGCCAAACTCGGCATTGATGCCAGGGCCCAGATTTCGGGATACTATCCCCGCTCGGGCCATTGCCGGCATTATGACCGCCGCCTGACCTCGACCCTGGCCGATAAGGTAGTGGATCTGCTCCTCCGGGAAGAATACGGACAGATGCCGGTAATGAAAAGGATCGTCCCCAATGTCGAGCTTGAAGAGTTCAACACAACCTCCATCGACATGGGTGCTGTGGGAAACAAACCGTTGTCGGAGGACTATTATGATATCAGCAAATTCGCCTTCACCGATGCCTACAGCGATTTCCTTGCAAACATCCTGGGAAAACCCGAATACGAAGACTTCCGCTATGATTTCCCGGTGGTAATACCCTAATGGCGAATGCAGGAATGCGGGAATGCGGGAATGCAGGAATGCAGGAATGCGGGAATGCGGGAATGC
>JBAXOB010000076.1:0-9790 GCA_037133475.1 Bacteroidota bacterium
TCATCGACAACCTGGTCGGCGGGATCGGCCCGCCCGAATCCAACGCGCTGAACGGGTCGATCATGAAGGATTTGCTGCTGCCTGCCGGATTCCGTGTCATGACCGGTGGAATCGATTACAGCGACAACTTCTGGGCCTTCACCTCCGGGTCGCTGACGGCTACCCAGTTCTGGAGCTCCACGGTCAATGGCGCCACCCAGGCGGCTGCACGGGGGCTGAACAACTACAATCCCAGTATTTCAAAGTACTTCAGCAGCCGGGTAAATGCATTGTCAGTGCGATGTGTAAAAGACTGACTTTCCTGTTTTACCGGGAGTTTTTCCTAAGTCAGGGCAACCATCGTTAACAACGATTGTCTGTAGGATATCCTGTAGGTTGTCTGTGTTTCATTTTATGCATAAAACGGGTACTAGCTTATTTGGTTTTCTGTTTCCCAGGGTAAAACTTATCCTGAGTCTGGGTTTTCTTGTTGTTTTCAACACCGGGTTATTCAGCAACACGACCATAGGCGCAGTGACTTGTGGTAGCAGCGATCGGACTATTTCACCAGATTCCCTGTCCTGCATCGACCAACCGGGCGACACCCTTTTTCAAATGGTTCATTTTCATCATTCAGAAAGTGGAACTGAATATTTCTCCGTTAACCTTTCCCATTTCCACACCAGGTTTGAGCGGGCCTTTTTTTATAACAGCGCATGGGCCCGACAGGTTTTTATGGCAGACAAAAGCGCCTTTTATAATGATTCGGCGCTTTTTATTGCACCCGGAACTAAGGATGAGGCATGGCAGGCATTTCGTGAATTTTTGCTGGAAACCCAAAACGCATCAGTCTCATTCAGCGAACAGGAGAAACAGGAATATGTCAGTTTGTCTCCATTTTACAAGATGAATGATCTGCAGGAATTAAACCGGGAGATAACACCGCTCGCAAGCTCCAATGCCTGTCAGGATGCAGGTGTGGCGTGCTCCGGGATTGTATACAACTTTCCTTCGGGTACCACCGGTACCGCTCCCCCTGCCGTTGGCGGCTATCCAAATTACGGATGCCTTGCAAGCACGCCTTGCCCGGCCTGGTATTATATGCAGATAGGGACTGCCGGCAACATTGTCATTTCCATTTCCCAGGTTAGTACGGCAGGGCTTGGGGAGGATGTCGATTTTATCTGTTGGGGGCCCTTTACCAGTCTGTCAGACGGATGCAGCAACGGCTTGACAGGAAGTTGCACTTTAGCCGGCTGCTGTACCAATGTTTCACCCGGATGTGTATATCCCAAAGGGAACATGGTGGATTGCAGTTTCTCACCTTTACCTGTTGAAACCTGCCACATTTTGAACGCCCAGGTGGGAGAAATATATATTCTCATGATCACAAACTTCAGCCAGCAAGCGGGAACGATTACCTTTTCACAAACAGGCGGTACCGGGTTAACGAATTGCAACATCGTGGTTCACTGTTCGATGATCGCCCTGACCGAAACGCCCACTGCCTGCAGTGCTGCGACGAATACATTCTCGGTTTCAGGGAATGTTGAATTCACCAACCCGTCGCCGACCGGAACACTCACTGTTACCGATAACACCGCCATACCTCCTGTGGCACAATCTTTCAGCCCGCCCTTTATCAGCCCGCTGGCCTATAATCTCACCAATATCCCCTGTGATGGCCTGACCCATCTTATCACGGCCCGCTTTTCCGACAGCTTGAACTGTACCATCACCCAGCCCGTACCGGCGCCGCCATCAATTTGCCCCCAGGCGCACATCAGCGGGGGAGGCACCATTTGCGGCGACGGGATCCAGCAGGCAGCCGTTACTGTGAATTTCACCTTCGGAACTCCCCCCTTCACCTTTGTTTATGCCATCAATGGCATTAACCAGCCGCCGGTGACCTGCAACAATTCATTACCTTACCAGATAAACACAACGACGGCGGGTTTGTACACACTGGTTTCGGTCGCCACCCAGGGTTGCCTGGCAGGAACCTTCTCAGGAAGCGCTACCGTGACGGTGAATCCCATGCCAACGGCTACGATCACCGGATCAGCCTCCTTGTGTCTCAATGCAACACCCCCGCTGATCACCTTTACGGGCAGCAATGCAACGCCTCCCTATACCTTCACCTACAATATCAACGGCGGCTCCAGCCAAACGATTACGACCTCCTCGGGCAACAGTGTAACCCTGACAGTTCCAACCAATATCACAGGGAGTTATAGCTATAACCTGACCAAGGTGGAGGAGTCCAGTTCCACAACCTGTTCAAAACTGCAGTCCGGAAATGCCACGGTCACTATCCATCCATACCCTGTAACAACCATCACCGAAAACCCCGGGCCGGTCTGCCAGGCATCACCCCACCTGTACCAGGCACCTGCCGATCCCTCCTGTAATTTTACATGGTCGCTGATTCCAGCTGCCAACGGCATTATTGCCTCCGGGCAGGGCACGAATAACATCACGGTCGACTGGCAGGTTTACGGGGGAGCAACCGTTGCCTTGACCGGCGCCACTACCGCAGGCTGCATCACCTCCTCGACCCTCGCCACCGATGTCAAACCAAGGCCCAACCCGGTTTTCATCCCCTGTTTTGACCTCGTCACCACGCCGAATGCAGGGAAGATCATCCTGCGGGGAGGATCCCCCCTGTTGCCAGTGCAGGGAGTCTACTCCGGCAATCATGTATCCCTGAACACGCTGACGGGAAAATATGAATTTGACCCTCTGGGAGCAATTCCCGGCCTATACCCCATAACTTATACCTATACAAATACATATGGATGTGATGCAACCACAGCACCGGTCAATATCACCCTACAGAACAGCGCTTTCGCCTGCGGCGGGAAACTTACGGATGTCAGGAATGGAAAGAAATACCAGACCGCCTTGCTGGCCGGCCATTGCTGGATGACCCAAAACCTGAATTACGGAGCGCCCCTGGTCAATGCGCCGGTTCCTCCCCAAACCGACAACTGCCAGGCAGAGAAATATTGTGCCCCCGCCGATACGGGATGTTCCGTTTACGGAGGTTTTTACCAGTGGGATGAACTGATGGATTATTCAACCTCCTCCGGGATAAAAGGGTTATGCCCTCCCGAATGGCATATACCCTCGGCAACCGAATGGCAGCAACTGATCGACAACCTGGCTGCCGGGATCACAGCCCCCGATGCCAACGGGGTCAATGGCCCGGAGATGATGGACCCACTCAGGATCACCGGATTTCATGCCCTTACAGGAGGCGTTGATTACCAGGATTACACCTGGGCCTTTGCTAATGCCGGCAACCAGGGAACCCTGTTCTGGACCTCCGACTCCTCTGGCACCGACCGCGCTGTGGCCCGCGGGCTGAACAGCAATAACCTGAGTATCTCGAACTACAATTCCAGCAGGGGAAATGCATTTTCCGTGCGCTGTGTGAAAGATTAGATCATTTTATTGTAACTTTACCAGACATTTTGAAGTTAACCTGAATGAATCACAGGGTTCTCGTTGTTTCCGCAGTGGTGTTGATCATGATACTCGGTTTACCCGGGAGGTCCTTGTCACAACTAACGGTTAACACAGGTACCGCCATTAGCATGACCCCGCTGGAGTTCGTTCAGACTTACCTTGTCGGAACCGGCGTAACGGTTTCCAATGCCACCTATAACGGTTCTGCACTACCACTGAACAGTTCCATGCGGACCCCGCCCAAATACCGTGACCAGATCGGCTCCTTTACAGCTACCGGGGGCGCACAGTCACAGCTGGGTATAAGCGGAGGGGTGATCCTTTCATCGGGTTATGTGGCCAAGGCCATTGCGCCCGCCGACCCTTCCGACGACATGGAGGGCAACAACCAGCCCTTCGAAGGCGACGCCGATCTTCACATCCTGGCCAATAAAGAGATCAATGACAAGTCGGTTCTCGAATTTGACTTTATTCCGCAAACAGATGTGATCACCTTCCGGTATGTCTTTTGCTCCGTCGAATTTGATCAGTACTGCGGATCACCTTATAATGACGCCTTCGGACTGTTCCTCAGCGGTTACGGGATAGCAGGAGGATTGGGTTTTACCAATGATGCCGTCAACATCGCTCTTTTACCGGGAACCGCCAATTATGTCACCATCGCCAACGTATGCGCCTCCGACAACGGCAATACCGGGAAGGGGGTCTATTCATGGTGGAACAATCCCAAGACCTATTTTTCCTACAACCGGCTGACCTACGTCTTTACAGCCAGTTACACCGTTACCTGCAACCAGACCTACCATATGAAATTCGCCATCGGCGATGCCAATGACGGCATCCTCGATTCGGGCGTATTCCTGGAACAAAACAGCTTTTCAAGTAACAATGTAATAGCATCAGCCTCCTTTTCAAACCCACAGACTGGGACCTATCTCGTTGAAGGCTGCGGCACTGCAACCCTCACCTACGGGATACCCGAACCCCATACCGGCGATTTTACGATCCTCCTTAATATTGATCCTTCAGGCACTGCCACCCAGGCTGATATCCTGCCAAACCCCTTCCCAACCCAGGTGGTCATCCCGGCCGGCCAGTTGACGGCCCCGCCCATCATCATCTCGGCCGTCGCCGACGCCACACCCGAACCCATTGAAAACCTGGTTATCAAAGCAACGTCAACCTCCTGCAGTATCGTCAATACGGTTACCAATGAACTCCTGATCAAGGATCATGACCCGCTTTTGGTGAATGTCGACAACCAGACCGTTTGTAACGGGATGCCTGTCACGCTGTCGGCCCTGGTTAGTGGGGGGCAACCCATTTTGCCGGCCGGCAATTTCAACTACCTGTGGAGCAATGCGGCTACCACACCGGCCATTACCCTCTCACCCCCGATGGGTCAAACCCTTTATTCGGTAAGCGTTACCGATGCCTGCAGTGAAACAACGATCGCCACCGCCTATGTGAACGCCGGTACCATACCTGCCTCGGCGCTTCCCATTACCGGAACCAACCCGGTTTGTGCTCCGTCAACAGGCATTACCTATTCCATCCCGCCGATGGCCGGCGCCGATTCTTATACCTGGACGGTTCCTCCCGGCGCTGTCATCACTTCTGGCGGCAGCACCCATGCCATCACGGTTGATTACAGCGCCCTGGCCTCTCCCGGTTCAATCACCGTAAAGGGGATCAACAACATCTGCGGCAGCGGGCCTGTGGTAACCATGGCGCTTACAGTGGCGCCCAGCGCCCAGCCGGCCGGGACCATAACCGGCAACACCAACATCTGTACCCCGGCATCAGGTTTGCTCTTCTCTGTTCCTGCCATTACAGGAGCCAACAACTATATCTGGACCCTCCCGGCCGGTGCCTCCATCGTTGCAGGAAACAACACCAATGCCATAACAGTTGATTTCTCCCTGTCTTCGACATCAGGAAATGTCACTGTTTACGGGCAAAGCACCCTTTGCGGGAACGGATTGCCATCCTCCCTGCCCCTGAGCATCCACCCTGATCCCCAACCTGCCGGACCGGTTTCGGGATTGGCAACCCTCTGCGTGCCGGCAACCGGAATAACCTATTCGATCGCCCCTGTGACCGGGGCGGACAGTTATATCTGGAGCGTGCCGCCCGGTGCCATCATCACTGCAGGAAGCACTACCAGCAGCATCGTTGTTGACTTTTCCCAAACAGCCCTTTCGGGACCAGTAACGGTCAAGGGCCATAGCAATTTTTGCGGTGACGGATTACCTGCCAGCCTGGCCCTTACGATACATCCTACTCCCGAAGCATCCGGACCTGTTTCAGGAAACACGCCTGTTTGCCAGGGAACTGCGGTAGTAACATACGCCATCTCACCCGTCAACTATTCGACCAGCTACGACTGGTCGGTACCAGGCGGTGTAACCATTACCAGCGGGGCCGGGACCACGCAGATCAGCTGTATCTTCACGACCTCGGCGGTTTCGGGTAATTTTACGGTGAGAGGATTCAATGCCGAGTGCAATTATGGCCAGCCAGCCGTGAAAGCCGTGGTGGTTAATCCTTTGCCCGGGCCTGCGGTTGTAATTGCAAGCAATACAGGAGCAACCGTCTGCCAGGGAGAAACTGCGATTCCCTACAGTATAAATGTCATCCCGGATGCCGGGAGTTATATATGGAACTTCACAGGAACCGGCGCAACCTTAACCAACAACGGCTCAAGTCTGCTTATAGACTTCTCCGCCACTGCCACTTCAGGCCTGCTGCAGGTTACCGGTCATAACGGCTGCGGTGACGGACCCTCCTCCCCCCTGTTCCCGGTTACGGTAAATCCCAAGCCAATTGCCGATTTTCTCGTGTGCAATGATCTGAAAACCACAAAAAACGGACGTCCCATCATCCTTAAAGGAGGCCGTCCGATTGGACCGGGCGGCATCTACAGCGGAACCGGCGTCAGCCAGGTCAGCCCGGGAGTTTATGCCTTCGATCCGCAAAGCGGCAGCGTGGCCGGGGGCGGAACGGCAAACGGTCTTCCCTATACGATTACCTACCGGTTTACCAACATTTACAATTGCGTGGATGAGAAGTCGATAACCCTTTCCGTCTTTGCATCCAATGCAAATGATCCGTGTCCCGGCACTGTCAGGGATTACCGCGATAACCAGAGTTATCCGACCTTTCATACGGGCTCCGGGATTGGCGCACGGTGCTGGACCGCAGCCAACCTCAATTACGGAAATTACACCGATCAGCTGCAATCGCAGACAGACAACTGCTTACCGGAAAAATACTGTAAAGACAATATCGCGGCCAATTGCAGCCAGTCGGGCGGATTTTATCAATGGGGCGAAATGATGCAATACCAGGAGACTTCACAATACCAGGACCTGTGTCCACCGGGTTGGCATGTGCCAACGGCAGTTGATTGGGATAACCTGATCACCGACCTGAATGGAAACGGAATCGCGGGAAGCGCGCTGAAAGACACAGTGGTTGCCAATGGTTTCCACGGGTTGTTAAAGGGAATTTATTACCTGAACAGGAACTGGAGTTTTGGTTCCGGACTCAATACCGGCTCTATCTTCTGGACTGCTGACGCACTCTCAGCCGATTATGCAACCGCCAGGGGAATCAATATTTACAACCTGAGTGTGTCGTTATACCCTTCGAGCCGCGCAAATGCATTCCCGGTAAGGTGTATCCGCAATTAACTTTTTGCCTGCCCCACCCGAAAGCGGTGGATGCGGGTTACTAACTACACTGGCTATGAAAATTCTTCTGATCGAAGATGAAAAGGAATTATCAGGTTCCATTACCGAGTACCTGCAGAAAGAGAACTACCTATGCGAAGCTGTATTCAATTTTGAAGATGCAATTGAAAAGATCAACCTTTACGAGTATGACTGCATCATTGTCGACATCAACCTTCCTGACGGAAGCGGTCTCAATGTCATCAGGGAGCTGAAGAAGATCAAGTCGGAAACCGGGATTATCATTATTTCTGCGAAAAACTCCCTGGATGACAAGGTGGCAGGTCTTGAGATTGGAGCTGATGATTATCTCACCAAACCCTTTCACCTGCCCGAACTCAATGCCCGCGTCAAATCCATCATCCGGCGCCGGAGTTTCGGCGGGATCAACGAGATTATTTTTAATGACATCCAGATATTACCCGAACAGATGGAGGTATTGGTCAACGGGCAACCACTGGTGCTGACCAAAAAAGAGTATGACCTGCTGATCTTTTTCATCTCCAACAAAGACAGGGTATTAACCAAGGAGGCCATTGCCGAGCATCTCTGGGGCGACGAGATGGATACAGCCGATTCATTTGATTTTATTTATACCCATATTAAAAACCTCCGGAAAAAGATCATGGAAAAGGGTGGCGAAGACTACATCCGGACCATTTACGGAATGGGCTATAAATTCACCGCCGCGGTGAACTAATCCACCTGCACCTACAAGGATTTACTCATGAAATTACTGACCCGTACATCCCGTTCCTACCTGCTTATCTCGGTGGGCGTATTTATCCTCAGCGGCCTGATTTTTTTCAGGATGCTCCATAATATTTTCGAGAAACAACTGGATGAAACACTTTTTGAAGAAAAACTGCTCATCGTTCAAACCATCAATGATTCCGACAGCGTTCCCGATTTCCGTTCTGTTTTCGGTCATATGATTGATATCACCATCCTGAATACACCGCGGCACAAGAATGAATATATACGCGATACCCTGATGTACGACAGCGACCAGGGGTCCTTTGCCACCTTTCGCCACCTGTTCGTGGAAAACACCTCCTATGAGAACAAGGGCTATACGATCAACATCTACAAACCCCTGCGGGATTCAGAAAAACTGATTGCCGAAATCGTGATCGCCGTGGCGCTTGTCTTTATTTTCCTCCTGTTCCTCCTTGTATGGGTAAATTATTTCATCGCCCGGCGCGTCTGGATACCATTTTACCGAACGATTAACAACCTGAGCCATTATGAGATCAACCAGGAGAAACCGCTGAACCTGCCCAAAACGGATATCCATGAATTTAACCTGCTCAACCAGGCGCTTGAAAAAATGTCGAAAAAAATAAGGCAGGACTATATCAACCTGAAAGAATTCAATGAAAATGCAGCCCACGAACTTCTTACACCCATTGCAATCATTAAATCCAAGCTGGAACTGCTTATACAGCGGGAAGATCTTGACGAGCAACAACTTAAGCTGATCAGTGCGGTTTTTGATGCCACCACGCGCATGTCAAAGCTCAACCAGGGTCTCCTGCTGATCTCCAAAATTGAAAATAACCAGTTCAGCCAAACCGAAAACATTAACCTGGAACAGATTCTGGATAAAACCCTGGAACATTTCGAGGAGATGATAGAACACCTTGAAATCAAGATTTCAAAAAAGTATTACCAGCCCTTCGTGGTGAATATGAACAGGACCCTCGCTGAGATTCTGATTACCAACCTGATATCCAATGCAATCAGGCATAATATACATTCCGGAACGATAGAAATAACCCTGGATGCCGATTCTGTTTCCATTGCCAATTCGGGGCTGCCCCTGAAAACCGATCCTGCAAAATTGTTCGAAAGATTTAAAAAATCGGAAAACAATCCTGATTCTGTAGGACTTGGACTCTCCATCGTACAAAAAATCGCACTTCTTTACCAGATGAACATCTCCTATGATTACCGTGATGGATATCATAAATTAAAAATTTCTTTATAAAAAGAATCATCTCCAGATTTCCAACAGATTCTCACCTCACCTTTGCACCATAAAATTTACATCCCCTGTGGAGACAAAAATGATGAAAAAAGTTTTGATGATATTTTTTCTTGGGATTTTCAGCTCCCTGATTTTTGCTCAAACCAAAACTGAGTTAAAGACCACGGAACTTCAGAAGCCTATTTCGGAATATATATCGAAAAACTTCACAGGATATACCATTGTAAAAGCCTTCAAGGTAGATGCCAAAGGGATCATCACGTTTGATGTGTGTGTTTCAAAGGATAAAAATCACGAAAAACTCTTTTTTGATAAGGATGGAAAATTCGTCCGCAAAGAGACCTGTTCAAATGAGTGTTGCCAGGATACCATAAAAAAATAATCCAGTTTATTAATTATCAAATCGTTTCACCTTAAAATCAAAAAACAATGAAAAAAGTAATGTTAATCGCCATCGCTGCCATGTTCAGCATGACCATGTTTGCTCAGACTCAGGAAAAAGCCAAACCAGCTGAAAAGAAAAAAGAACCTGCAAAAACCGAAGCTGCAAAGCCGGCCGCTACCAAGGAAACTGCAAAACCTGCAACCAAGGAAACTGCAAAACCTGCAACCAAGG
>JBAXOB010000077.1:0-8936 GCA_037133475.1 Bacteroidota bacterium
GCCGCCATCGACGGCTGGAACGCCGAAAGCAACGCCGCCAGCCTGCTCAGCGGACTGGGCATAAAGGAAGACCTTCACGGCAAACTGATGAGCGACCTCAACGGCCGCGACAAGGTCAAGGTGCTGCTGGCCCAGGCGCTCTTCGGCAAACCCGACAACCTCCTGCTCGACGAACCCACCAACGACCTCGACCTCGAAACAGTCAACTGGCTCGAGGGCTACCTGGCCAACTTCGACAATACCGTGCTGGTGGTTTCCCACGACCGCCACTTCCTCGACTCCATCTGCACCCATATCGTCGATATCGACTTCGGCCGCGTGCAGCAGTTCCCGGGCAACTACAGCTTCTGGTACGAATCGAGCCAGCTGGCCCTGCGCCAGCAGATGGCCCAGAACAAGAAGGCCGAGGAACGCAAAAAGGAGCTCCAGGAGTTCATCGCCCGCTTCAGCGCCAACGCCTCCAAATCGAAACAGACCACCAGCCGCAAAAAGATGATCGAAAAGCTCAACATCGAAGAGATCAGGGCTTCCACCAGGAAATACCCGGGTATCATCTTCACCCCCGACCGCGAACCGGGCAACACCATCCTCGAGGTGACCGGCCTCACCAAAACCGCCGACGACGGCACGCTGCTCTTTAAAAACATCAGCTTTACCATGCAGAAAGAGGACAAGGTGATCTTCCTCTCGCGCGACACCCGCGCCATGACCGCCCTGTTCGAGATCATCAAGGGACACGACAAGGCCGACTCGGGTACCTTCGAGTGGGGACAGACCATCACCAAGGTCTACCTGCCGCTGGAATATGAAAAACTCTTCCAGACCGACCTCAACCTCATGGACTGGCTCGGGCAGTTCTCGAGCGACACCACCGAAAACTACCTCCGCGGATTCCTCGGCAAAATGCTCTTCTCGGGCGAGGAGATCTTTAAAAAGGCCAACGTGTTGTCGGGAGGGGAGAAGGTGCGCTGCATGATCGCACGCATGATGATACGCAACGCCAACGTGATGATGCTCGACACCCCCACCAACCACCTCGACCTCGAATCGATCCAGGCTTTTAACAACACCCTGATGAAATTCAAGGGCAACATCCTCATGTCGTCGCATGACCACGCCTTTATCCAGACGGTGTGCAACCGCATCATCGAGATATCCCCCAAAGGAATGATCGATAAAAGAATGGAGTATGATGATTATGTGACCGATGAGAAGATCAAGGAACAGAGGAACAGGCTTTATTAAAGTATGAATATCGAATATTGAATATTGAATATCGAATATTGAATATTGAATATTGAATGCCGAATATTGAATATTAAAGGGAGAAGATTGATTGCCGGATAATGAATATCGAATATTGAAGGGTGAATATTGAATTTTGAGGAGCGAATATTGAATATTGAAGGGCGAATATTGACTGCCGGATAATGAGTATCGAATATTGAAGATCGAACATTGAATATCGAATATTGAATGTCGAATAATGAGATTCGGATTTTGACAGCCGGATCGGGAATATAGAGGGTGGAATAAAGGAGATGGATTGAATATTTGCGAAAATTGAAGTTGATGATATCCGGATATTTTCCCGGATTACTGCGGGTAAAGATTCTGTAGCACTTTTTTGAATTGCCACGGGCTTCAGCCCGTGGACAGCAGGGATGGAGGTGCTCATGGGCTTTAGCCCAAAACTGTTTAACC
The DNA here is from genome assembly GCA_037133475.1 of Bacteroidota bacterium. GTDB lineage: Bacteria > Bacteroidota > Bacteroidia > Bacteroidales > FEN-979 > CAIVAT01. The sequence continues at coordinate 1,705 of JBAXOB010000077.1, forward strand.
TGGTACACACATCAGGTTATGGATTACTGGTTTTTCAGGGTTACCTGTGATTAACCGGGATGTTGCCTGCTGAATGCAGATATTATTGAATGTTAATTTTTGAATGACCCTAGCCACTTTTATGATTGCAGCCGAAGGACTGAGTGTTGAATTCGGGGGAACCACCCTCTTTAAAAATATATCCTTTGTCATCAACGACAAGGACCGTATCGCCCTGATGGGGAAAAACGGGGCAGGGAAATCGACCCTGCTGAAGATCCTCGCCGGGGAGCGGCCGCCCACAAGCGGGCGGGTCTCCTCGCCCAAGGGCACCGTGATCGCCTACCTGCCGCAGCACCTGCTCACCAGCGATTCTCGCACGGTATTCGAAGAGGCTTCGCAGGCCTTTGCCGCCACCTTCGTGATGAAGGAGCGCATCGCCGAGCTCAACGAACAGCTCACCACCCGCACCGACTACGAATCGGAAGAGTACTACGCCATCATCGAGGAGGTGTCGCACCTGAGCGAGAAGTTTTATTCCATCGCCGATATCAACTACGATGCCGAAATCGAAAAGATCTTGCTCGGTCTTGGCTTCCTGCGTACCGATTTCACCAGGCCCACCGGCGAATTCAGCGGGGGATGGCGCATGCGCATCGAGCTGGCCAAGATCCTGCTGCAAAACCCCGATCTGATCCTGCTCGACGAACCCACCAACCACATGGACATCGAATCGGTGCAGTGGCTCGAGGAGTTCCTGGTCAACAGCGCCAAAGCGGTGATCGTCATCTCGCACGACAGGGCCTTTGTCGACAATATCACCACCCGCACCATCGAGGTGACCATGGGGCGTATATACGACTACAAGGTAAACTACACGGCCTACCAACAGCTGCGGATAGAACGGCGCCAGCAGCAGCAGAAAAAGTTTGACGAACAGCAGAAGATGATTGCCGAAACGCAGGAGTTCATCGAGCGGTTCAAGGGGACCTACAGCAAAACGCTGCAGGTGCAGTCGCGGGTGAAGATGCTCGAGAAGCTCGAACTTGTCGAGATCGACGAGGAGGATAATTCAGCCCTCCGGCTGAAATTCCCGCCATCACCGCGTTCGGGAAGCTACCCGCTGATCCTGAGCGGCCTGGAAAAAAGCTACGGCAGCCATACGGTCTTTTCCGATGTCTCGCTCAGCATCGAACGGGGCGAACGGGTTGCCTTTGTCGGGAAAAACGGCGAGGGGAAATCGACCCTGGTCAGGGCCATCATGGGTGAAAAGGGCTACCAGGGAACCCTTACGGTCGGCCACAACATCATGATCGGCTACTTTGCCCAGAACCAGGCCTCGATGCTCGACGAGAACATCACGGTATTCCAGACCATCGACGATGCCGCAAAGGGCGACATCCGGGCCAAGATCAGGGATATCCTGGGCGCCTTTATGTTTGGCGGGGAGCTCTCCTCCAACAAGGTGAAAACCCTCTCGGGCGGCGAACGCACGCGCCTGGCCATGATCAAGCTGCTGCTCGAACCGGTGAACCTGCTGATCTTAGATGAACCTACCAATCACCTCGACCTTAAGACCAAGGACATTCTCAAATCGGCCCTGCAGGATTACGACGGCACCATGATCCTGGTGTCGCACGACCGCGACTTCCTCGACGGACTGGTGAACAAGGTGTTCGAATTCGGCAACAAACGGGTCAAAGAGCATCTCGGCGACATCCACAGCTTCCTGCAGAAGAAAAAAATGGAAAACCTGCGCGAACTGGAGCGGACCGTCAAACTTTAAGGAATCCGGAGTTATTGACGCAATCTCATCCTTGTTAATCATGATGCCCGGAAGGTAACGCTTTACAGATTATTCCGGCGCATTGCAATTTCTTCCTTAATTCCCATGGTTGTCGTAAATTTGCGGCGGAAACAGCTGTAGTTATGACAAATTACAAATACCACCACCTGGGTATCCCGACGAAAACGCCGGTAAAGGGCGAGAAATACCTGGCTGCCTACAAAGTATATCACTGCGGATACGAGGAGAGCGAATTCGGCATCGAATGGATGCGCTACGAAGAGGGGTGCAACCTCCCCGAGATTGTGAAAACTGTTCCGCATGTAGCCTTTGAAGTGGAGGATATCCATGAGGCCATCAGGGGCAAAAAGGTGATCATCGAACCCAACAGCCCGTCGGAGGGAAACATCGTCGCCTTTATCGAGGAAAACGGCGCACCCATAGAGTTTATCCAGGTTTCCGCGACAAAGGATCCAGCCCCTGACAATTAGTGTCCTAGCATTAATCATCCGAAATCTGAAATCCGAAATCCGTTATTCAACATTCAATATTCATTATTCGATATTCATCATTCAATTTTATTTAACAGAATGGCCAAATCCCGCGACACAAAGCCCCATATCGGCATCTTCGGCAGAAGGAATAATGGAAAAAGCTCCCTCATCAATGCCCTTACGGGACAGGAAATTGCCATCGTGTCGGAGGTTGCCGGCACCACGACCGACCCTGTGAAGAAGTCGATCGAGATCGGCGGCATCGGTCCCGTGGTGGTGATCGATACGGCCGGCATCGACGACAGCGGCGAACTGGGGCTGAAACGTATCGGCAAGACCAACGAGGTGATGAAGATCATCGACATGGCTATCCTGGTGATCGCCCACAACGAATTCGACGATCCCGAGAAACAGCTGATCCGCGATTTCAAGGCCGGCGACCTGCCCTTCCTGGTCATCCACAACAAGTCGGACGAAGAGACGATCACGCCGGCCCTGTCCTCGGTGATCCGCGAAAAATATGATGTTCCGGTGATCGGGTTCAACGCGCTCAGCCCGGACAACCTGGAGGAGCTGGTCAACCTCATCCGGGAGACCATTCCTGAAACAGCATTCACGAAGCAAACGCTGGTGGGCGACCTGATCTCCTACGGGGATGTGGTGCTGCTGATCACCCCCATCGACATCGAAGCCCCGGAGGGGAGGATGATCCTGCCCCAGGTGCAGGTGATCCGCGATGTGCTCGACCACGACGGCATTGCCGTGGTATGCAAGGAGCGCGAAGTGGACAGTTTCCTGCGGAAGATGAATCCCAAACCGGCGCTGGTGGTCACCGACAGCCAGGTGTTCCCCAAGGCCGACGCTGCCATCCCCAGGGATATTCCCCTTACCAGCTTCAGCATCGTGCTGGCCAGGCAGAAAGGCGATTTTGCAAGTTATATGAAGGGAACTCCGCATTTGTCCAACCTTCGCGACGGCGACCGGCTGCTGATCCTCGAATCGTGCACCCATCACGTTTCATGCGACGATATCGGCAGGGTGAAGATACCCCGCTGGCTGAATAATTTCTCCGGAAAAAAACTGGAATATGACGTGGTGTCAGGGTTAAGTTCCATCCAGCGGCCCATCACCGATTACGCGATGGTGATCCAGTGCGGCGGCTGCATGATCACCCGCAAACAGCTGCACAACAGGCTGAAACCTGCCATCGATGCCGGGATTCCCGTTACCAACTACGGCATGGCCATAGCCTATATTCATGGGATATATAACAGGGCGATTGCTCCTTTTACAGGGAAAAAGGGGGATGGGGTTGATTATCTTTAGGCAACCGGAAGTAGGCAACAGGCAACAGGCAACAGGCAACAGGCAGCAGGGTCGTCAGTTGTTGTTAGGGTACGGACATTGAGACTGGGACTACTTTGCCGTTGAAGTATTTGGGTCCGTTGATGCAGAAGTCGCCGATAAAGTGGGCGATCTGGGCGGGGTTCTGCAGGGCTTTGGCACCGGGAAAGGCCTTTGTGAACATCTCGGTTTGTACTGCGCCAAGTGCAAGGCAGTTGACGGTGATCTCCTGTTCGGCAAGTTCCTCGGCAAGAGCCTCGGTGAGGATGGCCAGCGCTCCCTTGCTGGCGCTGTAGGCGGCCAGCCCGGGGAACTTCTTGCTGCCCTGCACTCCACCGATACTGCCGATGTTGACCACGTGGGCTCCCTTGTTGAGCATGGGAAGCAGCGCCTGGGTCAGGAAAAAGGGGGCTTTCACATTTACATTAAAGGTGTCGTCGAAATTTACCAGGTCGGTTTTCCCGAAGGGTTTGTTGATCAGCTTTCCCGCGTTGTTAACCAGCACATCGCATTTATGGATGATCGTCTCCAGCCGCTGTGCGATAAAGGGGTAAAATTCAAACTGGTTCAGGTCGAACTCATAGGGGGTTACCTTGGCTTCGGGGTACAGTTTGATACATTCGGCAACCAGCTCTTTCAGGGATTTTCCATTGCGCGAAATCGCCACGATATGATTCTGCTTATGTTTGGCTAACACCTTAACAAGTTCGAAGCCGATGCCTTTGCCGGCCCCGGTTATAATGATGTTCATAAAATGCTGCGTTAAATTGATAAAAAGTGATGAATTCTATTTTGAATTGGTCAAATATAGACAACTTTTCAATAACTTTGCCACCTGAACCCTAACCAAATTTAACCACATGAAAAAGTTTTATCTGTTATTCATGCTCATCGTTGTGGGCATGAATTTTTCATTTGCACAGAACCAGGGCCTTAAACCAGAGGTTGCCTATCCTGTGTATTTTGACATCTCCCCACCCCTCAGGGACATGATTAAAGTCGCCCCTGGCAAGGTTGATAACTCCTGGAAAGATGGCATCGTCAAAAATAAGTTCAATATCTTCAAGGATGAAGATAATTCGACAACCATTCCAAACAACATATATTCAAAGGTACAGAATTATTTCGGCATGATGTCCACCGACACGACCATCCAGAATTTTGACGGTGTGAACAATGTCAGTGGTTACAATCCCCCCGATACCCACGGCGATGTGGGTAAAAGTTTTTATTTCCAGGTAGTTAACTGTTCATATGCTGTTTATAACAAATCAGGTGTGAAGGTTCTTGGCCCCTTTGCCAGCAGCACCGTTTGGAACGGCATGCCCAACAACTCCAACGACGGCGATGCCGTTATTTTGTATGATGAAATTGCCGACCGCTGGATTTTCACCCAGTTTTCACTGCCCAGCGCAGGGAACTTCCAGATGATCGCCGTTTCGCAAACCAACGACCCTACGGGATCGTGGTACCGTTACCAGTATTCTTTCACCGCCATGCCCGACTACCCCAAATTCGGTATCTGGCCTGATGGTTATTACATGAGCAGCAACCGTTTTGCCAATGGCTCCTCCTATTCGGGAACAGGCGCCGATGCCTACGACCGTACCGCCATGCTTTCGGGCAGTCCAACAGCAGCAAGGGTTTCTTTTACCCTCCCATCATCCAACGAAGCCTTTACAGCCATTCCGGCCGATTGCGACGGTCCGTTTCCCCCGCTGGGAACCCCTGAATATTTCGTCTATATCCGCACCAGCGGTTCACAGCATCTGGGGATCAATGAATTTCATACCGACTGGGTAACCCCGGCAAACTCAACATACGGTAACAACCTTGCAGTTCCTGTAGCCTCCTTCAACTCATCGCTTTCAAGCGGAATCCCCCAGAAGGGAACCTCGGCCAAGGCGCCTGCCATCACCGACCGCCTGATGTACCGTGTGCAATACAGAACCTTCGCCGACCACAATTCCATCGTGACGAACCACGTGGTAAACGCAGGCTCTGGCGTTGCCGGCTGCCGCTGGTATGAGTTGCGTAATTCAGCAACCGATCCCTGGTCGATCTATCAGCAGTCGACCTATGCACCTGCCGACAACAATTCCCGCTGGATGGGCAGTATCGCCATGGATTCCCTGGGAAATATCGCCCTTGGATTCTCAATCTCCAGCGCCAATATGTACCCCTCCATCCGTTACACGGGCCGCATGGTCTGCGATACGCTGGGCGTGATGACCATCGCCGAAAAGGGAATCATGAACGGAGGCGGAGCACAAACCGCTACCGGTAATATGAGCCGCTGGGGCGATTACAGCGCCATGAGCGCCGATCCTTCAGAGCATAGGAAATTCTGGTACACCCAGGAATATTATTCTTCTACCTCCAGCAGCAACTGGAGAACGAGGATCGCCTCCTTCTCTTTCTTCTCTGCATCCGCTTTTGCTTCTCCCACGCAGGTTTGCGCCGGTGATTCAGCCCAGCTGAACGTCCTGGCCAACTGCGGAGCCCCTGGTAACTATACCTACCAGTGGAGTTCAATCCCTGCCGGGTTCACCTCCACGGCCCAAACGCCGAAAGTTGCCCCGGTTGTTCCCACGAAATATGTTGTCAGCGTTAGTGATGGCAACAACACCCACATCGATACTGTCATGGTTGACGTGATGCCCCAGCCAATCGTTTCCGCCGGCGCCGACACCACGGTATGCTGGTACCTGACCTCCATCCACGTATCGGGAACGGCTGTGAATGTTAACTCAATCAACTGGACCACCTCGGGAACCGGTACTTTTGATAACTCACAGACCTTCTCAACCAACTACCACCCAACCCTTGCCGACAAACTTTCAGGATCTGTCAACCTCGGATTCGTGGGAACCCCGACACCACCCTGTACCAAAAATATTACCAGCACCAAACATGTGATTTTCGACGTTTGTACCGGTATGGCCAACAACAGCAACAATACACCGGCCATGGTAATCCAGCCTAACCCTGCTCACGGAAATGTCTCGATCGGCGTTAGCGGCATCAACGGACTGTGTAACCTCACCATTACCTCTATGGAAGGTAAAAACCTGTTTACCGACAGCTTCGAAGCCGCCACCACCCAGGTAATCAGAACATTTGACATCTCTGCCTATCCCAGGGGGATCTATTTTGTTCAGTTACGCACCGGTAGCAAGGTGATCACGGAAAAAATGATCGTTCAGTAATTTTATCATAAAACAAATTCATTGTTATTTGATTAACAATGAATTTGTTTTTGTATCTTTGCAATCGCAAACGATTCAGAGAAACAGTTCATTTACATATAATCTGGTTCTTCAGGGCAGGGTGAAATTCCCGACCGGCGGTATAGTCCGCGACTTCCCGGTTGTCCGCAGCAAGAGTAAGCCTCCTGCCTGCCTCAATCCCGGGAACTGAGCCGTTGAAATTACGGCGCCGACAGTAAAGTCTGGATGGAAGAAGAATCGTATTTAATCTGACCATTTATCACGTTAAATAGGATTGAGCCCTGTTGCATTTGTGTGACGGGGCTTTTTTTTGGAATGCAGGAATGCAGGAATGCGGGAATGCGGGAATGCGGGAATGCAGGAATGCGGGAATGCAGGAATGCGGGAATGCAGGAATGC
>JBAXOB010000078.1:0-7845 GCA_037133475.1 Bacteroidota bacterium
AGGACACTACCCCCTCAAAGTAGCGTGTCTACCAATTTCACCACCTGGGCATTTTAAAGAACAAGGCACGAACGAATTCGTACATTTAAGGGGTGCAAAGGTAATCGTTTTTTAAGAACATCCAAAGAAATTCGACTATAATACTGAAATTCCAAACGCCACCGCCAGTCCGATACAAACGGTGATGAATTTTTGAAGGTTGTACCGGTGGTTTTCACCGGTTTCAAACAGGATGGAGGTTGACACATGGAGAAAAATACCAATAACAACGGCCAGGATGTAAGTAAACCCAGTAGTAAGCGACATCGTCATCGAGGCATCCAGCAGGTTGCTGAAAACCGATCCAAGGGGGGTCATCAGGGCGAAAATCATCAGGTAAACGAAAGCCTTGGTTTTTGAGCATCCGTAATGCAGGTAAAGGCTCATCAGCGTAAGCGAGATAGGGACATTATGCACCACGATACCCAGCACCAGGGTATGCTGAAGTTTAAGATCAAAACCAGGCACGATCGGCATTCCCTCGAGAAAAGAATGGATGCAGAGGCCAAGCAGCAACAGGAAGGGAGATACCTTTTCATCATCCGAATGGGCATGCTTGTGACCGTGTTCGGCGCCTTCGGTGATCAGTTCAAGCGATAACTGCAGGAGAAAACCCAGCAAAACAAACACCCCGGCAAACATCGTCGGTCTGCTGAAAACCTCCGGTATGAGTTTCAAAAAGGTGATCCCGATCAGGAACGCCCCGCTGAATGCCAGTAAAAGCTTTAAGACACGCTGATCGCCGGCTTTAAATAGAAAAACCAGCGAACCGCTTGCCAGTACTGTTGTGACCAGTACGATATATAACCAAATATTCATAAAACCCCGATTAATTTAACTAAGTCGCCATCCTGCTCCGCAAAGCACTGAATTACCATACATCAATAACCCTGTATCCCGTTTCAACAGGCACTCCCCTGAAAATCTCGGCAAGCCTGCCGGAAACCAGCGACAGGCAACCTGTTGTGGAAGGTTTTCCCAAAACCGTCAGTTCACGGATGACCCTTTCATAAAATGGTTCACTCAGTACAATCCTGTTTTCAAGACTCTTTGACATCAGTCGTGCCGTAAGATCTACATCGATGCCATAATAATCCTCCGCTCCGTCAAAAAAAGTGATGTTGTAAACCTCGGTGCAGTAATGAATCGCAACTTTACAGCTGAGAAAAAGATCCTGGTTGGGATGGTTCTTGATGAGAAACAGCGCCGCATAAAGGTCTTCCAGCAATGCAAAACAGGTGTTGTTAACTGGTTTTGCTTCCAGGACAGGATCAGGAATAAACAGCATGATCTCATCCCCGATGCCTTTTACAATATGGTTTTGAAAGTGGTTCGCATATAAAAGGTTGTTGAAGGTGTTGTTTAATTTCCGTCCCCAATCCTTAAGCCCGCCTATATATTTGATATCGGTCGAACGGGTAATATCGATAAAGAAGCAGATGCCCGGGCAGGGTGGGATCTTGCCGAGAACGTCAACCATCTCCCCTGAATTCGGGTCGGTATAATGGATATAATGGGCCATCAGAAACCTTTCAGGGCGTCCCCGACTGAGGAATGCAGTTCAAAAACACTGGTAAACCCGGAGATTTCGAAAAGTTCACGGATACTATCCTGCAGGCAGCAGAGTACAAATTTGCCGTTTTCCGAGGTGATTTTTTTCAGCGCCATCAGGAATATACGCAGTCCGCTGCTGCTGACATAATCCATTTCCGAACATTCAACGAGGATATTCACCTGGTGATTCCCTATCAGTTCCGAAAGTTTATTCTCCAGCTGGCTGTAGTTTGTCGTATCAAGACGACCTGCAATGCCGATAATCACACATTGGTCAGTCTTCGTTTCGCGGATTTCCATGGGCTAAGGTATGCTGTTTGTTAAAAAATTTTGGTTAAAATTACGATATTTTTCCCGTCCAAACGCTGGTATGCCACGTTTGTCATGATTTCCCTGACGAAATGGATTCCCAGGCCACCAACCTCCCGTTCATCAAGCGATATATCGTACAGGTCACTGATTTTTCGCTCAAGCAGATTGAAGGGCCGGCCGTCATCCTCGATCCTGATCTGCAGCCGACGGGCATCCGGCAAGGAGAAATCCATCACGATGAGGTGTTTTTCCTGGTCGTCGTAGGAATAAAAAACCACGTTGGTGAACAACTCTTCCAATACAAGGTTGACCTCCATGATGATTTTCTGGGGGATGTTCCAACCTGCCGCCAATCGCTCCAGGCTGGTTTTTATCACCTCCAGTTCCGTCAGGCTGTTTGATAATGCCAGGTGAACAGGCTGTACCGTTACTTCATTCGCAGGCGCTATTTCCTTGTATTGCAGGGCCAGGATGGTGATATCATCAGCCTGTTCGGTACCTTCCGAGAACAATTTCACCTCGTTGATCAGGGAATCGGTCAGGCGCCTTGGACTGCTGCCTGCTTTGACAGCCAGTGCCGCAGTGAGATTTGCCTCGCCGAAAAAATCATCCGTAATGCTGAGGGCATCTGTAATACCATCGGTCGTCAGCACCATTATTTCACCCGGGGAGAAGAAAAACGATGCGGTCTGGTATCCCAGGTCACCGGAAACACCCAGCGGGAGACCTCCTTTTGATTTCAATTGCCTTACATCGCCTGCCGGGCCCAGGACATAGGGGTAATTATGGCCCGCATTGCAGAACACCATCTCACCGTTTGCGAGGTTCACAACCGCTGCAAAAAAGGTGACGAACATCTGGCTCGGGTTCTCCAGGCAAAGCTCCCGGTTAATGCTTTCCATCACAATCGAAAGCGGCGATCCTGCAACGGCTTTCGCACGAAACAAGGTCCGGGTTACCATCATGAACAGTGCGGCAGGCACGCCTTTTCCTGAAACATCCCCGATGGCGATGCACAGATGATCGGGATCGGGGTAAAAGAAATCGTAGAGATCCCCTCCTACCGCCTTGGCAGGATCGAGGGTAGCGTAGAGCTCCCAGTTGCCGGGCGTAAGGAAACCGCGCGGGAGCATTCCCATCTGTATATTATGCGCCACCTGCAGCTCACTCTCGATCTTTTCCTTAGCCATGGTGGTTTGCTGCAGCGTGAGGATATAATTGCCGAGCTCTTCCTGCATGACCGCAAAGGCACTGGTGAGCTGCATGATCTCATCCCTGGTTTTCCGCACCGGCAGCTTTGAATGAAAGTCGCCCTGGCCGATCTGCCGGGTTGCATCAACCAGGTGTATAATTGGCCTGGTCAGGCTCCTGGTGATCAGAATCGTGGTTACCAGCAGGGCCAGCAGGCTGCATGCGACAATCCACAGGATTTTCCTGAAGAAGCTGTAGAGGTCATCCATCAGGTCATCTTCGGGAAAGATGATTCCCAGCGACCACCCCGTCGAGGCCAGCGGCGCGTATGCCAGGAAGCTGGGATGTACCTGGGCCTCCAGTCCATCCATGGCGGTGAATCCCGATTTCCCGTCAATCATCGCTTTCAGGGCCATCTGTGTTTGTTTCCCCCGTCCGGTCCTGCCGATTGCCAGTACATTTTTGTTTTCCATGACCAGTTTTGGAGAGGAGATAACCATGCCCCCAGCTGAAACTAGGAAACCATACCCCGTTTTAAACAGTTTAACCTGTTTCACCATCTGTTCGAGCGCCAAAAGGGAAATATCCATCGTGATGACGCCGCCAAACTGCCTGGTCCCCTTCACCTTTGTATAAAACGGTGTTGAATAGGTACACATCAACACCTCTCCTCCCCCCTTGTCAAAGTAGGGTTCGGTCCATACCGGCCTGTTCAGCAGCTTCGGAAGCCTGTACCAGTCCATGGTGAAGTAGTCATAATCTTTGTTTCCAAGATTTCTTACCGTAATCCGGTAGTCCTTTTCGAAGATATAGGTGGCACACCAACGCTGATTTTCCCGGTACCGGTCCGGTTCCAATGCCAGGCAACTGCCGAATACGGCAGGGTCGCTGCTGACGAAGGTCCTGGCGATGCTGATGGCCTGGTCGATGCCTAAATTCTGTGTTTCCATAGCATCGGCAAGGGTTCCCGGTAAAACTTCGGCCGGGTGGATGACATTCTCGAGGCGGGCTATCGTTTGACGGGTAAGCAGGGTTGCCTCCTTTTCGGCACCGTCAACCAGCAAAGCCTTTGAATACCGGTATCCATAGATAAAGGCAAAACTGAAGATCAGCATAATCGAAACCAGGAAAAACAGGCTGTAACGGAAAGCCAGACTGTGAAACCGGACTATTGCAGGGAATATGGAAGCCACCGCTGTGTTTTTAAGAAATTACAGGGTAAAGGTAGAAAAATTCTCCCGCCAATTCTTAAAATTGATACTTTTGAAAGGTATAAATCAACTTGTAAAACCCGATAGAAATGAATGATCAAGATTTAAGACAACTGAAACCTGACCGCCTCTGGCACTATTTCCTTGAAATCTGCAAAGTTCCGCGTCCTTCGAAGAAGGAGGAGCGGATCGCCGCGTACCTGGTGGCCTTTGCTGCCGGCCATAAGCTCGAATGCCGGGTGGATGAGGCCGGCAATGTATTGATCAGGAAGCCAGCCGTCAAAGGATTCGAAAACAGAAGTACCGTTATTCTTCAAAGCCATCTCGATATGGTTTGCGAGAAAAACTCCGATACAAAGCATGATTTTGACACCGATCCCATCATCCCATGGATCGATGGCGACTGGGTTAAAGCAAAGGGCACCACGCTGGGCGCCGACGATGGGATCGGGATTGCCGCTGCGCTGGCCATCCTGGAGTCGCAGGATATCCAGCACGGCCCGCTGGAGGCGCTGTTTACCGTTGATGAAGAGACCGGGCTGACAGGTGCGTTTGCCCTTACTGCCGACCAGTTGCAGGGCAGGATCCTGATAAACCTCGATTCGGAGGATGAAGGCCAGTTATTCATCGGATGTGCGGGAGGTAAAGATACGGTAGCCTCGGTTGCCATGGAAACCGAACCAGTTCCCGACAGCCACATCTCCTATAAGGTAAGTGTAACCGGGCTTAAGGGCGGTCATTCGGGGGATGATATCAACAAAGGGCTGGGGAATGCCGTCAAAATCATCAACCGGTTCCTTTGGAATGCAAGGGAGAATTTCGAGATCGCGCTTGCCGATATCAATGCAGGCAATCTCAGGAATGCCATTGCCCGTGAGGCTTTCGCCGTGTTTACCGTGCATATGGACAACGAGGAGCCCATGCTGTACTATGCGGAGCAGTTCGCCATTGACATCAAAAATGAATTAAAGGTCACCGAGCCAGGGCTCACCTTTGAGGTTACCCCTGCCCCCATGCCCGAAACCGTGCTGAATGATGCACTCCAGGCAAACCTGTTGGATGCGCTGTATGCCTGCCCGCATGGCGTAACCGCCATGTCGAGGGAGATCCCCGACTTTGTGGAGACCTCCACGAACCTTGCATCTGTAAAGTTCGTCGACCGTAAGATTGTGATTACAACCAGTCAGCGCAGTTCGGTGGAATCATCCAAGAAAGACATTGCCGACATGGTCGCCAGTGTTTTTTACCTGATGCAGGCCGATGTAGAGCATTCTTCCGGATATCCGGGCTGGAAGCCAAACCCCGATTCGGCCCTGCTGCGGATCAGCACCGATGCCTACCGCCGTCTGTTTTCGCAGGAACCGCAGGTGCTGGCGATCCATGCAGGACTGGAATGCGGGCTGATCGGCGCGATCTATCCGGGGATGGATATGGTATCCTTCGGACCAACCATCAAAGGGGCCCATTCTCCCGATGAACGCCTGGATATCCCGTCAGCAGTGAAGTTCTGGGAACTTACCCTGGAGATACTGAAAAACATTCCCTGACCGCGTCAAACCGGGAACCATAAGGTCAGGCTTCGTCAAACACAGCAATGACGGTCATTGCAAGCGATCGCGGTAGTCCATACAAGGAGTAATGCATCCCCTGCTCCACCCCTGATGAAAAAAGGTACATCCAAAACGGTGTACCTTTTTGTTTAACTATATATATGTTGGAAAACCTGTTCCTGCCTTTCCTGAAATGGCTGGTGTCAATTTGTGACCAGTGCAACCAAATTAAACCGCTGTTTACCTGGCCATTATATCAGCATCAGAATCCATAGCCAACGCCCAGTCTGAAAATCGGGTTGGTATAGGGGGAGTTGTAGGTGTCATTTATATTGAACAGGAGCAGGAATTCCATTGAAAAATGGCTAGAAACCGGCTGCCGGTAACCACCACCGATAAAAAAACTGTTGAACCGGATCACCTCGTTTCCTTTACTATAATATGTATTGCCAGCGCCGAGGATAGACCCGTTGACATCCTGGATATAGGGCCATTCGTAGACAAGGTACTCATACTCAACGTGTGCAAACACATTCCTTAGTGAATTCTCGAACAAACCCGACAGATAATAGCGCAGGTAGAGGCTTCCTCCGAATACATTTGATTGAAAAGAGAGGTAGTCCCGGGTTGTCGGATCATACAGGTAGTTCTTATAATGTATATACTGGTAGGTAAAACGAACCCCGACATAAAGCTGATCGACAGTCCTGACGCGGGCTTCCGGGGCTATGGTAATGCCGGTAACGCTGCCGAACTGGAGCCCGAGGTTACCCCCAACGGTGACTCTTTTCCAGAAATTATCGGGATTTCGGGGTTTAGAACGCAGGGAAGGAAGGGAGTCCTGGGCATAGGAACCAGAAAAAACGGCCAGGAAGAGCGTGAAAAAAAGGAGTGGTTTGAGGGCGATTCTTGTCATTTTGCAGTTGTTTTTAAGATTGGTTCATATAAAGTACAAAAATAATCAAAAAAAATGAGAAACATAACACATTACCTGTTAAATGTTTACGGTGAATATTAAAAAAATATTAAAGAATTATGAAAAATAAGTGAGAAATGTCTTGGTACTTAAAATATAATATGTACTTTTGCACTCCCGTTACGATGTTCTTTGAAGTTGTGAATGCAAAATAAACCAACTGTGTTGAGAGATTTGAAGTGAAGTTGACAGTGCGAAAAACTTTTTTAAAAATATTTTAAAAAATGTTTGGTGGAATGAAAAAGAGTTGTAATTTTGCAGTCCCAATCAAAACAAAGTACCCGGATGGGGAAATGAAAAAAGAAATGTTCTTTGAAAGACTGAAGTAAATGTAGTAGCAAATATCCCAGATTATATAATTAACCTAGTTAATTCTTTTTGGTAATAGTAACCCTGAATAAGATTAAATTTTCCTTTTACAATGGAGAGTTTGATCCTGGCTCAGGATTAACGCTAGCGGCAGGCCTAATACATGCAAGTCGAACGGCAGCACGAGTAGCAATACTTGGTGGCGAGTGGCGCACGGGTGCGTAACACGTATGCAATCTACCCTTAACTGGGGGATAGCCCCGAGAAATCGGGATTAATACCCCATAATATTACGGAGAGGAGTCTCCCTGTAATTAAAGCTCCGGCGGTTTTGGATGAGCATGCGCGACATTAGCTAGTTGGTGAGGTAACGGCTCACCAAGGCGACGATGTCTAGGGGTTCTGAGAGGATTATCCCCCACACTGGTACTGAGACACGGACCAGACTCCTACGGGAGGCAGCAGTAAGGAATATTGGTCAATGGACGCAAGTCTGAACCAGCCATGCCGCGTGAAGGAAGACGGCCCTACGGGTTGTAAACTTCTTTTGTACAGGAAAAAACCACCGGTCGTGAATCGGTGCTGATGGTACTGTAAGAATAAGGATCGGCTAACTCCGTGCCAGCAGCCGCGGTAATACGGAGGATCCAAGCGTTATCCGGATTCATTGGGTTTAAAGGGTGCGCAGGCGGAATGATAAGTC
>JBAXOB010000079.1:0-7474 GCA_037133475.1 Bacteroidota bacterium
TTGGGGGGTCAATTTGAAGCGTATAAGAGGGGTCAATTAGAGCGTAATATCCAGTAAACTGCCAGTCGGCTTGAGAATTCGAAAACACTCCTGAAGCACTTCCAACTGCCATGCTTGATACTGATCTTCTGGCATATGGTCCGAATAGCATCTTATTTTTTTATTTCCCTTGTGATGAGAATGCAGATTATATGGAGGGCTCGTATTAATTAGGTCCACAGATGCGTCAGGGAGGGTTCTTAAGACATCCAAAACATCTCCGTGAAAAAGTTTACCATTATTTGTCTCCAAATATGGGATTAAATCTATAGAACGGTTTTCAGAAGGATATTTTTCAAAATCGTTTCTTAAAGTTCTCTCGGCACTTTCTTGAATAGTGGGTAACTTATTAGAAATGGGTTGACTTTTTGCTGTTGAATTATCAAGTTGAAGTACCATACTATTTGATGCCTTATCAAAATCATACGACTCCCAACCACTTCTTGCTCCTGTAAATACAGTCAACTTACAATATCCTTCTGGGTAAAGAGTCTCAATATAACTGAAGACTTGGTCCTGAGCAATAACACTTGGCAACTTTGAAACGGTTGATCTTATTGGTGCACCATTGTTATTTTTCTTACATATGAAAAGATTTTCATGAACTTGTTCTGCAAACTCTGAATCATAAAGTATTGACTCATGTTTTACAGTTAACAAATCAGTAACGTTAAAACCCCAGAGTCTGATCATCTCGAAGGTTTCACCTATATATTTTGAAGGAAATTGTAGAAAAAGTGTCGAGAACTTGTCATAGGTTATTTCATCGATATTCATACTCATCAAATCCTCAATGAACCTATTATGATTACTTATTTGATTTGAAAGATTCCACTTTGGGTGAATGTAGACTACCTGATATTTACACCTCTCATCGATGTAGTATTTTGCATTTGTGATTTTTAAATTGTCGTTAACAGATTCCTTGTTCCAGCCATTAAAATTTTCATAGACTTTGTTAATACGTATTTCTCCGTTCGTTAACTTTCTCCAGATCTCAACATCCTGTAAATTCTTTATTATTTTATCAACTTGCCACAATGTGCTACGGGAATACCCAGCCAGATTTGCAAGGTACTCCCATGTGTTGATTTTATCCTTTTCAGAAATCTGAAAACCTTTCCCACCCTTACTCATATTCTTTTTCCCTTGAGAAATGAGCAAATCTTTATATTTAAGGACCAAGACTCCCTTCTGAAAGTCTGATATGTACTCATGTAAAAGTCGCTGTTCAAGGATGAACCTCTTTACTTCATCCTTATTGGCGAAATGACGAACTATTACTTCAAAAGGAAGATTTTTGTCACATGCAATTTCATATGCCAATCTCCCCCCAATCAACACATATTCGGCATCTTTGATTTTTTCCCAAAGAATGATTGGATCATCAACCTTTCTTATTGAAACATATCTCGGTTCAACTTGATCTCTTGCCCACGTGGGAACTGGTGGTAGTAATTCCTCAAAATCGAAGTTCACCTTCCCTTTGAAGAAGGTTCCATCGACTCTAAGGTCAATGTTTGAATCGTGTATGTTTCCCGATTCGGTCATTTTTATTTTTCGAGCACAAAAATGGGTTCGTACTTGAACACCTTATTATTAACCCGCACCGTATTATCGCCTTCTTTTCGACTGTTCCCCATTAGCATTTTGTAAGTTTTCAAATGATTAAAATCACAGGCAAAAGAAAGTTTCAATGCATCCGATGCAATGGGGGTCTTTAGTTTTTTTGCTTTGATATCAGCTATGTTTAAATAGAAATGACCCCCATCAAGAAGCAATTCATACGTATTTCTAATCATGCATTTAAGGAATCCATCATGCCATCTTGCATATGTGGGATATTTAATAAAGGACTGTGAAGGATCACTGGAATATTGTTCACGGTCAAAATATGGCGGAGAGGTCATTGCGAGATTAACCCCTGTAACCCCCAGGTTTGACAAACATGCCTTACTGAAAATCAGAAAATCATCCGTTTCAGAGCCGCAAATATCTTTGTCGAATTTGAAATAGTCACGAGTCCCTTTAGTTTCGATAAAGTCAAACCAGTCAGCTATTATATTGAGAAATCGATCATGAACTCTTCTATTGGGATCAGTCGAGATATAACAAACTGTAAGTTTACAGCCAGTCCGTTTTTTGTATATGCTTCGTAAATCGTTAAAGGAACAAAGGGTACCCAGTAGCCGTCCACCCCATCCTGTACATGGATCAAGGATTACAAATTTGTCTCCAGGAAGCCTTCCTTTCTGTTGAAGCTGGTGGTTGAATGATTCAAGGATAATATATTTCATAACAAGTGGTTGGAAGTTTCCTACCATTTGAGTCCAACTACCAGTCTTAAAGCATTTATTAAATGCTTTGAAGAAATTACGGGAATTCCACCCTAATCCCTTTAATAAAAATTTTTTAATGTATATTTTGTGGAATCGGTCCTTGTTCTGAAGCGCATCGATAACTGTATAACACAGGGTACGAGTTTCAGCCATCTCAGGAAAATACTGGTTTAGCCCAGTGAAGAGATTATTGGAACTCCGAATTATGTGTGGATTACCTTCTTCGTCCAGGAGGGAGCTAATATTTGATGTGCGTAGAGCTTTGAAATCGCATATTATTTGTTCATCGGATTTATGACTGGTGCCAATGGGCCTCAATTTGGAATCCCATTCTAAAAGGTATCTTTCACGCTTGGCTTCGAGGATTTTGAGCAAAGGATGTTCAGATGGCAGATCCCTATAGGTAAATTTATCAAGACCCGATGAATGCTTGGCTTCTTCATAGAGCAAAACCTCTTCTGCGAAATCATCAGGTGTAAAGTTGTTTGAAGAGGGGGTGTTATATAAGGTATGGAGATTTCTATTATGCTGACCCCTTGAACATGCTGAGGGTAGCACAAATCCCAGTCGGGATTTTTTATTGAGTCTCTGATGAAGGTTTACTCGTGTTCTTTTTTCAGCCATTGATGAATTTATTTACTGCAAATGTATAGAGGTATTTGCAATAAAAAAAATTCATGTACCTGATAATCAGTATTTTACGAAACTTTCAAATTACGATTGATTATGCTAAATTCCAAAACGGAAAAGAATTTGTTATACTATAGCATACCAAATTCAACTCTCTTACAAGCGAAAAAAAAATGAAAAAAAATGAAAAAAACTTTGGGTAGGGTCAGTCGCAAACAAAGAATTTCGTCACATATCAAATTCCGATCCGCTTTGATAGGCTTCTATATCTTTTCTTTTTAACCTAATCTTGTTTCCGAGCCTAAAGCAACGGATTTTATTTTCTCTGATTAATTTGTACAAAGTGGTAATTGAAATACCATATTCTTTTGAGACTTGTTTGACCGTCAATTTATCTTCTACTTCATCCTTCTTACCTTTTGTCTCTTTCGAATCTGCTTTTAACGCTCGAATAATTTCTAACTGGAGTAGTAAAAGTTGCTCAAATTTATCAAGTGCATCATAGCTCGAAATCTTGAATATGTGTTTATCGAAGTTCTTCTCAAATGAGAGGATAACTTTATCAGCTTGCTCCATGTTAGAAAGTATTTGGTCCTGGCAAAGATAAAAAGTATAATTTATTATAACGTTATCATTTCCTGAACAATACTTGAACAATAGGAATAAAAAAAACCTTGATTAACTTAATAATCAAGGTTTTATGATCTAATTTAAGTCGGGGTGAGAAGACTCGAACTTCCGACCCCTTGCACCCCATGCAAGTACGCTAGCCAACTGCGCCACACCCCGATTGATTGCCGGAAACGTTCTCCGGTTTGAGGATGCAAATTTAACCATTTTTTTCATCTTTCCAACCTTCCGCCCCCGGGAGAACCTTTTTTCTTACAAAAAAAAAGAGATTTATCTCAAACTAAGCCTCACGGCCCTGATCAGCACTTAATGCAGGAATGCAGGAATTGACAAATGCAGGAATGCAGGAATGGACTAATGCAGGAATGCGGGAATGGACAAATGCTGCAATGCAACGATTGGTCAGGTTTTATGGGGGATTCCCGCGGATTACTTTTTGTTGGCTTGGAGGGTGAAACATTAGGTGGCGCGGGGTCGGTTCCAATCGCTTTTTTGTTAATTTTAACGCTTCAAAAAAACCTGATCCCGAAAATGAAAAAACTTCTCCTCTCGTTAACCATGATGGCCTTTGGCTGCATGGTCATGGCAGTGCACGTGCCGCAGCAGGATGCCCGGCAGATCGCCGTCGCCTTTTACCATAACCTGTCGCAGGCGGGCAGCGCCGGTGCAACCGTGACCGGCGAATCGGTCACCGCCTTTGACCAGGTACCCACCCTCTATACCTTCCGGTTTTCCAATGGCGGGTTTGTCATGGTGGCCGCCGACGACGCCTCCCTGCCCATCCTGGGTTATTCGACGGAAAGCACCATGCCGGAGGTGATCACCGACCCCTCGGTAAAGGCCTGGGTGGAGGGCTATTCAAAGGAGATCCATGCCATCATCACCCACCAGCTGGGAAATGCGGAGACTGTCAAAGCCTGGGACAGGATCAGGCAGGGCGCCACCGACCGGTCGGTGACCGATGTGAACCCGCTGCTTACCACCACCTGGGACCAGGGGTGCTTCTACAACGCCCTCTGCCCGGCCGACGCCGGCCAGTGCGGCCATGTGTGGACAGGCTGCGTGGCCACGGCCATGTCGCAGATCATGAAATACCACAACTTCCCGCCGCAGGGGGTGGGTTTTCACTCCTATGTACACCCGGTTTACGGGTTGCAGTCGGCCAACTTCGGGGCCACCACCTACAACTGGAGCTCGATGCCCAACTCGGTGGGCAGCGCCAATACCCCCGTCGCCACGCTGATGTATCACGCCGGCGTGTCGGTCGACATGCAATACGGCACGGGCGGCTCGGGGGCCTTCAGCACCGACGTGCCGGGTGCGCTGATGGACTATTTCAACTACCATCCCGGGGTGGAGATCAAATTTAAAAACAACTATCCCAACGTGGAGGATTTCAAGAACCTGCTCCGCGCCGACCTCGACAAGAGTCTTCCTGTTTACTACAGCGGCGTCGACGGCACCGAAGGCCATGCCTGGGTTTGCGACGGCTACCGCATGAGCGACGGGATGTTCCACTTCAACTGGGGCTGGTCGGGATCGAGCAACGGCTGGTATGCCATCGGCGCCCTCAACCCCGGCGGCTACCAGTTCAACACCGACAACGAGGTGGTGCTGCATATCAAACCTTACAATGCCAACCTCATCGTCAGGATCTCGCATCCCGTCAACAATGCCGTGATCGGGGTGGGTTACCCGGTGGATATCAACGCCAAAACGGTGCACGGTACCCCCGCGGTGATGAAGCTCTTTATCGACAGCGTGTTGCGTTTTTCAGTCGCCTCCGACTCGCTGCATTATACCTGGAACACCGTTGCCGCCGACCTGGGCAGCCACCTGGTGCAGGTATACTCCTACAGTGCCACCGATACGGTCTACAATGAGATCAACATCAACGTGGCCGAATGGATCACCCAGAACAGCAGCTTCACCACGGTGTCGCGGGGCATCAACTATATGTCGGCCGTCGACAGCAACATCGTGTGGGCCTCCGCCTACGACGACGTCACCCCCACGGGACCCTGTTCCGACTTTACCCGCAGCCTCGACGGCGGCGCCACCTGGACCCCGGGCACCATCCCTGGCACTACCGGGCTGGCCTCCTCGATGATCTTCGCCCTGAGCGCCACCAAGGCCTATGTGGCCATGTACAAGGTGTCGGGCACCAGCCCCATGGGGATCTATATGACCGCCGACGGCGGAGCCACCTGGAGCCGCCAGGCCTCGGCGACCTTCAGCAACAGCGCCTCCTTCCCCGATTGCATCCATTTTTTCAACGACAACGAAGGCTGGTGCATGGGCGACCCCATCAACGGCGAATACGAGATCTATACCACGACCAACGGCGGCACCACCTGGACCCAGGTGAGCGGGGCCAATATTCCCAACCCCCTTTCGGGTGAATTCGGTATCGTAGGCTATTATTCGGCGGTAAAAGATACAATCTGGTTCGGCACCTCGGCGGGACGGGTGTATCGTTCAACCGACAAGGGGCATACCTATACTGTTTCCGCGGTACCTGCCCTGAGCGGCAAATATGTCGAACCCAGCTTCCGCACAGGCATGCACGGGCTGGCGCAGGACAAGAGCGCCGGCAGCACAGGGGCCATCAGCGAGACCTTCGACGGGGGTAATACCTGGACGGCGGTGACCACCACCGGCCCCGTCTATGCCACCGACGTGCGCTATGTTCCTGGCACGGCCAACACCTGGGTAAGTTCGGGATCAACGGGCAACATGGGCTCCTCCTACAGCTTCGACGGGGGCCATACCTGGACCGATTTCGTCGGAACCCAGGGCGCCCGCTACATGCAGATGGCATGGGTCAACAACCACTGCGGCTGGGCCGGCGGCGTGAATGTCAGCGCTACCGAGAACGGTGTCTATAAATTTATCGGCATGCTCAGCATGCCCCTGCCAGCCCCTACCAACCTGCAGGCAATACCCTCCGGACATACGGTGCACCTCACCTGGAATGCCCCTGTACCGGGTTTTTCAGGTTACAATATGTATCGCGACGGAATACGCCTGAATCCCTCTCTTATCACTTCAACCGTTTACGACGACCAGGGCGTTGTCAGCGGGCATCATACCTATTGCGTCACCGCGGTCTATCCTTCGGGCGAATCGCTGGGCAGTTGCGCCGATGTGGATGTAGCCGTAGGGATCTCCCCAGCCGCCAGGACCGGCATCAGGATCTACCCCAACCCTGCCAGCACCCTGATCAGGGTGGAAACTGTGAGCGGCTCCGGTTTTGTCATGCTCAACGACGCCGGCAGGGAGGTACTTTCAGGCACGCTGAAAACACAGGCCAGCACCATCGATATCAGCAGCCTGCCTTCGGGCATCTATGTGATGCGGATCCCCGCAACGGGACAGGTCTCTAAATTTGTCATCATCCATTGACAGGCACGATTAGCCGAATGAAGGGTAGTTTCCCTGTCTGATGTTTTTATACCTGATGGGGTAAGCATGGTTATATATCATTTTTGAATTGATTGATCGGGTTATTGCTATGCCCACTATTGGCCTGTCATTGTTTGGAATAACCCAGACTGAGCGGTGACTTTTCTTTTTTACCTTCTTTTGGTGGCAGCAAAAGAAAGTAAAGTCAGATCGAAAAAATTTTCAATTACTTTGTACTTTGTACTTCTTCATTTGTACTTCGTATTTCACTTTGTACCGCACTAAATGTCGGAAGTCTGGAAATATTGACCAGGTCATTGCTTGACCTTATATGAGCCCGACATTGTATAGGAATAACCTATCCTAAGCAGGCAGGCCGCCTCATGAAAGTCACGTTAAGAAAATCGAGGAATGAGCGTAAAACTGCGGAC
>JBAXOB010000080.1:0-6976 GCA_037133475.1 Bacteroidota bacterium
ATCAGGGGGTCAACTTAAAACGTATAGAGGGGGTCAATATGTGCGTATTTTCCAAGTTACGCATCTTAAAATATGGTTTCATAAAAACTATTCTAAGGTCATGAATAAAAGGGTCAGAGTCAACTATGTATTCTTTCGTCAGTAAAGATAAGAAAAAATGTAATTGTTCAAATATTGTTCAAGTAACATGGTATAATTTGGTTGCTATAAATTAAATGAAAGTGTCATAAAGAACAGTAATACAGGTATATAATAAATCATGTTATTCTAAGTTATACAGATATAATCGGGTTCTCACCCCGACTTGAATTAAAAAAACCACTTACAGCGATAATATCAAGTAGGTGGTTTTTTATTTGCATAAAATTTGTGTGCAACACCTACAACTGCACCTTCTCTGCAACCGACACCACCGGCATTATCGTCAAAGCGATCGCCAGAGATACGCCGGGCAACATCACCGAAATGACCCTGACCCTGTAACCGGGGATACTATTTATTTCTATGTTTCCAGGGGGCCCGTCCGGGTCCCCTTTTTTTATGGCCGGGAAAAGGAGGTTGTTCCGATAAACAGAAAATGTTATACCTTTATAACTCTTTGTTTTTATAACAGGCAACCAAATCTCAGAGGTTATGAAAAGACTATCTGCTGTTATTTGTTTTATCCTGGTTTCGGTGAGCGGCTTTTCGCAGTGGTTCTGGCAGAATCCGTCACCACAGGGCAATGAGTTGAGATCGGTAGTGTTTCCGGGCCCCGGCACAGGCTATGCCGTGGGGATGACCGGGACCGTTATCAAAACCACCAACGGGGGCACCTCCTGGACCGTTTTGCCATGCGGCACGGCCAGTGATCTCTATGCAGTATGTTTTACCGATGACAACACGGGATATGCGGCGGGTTGCAACGGGACCATCATAAAAACAACCGACGGCGGCACAAACTGGGTCTCTCTGCCGGGCGGAACCGCCAATTGCCTGCTCTCGGTTTGCTTTCCCAATGCCAATACGGGTTATGCAGCGGGCGTTTCGGGAACGATCCTGAAAACAACCGATGGGGGCGCACACTGGGTTTCCCAGTCAGGCGGAACAACCGCCACTCTCTATTCCATCAACTTTGCGGATGCCGATACGGGTTACGTGGTGGGTTGCTGCGACAGCGTCACATTCTTAAAAACAACCGATGGGGGCGCACACTGGACGAACCTGTCGGGCGCGAATACAGCCTGGTTGTTATCGGCTTGCTTTACGAATGGCCATACCGGGTATGCGGTGGGTTACGGCGGGCGGATAAGAAAAACCACAGACGGGGGTGTAACCTGGACTGTTTTACCCGGCGGAACGTCGAAGGATCTCTATTCAGTTCATTTTACAGATGCCATTAACGGATATGCGTCAGGATGGAACGGAACCCTGGTGAAAACATCCGACGGGGGTGCAAGCTGGACCACCGTGCCGACCGGAACCGTCGACGTGCTATATTCGGTATACTTTACCGATGCCAATACGGGATGCGCGGTTGGCGGGAACGGAACCATCCTGGATACATACAATGGCGGTGCGAGCTGGTCCCTCAAACCCGTTGGTACGACCAGGAATTTAAATGCGGCCTGGTTTACCGATGTCAACACGGGATATGCGGTGGGGGAGTTCGGAACCATCGTCAAAACCACCAACGGGGGCACCGACTGGACGCCCTTGCCAAGCGGGACAACCAAAACACTATATTCGGTTTACTTTACCAATGCCAATACAGGATATGCGGTGGGCGGATTTCAATATGACACTGCCATCATCCTGAAAACAACCAACGGGGGCGCAAGCTGGTCGGCAACCCTAATCGATACCACCGATTGGCTGGCGTCCCTCTTTTTTACCGATGCCAGCACGGGATATGCGGTGGGTCATTCGGGGGTGATCGTAAAGACAACCGATGGCGGCGTAACCTGGACGAACCTGACAAGCGGAACGTGGAACTGGTTAACGTCGGTTTACTTTACCGACGCCCATACCGGATATGCTGTGGGAATTTACGGAACCATTTTCAAAACCACCAATGCGGGGTTAACCTGGTCAAATTTATCCATTGCCTTTAACTATAATTTATGGTCAGTTTGGTTTACCGATGCCAATACGGGATATGCAGCGGGCTGGGACGGCATCAACATAGGGCAGGGGTTCATCCTGAAAACCACCGACGGGGGCGTAAACTGGACAGTTCTCACGGGTGCTAACCAGGTACAGTTGTCATCGGTTTTCTTTACCGACCCCCTTACGGGATATGCGACGGGAAACCTGGGAATCATCCTGAAAACAAACGACGCGGGCGCCAGTTGGTCGGTGCTGAGGAGCGGGACAACAGCCTGGCTGACATCGGTTTACTTTCCCGATGCCACTACGGGATTTGTGGCGGGCGAGGGCGGCACCATCTTAAAAACCAGTAATGGCGGGGGGCCTGTCGGCGCCGGTGAACACAAGCCCGTTGCAAACAGGCTGAATCTTTACCCGAACCCGGCATCGGGCGAACTTACCCTTACCACGGCTGAAAAAGGGACTCTTTACATCTTTGATATCAAGGGGGTGCTGCTGCTGCAACGTGAAGTGACAGAGCCCGTCACCACCCTTGATGTCGGCGCCCTGCCGGCCGGGATCTGCCTGGTGAAGCTGGTGGGTGTGACCGGTGTACAGGTGGGAAAGTTCGTGAAGCAATAAAGGGCGTAAGGGATCATTCCCCGGTGCAGGTTTTAAGGTCCTTGAGAAGGTGTCAAGCCTGGTTGCGGGATACCAAAGAAATTCCTGCAAGGTCTATCGGGCAAGCATCTCCCTCCCCTTGAAGGGGAGGGTCAGGGGTGGGGTCCTTAAACAACAAAAATTCATCAAACAGTTTCTCTGGTAAAAAAAACGCTCAATCAATAAAAAATATGATGATAAAACCATTAATCAGAAACTCCGTCATGGGACTATTTGCACTGTTTCTCGGCTCCTGTTCCACCATTCCGGAAGGGGTGGTGGCGGTTAAACCCTTTGACAAGGCGAGATACCTGGGCAGGTGGTACGAGATCGCCCGCTTTGATTTTACATTTGAAAGGGAGCTGGATAACACCACCGCGCAATATTCTCTTAACGATGACGGCACCATCAAAGTCGTTAACCGGGGCTATAATTACAAAAAGAAGAGATGGCAGGAGGCCGCCGGTATCGCAAAATTTACAGGAGGATCGGATGTCGCCATGCTGAAGGTGTCGTTTTTCCGCCCGTTTTACGGGGGATATAACGTGATCGCCCTTGACCCCGATTACCGGTATGCCCTTGTGTGCGGCAACAACCTGGGTTACCTGTGGATCCTTTCGCGTGAGACAACGATACCCGACGATATAAAACAGAAATACCTTGCCATCGCTGAAAAGTCGGGGTTTGACATCTCAGCGCTGATCTGGGTTCAACATGATCATCAATAGGGTTTTATGATTGTGTTCACCGGAACTTATGTCCTGAATGAAAAGCATGAATACCGGAGGATTGGCTCTGCCGGCAATCATTGCCGGCCTTGCAATGCTGGGAATTATCTTTGTGCGGCTTTTCCGGACTGATCACAACCTCGCCAGCATCTCAGGCCCGCGATGTACTCAACATCATTTTAAGGATCGCAATTTTACCTGAATATTCTTTACAGGCCTGATCAAATGATCATAAAACCCAATCGCCGTTGCGTGGGGACATGCCATGGCATGTCGCAACATACATTTTCCCGGATTCATAGGATCCTAAACCATCCCAATCATTTCCCATAAATCTGAAAAAACCGTCATCCCTGGCTCAAAGGTATTAATTTAGCTCCTGCAAAATCCCTGTCCCTGTCCCTAAAAACATGTCTATGGACTACCGTTCAATTACCATGATCCTGATCAGTTCTACCTGGTTGCTTTCGGAGATCCTGATCAACCTCCTCACCCGGTCGAAGAAGTCTGAATCCAGCTCCCACGACCGGCATTCGATGGGTAAGATCTGGGTTGTCATTATATTATCAATCACCGCCGGAGTTTATATTGCATCTTCTTATCCGGGATCCGGCCCCGTTCAGTACTTTTCAGGAATCACGCTGATGGTTGCCGGTATTGCCTTCAGGATCTTCACCATTTTCTCCCTGAAATCGTTTTTTACCGCCGATGTGGCGATACATCATGACCACAAATTGAAAACCGACGGGGTTTTTACCTATGTCAGGCATCCCTCCTATTCAGGCAGTTTATTGACATTCGTGGGTTTTGGGCTGACGCTGGGGAACTGGATCAGCCTGCTGATCGTTTTCCTGCCGGTGCTGGCTGTCTTTTTGTACAGGATCGGCATTGAGGAAAAGGCCCTGACCGGTAATTTCAAGGAGGAATACACAGTTTATCAGAAGAGGACGAAGAAATTAGTGCCCTTTGTCTATTAAAGCGTTCGGCCCTCCCCTCACTCCACCAGGAGTTTCATTTGCCGATCCATCCCGGCGCATTTGACCACCAGGATATACAAGCCGCGTGGCAATGCGGAGATATTTAGCCCGTAGCGGCACACAGTTCCCGGGTCAGCCGAACCGACAACGTTTCCCAACAGGTCATAGATCCGGACCCTGTCAGAGGGGAACCCGGGACCGGAGGATGACACGGTAACCCGATCATGAGCGGGGTTGGGATAAACCAGGATACCCGCCGGGTTGCCGGTTTCCTGAACGCCCGATAGCACGGATAGCAGGTTTGACCACACACCGTTATTGTTGGTGCCTGCAAAAACCGTGTCCCCTGAAACTGCCACCGAGTTGATATCCTTATCGGCCAGGCCGTCGCTGACATCGGCCCAGTAATTCCCGTTGTTCTTTGACAGGAACAGCCCGTTGAAGGTCCCCGCCAACAGCCCGTTCGCGGTATTTGCCAGTGTGTTTACCCACAGCGACCACAACCCGTAATTTACGGCGTTCCAGTGTGCGCCATCGTCCATGGAGCGGTAAATGCCGCCGTAGGTACCCGCGAAGAGGCTTGAATCGTTTTTGGCAAGGGCGTAGACTGTAAGGCCGGCGATGCCGTTGTTTCGTGCAGCCCAGCTGCTGCCATTGTCGGAGGAAAAATAGACCCCGTTGTTGTACAGTCCTGCGAACAGGTCGGTCCCGGCCGGCAACAGGGAAAAAACCTGGGGGGAGGATGGCAACCCGCTGTTGGATGCAAGCCATGAAATCCCGTTATCGGTGGAGCAGTAAATGCCATCTCCGGCGCCGGCAAGCAGTTTGCCGGGCAACTCTGACAATGCATAGATATTCCTGGCGAGGCCGCTGTGTGACCATGTCTGGCCCTGGTCGGCAGATTTGTAAATTCCGGATCCGCTTCCCAGCCCGCAATAGAGGTTTTGACCCGACTGCAAAAGCGCATTCACCGGCGCCTGGGGCAGTCCAGTGCTGCGGGAGTTCCAGGTATTCCCGTTGTCATTGGTGGCAAAGATCCCGCTATAACAGGTCCCGCAATAGATCTCCGGCCCCTGGGTCATAAGGGCCGTCGCCCGGGTGTTGATGATCCCTGAATTCTTTGGAATCCAGGTGTTTCCTGCATTATCGAATGAAAAGACTCCTCCCCCGTTGGTTCCCGCCAAGGGAGCCGTTCCAAGGCATTCGAGCGACCTTACATAGCTCACGGTTAACCCTGCATTATGCATCGTCCATGTGTTGCCATTGTCGTCCGACCGGTACACGCCGTTGAAGGCCGATGCTGCATACATCACCCCGCCGTTGACTTTGATGGCCGTGATGGCTTCGTTCCAGGCCATGCCGGTGCCCGAATAGGTCCACGCAGTCGATCCGGCAGGCGACTTGTAGATACCGCCGCCGCCGGTGCCGGCAAAGACCGTTGACTGGTTTACTGCCAGGGAGTTGACCAGGTTGGGAAAACCTGCCGCCGTCCAGCTGTTTCCCCACACGGCCGACATGAAGATCCCATTTTCTGTTGCAATATAGAGGAGCGAATCGTAGCATGCCATGCACATAACATCAAGATTTGCCAGCCCGGTATTTTTCACCACCCAGTTATTCCCGTTCAGGTCTGACCGGTAAATACCATTCGCGGCGGTCCCTGCAAACAGGTAATTGCCGCATATGGCAAGAGAAACAACGCCAATCGTCAGCCCATCCGGGCTCCATGTTACGCCGTCGTCGGTTGATTTATAGAGCCCCTGTGCCGATCCTGCAAAGACGACAGTATCCTTTCCGGCAAAGGTGAAAATGATCAGGTTTTGAAGCCCGGTGTTTGACAATACCCAGCTGTTGCCGCCGTCGGCCGACCTGAAGATGCCCGCCCCGCCCGATCCGGCCAGCAAAGTTCCGTTATGGTTGATCATGGCATTGATCACGCCGCCTTCGGGCCCCGAAGTTTGCTGAAACTGCGCAAACAGCAGCGAGGGTTGGAAAAAAAGGAGCCAGGTTAACAACAGAAAAAGTTTCCCGGTTTGCATAAGCCTGGATTATTTCTTCCGTTCAACAACCACCTCCCAGCCACCTGAAAACGGGTACCATTTTCCCACCAGATAAGATGGCAGTTTGACGAGATGCGATACAATATTGAGTAACGGATTTTTCCTGAATTCGGCGTGTACAAGTGAAGTATGAGATCTCTTCATCCGGAAACCGGCCGACAGGTCCATGGTTTTTAACAGATCGTTCCAAAAAAAGCTGCCCATATCAAATAGATGAGCAGGGTAAGGCATCCCGAATGATTTCCCCAGCTTTTTAAACCCTTTGAAAAAGGGAAATGAATAGGGTGTCCGGGCATAAAATATTCCCTGTTCATTCATCTTCTGCAACAAGGCTGAAATGACTTGCCTTGGATTTTTTAAATGCTCCAGGATTGCGCTTGCAATAACAAGGTCAAATTCGTCGGATAAAGGAAGTAAATCGAGGGTTTCAAAGTATCCGCCCTACCAACCCCATCTTTTCTAATAGCTGGGCCCAGTTTACCTT
>JBAXOB010000081.1:0-6448 GCA_037133475.1 Bacteroidota bacterium
CATCCCTCAGAATCCTGAACCGGAGCAAACAGCCGTTCAGGAGGAGAATGCTGCCGTTGTAACTGATACCACGGATAACATCAACCCTGTGCTCCCTTCTGATACAGATCAGACCCAAGAAACCGAACAAATTACCGACATTGCTCCTGTAACTGCCGATCCTGAAACAGAACAGGCAATTGAAGGGCAGGAAGCACCTGTTGCAGCAGAACATGTTGATCCTGTTGCAGATGCCGCAGAAACTGATCAGACAGAAATTGAGCAGCCTGTTGCCGAAACGACCACTGAACCTGTGGCCGAAGTTACCGAACCTGTTGCCGAAACGACTGCTGAACCTGTGGCCGAAGTTACCGAACCCGTTGCTGAACCTGCAATCCAACCGGAAGTTGAAGCTGCCATTCCCGTAGAGGAGGTTGCTGCCGAATCCACACCGGAATTCCCGGTACCGGCTGCCGCGGTCTCCCCTGTGGAACACATGGATATGCTTCTTGACGACCATCTCGATGAACATCTGGATGAGGTTACCGAAGACAATGTTGAGCATGTATCGGTCGATGACGAAAATAACTTCGACAGCTTTACCCGTGAACAGCTGGTTGAACTGCTTGAAAAAACGGTTGCAGAACCCGATTTCAATGCCGTGAAATCGAAGATCGCCCTGATCAAGGTAGCCTTCCTGAAAAAGAAAAAGGATGAAGATCTTCAGAAATACGAGAAGGTTATGGAAGAGGGCGGCACCAAAGAGGAACTTGCCCCGGAACCGGATGAACTTGACGTAAAATTCAACGAATTATTTGCCATATACCGGGTCAATAAGGCCCGCCATATTGAGGAACAGGAGAAGATCAAACAGGATAACCTGAAGAAAAAATTCCTCATCCTGGATGGATTAAAGGCGCTGATCAGCTCGGAAGAGACGCTGAAAAAGACCTACGACGAATTCAAGATCCTGCAGGAGCGCTGGAAGGAGATCGGCATGGTGCCCCGCACCGAGATCAACAACCTCTGGCAGAACTATCACTTCCTGGTTGAGAAATTCTTTGAAAAGGTTAAACTCAACAAAGAGCTCAAGGACCTTGACCTGCGCAAGAACATGGAGGCCAAGATCGCCCTCTGTGAAAAGACCGAAGAGCTGCTGCTCGAATCCTCCGTTATCAAGTCGTTTAAGAAGCTGCAGAAATACCACGAAGAGTGGAAAGAGCTCGGACCGGTTCCTGCCGACAAGAAAGATGAGATCTGGGAACGTTTCAAAAATGCAACCGACAAGATCAACGACCGTCGCCGCGAACATTATTCGATGATCGAAGAGGACCAGGACAAGAACCTGGAAACCAAGATCGCCCTGTGCGAACAGGCCGAGATCGTGCTGGGGCTGCCCAACGAATCGATCAAGGACTGGCAGGACAACACCAACAAGGTGAACGACCTGCTGAAGATCTGGAAGAATATCGGCCCCGTGCCACAAAAGGTCAATATCGACACCTGGAACCGTTTCAAAACGGCCCTCGATGCCTTCTTTGCCAATAAAAAGGAGTATTTCGACAAACTGAAGGAGCAGCAGATGCACAACTACAACCTCAAGGTTGAACTGTGCATGCAGGCCGAGGCGCTGAACACCAGCACCGACTGGAAAACCACCACCAACGAGCTTATCCGCCTGCAGGGCGAATGGAAAAAGATCGGCCCTGTACCCAAGAAGAACTCCGACAAGATCTGGAAACGCTTCCGCACCGCCTGCGACGATTTCTTCAATGCCAAACAGGCCTTTTTCTCCAATGTCCAGGCCAGCGAAGGCGAGAATCTTGCCAAAAAGCTTACCCTGATGACCCGTTTGAAGGAGCACCAGTTTGGTGCCGACAAGAGCGCCAACCTCGATGTGCTGAAGGCTTTTCAGCGTGAATGGACCGAGATCGGCCATGTTCCCATGAAGGAGAAGGACAGGCTTCACAACGAATTCCGTGCATTGGTCAACGAACATCTTGACAAGCTGAAGATCAGCGAAGTCGAAATGAGCACCGTCAGTTTCCAGGCAAAGTTCGACCATCTGAAGAATGATCCCAATGCCCGCAGGGTTATCGGCAAGGAGCGCGAATTTCTCGCCACCAAGATCACCAAGATGAAGGAGGAGATCATCCTCTGGGAAAACAACATCGGTTTCTTTGCAAAATCGAAGAGCGCCCTGGTGGTCAAGGAGGAGTTTGAAAACAAGATCAACAAGGCCAAGAGCGAACTGAAGGTGCTGGAAGCCAAGATGAAGATCCTGAAACAACAGGGAGGCTGAAACGCCGACGCATGATGCGTCTTCATTTCACATTGCCACCCTACTTAACTGTCACATATGCCCGGTAATTCCATCGGAAAAGCGCTTGTGCTCACCTCCTTCGGAGAGTCGCACGGGAAAGCCGTGGGCGGTGTTCTCGACGGTTTTCCTGCCAACCTGGAGATAGACCCATCCTTTATACAATCGGAACTCGACCGCCGCAGGCCGGGTGTTGAATTTTATGCCTCATCCCGGAAGGAGGAGGATAAAATCGAGATTTTATCGGGGATCTACAACGGAAGATCCACCGGCGCTCCCATCGCTTTTCTCGTTTATAACCATGATCACCGGCCGGATGATTACGACCATCTTACTGACGTTTACCGACCGTCGCATGCCGACTTCACATGGCAGCAAAAATATGGCATCCGCGACCCGCGCGGCGGCGGACGTTCGTCGGCACGCGAAACGCTGGTGCGCGTGGCTGCCGGGGCATTTGCCAGGATCCTGCTGAAAACCCGCAATATTGAGGTGAATGCCCGGGTGACCCGGATCGGGGAGTTTTTCGTCGGGGAATATAGAACAGAAGAATACCGAACAACAGAATGCCGAACGGTGGATCATGGGGGAAAGCCAAAACGAGCCTCCGGCCTGGATGATCCCTTATTGCTGGACTATCTTGAGCAATTAAAATCGGCCGGCGACACCACCGGCGGGGTGATCGCCTGTTCCATAACCGGCGTCCCTGCCGGGCTGGGAGAGCCCGTTTTCGACAAACTCCAGGCCGACCTGGCCAAAGCAATGCTGGGCATCAACGCGGTAAAAGGATTTGAATACGGATCGGGTTTCGGCGCCGCGGCCATGAAGGGATCGGAGCATAACGACCCGTTTGTGAAGGAAGGCGGCGTCATCAAAACCAGCAGCAACCATTCGGGGGGTATCCAGGGAGGTATCTCCAACGGCGGGGAGATTTACTTTAATGTGGCCTTCAAGCCCGTATCCACCCTGATGATGGACCAGGCGACGGTGAACGCAGCCGGCGATGCGGTTACCCTGCAGGGCAGGGGCCGTCACGACGTATGCGTGGTACCCCGCGCGGTGGTGATCGTGGAGGCGATGGCCGCCCTGGTGATGGCCGATCACCTGTTGAGATAATGCCACACGATGATGATCCTGGGCTCGTAAAAGGCTATGCTTTCGGACCAGAGTTGCTGAAAAAACCTTCCCGACCACAGGCTGGTGGCACTGAGCATGTAAAACAGCAGGGTATAGACAAACAGGGTCAGTCCTGCGATAAAGAACAGGGAAAAGATATAGCCCGCCTGCGCAATATCGCTCCGGGTGATTTCACTGCTCCCTGCACACTGAACCTCCGATTTTGTCCAGTTCCGCCTGATCTCCTCCACGTTGCTGATAAGATAATAGGCCAGGGTCATGCCGACCAGCACGTCGTACCATGGAAACCAGTTGTCGGGCAATGCAAACCTGGCCAGGATCAGGATTACCGAATAGGTCGGCAGGAAATAGGGGGCGAGGCCGATCATGAAATGGGCAAACTGCCCGCCATACCCGCCCGAATAGGTGATATACCCGCCTGAACGCCTTGTTACCACGAATTTACGGATCCTGTTCAGGAAAAGCAACGCCACCAGCGCGTGGGTCAGTTCATGCTCAAAGGTGCCGAATGCGCTGAATTTCCGCAGGACGAGAATATAAAGCAGTATTCCTGCCCCGCTGCCGGCAAGCAGGGCGAGAAAAACGGGACTGTGGTACAGCAGGATCAGCGAATGGAAAAAGCGGAGCGACAAGCCGGGCAGAAAGAAGACAAGGACCGTCAGCATCAGGAAGCGGGATACTTTGAAGCCGTGGCCAAATGACCCGGTGATGATCACCGCCAGCGTAACGAAAAAGAGGATGACATAAATCAGATCCAACGGGTTGATATTTATAGGGTTGAAACTTCCTGGCAGTTTCATGACCATGCGGATGAAAAGCATGTTGACCATCTCCTCCGCCGGGCAATAAAAATAGTGAAAATTGATTAAGTTCAACCATTTTGGGCTGAAGCCCATGGTCATACAAATTCTCCAACCACGGGATGAAGCCCGTAGCAATTAATAAGGGTAAGCCTCCGGCTGACGTACATGGGAATTGATTGGGTATTAAGGTTTGCATATGACCATTCCAGCAACATTTCCTTATAGGAGCGGGGCATGGGTGGGGTCATTGAATATGAAAATTCCGTCAAACATATTCTCTGGTATAATAACAATCAATCAATCTACCAATAAAAAATGCTATTTTTACATCACTAACAGCTGACCTGTCAAACAAACGTTGGTTGTATTCGGGGCATGATGCATCCCCGTGGTCATTGAGGTCAATGGTCATTGCTTTTCGGAACGGGAGACCGTCGCTACTTTTAGTTTTGTCATAATGCTGAACAATTTATCCTGTGAATAACATCGAATCCATCATGCCCCTGCTCCCCGGTATTGAACATATCGGGAAAGAGGCTTTAAAGGAGCAGAACCGGAAACTCTTTGACAGCAGGTCCTTCAAAGAGGATGGTTCCGTGCTGACCTACATGGACAAAAGTGTCGAATCCTACCTTTTTGAACTCATTTCCGGCAAATACCCGCAGGCAAATTTCATGTCGGAGGAGACCGGATTTCCGACCGATCAGAACAAGGAGTACCTGTTTGTGCTCGACCCGATCGACGGGACCGATTCCTACAGCCAGGGGCTGTTCGGCTGGTCCGTTGCACTGGCCCTGTGCGACAGGCAAGGAACCCCCTTAGCGGGGATCATCTATGCGCCGCGGCTTGATCTTATGGTGGTGGCGGATATCCTGAAACCGCCTGCATTAAACGGGCAGTTGATCCAGGCTGGCGCCGGCACTGATTCCCTCACGGGCCGCACCAACATCATGGCCGATTCGGGGATCTTCCGGGAAATCAACTTTGACAGGTTCCCCGGCAAAATACGCCAGATCGGCTGTGCCTCCCTGCATGTCTGCGCCCCGGCGATCTATCCCGGCATCTATGCCTCCGTCCAGCGCAGGGCCTTTATCTGGGATATCGCCGCCGCCTGCGCAATCAACAGGGCAGCCGGGCATATAACCGAATACCTCGACGGTACAGCCATCAATTTTTCAGATTTGCTTGATAAACGCCTGACCTCCGACCTGGTCATTTCGGGCCGGCGAAGCCATATCGACGAATTAAAGAGGCATATCTCCAGGATAAGTTGATCAATCAATATAAATATTCTTATGGAAGAAGCGATAAACCTGTTTGCCAAGTATTCGACCCATATTGTAACCCTGGCAACGTTGATCATCCTGATTGCCGGTTCGGTGATCCTGCAGTTTATTGAACCCCACCTGCTGTTCTTCCAGAACCTTTTCTTTGCCACCATCCTGCTGGTGTTGCTGGAGTTGCTCGGACTGGGGATCACCATCAACAAAAACCTGCAGCGGTCGCTCAACCCCTGCGGCATTGTCTACCTGAAGCAGGCCAATCCCCCCGACCAGGAGGCGCTGGTTGCCCAAACCAATGCCTCGCGGATCTATCTTAGTGTCAGTAACTTCGGGAGGACTTCCAAAATGCTGACCGACCTTCTGAAAATCAAAAACCTGGAGGTAACGCTCTTTTTCTCCTCTCCCGAGTACCCGCTGCTTCCCAAAACCGCCATCGAGGAGGGACAGGTTACCATCAGGAAATTCTTTGAGGAGTACCAGGTCAATCCCCATTATCATTTCTATACCCTGAAAAATCCTCCCAGCATTGGTTTTGAGGCATTCTGCGATAAAAATGATGAAGTCATCCTCGGGATCATCCACTGGTACACCTTCCAGGATGGTTTCAGGATCCTGAAAGGCAGGGGCCGCAACGGTATGATCACCGTTAAACGGGGCATCAGCGCCGATGCCGACCTGTTGCTGGCCTGGCTTCACCAGGAGATCCGGTGCAAGCAGCAGGATACCTCGAAGCGAGAGATCCATTCGGTAGGGGATATCCTGGGATAAGAAGGTACAAAACCAAAGTGAATAACGAATATCGAATAATGAATAACGAATAACGAATAACGAATAACGAATTTCACATTTCGAATGTCGCATTTCGCATTTCGAATGTCGCATTTCGCATTTTGAATGTCGCATTTCGCATTTTGAATGTCGCATTT
>JBAXOB010000082.1:0-5747 GCA_037133475.1 Bacteroidota bacterium
TTATATGCTGCCCTTGCCTGCCAGGCATCCGGTAAGGAATCTTTGTCCAAATCCTGGAGTGGTTTTATCGAAAACAAAGGGCAGATCATCGATCAGAATAACAAGCCTAACCCAAAAGTCCTTTATCTGCTGAATACCCCGGGGATGGATGTGCAATTGCATCATGGCGGGTTTAGTTATGATGTTTATTCCGTTGATTATTCAACACTCAACGATCAGAGTTCAAGGCCACAACCAATAACTCAAAACCTGAGCACTACTTTGCTTTACCCGTTAGATCGGGATTCTATCCTCAAGTCTCAAGTTCCCATTTTCCATTTTCATCGTATCGACATCGACTTTGTCGGCTACGATAGGAATTGTATGATCACTGCTGAGGAACCCTCGTCCAATTACACGAACTATTATACCACGGGGACATCCGTCGCAGGTGTGACTCACGTGAGATCATTCGGGAAAGTCACCTATACAGGAATCTATCCCGGTATTGATGTCGAATTCCTCATCGACAGTACCAGGGGGTTCAAGTACAACATCATCGTGCATCCCGGGGGTGACCTGGCATTCATAAGGATGAATATCCGGGGAGCGGAATCGGGGGTAACTCCTGCAGACATCCTGGAGATGAGAACTTCACAGGGAACCATCGAAGAAACAATTCCGGCAAGCCATTTTATCGGAACAGTAAGTAATGACAAGGCATCGGTCGGGTTTGTATCGCTCGGCAAAGATCTGTTTGGATTTGCACTCCTCAATTCATTGCCGTCAGGTGCCACGCTTGTGATCGACCCGGTTCCCGGCAGGGTATGGGCCACCTATTACGGCGGATTGGATTGGGATAACTTTGAGTATGGAAGCTGTTGCATTGATAACCAGGGCAATGTGATTTCATCGGGAAATACCATGTCTACCAGTAATGTAGCCACAGCGGGCGCTTGCCAGACAACTTACGGCGGAAACTATGATGCATTTCTCGTTAAATTCAATAGTAGTGGTCAGCCGCTCTGGGCAACCTATTACGGGGGTACCGGGCAGGAGGAGGGATCGAATTGTGCCACGGATCCTTCGGGAAATGTTTTTCTTTGTGGTGGAACACAATCCTTAACCAATATTTCGACGCCAGGATCACATCAGCCCGTCTATGGAGGATGGGAAGACGGATACCTGGTTAAGTTTGACCCTAACGGTCTCCGGCTCTGGGGTACCTATTACGGAGGGATAGAGGATGATAAATGTTCCAGCGTTGCCACTGATGGTTCCGGTAATGTATTCATCTGCGGATCGGCACATTCGTCAACCGGTATCAGTACGCCTGGTTCGCACCAGCCAAATATAGGTTCGACGATGGGAACGAATGCATTCCTCGCCAGGTTTGACCCACAGGGAGTAAGGATTTGGGGTACTTATTACGGGGGAAATCTTATTGAAGGCGGGTATTCATGTAAAGCAGACGCGAATAGCCATGTCATTATGTGCGGAATGTCCCGTTCCCCAAACAATATTTCAACACCTGGTGCTCAGCAGGAACTCCCCGGGGGGGTAAATGACGGATTCCTGGTTTTATTCAATTCCGACGGACAGCGGCAGTGGGGCACCTATTACGGAGGAAGTGCACAGGATGAACTCTGGTATTGTACTTTCTCAAATGACGCCAGCATTTACGTTTCAGGTGAATCCGCATCAACGAATAATATTTCAACGCCCGGATGTCATCAGCCTGCCCTAATCGGAAACCCTGATGCTATTGTGGCCAAGTTCAATTTGTCCGGCGTCAGGCAATGGGGAACTTATTACGGTGGACCAGGCTTTAGCATCAGTTGGGGTTGTGCTGCGGACGACAGCGCCAATGTTTTTATCTGCGGTCAGACCAGCGCTGAGACTATGATCTCCACCCCCGGCTCCTTTCAGCCTGTATACGGCGGTCCAAATCTGGATGCCTTCCTTGTAAAATTCAATCCCGGCGGGGTTCGCCAGTGGGGTACCTATTATGGAGGAACAATTACCGACTGCGGATCAGCCTGCGTCACCATCGGCGACACAATCTACCTGACCGGGCGGGCGGGCCCCGGGCTTGCGACACCTGGGAGTTACCAGCCAAACTCCGCCGGCGTATGCGACGGGATCCTGGTAAAATTCGTCGATTGCAACACCCCCGGCCAACCAGGCCCAATTACCGGGAATACGGGAATATGCGCTCCGGCAACTGGCGTGCTTTACAGCATTGCACCGGTACCGATTGCCTCCGGATACACCTGGACTGTGCCGGCTGGTGCCACCATCATAAGCGGGCAAAACACCACCTCCATTACAGTCGATTACGGCCAAACAGCAGTTTCGGGATATATCACTGTCCTGGCGAGCAATGCCTGCGGGCAGGGCGAACCTGATTCACTAATTGTGACCGTTTCTCCTGCAGCTACACTTGCAGGTAACAACATTGTAAAGCCGGGATACCCCTATACCTATTACACCGAATCCGGGATGAACAATTACCAGTGGAATGCTGTTGGCGGGATCATCACTTGGGGTGGAAGTACTTCCAGCAGTAGCGCCGTGATTCAGTGGGGAGCGGCAGGAACCGGCATGGTCAGTGTTACCTATACCACGCCGGGCGGATGCACCACCTCATCCACACTGAACATCCAGATCATTCCCGACCCGACGATAAATTTTTCGTTACCGGATACCGTATGTGTTGGATCCATGATCAATGTCACTAATCAATCGCAGAATACGTTTACCAGTTACTGGAATTTCTGTGCTTCCGACCCGGGTGCTGTTCCAACCGGGCTGAACATAGGAAATCCCGGCGGACTCATGAGCAACCCTGCTTATATCACCCTGGAAAAAGACGGGAATGACTGTTTTTCCTTTGTCACCGTCAAAGGTGTCGGTGTGATCCGATATTACCATGGTACGAGTTTTTCCCATGATCCAATCAGCTGGACCAACCTTGGCAACTTCGGGATGCTCGACAACGACGTGGAAGGCATCCAGGTGAAGAATGACAATGGGAATTGGTACGGGTTTGTGAACGACAATACCACAATGATCAGACTGAACTTCGGAAATTCCCTCTGGAATACTCCATCGGCCGTCAATATCGGACCATTTCCTTTGTTCAACATGGCCCATGGCCTATTGTTTGTAAAAGAGGGAACCGCCTGGGTCGCCTTTGTTACCTGCTCAACCGGGCAAAAACTGATCAAGCTTCTTTTCAGGTCCAACCTCACCAACACCCCAACAGTATTCAGTTACGGCACCTTTGGCGGAAATCTCGTAAATCCTACGGCCATGAGCCTTGTAACGGAAGATTTTTACCGATTCATTTACATCCTGTCCGGCAACAATACCATTTGCAAGTTTAACTGCGGTCCTACACTGATAAACGACGGCGGGTCACTGGTCAACTTTGGCAGCCCATTGGGATTCAATTCGCCCGGCGGCCTGGCCATGCTGAACAACTGCGGCGCTACGGTCGGATACTGGGCCAACCAGTCCGGTGGAAGCGAGGTCGGCCAGTTGACCCCGCTCACGCCCTGGCTTATCGGGACTTTGCTCGGCAATATCGGCGGACTCGTCCAGCCGCATTGTTTTTCCGAACCGGTCAGGCAGAACGACACCTTATTTTCCTATGTCACCAATCCCGGAAACTCAACACTTTCTAGGCTGGCATTCCCTGCATGCACCAGTGCTTCTGTTCCTTCGTCGACTCAGTTCAATCCTCCTCCGTTTTCGTACAATGTTCCGGGAACATACAGGGTAAGCCTCACTGTGAACGAAGGGATGTATTCCATGACATCCCTGTGCAAGAACATTGTTGTGACCGCTTCACCAACGTTCACCCTGGGCAGTGATTTGTCGATCTGTCCGGGCGATCATCCTATTCTCGATGCCGGGTCCGGTTACAACAGTTACCTGTGGTCCACCGGCGCCACAACCCAGGCCATTACTGTCCTCTCAGTCGGGACCTATTCAGTTACGGTCACAAAATGGGGCTGTGAAGTTTCCGATGCCGTGAACGTAACATGGCTACCAGCCCCGGCCGTAAACCTGGGTCCAGACCAAACCATCTGCACCCCGCAAACGGCTACTTTTGACGCAGGAGCATGCACCGGATGCACTTACCAGTGGGACAATCTGACCACCATGACGATGAACATTGGTGCCGGTCAAACATATACTACGGGCACTCCTGGTCTTTATCGTGTGAACGTGACCGGCCAGAACGGATGCGCAGGAAAGGATACGATACAGCTGTTTGCAGGAACACCGGCTGTCGTTACCTCCATCATCACGACCGGCAACACCACCGTTTGTGCAGGAACGCCGGTAACCTTTATTGCATCCGGGAACCCAACCGGCACTTCGCCATCCTGGCAATGGAAGGTAAATGGTGTCAATACCGGAACTGGCGGACAGGTATTCACCTACACGCCGTCCAACGGTGACTGCATCACCTGTGTTCTAACCTCCAACGCTCTTTGTGTGACCAGCAACCCGGCTACCTCTAATCAGATATGCATGACAGTAAACCAACTTCATCCTGTCAGTCTGACCATTTCTTCAACGTCAACCCATACATGTGCAGGTGTGCCTGTCACTTTCAATGCTTTTCCTACCAATCCAGGCAATAATCCGGTCTATCTCTGGAAGGTCAACGGAGTAACTGCAGGAACCAATAACCAGGTATTTACTTATACGCCCGCCAATGGGGATTGCATAACCTGTCTGCTGACCTCAGATATCAGTTGCCCGACCGGCAACCCAGCCATGTCAAACTCCATATGTATGACGGTTGATCAGCCGCTGCCAGTCAATGTAACGGTTACCACTCCGCAAACAACGGTCTGTGCGGGAATATCGGTCTCCTTTACCGCCAATCCTACCCACGGAGGATCTCTGCCCGGTTATCAATGGAAAGTGAACACTGTCAATGTCAGCAGTGCAACCAGTTCAACCTATACCTATGTGCCGTTGAATGGAGATGTTGTGACCTGCCAGCTAACCTCTTCCGACAACTGTGTTACCGGAAATCCGGCTATGAGTCCTCAGGTAACCATGACGGTCAACCAGAACTTTGAAGTGACCGTTTCGATCTCGGCGTCATCAAATCCTTTTTGTGCTGGCAGCCAGGTGACATTTACGGCTATTCCTGACCATGGCGGCCTTTTCCCTGGTTATCAGTGGAAGGTCAACGGTGGCAATGCAGGGACAAACAGCCCATCGTTCTCCTACTCACCGGCCAGCGGCGACCAGGTATCCTGCCTCCTGACTTCCTCGGCCTCCTGTATAACCGGCAACCCGGCCATATCAAACATCATCACCATGACCGTCAACACCAACCTGCCGGCCGGGGTGTCCATTTCAACACTGACCAACCCGTACTGCCCGGGTACATCAGTCACCATCACGGCAACGCCTACAAACGGCGGACTCACTCCGGTCTATCAATGGAAACTTAACGGTGCAAATGCAGGAACAAACTTATACACTTTCACCTTTAACCCTGCTGCCGGCGACAGTGTGTGCTGTATAATGACCTCGAACCTGAACTGCGTCACCGGCAACCCGGCCAGTTCAGCAAAGATCATCATGACCGAACGGGTAGCCCCGAATGTTACGTTCACCAGTTGTTTCGACACGGTAACTATCCTGGGTGCCCAGCCGTTCGCACTTCATGGAGGATTGCCCCTGGGCGGTCAGTACAGCGGTCCCGGGGTAAACACCGGGATTTTTACACCTTC
>JBAXOB010000083.1:0-5451 GCA_037133475.1 Bacteroidota bacterium
GAATTACAGCATTCTGCAATTCGTTTTTGTTAAAGTCCAACGGGACCAATACTTTCTTTGCCATAATGGGGATTTTAAGGTTTGTAAAAAGGTTAACTATAAATTATTTTGCCACTTGCTGCAGGATTCAACCGGATTACCATCTGATCGGTCGATTCATGGGTTATTTCCGAAATCAGTTCGCGCCCGGTAGTGTCCACAACGATTACCGTGGGATACTTTTGCAGGTTGTGCTGGACGATAATCTCGCTCTGGTTTACAAAAGACTGCACGACCTGGGGCGACGAGCTGTTGCCGCCACCGCCTGGGGTTCCAGAAGCTGCCGGATCAATGATCCGGTACAGGAAGAAAAGTTCAATTTTTGAGCTGCCAGATTTGGGGTTTTCTCCTCCCGATAGGCATACATAAACCGGGGTGTTTTCAAATATAACGGTTGAGAAAACAGGCGTCATCCGCTGAACAGTCATTACCTGCGACATGATGAACCCTGCAGAAAAATATCCCCAGTCCTGCGTTTCCGTGTCGCCATCAGTGGTGATGTTCAACGTCTGGGTGGAACCAACCTGCAACCCGCCGGTGGGCGCCGGTGCCGGGGTGATGCGGGCAATCAGCGAAATCAGTTCGGTAACCTTGCCCACGCCTGGTGCAGGAATGATGGTATTCAACTCTGTCAGGCGATTGCTTTCATCCTCGGTGATCACATGGATACCCGCAACCACAGGCGAAGCGGGAAAGTTGAACAAACTGTTGTACAGTTCGGTGAAATTTTCATTGATCTTTTTCCCGCCCACCCGGAGCTTATCGCCGCGCTTATCGCCTGGGACAATCCCGAGGTTAATTTCTTGTCTTGCCATAGCTTAAAATTCTATCTGGTCAAAGGTTATTTCCATATCGTCAAAGCTGACATCCACATTATCCCAGGTCAGGGGTTGCGGAAGGATCAGCGTGTTGGCGGAGCTATCGGCAGTGTGAACCGAAAAGAAAGCATTCTGATAGGCCCGGGAGTATTCTATTTCCAGGTTGTAGAGGTATTCGCCGTCTTTGAGAAACGGGGTGATCTTCGCTGAATTGACGATGATTTGAAAGAGTTCCGTTCCCACCTGTTCGTAGCTTTCTGTGGAAAGCAGAAGTTCTCTGAGGCAGTTCTTCTCTGCAAGGCTTATCCAGCCCGAATTTGCCTTGCAGTTCTCGGTCTCTTTGGCTGAGAACTGTTTGGAGGGTGCGTTGAAAAAGGAATAGTTTTCTTCTTTAACGGTTGATCCGATCAACCGTTCATATTCCAGGTTCAGTTCGGACTTTCCTAAAAACCTGAAGGTATCATAGGCCGAAAAAGAGTTGCGGTAAAAAAAGACCTTTTCATTCTCAAAAACACGGGTGTCATTGTAGTAAACCCGGCGCTCGGAAAGCATTTCGTCGTTACTGTCCATCAGGTAAACCTCCCAGGACTGAACAGTTTTGCCCATTACTGCATTCACCAGGTTAAGGTGATCGAACCCGACCTTGAATTCCACTACTGTAAATGCCGGGAAGACTGCCTGCTGGGTTGCGTTGACAACTTTGTGTGATCCATCTGTGAAATTGATGATCACCACCAACCGGTATTGAACGGACGATGGGTTGTCCTGGAACAGGAAAAACAGTTTTTCCATCACTCCTGAGCGGGAATATTTTGTAGTGGGCAGCCATGAAAGGAACGCTTGCTTGTTCGAAGCAACAGAGAAATATTCCAGGTACTTTTCGTTCAGTGAAGTGAGCAGTTCATGGTTAAGGCCTCCTGCAATTGCATATTTCCACCCGGTCGATTGCAGCCCTTTGACATTGCCGGCAACACTTTCGGCAAACGAAACCCGGTATTTGACAAGGTAATCCCAGCCATGCGCTTTGCCATTGCCTGAGAGCTCAGGGAATTCAAAGCGCGGCATTTCCCAGGATGCAAACTTTGCTAGGAGGTAATCCGCGATATCAAACCTGGAAAGCCCGACAAAGTCGGTGGGTTTGATATCCTCCCCGATCGTGTTATTCTGTGCATCCCTTATC
The DNA here is from genome assembly GCA_037133475.1 of Bacteroidota bacterium. Lineage (GTDB taxonomy): Bacteria > Bacteroidota > Bacteroidia > Bacteroidales > FEN-979 > CAIVAT01. The sequence continues at coordinate 2,038 of JBAXOB010000083.1, forward strand.
AGGCAAAGAATCCCAAAGTAATTGCGGTAAAGATCATCCGTTCCGGGGATGTTCACCCCCTGTCCTACCCCTGATACCCCGTTGTTTGACAACACAACTGAATATTCTGCCCCTGGCTGCTTTGCCAGTAGCATGATCCTGCGACCACTGGCGCTGACCGGGTCGATGGTGACATCAAAGTATTTCTGGATATCGTAATTTTCAAGGAAACACCGGTAGATATTGCCTGCGAAGTCGTTAAAGGTCTGGCCCAGATACGCAACTTCAAAAAGCAATCCGTCAAAACCGGTGAAACCGGCAGACTCAAAGACAAGTGTTTTATCTGCAAAATGGAGACTGAATGTATGGCCGGCAGTGGCATCGATACCGGACACCACCAGTTCAAAATAAGCAAGGTCACCCATGGAGATCAGAAAATTGTCGGAACACGCTTCATAAATGACGGGATTGCCGGCAAAGGAGATAAGATTGGCTGTCTGGGTGATATCAATCATGGTGCAATAGTACCATGAGATCACGCGGAAATAAAGGACAGCATCAGGGCGCCGAAAAGCATTTGAGTTGCGCTGACTTGATCGATGATTTATTCAGGGTAACAGCCACTTCGCTAATCAGGTAATTGATGCCATCCATGCGGTAACGCTTGGTAAAATCAATGGATTTCATTTCTATATAATCCATCTGCTTTTCGATTTTAACGCTCTTTCTATCCGTGATGATCCAATTGACCCAGTCTTTCCAGTAAAGGTTGAAAAGCCCTGTGCCGCCAGTGTACTTCAGCGATTGGTTGCTGTTGGAGGCCAGACCTCGAAGCCTTGCCGTGGTACCCAACCCGCCAACCATGCTCACCCAAAACAAACGGGGTGTGATCTTCTGGTTGTCAGCTCCCAGGTTGCCGCAGTTAACCACGATGTATTTGTCTGAAAGGGTTGAGAAAATCGTCTCGTACTTATTTTTCTCATCTCCCCACTTATAAAAGAATTTGTCCGTCAAAAGCGGCCCGTTTGGAACCTGTACCCACTGAATCAGCCAATTGACGATTCCCAGCTGCCACCAGGAATTGGTGTCAATCACATAATAGATGTCTCCCAGCATGGTAAAGGGATAGGCGGGGATATCAGAAAAGGTTTGGACCGATCCTTTGATATAGTCGGTGATCCCTTTTTCTACATCGAGCTGCTCCTGGTAAACCTTATCCCCGCCATCGGGACCCGAAAGAAACCGTACACCGGTGACCTGCTCTGGGATCTCCTGGTAAACAGACAATATGTTTTTGGAAAAGTCAACGACCTCGGAGCGAAGCAACACATCCTTGTTGCTCACAATTCGGATTACCCGTTGTTTGGAATCCGCATGAAAGCTGCAGTTGAACCACTTTTCAAGTCCATTGATGAATTCGCTCACCTTCACCTTGGGCAGGAACCGGCAGTAGTAAAGTTGCTGAAGGCCAAACAAGACCTCGCTGACATTGACGGAATGATAAATCACCAGGCGGGAAAGCTCGATGCTAGAGGTGAAAAATTCATCCTGCAGCCGGTATCCGAAGTTTTCCGCAAGTTTATTCAACACAAACTTCAGGTAAAGGAACGGGATCAGGATCGTCCTGCTTTGGCCGTCCGTGGTGGTTTTGTGCAGCCAGCCATCCGGGAAAATATGGTTGAAGGCCATCAATTCGGGGTTGGTGGCCACCGGGTCATAAAAGTCACCGTTGCTGATTTCCGGCAGCGAAAAGTCGACCTCAGGATAAAAATGAGTCAACGACCAGTTGAAATAATTGATCGCATCCTGATCGGTGGGAAAACTCTTCATTCCCAGGTCAACCTGGTTGATCAAAAGGTCCTTGATCTCAAAGTTGAAATTGCCCTTGTTGATGTAAATGGTCCCTTCAAAAGTCTTGTCCGAGGCTGTTGTGATGCGTATCTGGCCCACAAACAGGATCATTCCGTTCCAGCGAATGCTCCCATCGAACATTTCATAAATGCTGCGGGTCGAAGCCAAACGGTTCTTCCACCCCAGGATGGACATATTTCTTGAGGTCGTTGGAACTTTAAAAGGAAACGAATAATCCCCAACATCGTTGAACAGCGGAGATTTAAGACTAAGTGACACTGAAAAATCATCATTTAAATCAAGGCTTTGGCCGGCAATCTGGATGGAAAGCATAGGGTTTTCAGGTTATTTGGATACTTCGGCCTCGATCTGGTTTACCCGGTTGGTGGTTTCCCTTAAATGATCAAAGGAGATAAATGCGGGGATGCCGTTTTCAATCAATGAATTAAGCTTGTTCAGGCTTGCCATGAATTGCGGATCGACCGCTACGGGAGCTCCTGCCGGCGCCATCGCCGGTGCATCCATGTACCGGCCTACAGCGCGCTGGGGAACCCTGGCAAAATTGATCGCATCAATAACCTGGGGGTAATTGACCATCAGATTTTTGGTTGTTTTGGGATCAATGACAATTTCCTGTCCTGTTTCGCTGATCAGTGTCGGTGTTGAGTATAAGCCCGTTTCGGGAGAGTTCACCAGGGGAACATCCTTATACAGTTTGTTATCATCCTGGCCAATCACCGCATAACGACCTTTGGCAGCTTCGGGAACCTTCTGGCTCAGGATATAACCGATCTGGATGGCGCCCAGGGCTGCGGTGATGATACTCAGCACGATCCCAACCCCGGGACCGGCGCCAAGCGCTGAAGCAACAGCAGTGGCAACACTGATCAGCGCATTAAACAAGGCAACTTCTTTGTTCCTCACTGCCTGATCATGCTCCATTTTCTTCTTTTTCTTGTCCAGGTCCTTGTCCATTTTATCGACCTGCGAATCATACTGGGCCTTTGTGATCAGCTTGGCATCAAGCTGGGCCTGGAGGTTTGACTTCTTCTTGGTGTTGGCCTCTTCATCCTGCTTGAGCTGCTGGTTCTCGGCATCGGTCTGCATCGAGAAGATGGCCGCCAATCCATCCACGGCGCCCTTGGCCAGGGAGATTGCATCATCGGCAATTTTCTTGGCGGTCTCTTTGGAGTATTGCAGTTGTTTTGCGGCAACCTCTTCGGAAATCTGCTTCTTGATCTCTGCAGTGCGCTGTTCATCCCCGATGTTTTCCTCCAGCAGTTTTTTGTACCTGGCATTGACCTCGAGCTGGATTTTCTCTTTTCCCAATGCCAGATCACGTTCACCTTTGAGTTTGAGATTATTCAGGTCCTCTTCAAACTTCAGATTCCCCAGGTTCCTGGCATCCGTCGTTTCCTGTTTCTGCCCCTTTTTCAAATCGTCCAGGTCCTTCTGGATTGCTTTGAGGGCAGCAGCCTTATTACTTTCAGCCTGGATGATCTTTTCAGAATTCCCTTCAGCTGCAGCAACTTCTTCCTTGTAGGCAAAATCTATCGCCCCGAGGATCTCCTTGCTGGCATCCTC
>JBAXOB010000084.1:0-5368 GCA_037133475.1 Bacteroidota bacterium
TCATCTGGCGTAGAGTTTTAAGGTTAGAAATGAAATTTTTTACGCCAAAGGCTTTAACCTGGAATAATAAATGATGTCAAGGGTGAAGGTCATTTCTCTTTTGCGAAATGAATGCACTGAAAGCGACAATTCCCAAAGGAGGTCGCCCTTTACAGTTTTAAGTCACCACAGTTCCAGGGACGAATTATTCATAAGGTAACTTTGAAAGAAAATTTCGAGCTAAACCGTGCGTGGGCCAAACGGGGCTTCTTTTTTGGTACTTTTTGCTATGCCCTGGATATTCAAAGAAAAAAGTACGCCGGTCATCCGGACCGGCAAAACAACTGCAATTTTCATTCCTAAAAATAAAATTGTACTTCACCAAATCCAATAACAGCAAGGCTTTTGCAAAAACTCAGGGCCGGTAAAGATGGTTTCTTTTGCTTCTTTGCTTTGCCATCCCTTCACAAAGAAAAGAAGTCGCCATTTTTATTTTGCGTGTAAAATTTTGTTAGTTATTCATTTTTAACGGTTTAACCGTTTGAATACCCGTAAAATTTTGCTTGTTCCTCACGGAGTGCACGCCCCGCCCTATCGAAAAATGCAATTGCACCGCCCGGTTTCCGGCACGGATATATGAATTGATATTACATATGTAATAAAAACGATATGAAAACAACATAGAAGGCGGGATGCTCCCCTATCTGCCGGAAAGGATGATCATCTCGTTGGTGGGAAGCTGATCCCCTACCATCGAGCCCAGCACCCAGTAGTAAAGGTTGTCCACCGCATCGCTCAGATCGGTGGCCTTCCATCGAGGCTGGTCCTTCTTGCGCTCGGAGGATTTGTCTTTCTTGAACTCCTGGGAAAGGATGGGTGCGTTGTCCATGGATGCGAAGGTCTCCATGGCATTGTTCATATTGATGCGAAAGGCCGGCAGTGCGGGATAGTCGCCCGAGAGGAACTTGTGCCAGAACTGGTACTTGTCCATGTGAGAGGCTTCAAACAGTTCAGCCCTCAGATATACCTCCCAGCCTGCCTTTGAAAGTTGATCCCTGACATCATCGAAGTAGGATGAGCGTGATGCTGCGTCATTGCGCCGATTGCCGTCAGATCCCCCATACAGGTAAAGGGTCCTTGTGGACTTATCCTTGTAATAGTCTATAAATCTTGATACAAGGATGCTCAGCGTTTCGTTCTCGACAAAGAAGTTCTTAATGACCGGGAACTCATTCTTTTGTTTGTGCCATTGGCTGACGATAATACAGTTCTGGGTGGTGCCAAAGTCACAGGAAACGTACAAGGGTTCCTGCATCAGGCAGTCGGCATCCCCGCGGCAGTCGAAAGAGGTTTTTCCTTTGATGTCATAGTCAATTGAATCGAAGAAGTCATAGTTAAAGGAGTCGCTGTAGGTATGTTTCTGGGCCGACAACAGGGGATAGAACCCCGATTCATTCTGTTTCCTGCGTTTATTGAGCACTTCCAGGTCATAGACAACCTTGGGCAATGCCCTCTTGAGATCACGGAAATACATCTCTCCCAGGATGTGTATGTTCTCGATGGCCGAAGCCTCCAGGTAAAAATAGCGGTGAGGGAACTTTTTGGCCAATTGCTCGTATTCAAAGACCCATTCGCCTTCAGGGGTAAGGGGCATGCTTCCCAGGAACAGGGTGCCGTGATGAAAGTTCAGATGGCCGAACCGCTCGCGGTTACCCCGGTTGGCCGGCAGGACATCGGCATCGATGGCCGATTTCTTCAGCTTGGTACATTCATCGAAGATCATACCGTCGTAGGATCCTGACCGGGCCATCTCGGGCCGGTCGAAGGAGTTGAACTCCACGACAAAGCCGTTAACAAAGTGCATACAGTTGGTATAGTCCAGTGGGGGTTGAAAGGGTTCATCCCACAGGAATTTCTTTGGCGCCTTATGCCCGATGAAATAATGCTGGCCGCGAAACAGCCCCCGGCGCTCCAGGTGGTCGATGATCGGCGGCAGGGATTTGGTGCGGATATGAAAATAGGTAAGGCCGTTGAGGGATATCTTTCCCCGGGGCATGGCCACGAAATACTTGATGATCTCCTCGGCGATGATGGTGGTCTTGCCCACTCCCCTGCCCCCGATAAATGTCTTATGCGGTTTGGTCGAAAGCAGGATCTTCAGCTGGGGGGCGTTGTAATACGGTGCCGGTTTAATCATCGATATCAACGATTTCTGCAGCCGGATTCTCGGATAGCAGCATATTGAGATAATCCTTCACATGCAATTCCTCGGCCATGGCCTCGATCTTCTGGTGCAATTGCAGCAGTTTCTCCTGGGCTTTTTTGTCGATCATGTTGAAGGAAGGAGAATTGATAAAGTTGTAGTTGATGGTCAGCAGCTGGACCGGCGGCTGGAATTTCGAGGGATCGGGAAGCGAAAGGTCCTCTTTGTCCAGGTTGTAAGCTTTGGTGATCCGTTCCAGGGCTTTTTCCATCCCGCGCAGATCCTTCTTTGACTTTGCCATCTTCAGCAGTTCAATAGCCCATTGGGAGACATGATAACGCATGGCCTCTTTGGTGTAGACGCGCATGTCGCCGTATAGTCTTCTGCTGTTACGGATATCCTTATACGCCTGCCCCTCTGAAATGCCGAACTGCCGCACCATGAACACCGACACATCACGGTCGCAGTTCATGTCGTCGTGCAATTGCATAAAACAGGCACTCCAGCGGATGCGAATGATCTCCTCTTCTGGGTCCAGCTTCAAATTTTCTCCGGTATAATATTGCCGGATCCGCTCAAAGGTCGTTTCGGCTATGATCTCGTTCATACGTCGTCCATTTTAGCATTCTCGATAAGCTTCATGGCAAAAGCCTGGGCCGGCGAAGAACCGTTCTGTGCCAGGTCGAAAATGCCCTGGCGCACCTGTGCCTCACGCTTGAGCCTGCCACGGCGAAACGCCCGAAAAGCCGCGGTATCCTGGTCGTTAAAAAAGTCCTTTAACTCCGAAGGGTCTACCTCGAGGATCAATGCGATTTCTTCTTTTGAAAACATCAGCGAAGCATAGGTTTCTACTTCGGCGATAAGGGCTTCATTCTGTTCGGTCAAAGGCGCTTGAATTAGAGAGTTCTTTTAATATCCAGTCCCGGTGAAATGCCGCAACCTGTTTGTCGCAGCAAAGAACACCGGCTTCAATGCGGGGGTTGCGGGTATAGTTTGCCGATCCCACCACGCTGATCCCCCAGTGATCGTTTTCGATCACCGTGACCTTGGCGTGACACTTGGCCGCTTTGATATCGGTTGTGATCTTCTGCAGGAACTGCAACTCGGCAGGTTTACGCACCCCGTTGCGGTAATCGAAGATGCCCTTGAGCTCCAGGATCAGTCCATGCTCGATAAAACCGTACAACTGCCGGATGGCATATTCGGAGATCGCCCAGGTGGTGAAGTAAACCCGGGCCGGGCCGGTTTGTTCGAGCAGGAAAAACAACAGGTCATGGGTTGACCAGTCGCCCAGGGAGGCATAATGGATGCTCTGGTCATCGGCGACCTTTCCAAAGACCTGGTGAAGTTTCTCATGGGCTTTGCCGATGGTCAGCCGGTTTGCCCCGGCCACGGCGACCGATCCGGATGAGGCCTTATCCGGCTTTTTAATGACAATTTCTTCCTTTGAAAACAGGCTCATTGCTCAAGTTGGTTGTTAATGTCGTCTAGTTCCAGTTGGTATTTATCGAGCAGTTGCTGGTATTTGTCCCGTTTTTTCAGTGACTCAGAATCCTGCAGAATCCGTTTGTACCTGGTGATGTAAGTCCTAAGGGTCATCTGGCGCTTGATCAGCTCTCCGGTGTTCATTTCAGAGGATTTCCTTGAGGCAGTCTTTACCGCTTCCGGGATGATGACCCCGTGCAGGTTAAACTGGCCGATGCGATCAGAGAGCTCCTTTAACCGGTCGTCAATGTCCAGGATCTGAAAGGCGATCGAACGCCGTTCTTCCAGTTCCCTGTATGGCAGCATGGCATGAAGGCTGTCGAGCATCTTGTAGCACATTTTCTGCTCGGCCTTCAGCTTGTCGATTGTGACTGCCTCGGCTGCAGGCGGCAGTACTTTATTTTGATCGTCCTGCTTTTGCGGCGGTTTCTCCATCACAGGGCCTTGTTCCGAAACCGTCCATTGCCTGGCAATCTTGTTGAGCTCATAGGCAAGGGTCAGACGGTTCTTCACGGTTGCTCCCCCGATACGCAGCATCCGGCTGAGTTTAAGGTTGTGTCCGTACCGGTCGATGAGCGCCAGACCGGTGATATAGTCCTGGTCAGCCTTGATCCAAAAAAGAATGTCGTGATCCATATTGCGAAATTATTGCTGCAATTGCAGGAAATAAAGGACAAAAAAGCCTGCCAGATCGCTCCGACAGGCTCTTCCACTAACCTACCTATGAAAACAGCTACAACGCTTCTTGAATTAAATGACCGGCGGGTTGGGATCCATCAGCAGGACGCCTTCATAAAAGGCCATCGGCGAACCCTGTTTGCACAGGAACCCGAACTTATGGCCTTTATCCTTGTCGATCTCTTCGCCCCAGGTTGTTTCGATGGTCTCAATGTGTGCCAGGTTGCAGGGTTCACCGATCAGGTACCTCTTGTTCGAGGCGCAGTTCTGGATGATCACGATCCCTTTGAAATCGATCCCGAAGTTCTGGATCCATTTCTGCACCGCTTTTTCAATGCCAGGGTAAAAACCTTCCAGACCGATCTCATACCCGCCGCAGTCCTGGTTGGACCCCTTGAGCTTCTTCTGAGACGGTTTGATAGTGCCCTGGGTCATATAAAGGCTGTGCATGAATTTGCCGGTGAGAAGCTGGATATCATCGGCAATGGTTACCCCGTCGGCATCCCGCTGAGGAAAGGTATCCCAGTCGACATCCGCTTCCTGGATCAGGATGATCTCTGATTTTATCCCACCCCCGCCTCCGGCGTTTCTAACGGTGGGTTTTGCAAGGTCAAAAAGTGCAATTGTCATGATTTTTTTGTTTTAAGGATTAAGCCGGAACATAAGCAAACACCGCTTCTTCAATACCGAAGCCTACTGATTCGTACCAGTCTGCAAAAACCTTGATCTGACGATCAACGCTTTCGATCGAAATGTTGGAGGCGCCATTGTTGCGGTTCATCAGCCGGATAAAGTTTTCCTTAGGTGTGGTGAAGATCATATTTTCACCAGCCATGGATGGCAGCGGAGTCAGGGTGAGGTTTGTGCCCTCAAGCATGGTTTTCATGCCATCGTAATTTGTGTCGGTACCATGAAGGTCGCGGCGTTTCTTGTGATAAGCTGCAAACCATTTGCGCGAGAGGAAGATGTTCATCGCCATATCCTTGTACAAATCGCCCACCTGGTCACCGAAAGACTCCAGTT
>JBAXOB010000085.1:0-5181 GCA_037133475.1 Bacteroidota bacterium
AGGATTTGGACAAAGATTCCTTACCGGATGCCTGGCAGGCAAGGGCAGCATATAAAAGAATGAAAATAATCCCATATCGGAACACCTGGGGAGAAGATATTTACAAAGTAAAGATACAATATAATACAAAATGGTTGCCCGGTTAATGATGTTTGACAAGTTTTACCCGTTCAATCACCTTCCTACCCGATTTAATAGCGGTCAAGGATATCCTTTCAGCCATGGTCATGGCGGGTAAGCAAATTATGAAAGCAGTGATAAGCTATTTGCAGGAATGAAATTGTTCATTTCATTCGTCTTTAAATGGTTTGTTTTTATTAAGGATAACCATGATCTTACCTGATAATAAGTTTAAGAGTATAACTGCCATCGTTGGTTTTTAATGACATTAAATACAATCCTGGCTTGCAGGATGTTTTTAAAATAACGATCTGGTTGTTTTCAATTCGAAGTGCAGTTTGCTGTGAAACCATATTAAAAATGGCAGCACTGATGAATTTCAAACCTTCGTGAATGGATTTGATCACAATACTGGTCTCATTCTCAGAGACATTGACCATCGATTTAATCTCCTGGTATTGATCAATATTATTCAGCATCTGTCCTGCCAGCAAAGGGGAACCGGAAAATGCGTAATCCTTAAGTCTGAACCAGGTTGCATCGGCCGCTACATCGACCCGGAGCCATCCGTAATAACGATGCCCGTTCCTGATGACTTTAAGTCCCAGGTACAGATTTGTTTTTCCGATAAAACTTCCCGAATGCATACAATAGGTAGCTCCTGTTTGTGCCAGAACTTTACCGCCTGCACCATTTATCCAGGGGGTGTATTGATTTATACTGTCATTCAATGCAAAAGGCCAGGCATTGTAACATGATTCAACCGGGTAAAATGCCACAAAGCTGCTGTCCTGGAGTGAACTGATTGTGACTTTTGAAAAGGGCGGTGACCAGGCTTTTCGCACGATCCCGAAATCAACAATTCCGTCGTTGTTCAGGTCCAGGTTGTAGAAGCCGCTATCGGCCGAAATCGTCGTATCCGGAACAATATCAACATAGGTTATCTGTGCCTTTGACTGATAGGTTGTCAACAATATTATCACCAGGATGGTGATTCCTTTGAGGATGTTAACCGGTAGAATTCTGATACTGTTCCATTCCGGGTTTGTTTTCATGTTGGTGCTATTTGTGTTCAGGTTAAATTATAATGCGAAAATTTGTGATGAAAATATCAAAAGGGGGTATTCTCAATTTTACTGTTTCAATTTTGTGAGATATTGATCATTTATGATTCCTCTTTATCTAGTTCTATTGTTTTATAAATTTCCCCACCTGTACCCTCTTTTCACCTGAAAGCCGCACAAAATAGACCCCGCCGGGTAGGTTGCTGATATCGATCGTCACAAATGGCGCATTGGCAGACTGTCGCAGGAGTTCCCTGCCTTCCGGAGCCAATACTGCTACACTTCCTTTCCCATTGAATTCAGGGATTCCAATGGTGATCCGGTCACGCGAGGGGTTTGGGAAAATGGTCAGACGGCCTTTCCGGTCAGCAGGTTTCGGATCAGCAATGCCCACACCGCCGCCGCTGGTTGTTTTGAGGATCACCCCGCACCATCCAAGAACATAACCGTCGGTCATGCTGCTGAATCTGACCACATTCAGCCCCTTATCCGTCATGAGTGGCTGCCGTGTCCAGTTCGCCCCGCCATCAAATGTGGTGAAGATAAAACCTGAATCGGCAACAACGTACCCGGTGTATTTATCGGTAAACCAAACAGAGTTAAGCTGCAGATTTGGCCCCCCAAGGATGATATTGGACCAATCCTTCCCATTCACGGTTTTGTGGAGGGTACCCTTGACATCCGTAGCATACCCGTTCAGGGAATCACAAAAGAAAACGGAGGTAAGATCGTTATCACTGACCTCCATTTCCGACCAGTTGCCCCCGGCATCAACAGTCCTATAACCCCTGCCATGATCTCCCACCACATACCCGACCCGGGAGGTGGGGAAAAAACCCGATTTAAACCGATCGCCGACATGTGAAAAGCAGGTCGTCCAGGCAGAGCCTCCATTGGTGGTTTTCAGAATGGTCCCGTAAAACTGGTCGCTTCCGAAGATAAATCCGGTGTCAGGACTTGTAAAATAAACGGAAAGGAGAGAGGGGACGGAAGAATTACCCAAATCGGTCCATGTATTCCCCCCGTCCGTGGTTCTGAGGATATTGCTGCTACTACCGTAACCAACAGCAATTCCATGATCGGCATCGGTAAAGAACACGGATTTAAGTGTGCCGGTTGTTCCGCTGATCTGTTTTATCCAGTTCATGCCTCCATCCGAGGTCTTAAGGATCGTACCCCAGTCTCCCACGGCATAGCCCGTGGAGGCATTGGGGAAATGAGCCCCGTACAGCATGTTCTGGGTTCCGTGTGAGATCTGGGTCCAGGTTACTCCTCCGTCCGTTGTTTTCCCCAGGGTTCCCCACCCACCTACCGTGTACCCGTTCCCGGCAGCGTCGAGGCACCCCGAGTTCAGGGATAAACTGTTATCCAGGAATTTACCATTCCAATGCAATCCCCCGTCGTTTGTCTGAAGCATAAACCCTCCATCTCCAAAAACGCACCCGTGAAGTGAATCGGTAAAAGCTACCGAATTGACCCCTCCCGGCCAGATAGGGCAGTTTAGCCCATTCCAGGTTATCCCGCCATCCGTTGTTTTTGCAATCAACGGTCTGTTCGATATGCCATCAATACCCCCGATATAACAGGTGTTGGGATCCGTAAATACGATCGAATTGATAATGTCCCAATATCCCAGCTGCGCCAGCAGGGTCCAGTTAATGCCATCGGTTGTCTCCAGGATGCGGCCGTGTTCGGAAACCATATAGCCTGTGAAATGATCCAGGAAGAAGATGGCATTCAGGCAATCGCTGGTGCCCGGATTTAGTGCGAACCAGGATACCCCTCCATCAGCGGTCCGCAATATCGTCCCCCCGGCGCCGCTGACATAGCCCGTGTCGGCATTGACGAAGAAGAGAGATTGAAGGTTCTTTGACGTTCCTGAATTCAGCGTAGACCATGAAGATCCGCCGTCGGTGCTCCTGATGATGGTCCCGGAACGTCCGGCTGCATAGAGCCTGTCCGCATCCAAACAGCAGATGGTGGTGAGATCGGTGTTGATCCCTGAAACCAGGTGGGTCCAGGTCACGCCGCCGTCGGTTGTTTTCAGAATGGTGCCGATTGTACCGACCGTGTAACCGACGTCAGGAGTAGCGAACTTCACCGATTTCAAATCATTACCCTGCGGTTTCGGGTTTTGCCATGTCCATTGACAGAAAACAAGCGCTGAAAAAAGAGATAAACAAATAGTCAGGGTTAGTTTTTTCATATGTAGGTATTTTTGACAATTATTGCTTCACAAACTTCACCACCTGCACCGTATTATCGCCCGCCACCCGTACGAAATAGATTCCGGCGGGGAGGGTACTGATGTCGAGGTGGGTTTTGTATTCGGTCAGCGCATGGGTTATGGTTACCTTTCCAGTTAGATCAACAACCTCGAGTTGCTTGCCCTGTTCTTCAACCGGCAGATCAATCGTAATTCGATCCATCGCGGGGTTCGGAAAAACCGAGAAGCCAGATTTTGAATGATCCTGAACGGACGATATCAGTGAAGGGTCCAGGAAAATATGTACATATTGCGTCCCGACAGAACTCACGACGTACATCGAGTCTTGCAAAAGAGTTGTCTGGGGCTTGTCAAGAATAACTGTCCAGTAATGGATCGTGAAATCAATGCTCTGGCCGGGATAAATGTAATGTGGCGTTGAAACCGACATCGAAAATACCTTCCATCCCCAGGGTCTGTATCCAGGAGTGTTTTCACTTTGTACCTGCAATAAGTTAATTGGCTGATTGGTGTTATTTGAAACCACAACTGTGGCCACTCCCGGATTGCCAGGGATGAAGAAGACTGAATCAGGCGAAAAAGTCAAATCTGTTGTTGAAGACTGACTGAAAAGGAACAAAGGCATTATTCCAATTACAATGACTGCGAAGATAGTTTTCATATGCTTGGTATTGAAGGGTTAGTAAGGTTCATTGTCAAAATACAAAAGGTGTTTAAAGTTTGATAAATTTACCTGTCTCCACGGTACTTTTCTTTCTAGATATAGCCCATTTCAGCCATGGATGGATGTTACCGTATCACAAGCTTCTTTATTTCAACACCGGCAGATGTTGCTATTTTCACAAGGTAGATCCCCTTTGTTAGCGTGCTCACATCCATCTCCACGGGGCTCTGTCCATGAATATTTTTATTCAGGACCTGCATTCCATTCATGTCAGTCAAACTTATCACGGTCTCTTCATTGGAAGGACCTTCCCAGGAAACAGTGCATTTATTTGTAGCGGGGTTGGGGTAAATTTCCGGTACGATCATCTGGTGCTCCGCGGCATCGACAAACCATGAATTACAATAGTTTCCCCAGAGGCTGACATTATTCTCCTTCACGCAAAGCATCGAACCGGCTTGTTCAAAAGTGAAGATGGGTGTGAATAATCCCTGCTGCCCGCCAATCCCTTCGATATAATAACCATTTCCATAAAACTGGAGAAATACGTTTATCCGTTTCCTGTAGTCTCCTGTAGCAATCATCACCGAATCAACGGCCGTTACCACCAGGTTGCCCTGGAAGGTGGATTTAAGGGTGTCGCCTGGTTGCAACGCAAAATCATAAAGAACCTGGTCTGAGGGGTATCCCCATAGTTGATAATAGATATAGACTTTCCGTGCGACCGTATCTTCCCGTATATATTGATGGTAGTTCGCCGCAGAATTGCTAACGGAATACGGAGGGCAATTAAAACTATTCGGGGGATCAGCCTGCATCGGGAAGGAGTAGGCAACTTTATAGGTTACACCTTCCAAGACTGTATCGGCACCCGGAAAAAAGATCCGGTCGACCGTATTTGCGCATCCATGCGGGGAACCGGTATAGACCCATGAGCAATCCCAAAACGTATTTGGCCGTATTAGTTTGTGGTAAGCCTGGGACAACCCAGAAATCACTGACCCGCAAAACAGTACAAGAAGGATAATCTGTTTCATGTCTATTATTCTTTATATTCCTCCATTCATATTAATAAGCCTTCATTTTGGGCCAAGTTCAATGACTTA
>JBAXOB010000086.1:0-5068 GCA_037133475.1 Bacteroidota bacterium
ACCGGACCCAGGTATTGGCATCTCCCAGGTTGATGACACTCCATCCTGTGGGAGGGAATGTGGCTCCTTCAAATCCTTCGTTGAGGTTTTGCCCGAAGGTAAAAAAGGATGTTGCAGAGATCAATAAAAAAAGTAGAAGTTTTTTCATGACATTTTTTTTTGGTTATTACGCGTTGGTTAATTAACCTGAGAATATTGAGGTGTTTAATTCTCCAAATAAAAAAATGACCTGACTGTTTGAAAAACAGGGTGATGGAAAATACCATGAGGTTGGGTCAGGTACTGTATGTATATCTAACCTGTCATAACAGCAAATGGTACCATCATTCTCCATGCTGTTGTTCAATATTTAACCAGGGAATAACCGTAACTGGTTTTGATCAAACAAATATAGTAATCTATTGTTACGAACCATAAAAAAAACCTGCCAATATAGACAGAGCTCTATTTTTGTGATCAATTTGCCGGTAATAAAAGAGGATGACGATTGCATTTGAGGCAGGCCTTTCGCAGGAAGAAGAAGTTTGCGAGGTTGTTCCAGGTACAATTTCGCTCCATCAGATTTATTTTTTGCTTCCCGCAAGGGAAAGGCAAACCCGGTTATTAAACCTGTTAATCAATTTTTTACCCGGTATTTGTTCAATCCATGCCGGTTGCGAAGGGTAATGTTGCTGGCCGCCGACAGCTCTTTTCTCGGAATCTTTCTTAGTTTTGCAGAAAATTACGGGGGTTTGTCTTGCTGCTCCTGCCCTGGGAATATATATCGGGAGAGCTCATTGTTACACTACAAGCCGGAATAAAAAGGTAAAACCGACCGGCTAAACTAAACCATTCTTATGAGAAAGATGTTGATGATTTCAGTGCTCATTGTGCTTGCTGTTTCCGGTTTCGCACAGCAAAGAGGCGTTGCACCACTGGCAAAAGGACAAAAACAATTTAATTTCGGAGTCGGGTTCAGTGTTGATGGAATTCCCCTCTACGCCTCGATGGATTTCGCCCTGCACAAGGATGTCACCCTTACCCCGCTGGTCAGCCTGGAAGTTGGGCCGCATTTTTATGCCGGGGCCGGTATCAAGGCTGATTATCACTGGAATTACCTTCTTGGAATTCCTAAAAAATGGGATTTTTATTCAGGTGCCCATACCACATTTTATTTTGGCAACAGTTTCCTGCCTTACATTGGTCTGCAGGTTGGCGGTCGCTGGTATTTCAATAACCGCTGGGCGCTGAATGCCGAATTGGGCGGGGGGACAGGATTCGGTTCAACCTTCGGCATGAGTTATAAACTCAAATAATAGCGGTTACAGGCAGTTTGCGGCAGGATCAGCCGTCGGCATCGGTCGTGCTGGCGGCGATAGCCTGGCGGACATCCAGGATAATACTCTCAACCTGGCTTTCATTGGATGATAAGATGGCCTGGCAGCATTCCTGCGCCTGGTCCAGTTGGCTTTCGGGGATGTTCCCCGCTGTGTTGAGGAACTCCCCCAGCGATTCAGCCAGGATGGTCCTGTCGTGCCAGTCGCCGATCATCATCTCCGACCGGTTCAGGCCGCTGATGACCTTCTCCAGGTTCCACGAGGGGTTGATCGAATAGATAAGGGTAAGCACGGTGGATAGTTCTTTTATATGCTGCCTGACCTGGTGAAGGTTCGCTTCGCCTGCGCCTGATTCAAACAGTTCAAGGCATAAGGCGGTTTTGTAGGTGATATACCTTCCCGTTTTTTTCCTCAGGGTTGACGGCGTAATTTTACCGGTTTCCTTTTTGATCTTCTTTTCGATCAGGGAGAGCTTTTGCTCATCAAACTTACGGATGACCCCGAGGAATTCGCGTGTTCTTGCCGATTCCTGCTTCAACAGCTCCTGTTTGAACGGCTTAAGGTCGTAAGGGGCAAATTCAGGGCTGGTCAGCAGCAGGAGGTTCACCTGGATCTCCCTGATCCTCCCGGAGGACTGGTAGAGCTTTTTAAAGACCTTTTCGTAAGCGGGATCCTTGTCGCTTTTGGGCCGCACGATCCGCAACAGGTCGATAATGGCCAGGATCTTCTTTACATCGAGCCTGGCACGGTGGATATCCCTCGAGGAACCTGTTATACCAGCTTTGTAGATGTTGACAAGGAAGGTGGCGCAGCGCTTCCGGTAGAAACGGAAAAGAAATTCACCGATATCGTATTTGCCGTCAATCTTCATCAAAAGGATCGTTAAATTGCGCGATTGTCTGGTCGCCCGGGTTGTCCAACGCCTTTTTTACGGTTTTCAGCGACTTGCTCCATGTTTTATAGAGGGAGATGCCCTCCGAAGCCAGCCGTTCCATCCTCCCGGAGGTAACATGGATCGTGATCATATCCTTGAGCATGGCATTTCGGTTGTTCTTCCAGTTTCTCATCCCGTCGATCAACCCGGCATCGAGAAAGGTCTCCAGTTGCGGAACCCGGCCCGACTGATGAAGGTATTTGATCCGTTTGAGACATTGTTCGAACGAATAGCCTTCGGTGACCTGTTCATTGTCAATCCGTTTCAGAACACGCTTAACCTTTCGCTCAAAAAGCTGCGACAGAATCCACACCGTTTCCAGGTAAAAACCGTGTTTAAAGGCCAGTCCCGCATCACTGGCGGAAACAACGCCCCCATTTTTTTCCTTTTTTGACTTCCTGGTTCCTGATCCCATACCCGTTCAATTTTAATATTTCCAGACAAAATTAAGGCATTCGTGTGCAAATATCCTTGTTATCCAGTAATTTAATACTTATTTAACATTGACCACGGGTTGGCGTTGTACTTTTACCGGCAAATCGTAAGAGACTGTTTAACGTTTAATTCCGGATCAATTTTCAACCACAAAGATACAGCCAAATCTCAAATTGCGCGAAGGAATTTATTGCGAACTTTGTGTAATTCATTGTGAACTTTGTGGTTAAAGGAATGGAATTGATTCCCGGAACAGGATTCTTATGATAAGCGACTATATGTTATACCACATCCAACACTTTGAAAATCGATGAGAAAACCATACCCATTTATTGTTCTGCTGATATTTGCCTCCATAACTGGTTTCGCCCAGCTCAACCGCCCAAAACTAGTGGTGGGCATCGTGGTTGACCAGATGCGCCCCGATTACCTCACCCGGTTTTACGACCAGTTCGGCCAGGGTGGTTTTAAACGGCTGATGGCGGAGGGCTATACGATGTGGGACGTTCACTATAATTACATCCCCACCTATACCGGTCCCGGTCATGCCTCCATCTATTCGGGCACCACCCCCAGGTATCATGGCATTACAGGTAATGACATCTATTACCGGGAAAGGAAAAAATCGGAATATTGTGTGAACGATACCTTCAATGTCGTCGGCAACAGTGTGGCCGAAACCGGGAAAGGATTATCGCCGCGGCGATTGATCGCCACAAACATCTGTGACGAATTAAAGCTGTGCACATCAGGAAAATCAACCATAATTTCCATCTCCCTTAAAGACAGGGCTGCGATCCTTTCGGGTGGGCATATGGCCGATTGTGTTTCCTGGTTCGACCAGAAAACAGGCAATTTTGTGACCAGTTCCTACTATGCCGGCCAGCTTCCTGCCTGGCTTTCCACCTTTAACGACCGGAACCTGGCATTTAGCTACATCAATGAGAAATGGACGCCCTTGTATGGCAGCAGTTATTATTCCGATTGTATCACCGATACCACCATCTGCGCGGTGACCAAAACAGGTGAGAAGGTGTTGCCCCGCTTTCCGCATGACCTGCAACTGCCGCTGAATTCGAAAGAGGCAACCTATTCGTTGCTCTATAAATCGCCGCTGGCCAATTCACTGCTGACTGACCTGGCCATCGAGGCGATCAAGAACGGGAATTTGGGAAAGGGAGAAAATCCCGGCTTCCTGGCAATTAGTTATTCAAGCACGGATGTGGTCGGCCACCTGTATGGCCCCCACTCAAAAGAGATCAAGGATACCTACCTGCGGCTGGACCAGGACCTTGACAGGTTGATCACCACACTCGATCAGGCCATCGGCAAGGGAAACTATGTATTGTTTTTAACGGCCGACCACGGGATTCCTGAAGTCCCCCAGTATCTTGCAAGCCGGAAAGTGCCGGCCGGGTATCTCTATCACAAGCCCTTGATCAAACTGGCCGCCGATTTCCTGGATGGCTCGTATACTGCCGGCAAATGGGTCGATACCCTGATCAACGACCAGTTTTATTTAAACAGGAAGCTGATCTCGGAAAAGGGTTTGGACCTGGCCGCCGTTCAGGCACGGCTGGCAAATTATCTCATGCAGCAAAAGGGAATAGCCTTTGCCTATACTGCTGCTGAAATGAAGGAGGGCGAATTTACCTCGAAACTTGCCATGGCTGTTCAAAATGGCTTTCAGCCAAAACTCTCGGGCGACGTCATGCTGGTGATGGAGCCGGGATTTTTTGAATACGAGGAGGGATACCTCGTGGAACACGGATCGGGATATAACTACGACACCAATGTCCCGCTGATCTGGTTCGGGCAAAATATCAAAAAGGGCGAATCGTGGCAGTTGCATTACATCACCGATATTGCCCCGACACTTTCGATGATATTGAGGATTAAATACCCCTCCGCATCCATCGGGAACCCGATCGTTGAAATAAACGGTCAAAAATGAAGTTTTTATATAAAATCCTTTACTGCAAAATAGCTTAAATATCAATACTGATCACTATTGAACCATATAATCATGGAACAACCCAGGCTAAGCAGGCTGGCCGCCTCATGAAAGTCACGTTAAAAAAATCGAGGAATGAGCGTAAAACTGCGGACTGTTCGAGGAGCGAAGCGACGAGTTTCCGCAGTTTAGCGAATGACGAAGATTTTTAGTGACTTTCATGCAGCGGTGACTTTTCTTTGCTACTTTCTTTTGGTGGCAGCAAAAGAAAGTAGAGGTAATAATTAAAGAGGATGACGATTACATTTGAGACAGGCCTTTTGGTGGCAGCAAAAGAAAGTAGAGGTAATAATTAAAGAGGATGACGATCACAATTGAGACAGGCCTTTTGGTGGCAGCAAAAGAAAGTAGAGGTAATAATTAAAGAGG
>JBAXOB010000087.1:0-4633 GCA_037133475.1 Bacteroidota bacterium
CTGCACTAACACCTGTTTAAAGTACGAAGTACAAGGTACAAAGTACAAACGAAAGTGGGAAGTACAAAGTTCGAAGGACGAACAACGGCCGGCTAATCCCAAACTTTGTACTTCGTACTTCGTCATTCGTACTTCGTATTTCGCGTTGTCCAACACTAACTGTCAGAAATCAGGATAAGCCCGTTGCAATTCATAAGTCCGAGGCAATTACTTTGGAGGAAAGATTAGGGATGAAATGGCCTGTCAGTGCAGACATCCGGTCATGGTGCCGCCGGCCAAGGCCATGTTGCGGACCAAACAACAGCAATTAGCTTTTCTACACATTTTATAAGAAATAAACCTGTTTTATGGGCCAGACAGGTACAATCATCAGTATTACATAATTCTGTCCGGGAACCTTTATTTAATCTCGCATTTTATCGTTATTATTGCGGCATCGTTAATCCGGCCTCCCTTACCTATACTAAAGCGGACTTCCGACAGGTGAATTATTTGTCTTCACTGAACTTGCAGTGCTCATATTATTAACCATTAAAAATGTCCGCTTATGAAAAAATTATTTTCGCTATTGGGATTCATCTGTTTTGCCCTTGTGCTTTCTGCACAGAACCAGCCCCTCCGGTTGCATTTCACGCCCACCGCAGCATCATCAAAGAGGGTAAACACAGTGGCCAACGCCGGCCATCACGCCCGTTTGGACCCGGGCAACAGCGTCGTGCTTAATTTCGAGGGATTGGCAGGGATTGGTGAATTTCTGCTTGACTTTTACAATGGCGGGGTTGCTTCCGGAGGATCCTCCGGAACGAATTACGGTATCTCGTTCAATAGCAATGTAGGCGGTATCAATATGGCAGTGGAGAATGTCTTAAATGTTCCCTCTCCCGATTATTTTATGTTTTACCAGGATGGACCAGGCGTGATCAATATCGCTTCAGGCTTCACCACCGGTTTTTCTTTCAGCTATACAAGCAGTGCACCCGGCACAGTTAACATCTATGATGGGCTAAATGGCACGGGCACCTTACTGGCAAGCCTGCCGATAGGGGTGAATTTTCAAAACGGTGGTTGCCCGCCAAATACTTACTGCCATTGGGATGTTGCATCGATCCCATTTTCAGGCACGGCACGTTCTATCGTTTTAGACGGAAATGAAACCGAATGTGCCTTTGATAACCTTACCTTCGGAGTTGTCCTGCCTCCCTCCTCGCCGGTTCCGACACTTTCGCAATGGGGGCTGATCATCTTTGGTCTTTCGCTGGTCGCCTTCGGCGGCATTTTTATCATGAAACGAGGGGTTGGCTTCACCAGCTGATCATCTTCTTGCCCGAATTAATATAAAGAGTCTGTTCCTGAATGCCGGGACAGGCTCTTTTGCTTTCCGTGATTAGCCTGAATGGAATGCACCAATGATGCTTAACCATTATTCACGCGAGTTTTTTTATCCCGGGCAGGATATTCCATTTGAATGGGTTATCATATCAGGAAAAACGGACATTTTTCATTTCAACGGTCCGTGTCGGGATGACCATCGGGTGGCCAGTGTTTTGCCTTCCTGAGTGTTTGGAAGAGGCTTTGTTGGGATTAGGTTGACTTCGGATAAAGAGGCCCGGTAATGACAAAAATGAAGTTTCCTGCCGTGAAAGGCAGTGCTGCGAAAAGAAAAAATTACCGGGAGCAAGGTTGCTGATCATATTTCAATACCTTTATCAACTGAGATCTGCATTATCAGCCCGAAGGGGGCATGATAAGCAATTATGCTTCATTTATACTTATCCTGTGAAGAGGAGCGTTTCATTGGTATTATCGAGCGGTGGCGCCAGGGGGATGGCCCATATCGGCGTGATTGAAGAGCTGGAGCGGCAGGGATTTGAGATAACCTCCATTGCAGGTTCCTCCATGGGGGCGCTGGTGGGCGGCATGCACGCCTCGGGAAACCTGCAGGCATACCGCGACTGGATGTGCAATCTCGACAAGATGGCGCTGTTTAACCTGGTTGATTTTACGATGAGCGCCAGCGGACTGGTAAAGGGGAGCAAGGTGATCAATGCCTTGAAACATATCGTTCCCGATATCAGTATCGAGGAGCTGCCCATCGCCTTTACCGCGGTTGCCACCGACATCAGGAACCACCGGGAGGTGGTATTCGACAGGGGAAGCCTGTTTGAGGCGATCAGGGCATCTATCTCTATCCCGACGGTGTTCATCCCCTTTATGCTGGATGAGATGGTCCTGATCGACGGGGGGGTGCTGAACCCGCTACCCTTGAACCGTGTCAGGCGAAGCAAGGGCGATTTGCTGGTGGCGGTTGACCTGAATGCCCATCTGCCCGTTGAAAAGTCGGGGAGTGCCGGCGACGGGGAAGATCATGCCGAAAATGAATCGGCGATCATCAGCTTTATCCGCAAAAAGGGGCTTCAGTTCTTTCCAAAGCATGAGGACGACCAGTTAAACTACTATTCCCTGCTGACACAATCTGTCGGGATGATGGTGGAGCAGCTTACCTCGCTGACCGTTGAAATGTGTCACCCGGATATCCTCATCAGCATCCCAAAGGAGTCGTACGGGACCTTCGATTTTCATAAATCGGAGGAGATCACCAGGGCAGGGGAGGTGGCGGCGAAGCTTGCGCTGGATAACTTCCGGCTGATGCGGTGATACCGCCGCATACAATTCTTTTTTCCCGAAAACCGCTTTTTCAGCCTGTTGTTATTTTCTGGTATGATCATCCTGTTCTCCTTGGTTTTCCGGGAATAGAGACAGGACACCGAAATTTATTAACAAAACACATCAAATTCCATTACCTTTTTGGATAAACCCGATTAAGCCTTGTAAATCAAGAAGGGTATTATGCCATTCCAGATGATGGCATAACATTATCTCAACTGAAAAATCTGAAAAAATGGAACCGCTAAACAATGTTCAACATGAGGTGCATGCCATAATATCGGGCAGGAGTATCCTGCTCAGGCTTCCGAAGGATATGGCCGATATTGCCTATATCAGGTCGCTGGGTTATGCCCGTTGGGATGCCATGGGATTTTGCTGGGTTGTGCATAACCATCCTGCCAATATCCGGAAACTCAACGACTATTTTGCAGCCAGGATCAAATGGAGAGAATCATCCTGTAACGAGGAAAAGAAACCTTCAGTAGAAGTAAAGCCGGAACCGCAATCGCTGCGGGTAATCAGGTTTCGGCATGGCCGCATCCGGCTGGTGAACCCGTATGAACCGGAGTTTGCCAGGCTCATCAAACAATTGCCCTTGTGCATGTGGGACCAGGAGACGAAAAGCTGGACCTTGCCGCATTCCGAAAAGATATTGGAACAGCTGAAGCATTTTTGTACAAATCATGGCTGGAAATTCCGCTATGAAGAGGACAGCAGTGAAATGAACCGAAAGCCCAATCCACGGCCATCAGCGGCGGGGAATCCGAAGAAGTGCCCTGAAACCTATCTGGAGAAGCTGATTGTATTGAGGTACAGTCCGAGGACCATTGAGGGTTATGTTTCCTGTTTCACCGAATTCATCAATTATTTCAGTGAAAGGGAACCTGCCAGGATCGAACATGCTGAAATCATGACCTTTTTGCGTTACCTTGTTGAAGTTCGTTGTATTTCAACATCCTACCAAAACCAGATGATCAGTGCCATCAAATTTTATTTTGAGAAGGTATTAGGGCGTGAACGGGAGACTTATTATATAGAGCGCCCCCGGAGAGAGGTTTTTTTGCCAACGGTGCTGCATGAGGATGAGATCAGCGCCATCCTGGCAAGTATCAGTAACCTGAAACACAAATGCCTGATCATGACGGCATATTCAGCCGGGTTGCGGGTTTCGGAGTTGCTGAACCTGAGGATCCGCGATATTGATTCGAAACGGATGCTGATCCGGGTGAACCAGGGCAAAGGCCGCAAGGACCGGGTGACCCTGTTGTCGGTAAAGCTGCTGGAGATTCTCAGGGTTTATTACAAACAGTATCATCCGAAGGAGTTCCTGTTCGAGGGGGCATCGGGCGGGCGCTATGCCGAGCGCAGCGTGCAGAATGTGCTGCAGCGGGCCTGCCTGAGTGCCGGGATAATGAAGCATACGACGATGCACACCCTGAGGCACACCTTTGCCACCCATTTGCTGGAGCACAACACCGATATCCGGTATATTCAGGAACTGCTTGGGCACACAAATCCGAAGACGACGCAGATTTACACCCATATCACCACCAAGGGGCTGGATCAGTTGAAGAGTCCGCTGGATAATATCGATTTATAATTTTTTCGGGGGATCGGTTGTAAAAGAAAAATGATATATATTTGTCATACAAAAGTTTTACATTATGTTTGTGTGATGATCTGGATGATTACTCCCAACCTGGCACGATAATGAAAAATAAACCAAAATATGTCACAAACCAATTGGCCCACACATGCCATACCACGGCTATTTCAACTACTTGATGGCAATTAAACCAAATTTAAACACCACAAGCGCCAAATGGCGGTTGTGAGCTCGTTATGTGTGATTAAAATATTTGTTAAGGAAGGTGTTCATTAATTTCGTGCGTGTTCTTTGTTGAATATAGGGGTGAAAGCTAACGAATGAATTGGTTATCACGTATTTTTCCCAGAGCCGGCAATT
>JBAXOB010000088.1:0-4457 GCA_037133475.1 Bacteroidota bacterium
GAAGATATATCAAGACTTTCAAAGAACGATCAACAATTTATACGCAACGCTAGTGCCTAAAACCATTAATTTGGGATGTCGGATTGGAAGGTTTTTATCCTTTTTTAATTCTTTGGATTATAACAGGAAATTAAAAACATCCTTATGAACGAAAATTACGGCAAAACCCCAGACAACCCTATTCAACTGAATAGTATTGTCGCCGCCCGGCTCCTTCTTGACAACGTTGTAAGTTACAAAGGATACCATATATTATATCACAGGCGGGGCTCATTCCAGGTGCGAAGTGATGGACCCATCATTGACCATTATGAGATTATGTGTTCCGATAACCACTACGATGATTTCTTCGTCAACATCTACAACGAAACCAACGAATGGATTCCTCCAGAAGGATACCTTTTTGAACATAATCTGGCAGACATCAACTTCTTTCTATCTGACTATGAGTTGAGCGAACTCAATGATTCTGCAATCGCTGTTGCAGATAAATTTATTTTTAAACCCGAATGGGGTGATGCTGAGGACCTAATCCCAAATGTAAACCTTCCCCTGCTTGAACTTTTTATGAGTAACTCATCAGGAGTCAATGGATTCAACGATGAGTTTCCGTACTCCCGCATCAAGGAGCTCAATATAAATCATAGGATGTATACCCCCAATAGACTGGAAGAAGTACTTTCATCAATTAAGCCCAGGGAAAAATCGAATTTTGATATTGAATGAATGTTCGAGGGTTCTATTACTTCCTTAAATCTTCCCTAAGTTCCATCAGTAATTTCCCGAGCATATTCTGTCCATCAAGTTGGTCGTTGATTTTAACCGCTCCCCAGAATTTGTGCTGTGCTCTATTTCTGGCTGAAACATCCTCAAAGATAATATGGTCACTCGTTTTAAGAAGTTTTTCACAAAGGTCTGGGTGTTGGCCGAACTTTAACCTTAGGCACAACCTCATATTTTCAACATCCTGATCGGACATCGGTTCAACAACTCTATTTGCAAGGTACTCCTTCCTTTTGCAAATATTCTTTGCGACGAGCGGACTGACTTTCCTTCGTATAACTTCACGGATTTCAGGGTCAGCGAAGCGTAGGGCTTGAAATAAGGCTTCACTTGTGCGCCAGACTTGACCTTTGTAGGTTATCGGGGCAGGGAACATATTTCCCAACCATCCATAAGGTAAAGTTGTCTTCGTAAAGGAAATATAGGCCATCATTGGCGGTTTAATCTCAACTGATGTTCTTTCACTCGTCTGACAAATATAAGCCAAACAAACCCTTTGGCAGAATTCTCGTCAGGAAACCAAGTTTCAGGGTTCACAAGGTCGTGTGGATCGATTTGAGCCAGTTCTTCAAGTTGCGGGAAAAGTTCCGGTCGTATGACCGATCGGATCTCATCCAAGTATTGATCGTAACGGTTGACAAATTCGATAGCGTTCATATTGATATTCAGTTTGTACAAACATCCCCTATCTCCATTTGGCAATTATCTTTCGGTACGGTGCACCTCATAAATGTCGCTGACTTCTTTGCACAGGTGAACCGGCACCGACTAAACAAGTCAATAGTATCCTCGTCCCTGATAAAACCCCGATACTCTAACTTCCCGAAGTCACTTTTGATGACAATCCTTAAATTATCCCATATGTCAACCTGATATATCCCTCTAAAGCAATGAACACTTTCGGATTCTATTCTTAACCCAAGGCAGGAATGAAGATGCTGGTCAAACCTGTTGTTTCGATTATAAGATATGACCCTTCCTCCCTTGAAAAAAAACAGGAATATAATACCGTCGGCGTCGAAGTACTGGTATAACCCTTCCATTTCAACAATTTTAAACAACCTGAGGTAAAAACAAGTCAGGTTTAAATCTGTTCAGGTATAATCGGCTATGGTTGAAACGAGCCACAGGATTCTTTTGTGCCAGTTGTCCATATTCCACCAAGACCTTCTTGTAACAGATGATGGGTGGTGCGTCGATATGTCTGAAAACTATATTTGCAAAGCCATTGTTCGATTCAGTGATGTCTTCCTCAGAACATTGGACGCTAAAGTATAAACATTCAGACATCTGACTGAGAAACATTCCTGTATGAAACCCAATAAGCCCGTGCCGGCGGACGAACTGGTCGGCGTTGCACCATATATAAATGGTGTTGTCCTTGTTCCTGAGTAAAGACACCATCGTTTCATCAATGATGTAAGGGCCTTCAGGAAACTGGCCGACAGAAAACAAGCCGTTATTTGACCCGTGGCCACACAGGATCAGCCGGGGGAATAGTTGAATCTTTTTTTGTAAGTCTGCTTTCGATATACCGCCTGTAATGACAGTTTTATTAGGAAGGTCGCAATACAACCTTGATAAAAATATTGTCGAACTATCTGCCGGGTGAAGTATTAAAGTCTTCATCGGGCTAATCTCTGGGATCTTTGCGAGACTGCCAAAAAATGCGAAAAAATAAGTTAGAAATGTAATAGACCCCGATTCCTTCCGGACAAATGGGGACGGTCAGTTTGAGCGTTTTATTGTAAGCCTTCGGCCACGGGCATCTTGCCTGGTTGAACCATCCTGTGCAACTTGCGGCCAAAAAGCACTATGACACTTCAGGACAAACGCTCGATGATGCTCTCATTGGTTGAGCAATGGCGTCAAAGTGGCCTTAGCCAGGCAGAATTCGCACGTATTGAGAACATCCGGACGGTAAAATTGCGGTATTGGATCTCTAAGCACAGTAAATCCGAATACGCCAACCCGGGGTTCATCCAACTCAACGGCTTGCCTTCATCGGGCATCAGTATCCGTTATCCCAACGGGGTTGAACTGATTCTGCCGGCCCAGGTGCCAGCCGGATATCTGAAAATGCTGATCAGCATTTAGGCAGGATGTTTTCCCTTGGCGCAGCCCGATATTATCTTTACCGGGAACCGACCGATATACGCCGAAGTTTTGACGGTCTTTGCGGACTTGTAACCGAACGTCTCGGACAAAACCCCATGAGCGGCGATGTGTTCATCTTCATCAACAAGCCCCGCAACCGGATGAAATTGCTGAAGTGGGAACCGGGCGGTTTTGTGCTGTTCTATAAGCGTCTTGAACGAGGGACTTTTGAACTTCCCGGCGCATCTTTTCATGGGCCGTCCCATCAGATCGGCTATGGAGAATTGACCATGATGATCACTGGTATTTCAATGAAATATGCAAAAAAAAGACGTCGTTTTTTACAACAAAATGATGTTTGATAAATATCGCTGAATGTGTTATTTATCAAGGCTTTTCCGTGGTAAATTTGACTCATGTCAAGCACGGAACTGGTCACCATATCGAAGGAAGAATTTGAAGCTCTCAAGTCAGAAAATGCCTGGCTTAAGCACCAGCTTGCCGAACTGAAACGTCTGATCTACGGGGCAAAAAGCGAGCGTTTTGTATCCCAAAATCCGGATCAGGCCACTTTGTTCGACCTTCCGGCAGAACAACTGCAAGAAAAGGCCACCGAAGAGATCACCTATACCCGCAACAAGCCACAGCCGGAGAAGAAACAGCCCTTGCGCCTGGAACTGCCCTCACATCTGGAGCGCCGTGAAGAGGTGATCGAACCTGCCGACATCCCTGCCGATGCAAAGAAAATCGGGGAAGCTGTTACGGAAGTCCTGGAATACGAACCCGCCAGCGCCTATGTTCGCCGCATTGTGCGCCCGAAGTATATTGTGGCGCAGAATGATGAAGAAACCAACATCGTGATTGCCCCGCTGCCCACACTGCCCATTCCCAAAGGAAACGCCGGACCCAGCATGATCGCGCACCTGTTGGTAAGCAAGTTCGTGGATCACCTCCCGTTTTTTCGCCAGGTACAGATACTCAGGCGTCAGAACCTGGAAATCGCTGAATCCACCATCAACGGCTGGTTCAATGCCGGATGTGACCTGGTTGGGCCGCTATACAACGTTCTGAAAACACGGATGCTTGCATCGGATTACCTCATGGCCGACGAAACCCCCATCCCGGTTCAGACCAAAGACAAGCCCGGAGCTACCCACAAAGGGTATCATTGGGTCTATTACGATCCGGTTCACCGGTTGGTGTTATTCGACTACCGAAAAACCAGGGGACGGGAAGGCCCAGATGAGATGCTCAAAGAGTTCGCCGGGTATCTTCAAACCGACGGATACAGTGCTTACGATCATTTTGAAAAACAACCCCAAATTACCCTGTTGGCCTGCATGGCCCATGCCAGGCGCAAGTTCGAGCATGCACAGGAAAACAATCCAACCCTGGCGGGAGGTGCCCTGGAAATGTTCCAGGCCTTGTACGACATTGAACGTGAAATCCGGGAGGGGAACATGGAATACGACGCCACACGAACAATGCGTCAGCAAAAATCAAAACCTGTTCTCAATGAGATGGAAGGCTGGCTGCGGGAACAAATCATCCTGGTGCCGCCAAAGAGCGCCATCGGT
>JBAXOB010000089.1:0-3820 GCA_037133475.1 Bacteroidota bacterium
CCCCGATCATCGACCACTTCGAGCGGCGTGGCCTGTATCGGGGCATCCACTATTTTATTGGTCACCGGGCGCCGGCAAAGCACAAATGGGAAGAACCTTATGCCCCGCCGCTGGATTACACCAACTGCATCCACTTCTTCAATGGCTTTGTGGTTGAATTCAATTCTTTTGACCGGCCTGAGATGGCCCGAAGCGGATCCTATGACGGGATGATCTTCGATGAATGCACCAAACTCAAAAAAGAGGCCATCGATGCCGATGTACTGCCGGCCAACCGTGGCAACATGGACCGCTTTGGCCATCTCCGTTTCCACCATGGCACCCTGTTCCTAGGCACCATGCCCCTCACTTCCGACGGGGACTGGGTTTTCGATTACCAGCCGCTGGCGGAAGAAATGCCCGCTCGCTACTGCTACATGGAAGCTTCTGCCATCCGGAATATCAAAATCCTCGGAGAGATGTATTTCCGGGATTTGAAGCGTGTACTTCCCAAGATAGTCTATGACCTGGAAGTACTCAACATCCGTCGCAAACAGAACGTCAACGGCTTTTATCCCTTGCTCAGTTCTTCTGTCCATGGATATATGGACAGTTACGAATATGGTTACATCGATGCTGACCAGAACAAGGGGAGCGTTTTTGATTGCAGGGCAGACAAGGATTGTATCAGCACCGAACCACTATATATCTCCTTCGACTTTGGCACCACTCAGAACTGCATGATCGTGGCGCAGTGGGTCAGGCCACTGGCAGAGTTCCGGATCATTCGGAATTTCTTTGTGGAGAATGAAACGCTTTCCGTGCTGGTTGCCAAATTCATCGATCACTACAAACCAAAATTATCCAGGCACATATTCCTGTATGGCGGCTCGGATGGCAACCGAAGGAATGATGCTGCATCCCGGGACTCTTACTTTGATGATGTCCGTGAGCAGTTATCCAGGGCAGGATGGCAGGTACAGCTATGTGCTGAGCTGTATGAAGCCCACCACATGGATAAGTACCAGTTCTGGTTCAAGTTCCTCTCCGGCGAATACCCCAACATGCCCGCTTTTCGCATCAACATGAACAACGCCATGGAGACCTTCTTCTCTATGGACAATGCACCTATCCTTCCCCAGGAATTCAAGAAGGACAAGTCTTCAGAGCGTAAGAAAGATCAGCCCAGGTGGAAAGCGACTGATCTTTCTGATGCAGCCGATAACCTTTGTTATTGGCTGCTTAGCCCCCTGGCAGGGGAGCAGCAGCACTCCAATGAAATGATCTTGCTCCCTGCAAGGTAGGGGATCAGCCGCTTTCCCGGCAGCCTCGTTTTTTTACCTTTTTTATATCGTCGTTTGTATATATGTAGGCTCAATTCATATATCCGGCGCAATGCGACAAGTGCAATTGCATTTTTCGATAGGGCGGGGCGTGCACTTCGTGGAGATATTGCAAAATAAAAGGTGAAAAATCAACCTTTTATTGTTGCATATCAATACAATGAGAATGAAATTTTGCAAAACGGCTTCGCCGGACTGCTTTTCTTTGATTGGGACAAGAAAAGCAGCAAAAGAAATCCCAGGCAGGTTGGGATGGGGGATACCTGCCAATCAGCGGAGTACTTTTTTCTTTGTCGGTGAGGGTCAAAGAAAAAAGTACCAAAAAAGAAAGACCACGGGGCAGTAGGCTGACATTATGGTCGTATCTCTCCCTCCTGAAATCAATGTGGCGACTGCTCCATTTTCCGGTAAGTGAATCCTGTTTCCGGTTCCGGTTTCCGGCCGGTTTGTAACCGTGTGATTTAATCCGTTGCCCGGTCGATGCTGTTTAGATTTTTCCTAAAAGGTTTCCGCTATTGACACCAGATGTGTTCCTGCGGACCGGGTGCCTGGCCCCTCATTGAGGCTGTTCACCGGTATCTGGCAGTGCTGGAATCTTCAGGATCGATGAAAACGATTTCCCAAGCCTTGTTTTCCCTTTTTGGAATGGTAATGCTCAAACATTCAAAGACTGGTCTTCCGGTCTTGATCGTATGCTAAGCTATGAGCCCATTCCGGGGTGAAAAGCGCTGCTCATTCAAGGATTTTCCCGGCATATCCTCACTTTGCTCCGGTATTCCAGTTCCTCCCTGAGTGCCCCTCCATGGTCTTCATGTCACTTGCATACATAAAAACCTTAAAAAACACAGTCATGAAAACATTTGAAAAGAATTACATCGCAAAGGGAAAGCAGATCAAGGGAATGCAGATCGTAAGGATCTCGATCAAAGTTGAAGACATCCTCCAACATGCCCATGAATACAAAGGCGAACAATATCTCACATTCGAGGTGGCCAAACTTCAGAACCCGGACAGCTTCGGAAACGATTACACCGTGTATGTCAACAAACTGGTGGAAACCGAAGAAAAACCCCAGAAAACAGCGCCAAAAACCGCTCCGCCGGCTGAAAAATCACCCAAGAATACCAAAAAACCGGCCAAAGCAACCAAGGAACCTGCCAACAATGAAATTCCCTTCTGATTCCGGGAAACGGAGCCGTGGTTGCCACGGCTCTTTTTTTGGTCGTCGGGTACCATTCCCCGCTTACACATGGACATCAAATCGCTATTCTGCCTGAAATTCCTGCAAAATTACCTATGGCAAATAAAACTGTCAAGGGCGACCTCCTTCCGGAACCGTCGCTTTCAGTGCATTCAGATTTGAAGGTAAATCTGACCTGCACCCCTGACATTATTTATTTCTCCCCGGTATGGCTGGTGGCAAAATTTCAGTACAAACCGCGGCCACAGCGCTGCATAAAACCATCAGCTATGGAAACTTCAAACACAAATCAGACATTGACAAACTATGAACGCAGGATCCCCATGAGCGCCTGGGCGGAAGACGACATTCCCTCAAACAAATTGCTGCTCAAGGGATCGGCGAGCCTTTCAAACGCCGAACTGCTCTCGATCATCATTGGCAATGGCATCGAAGGAGAAAATTCACTCGATATTGCCATGAAGACCTTATCCCAATGTGGAAACAACCTATGCGAATTCTGGCGCCTGGGCGTTACCGAGCTTCAGCAGATCAAAGGCATCGGGCCAAAACGGGCCGTTCAGATCGTGGCCATGTTTGCCCTGGCCCGTCGCCGGAATGAAAGTGAAGTCATCCTCAAAGACAAAATCAAGTCAAGCACAGATGCCTTCCGTATCTTTCATTCCATCATCGGAGACCTGCCGTATGAAGAGTTCTGGGTTCTGATGCTCAACCGGGCAAACAAAGTCATCAAGAAAGTCAGGATTTCGGAAGGTGGCATATCGGGCACAGTTGTGGATCCAAAGAAGGTCTTCAAGTTTGCCCTGGAGCTTCACACCTCATCCATCATCCTAGGGCATAACCATCCTTCGGGACTGATCGCCCCAAGTGAAGCCGACATCAAGATCACCAAAAAACTGGTCGATGCCGGCAAACTGCTGGAGATCGCGGTACTGGACCATCTCATCATCGGA
The DNA here is from genome assembly GCA_037133475.1 of Bacteroidota bacterium. Classification (GTDB taxonomy): domain Bacteria; phylum Bacteroidota; class Bacteroidia; order Bacteroidales; family FEN-979; genus CAIVAT01. The sequence continues at coordinate 3,477 of JBAXOB010000089.1, forward strand.
CAGGATCAGTTTTATTCGTTTGCCGATGAGGGCAGTTTATAGATCATGGGCCCCGGGAAACCGGGGCTATTTTTTTTAATCAAAAACCTTCAAAAACAGGGTTTTGACGTAAACTTCAATTGTTTAGGTTTATTTTAAGCTGAAATTCAAGCTCTTTTCCTAATTTTGAAAAGAGAATTCCGATGGATTATGTAATCGACTAACCCTTCTCGCAAGGAGATTGAACAAGAGATCGTGATCGTAGAAGGGAAAAAATAGAATTATAATGAAACCTGAGAAGCAAAATATAGAATACAAATCGTCATGGCACGATGATTATCTGAAATGGATTTGCGGATTTGCCA
>JBAXOB010000090.1:0-3611 GCA_037133475.1 Bacteroidota bacterium
GAAGTGATTCTCCTTCAAAAATAGGAAAAGAGAATGATAAGGACATGAAAAAAACACAACAGGAGGACAAATGATAATTCAGGTGTAATAATGTTGGCAGGTCATTATCGGTGTTGCAAAATAATGGTACCATGTTCCTGAATGGTTTTCCCGGCACTTCCTGAATACGTTGCGATAAAAATGTATGTGTCTTCAGCACAGGGAGTACCTTTAAAGGTCCCATCCCAGCCGGGTTCAAGACTATTTGTTTCAAAGATCAGCTCCCCCCAGCGGTTATAAATACTCATTGAAAATTTCTCAACCCCTTTCCCCACGGGTCGGTAGGTGTCATTATGACCATCCCCATTCGGGGTGAAGGAGTTGGGGAACCACAATTTAACCGGGCACTCGCCGATGTTGATGGAATCGCGTTGCGAACAACCATCGTAGCTGACGATAACTTTGTATTCTCCGGGACCTGTCACCAGGAAAACGGAATCAACAGAGCCATCCTGCCACTGATAGTTTCCCCCGTTGACATAGGCATGCAATGTCAGGACACTGCCGCAAACGGTTGTGTCTTTACCCAGGTCAACCGGGATCCTTGGTTTGTATTTCAGATTGGTTTCGATAAAGCGGATACAGTCGACAGGGACAGGCAGGATGTCGTGATAAATTCCTCCGGTGGTTTGCCAGGCGCCCTGGGCATACCAGGGGATGCCATAGCACAGTGTGGTATCGGTCACCCTGAGTGTGTCTTTAAGGGCGATCAATAGGGTATCTGAGGCCACGGTGTTCATTACGCAGGCGCGGTTTGAGGTCAGAATACAGATGACCTTGTCGCCCTGCCGCGGAACAAACGTATAATGGGAGGTATCTGTTCCGGCAGCAACGCCATTCAGAGACCATTGGTAGGATGGAAGCGTCCCCCCGTTTGAAGGTGTAGCCGAAAACGTTACGGGATCACCTTTGCATACAGGATCAGCAGATGGGGTGATGGAAACCGTCACGGGCAGCAACGGCAACAAGTTCACAATGATCTTCTGGCTGTAGGCAACCTTTCCGGCCGTGCAGAATTCGGAGGATGTGATGATGCACTGCACAGTGTCGCCATTGACCGGGGTATAGATGAATACAGGCGCATCAGGTCCGGTTGACATTCCATTAACATGCCACTGATACGAAGCAAGGGGCCCGCCAATGAGGGTAGCGACTGAAAATGTATCGGCCAGGCCCGTGCAGAGTGGATTGGCTGATGCTGAGATGATAAAATTCATTAATCCCAACGGATTGACCACCACGGCAAAAGTTTCTGTATCCCCCGGACAGGGAGCAAGATAAGGCACTACATGATAAAATACCGTGTCCGACATGTTGCCTGAATTGACCAGGATCTGGCTGATGGGATTCTGGTTGCCCGGCGCATACCCTGTGGTCGATGACGAGGAGGCACTGGCTGTATAGGAATAAGTAGTGCCGGTTAGGGAAGCCGTCAGCGCAATGCTCGTGGTGCCGCCCGAGCACATGGTAAACTCCTTATTCGTATTGTTGATCTGCGTCGTCAATTCGGGACTGATCAGGATTCCTTCACCGGCCGTTCCCGGGCCAAAAGGGCCTAAACCGCACTTGGAACTGCGACCTCTCACTTTAAGCCGTTTAGGTCCGGGGGGAAATTGGGAAAAATGAATTTTCACAGACGGGCCGATGTTGACGGAGTCAAAGAGGACGGCACCTGTACCGACATCCGTTAATACCCATTCGTATCCCAGGCGATCGGTTCCGGGAACCGGGTCAGGAACGGTGGTATAGGTTGCAATGGCACTCGCACAAAAGGATGTTGGCCCGGTGATATCCTGGGGCGTATGCGGCACACATGCTATGCTGAACCGCCCCAGGTTCAGAAGGCTGCTCGATGCGTACCACCAGGTGTTGACTGTGTTATTATTTCCAAGCCCGGAGAAAGCGTCTCCAATCCAGGAATGACAGCCTATATCGGGGAGGGTATAATTGCAACCCGTCAGTTGAGCCAACCCGCCCAGGGCAGCCAGGAGGGTATCGTTCCAGTAGCTGGTAATCGGCGGTCCTGCTGGACGGACTGATTGTATGATGAACCCCTTCGGATGGTTCTCTACATCATACAACGCCAGGTTTGTCAGGCCATTGACATAATTGATGGTGACCTGAACGCTGTCACCGCAGGGCACAGGGTTTCCCCAGCCATTTTTGCCATCCCATAAGATCGTGTTTATGCCTGGCTGAACATTATAGTTGAGGGTTAGGTCTTCCCCCTGGATTCCCGGCGCCAGGTTTGGCTCGATGTTCAGTTTCACAATTCCCGATTTATTCACCGCAAATGTGAAATTGAACGTGCCGTTGCACGATCGGCTTACCTTCACCGTGTCGCCGAGGATCACGCCCAGCGTTCCGGTCGGGTATTCAATCGAATCGGGGTTGTTTAAAAAGATCTTGTACTCCGGGTAATGGAAATTTCCCGGTAAGGAAAGGCAGCTTGTACTCCAGGGCGCCGGGGATGGGAAGCACCCGTTCCGGGTGCTGGTTACGTCGAACAGGTAGCCCTCCAGCCGGTTGAAATTGACCGAGGTGACAATGGAATCCGAGGTAAGGATATACATCGTGCCCAGAAAGGGGTTGTAAGCTTCGAAACTCCAGTCTTTCGACCAGAGACGGCCATTGATGGGTGTTAATGGCAGTTTGGTGGTATCGGCCACGGTAATGTCGAAAAGTGCCAAATGAATGGAGGATGGGGCATTGACAATAAAATCGAACCGGTAATCGCCCGGGCCCGGCGGAGTAAAAGTGACTGCAGGATAGCCATGCGGGTCCATAATACCCGGACCTGCCACCGCCTGGGAATAATATTGGATGTAACCCGGTGAGCCATAGCTGGCAAGGATCGTCTTTGTGGTTATGACCACTCCATTGAGCTTGATCTTGAAATTAAGACTGGCCATATTCGGGGCAAGGAACCCCATAAAAACTTTCTCTCCTGCGTGGCGGATGTGAACAAACAGACTGTGGTCGTCATCGCAGATTTCAGTGCCAAAACATGACCAACCGGGCCCGTTCTGGGCCCAGAGGTTGCATGGTAATGTGGAATCCGGCTTGAGCTGTTTAGTCCCTTCGGCCAGGCAACCGGAGGAAAATAATGAAAACAGGATGAAAACAAGCAGCCGCAGTTTATTTGCCATTTTGACGATCAACAATAACTATATTAAAATCAGTCACGCAAGCACCTCACTCCAAACGCATTTTGCCTGGATGACGGGTACATTGACACACTCGGATTAAAAATATTCAACCCCCTGGCCACGGCCCGATCTGCTCCCGATGTAGTCGAGGTCCAGTACATCGCCCCCGCATCCAGCCCGGATGTGAATGCCCAGGTGTTGTTCAGGTAGAGAAAGCCATGCTGGTATGAATGGAATCCGCTTACAAGTAAGGAATCCTTGAGATACCCGCCTGCCTGTCCTGCACCCGGGTAAAAATTGAGTAGAACGTTCCATTCGGAAGCAGATGGAATGTGCCAGCCCGGAGGACAAAGCCCTTGGGCGCCGGGAGAGGTTTGGTAGCGCATCAGCTCGTCCCACTGGTAGAACGTGGGACGTGGGACG
>JBAXOB010000091.1:0-3282 GCA_037133475.1 Bacteroidota bacterium
TTTTCAGAATACAAAAGAGAACATGGATTGGTGGATTATACCGACATGGAGACCCGGTTTCTTGAATTGCTGAACATCCCGACTGTACAAACTGAACTTAAGCAAACCATCAAGCTGGTGATGGTAGACGAATTTCAGGATTCAAACCCCATCCAGTTGAGCATCTTCATAAAGCTTGCTGAAATTGTTGACCAGAATATCTGGGTGGGTGATCCTAAACAGGCGATTTACGGGTTCAATGGTTCCGATCCTGTTTTGGTAAGCAATCTGTTGAAGGTGTTTTATAAACAAAACGACTGTAACCTCAAACTCCAATTGCTGAAAAACTCATGGCGCTCGAGGGGCGACCTGGTAAACTTGACCAACAAAATGTTTGAAGTTTGCCTGGAAGATCAGTCTTCGTCGGTCCTGATCTGTAAAAATGATATCCTCGGGGATGAAACCTCCATTCAAAACTGGATCGTTGAAAAATTCGGAACGAAGGATGAGATCACGCTCTCTGCCAGGGATACCATCGGGCTGATACCCGTCCGCAATGACAACACGGAGGGATTTACCCCCGATGCCTCTCAGTTTGCCCTCAGTCACTGGCATTTTACAAATGACTTTGATAATGCCGGAAGTGTCAACAACTTCTACTACTATCTTGCCGGGCACATCAAAGATCTGCTTGATAAAAACCTGCCTGTCTTTGATAAATCCATTCAAAAGATCCGGCCGATGGTGCCTGCTGACCTTGCAGTGTTGTGCCGGAAAAACAATGAGGTAAAAGCCATTGCCTCCGAACTGATGAAGCACAACCTGGAGGTGGCGGCCAGCGTGGACGGATTGTCCGATACCGCCGAATACAGGCTTCTGGTCAACATCCTGAATGTGATCGCCGACTCGTCCAATTCCCTGGCAGTTACGGAAATCCTGTTGCTGATCAACAAGGATAATGCTTTTACTGCGGAGTCTGTAATAGAAAAAAGACTTGATTTTATTTCCGACAGCCCGGCCCGTAACGATGAAAATGGGCGGGAATACTACGATTATGTATCAAAATGGGGAAAGGACGATGAGTTCGTTCAAAAACTGGAACTTTTTGTAAAAAGTTCCTTTCACCTCTCTGTTCCGGAACTGATTGAAAAAGCAGTGGCGGAACTGGAACTTACCAGGCATATTTCGGCCTGGGGCAATGCGGAACAGCGGAAAGCCAACATGCAGCAACTGATCCTGTATGCGCAAAATTATGATGATTATTGCGTGAATCTCAACCTCGCTTCCAGCCTGGCCGGTTTTGTACAATGGCTGAAACAGGATAACGAAAAAAACAGCCAGGCAGCCACCGGGAATGTTCATGCGGTAAACGTGCTCACCTATCACAAGGCAAAAGGACTCGAATGGCCCTGTGTGATTTTAACCGGATTGGGGCAGGCTCAGGAAAAAAAATACCTGGAGAAGGTTTTTTTCAAAACCTCTGTGAAATTGTCGGCAGCGCTGGATATCGAAAATCCGTTGAACAACCGCTACCTCAATTTCAGTTTCTGGCCTTTCGGAGGGAAAGAAAAAATTATGGGCTTTGAGGAAGATATTAAAAATTCGGAGGCATTCAAAGAAGCAGAAACCATAAACATTCAGGAGACCAAACGGCTTCTGTATGTCGGCATGACCCGTGCGCGGGACTACCTGACCACCACCAGCAGTTTCACGAGGAACAAGTACAAATGGCTGAACAGGGTCAATGATCACGACAACAAGTGGAGTCTTGAGGAACTGGTAAAAACCATTCCGGCAAGCGGACCCATCGACCTGTTTGAGCAGGGAATCCTGGTCAATTACCAGGTTATTGCCGATAAACGCACAGAATTCAGTTTCGATTATGGGGAGCCAATCTATAAACCGGGTTCATTTTTCCCGAAGGAGGGTTTAAAGCCGCAGCACGATCCCAAATATGTATCGCCAAGCAAGTTGCTAGGGAACACCGATGTACATGTAACCCTGATCCACGATTTTGCCCACCGGATTAAAACCGGGAATATCAGCAACGAGGCGGCCATGGGCAATTGCCTCCACGACATCCTCTATCTCTGGCCCGACGCGCCGGATGAACAGCGGATCGGCGCCATCCTTGAACGGCACCACCTGGCCGGTCAGCTCGATCAGGCGGATATCGTAAAGACTATTGGACAGTGGAAAAATTACCTGCTAACCCTTGCACCAAAAACCATTCATCGGGAAGTACCGATGCAGATGGTTCGTGCGGGAAAGGTTTATCTTGGTGCAGCCGACCTGGTGCTGGAGTTTGATGATCACCTGGTGCTCATCGACTACAAATCCTACCCCGGAAGTCTCGCAGAGGTAACCAACCACCGGGGGAAACATTTTGCCGGAATCTATTCCGGACAATTGAATGCCTATTCGGAAATCCTCGAATCGGCGATGGGTAAAAAGGTGACAAAGAAAATGATTTATTATTCAGTGCTGGGGAAGATTGTGGAACTTGTTTGAGCGGGCAGGCCGAATATCATTCTCAAAAAATTACCTTAAAAGACAAAGTGGGTGAAAGCGTTCTGATCAGATCAAGGAATTGATCGATTACGGTTTTTACATGATCATAGCGGTCGCTCTTAGCAGATTTACCTTCAACCAGATATAACCTCCGGTTTACTTCCAGCATGATCGAAGTTACTCTTCGATCCTTCTTATAGTATTTCAATGGAACCATGGTTCCCTGATAGGGCCAGTCCTTCCCCAGTGTAAAACCGCCTTGCTTAAAAAATTCAGTTGCTGCATCTACAACTTTTTGAGGAGTATGGAATATATCTGTGCCGATATTGAAATCCGGACGGTCCGGAAGCTGACACTGATCTCGTTTCATTGGAGTTTGGGTGAATGAATGGCAGTCGACGATAATGGCAGAGCCGGTCCTGTCCAATTGACGGTCAACTGCATCAAGTAACATTTTATGATGTGGGTGGTAGTATTGCAACAGTATCTGTTCCCGTTCAGCCGGGGTCACTACTCGTAAATGTGTTCCATCGTCACAGGTTTCATACAATACTCCCATTCCCACTTTTGCCATGGGTTCCAGGTTGTCATCCACAAATCTTTCCACATCGCAAAACACCCTCGAAAAACCTGCCTTGATCGAAAAATCCTTTTCCGATTCAAAAAGGTCATTGGTAAACCAGTCTGTAAGGAGGTCTATTTCGCTGTTAATCCGTTTCTGATCGACCAGAAAACCAGTGAAGTTAGGAATCTCAACAGATGAATGGGGTATGTGAAGGATTAACTTGTTAT
>JBAXOB010000092.1:0-3209 GCA_037133475.1 Bacteroidota bacterium
GGGTTTGGCCGCCAACCAGCGTTACGTTGGTGGTGAAATCATCATAACCCGTTTTGCTGATCACCACAGGCTGAAGTCCGGCAACCGGCAGCGGCGATGTCAGGTAAACACCGCCGGTAACGGTCCAGGCCTGTATCACGCCGGCAACCTTGACAGATGCCCCAATGATGGGTGCTCCGGTAGAGGCATCGGTAACGGTACCTCCCAGTTTCGGATTCGGCAACATGGCAATATTAAGCGTTGTGGTAGTACCACTGGTAATTACGGCCGTTCCTGCATAGGGTACATATCCGGTGGCTGTGCAGGTTACATTTACCGTGGCTGGCGTTATGCCTGTTATGGAGTAGGCACCTGCCGCGTTGGTGGTAACCGGCGTTGTCCCGGTTACTGTAACCGTAGCTCCGGCAATGGCCGCGCTTGTAACCGAGTTGGTAACAGTACCCGATAAGGTTCCCGGGATGATCGGCTGCTCAACAAACTGTAAGTTGGGCAAGGCTGTGTAACCTGTGTAAGGCGCGCCTGTGTAGGTACAGCCGACCGTATTATCCATCCAGTAGGGCATTATTTGCCCTGCAGGGGCAGTGGTGCCGTTTACATAGGAATAACTTGTATAGGATCCATTGCTCCCGAAACATATCTCCAGTAGCAGATTCTGCCCATTCCAGTTAAAGGGTGTCTGAAGCGTAATCGTCTGCCATCCTGTTCCGCCAACGGCATAGGTCCCTGAATAGGCATTCGTCATCCCGGTAACCCACGATGCAATGGTTGTCTGGGTGGTATTCATCATGTTGATGTTGAAGTTTTGCATCGTCTGGGTGCTGTTCGAAATCACATTGAAAGCAATGCTTGAAATGGTACCCGGCAACGCTCCGGCCGCCGTAAGTTGTGCTGCCGTATAAAGCAGTTGCGTCCGGCCTCCCATCCAGTAGGTTGTATAGGGATAGTTGCAGCTGACAGTACCCGTTCCGACGGTAACCGTTGTGGAGGATGATGTGGCGGTCAGATGAGCCAGGTCAAGGTAGCAGTCATTTCCGTAGGCAGATGTAAAGAGGAAGGCGATGTAAAGTGTCGCCTGTCCCTGGGCTCCTGCAGGCAATACCTGCGTTTTAATTTTCCAACCCTGGACTGCATTATAACGGTTAAAGGTGCCGGCAGTAGTCCAGGTGGTGCCATTGGTTGAATACTGGACATCGACTCTGTCTAAAACCCCGGCATACCCTGAACTTTCCAGCCAGGCAAAATCGACGGTTGCATTGGTGTATCCGACGGTGGAAACAGGTGCGGTCTTTCTCAGCCTCATAACCCCGCCGCTGGCACTGAAGGAATTAAACATGACGAGATAGGTGCCATTATAGGCAGTAAATCCAGCAGGCCAGCTTGTAGTAGTAACATAGGTAATCGAGTTTCCTGCTGTAACCACATCGGTAGCCCATCCGGCCGGGATGCTCCCCCCGTTTTCAAAACTCTCTGTCCAGAGGGTTGTTTGCGCCTTGCTTTGCATGGTAAGAACGATCAGTACCAGGACAGCAGCAAGCATAATCTTTAAAAACCTGATAGAATTTTTCATAATACTGATTTTAAGTTTAAACAGCTTTATAGAAAATATCCGGGATCAATGATGTTATTGATCTATATAGAGGTGAAAAATTTACACCTGTACATCGCAATCTTCCATGTACGTTTATTCTTAACAGCAGGAAAGGATTCCAGGGAAATGGAGCTGAACCGGGTCTAAAGGCAGGTAACGGTAACATAGCAATCATCATTATTCAGCAGAAAACTGGAAACCATTTAGTTATTCCAATATTTTTTCTTTTAAGATGTTGATTTGTTCCTTTTAACAGACAGAATTATTGCATCAAGCTAACACGATGAATCATAATGTTTTTAACAACTATTTGACATACTATTGAGATGGAAATTAAAAATACAAAAACATTATGTATCTTTTACAAATCAACAGGAATATTTTTTGTCCTTCGCAAAAAAAATACGAACCTTTTAAAAATGATCCAGGATGTTATTTTTCAGACGGCTCCTATTTTGTTTCACGAGGAATAGGATGCAGGTAAAGTAAAATACAGGGATGTTATAATGAAAAAGGCCGGTGTAAACACCAGCCTTTTTCAAATTATTTCCTGTTAAGGATTAGTGGGTCACCGTGATCTTGACAGTACGGATACCTTCGGTTGTCGATACTTTTACAAAGTACACGCCAACGGTGAAGGTTGATACATCAATTTTCACAGTTTTCGCATCAACATTGCTGCTGGTATAAACCGGCTGGCCGATGAAGTTGATCACATCAACACGGGAGATGGTGTAATCGCTCTTAATGTTAACCAGGTCGGTGGCAGGGTTCGGGTAAATCATGATCTGGCCGCTGCCAAGTTCATTTACGCCGGTAGCCGGGAAATGTACAAGGATCGTATCAGATGAGGATTCACACAAAGTTGTCTGATCTGCTGAGTTCAGGAACACCGCCGTTACAAAATATTTCCAGCTGCTGGCCAGCGGGGTGGTTGAAGGATGAACGTCAAGATAGGTCAGGGCATTAACAGTGGCGATCTTCGAGAAGGCGCCGGTTCCGCTGTTACCTGTACGGTAAACGTTGTAACCTGAGAGAACGCTGCTGTCGGAAGAAGAAACCTTCAGCGGGCCCATTGCCATGTAGCTATGGCTGTCGCCACGTACGTTAGCCTGGTTGGCTTTGGCATCACTCTTAACTCCGACCGGGTTTGGCTGGCCGGGGATAAGAACAACAGATTTCATTTCGCTGGTTACCAGTGCCGTTACTCTTTCAAGGAATACGGCCGGGTTGGCGCCAAGGGTTGAAGCTTTCGCCCAAACACCTGTTGCTGACTGATTCCATGCCAAATCCTGAGCTGCATAGGGTCCGTTTTCGTCGCTTGCAAGGTAGTATGACTGAGCGGGCAGGTTGTTGAATTTAACCATCGCAAAGAATTCACCTGTGAAAGGAACGTTGTTGATGGGTACATCAATCCATGTGTTGACAGGACCTGCGCTGAAGGTAGCGCTTGAGCCGATCAGTACGTGGGCTGTGTTGTAGAAGTCAATCGATAACGGCTGAACCGAACCGGTTCCGTTGTCAACAAAGTATACGCTTACCTTCTGGATCTGTCCGGTAGTTGCTGCTGCGATCGGGAAATCATTTCCAAACCAGCCGAGCTGACCGGCGTTCATTGTCC
>JBAXOB010000093.1:0-3018 GCA_037133475.1 Bacteroidota bacterium
ATGAAAACAAACACCCCGTCGCTGGCCAGTTTGGAAACAGTTTTGGTTTTTAAATCTTCGACCTCCGTGATCATTTTATCTCCTTCCCGGACAAATGACCTGGGCTCATGAGAAAAAAGGATGCTGGTTTTGGGATTTGCGAACAGTTTCTCCTGTGCCTGCTTATTGGCAGTCAACGCATCGAACTGGTGAACCATGGTGATTTTACTGGCAAACCTGCTGATGAAGTCCGCCTCTTCAACGGCCGAGTTTCCTCCTCCGATCACCACAACCTCTTTATCTCCATAATATTTGGCGTCGCAGGTAGCACAATAGGAAATACCCTTTCCCTTCATCTCTTTTTCCCCTGGGATCCCCATCAGGTTGGGAGAGGTGCCGGTAGCAATGATGATCTTTTTTGCTCGTACTGTCTCGAATTCATCGATCACCACCTCTTTCTTTTCCAGGTCAATTTTTGTTACATCGACAGCAACCTTATAAATTGTACCGCATTGTTTGGTCTGCTCCGACATGTTGTGTGAAAGCATGTATCCAGGCTGGGGATCAATAAACCCGGGATAATTTGATACCTCATGTGTTGTTGACACCTGTCCACCGGGAAGTGCAATATCTATCAGCACCGTATTCACCTTTGCCTGGCAGAGGTATAACCCTGCGGTAAGTCCACCGGGACCAGCTCCGAGAATAAGCACATCAAATTCGGAAACGGTTGGCTTAATTGCTTTCTTTATTTCCAGTACCCTTTCCTTCGACAACATGCTGTCGAGTTGATGGATAATATCGCTTCGTTTGATGCCACCGGTTAAGGTGACAGGCAATTGCACCCCGTTGTCAAAAAACAACAACGTGGGGGAGGACCTCACTCCAAGGCTCTCGGCCAGCGGCTTATTTTGCTGGCGGAACATTTTGACAAACTTGATGTCTTTGCCATAAAGTGCGGCCAAACCTTCAAATTTAGGAGCCACAGCCTCACATGGAGGGCATTCGGTAGAATAAAAATCGAGAACGACTTTGCCCCCTGAAATAACCTCTTGTTCGAATTCTGCTGATGTAATTTCCTGCATTACTTTTTAATTTTTTATTGCGTCAACTGGATTGTGATTGTGTACTCTGTCTTTTACAAGCAAGGTTGAAGTATATGATTTTATGTGCTTGTTGAATAAAATATCATGTCCAAGGCAAAGCCCTACCGTTATTGTAAAATCAACGGATTCGTTGTTTAATTGTCCGGCCTGCGCCAGCGGGTTGCAGGATACTTTTTCTATATTACTCGTTGTGTTCACTTCCGATTGTTTAAACCCTCCGGTCGTGCAGGATACGGGATAAACCTTAAACCCTGATTCCCGGAAAATCGTTGTAACCAAGGCAGCCTCTATCTCCATTCCATAGCAATAGGCAATGCCAATCCGCTGAAATTTCATACTTTTTGAAAATTCAATCACCTCCTGTAAGCGTGACAAGGTTCCTGCCCTGCCATTATCAACCAGTTGGGCTGCCGCCTGGACGATTTTCATGTTTTCCGGAAGTTGATAAGTAAGTATCAATTCGTCATGATCAAACTTCTGCGCCTGACATGGTTCAGTATATCGGCAACTCCTGGTGTTACATTTTATACAATCCATTTTTCAGTTGTTATCCTCAAAGTAAGCGTCAAATCCCAACTCAAGCAATTCCTTTATCGGCCGGCAATCGGTTGAACAAACATTGCCTGTCCGGTTTTTTGCTACTGAACCACACCCGCCGCCGCAAGCCAGTTGCATGCTGCAGGTGAAACATTCTGCAATTGAAGTGACGTCCCGGTTTTCCCAGGCAGCGATCATATCATCTCTGCGGGATACCTCAGGGAAGAAAGTTCCCAGCGATTCATCCGTTTTCCCAACAGTAGCCGTACACGAATAGATTTGCCCGGTATAATCAAACGCCCATTCTGTTTTACACGCAGGACAGGCATCGAATAACGGGTCTGGCAGGCTGCCGTTTTCGGCCAGGAATTTTGAAATGGAATATGCAGGCTTATAAAATTCCAGGATATGCGGATGGCGCTTTACCAGCTGATAGATGGTTTCATAAAGTGAGATCCGGCTGAACAACTTTTCAGAAGTTGCCTGGCAGTGATGCAGTTCGTAATTTCTGCCAAGTTGTGTTTTGAAGAATGGATTTTTGGTCCAGCCTTTACCAATGGCAAATTGTGCCATTTCAGGAAGACCAGTAATGTTCTCCTTGTCAATCACCATGCGCAGGTTAACCGGCAATCCGGCCAGCAGGCAGGCGTCGATACCCTGCACGATTTTTTCAAAGGTTGCTCCGCCACCTTTCAGGAAACGACGTGCATCATGCACCCTGCCAATCCCGTCAAGGGTGACCTGGATTTCGCGGATATGCGCCAATTTCAGGATGTCGACATATTCAGCCAGTGAATAACCATTTGTCACAAAGCAAACTTCAAGGTTTGATTCATTGGCCAGTTTCAGCATGTAGACAACCAACCCTTTTTGTTTTGGTGAATTCAACAAGGGTTCTCCTCCAAAAACCGTCAGGTACTTTTTGCGTCCGGCAAACTCATGGTTGACGTAATGGAAGAAAGCATCAATGACCTCTGTTGTGAGTTCCTGCTTTGCGTTGGCATACTCATCCTGGTAACAATAGGTGCAGGCGAAATTGCAGCTGTAATTGGGGACGAAAAACAACTGTACTTCATCCTCATCACGGGTATCAATGAAATCAAGATACTTGCTCCGATACAGCCGTTCTTCCTCCTTCTCATCTACCAGGTAACCCTGCTCTTCAAGGTTTCCACGGAACTCATCAGCAATCTCTTTTCCGTCAAGCAGATCATGCACCATTTTCCCCTCGGCAGGATTTAAGATATCGGCGCTGCCGCTGAGCAGGTTAACGATGAAAAAGTTATCTGATCCTGCGATCCTGGAAAAAATATTGTGTTTGGAGTATATCATTGTTTAACAAATCTTAATCGTGACAACCCACAATGGTTTTCGACGTTTTGGCGCAACACTGTGC
>JBAXOB010000094.1:0-2588 GCA_037133475.1 Bacteroidota bacterium
TTGATCACCTTGACCTGGTGAATGCCCAGTACGGCAAAACTGTTCAGTCGTGGGAGGTGTTTTTGATGGACAGCAACGATGATTTCCTTTCAGAACGCCGGATATTTTATAATGATGAGCGTTTTTTTGAAAATGAGAAAGTCTTTTTTTACAGGAATTCCTTTTCGGCCTATGATACTTTCAGGTTTACCGGAAAGTCCGATCTCAACCTGGATTATGAACGGCTGATCGGATCCCTCGTCAGAGAAGAAAAGGATACCTTTTTTAATGCACCATCCAAACAGTTCAGCGCTAAGGAGACAGAAAGCTGCAAAGCCAATTCCGGGTGGATTACCCATGCAGAAAAGAATTGCCTCAGAGAGCTTCTTTTATCCACCGAAGCATATGAGCAGATCGGCAAAGAACTGTTCCAGATCATAGTCAAGTCGGCAAAAATCATTCCATTTCTCAAAGGCGGAGAATATCTCTATAACCTCGAAATTGAATATGAACGCGCCTATCAAAACTCATTCTTCTCGGTTCATGTTTCAGATGGTACGGCCAATACGATAATATTACCGCTGCCTTTAACCTGGGATAACATGGAGGTCAGCTTTGACAACATGGAAATAACATTTGACCAGATAGAATTTTAAATATGGCAAGACAAGAAATAAATCTCGGCATTGTACCGGGTGATAAAAGGGGTGACAAACTTCGCGTTGGCGGTAAGAAGATCAATGAAAACTTCACAGAGCTTTACAACAATTTGGTTTCCGGCCAGACTTCGCCTGTCATTGCCGGAAAGCATGTGATCACTGAAGATGAAAGTAACCGCCTGACTGAGATCAATGTCATTATTCCTGCTCCCGGAGCCGGTAAGATCATCGACCTTATTTCATTGATCGCCCGGATCACACCAATGCCGCCCCCGATTGGCGGATTGCAGGTTGGTCCCACCCAGACATTGAACGTAACAACAGATGGCGATACCGAAACGCAGGACTGGGGTTATTTTCCGTCGCTATTTCTGACTTCATCGGGTGAGACAATTCAGCGGATGACTCCTGTTTTTTCAACGATACTCTTTGAAAATACGTCTGTTTATGTTTGCCTATCCGGGGGGGAAAACCCCAAATCAGGCAGCTCAAAAATAGAGCTTTTCTTTTTGTACCGGATCATTGACCCGGCTGCAACAGGAACCCCGGGTGGTGGTGGCGGTGGCTCAGCGCTCCAGGTAGTTCAGTCATTTATCAACCAAAGTGAAATCACAGTCCAGCATAACCTTCAAAAGTACCCGACAGTTGTTGTTGTGGATACCACCGGGCGCGAGCTGATCTCGGAAATAACCCATGAATCGACGGATCAGATGGTGATCCGCCTGAACCCTGCTGCAAGTGGCAAAATAATTTATAGTTAACCTTTTTTTTCAAACCTTAAAATCACAAACATGGCAAAGAAAGTACTGGTCCCATTGGACTTCAATAAAAACGAATTGCAGAATGCTGTAATTCAAAACCTGGCATCGGCCCCGGCAAGCCCGATAAAAGGCCAGAAGTATTTCGACACCTCTGACAATTATGAGAAGTACTGGAACGGTACGATCTGGGTGAAGTCAGTTGATCCCACCGCCATTGATCACAATTCGCTGGTGAACCGTGGAACGAACACCCATGCCACGATTGACACCCACATTGCATCGACTTCCAATCCTCATGCCACAACCAAGGCACAGGTAGGCTTGACCAATGTCGATGATATCAAGCAGATGCCTTTGGCATACCTTGATATTGACGGAAACCTTGCGGCCAATTCCGATGTGAAGGTAGCCAGCCAAAAGGCTACCAAGACCTATGTTGACGTTCAGGTTGCTTCTATCCAGGGGCAGATAACTGCCGGCATGGTGTACAAAGGCACTTTTGATGGCAGCCAGACCATTGCAGCCCAGGGAATCGCCACCATTCAAAAAGGGTGGTTCTGGAAAGTGACAGTTGCGGGGACCACCTCCGGAGTCAGCACTCCATCCGGTGCAGGAGTGAGTGTTGGAGACATGGTAATTGCAAACGTTACCAAAGGTTCTGGCATTGTTGCTGCCGATTTCGACGGGGTTGACAACACTGAATCCTCTGACCTGGTAAAGCTGGCGGCTGTTCAGACGCTGACCAACAAATCCATCGATGCTGATGCGAATACCATCACCAACATTGAAACCATGGATTTCAAAGCCGGTGTCATTGATACCGACGGAACCCTCGCTTCCAACAGCGATACCAAACTTGCCACCCAGAAAGCCACTAAGACCTATGTTGACGGCAAAACCACAGGTCGCACCAAGAAATATGTCGGAGCGATTACCGCGGTTTCCACTCAGACCATCGCAGCCGCTACCCATGGATGCACCGCAGACTTGGTTGTGGCGGTTTATGAAACCATTTCCACAACTCGTTATTCAGTGGAAGTCGATATCAACGTGAACGCCGCCGGCGATGTCACCTGGACTTCGGCAACTGCAATCACCGGTCAGATCGTAATTGTCGGATAAACTTTGAAACAAAAAAAGTTGTTATGCCATCATTTAAGTCCAACCTGGACATACAGCAAAATCAACT
>JBAXOB010000095.1:0-2464 GCA_037133475.1 Bacteroidota bacterium
GCGAAGGAATGCGGACTGTCAAGATTACCGTGACCCACTAATCCTTAACAGGAATCTCCCGGAAAGAGGCTGTCTCAAAAGTCATGAGGCAGCCTCTTTTATTCGTACTGGAGGTCGAGTGCGAAGTCAAATATGCGCTCTATTGGAGCATAATTTAACTTTTGAGTCAACCTCTTTTTTTTGCGTTATGCAGGGAGAAGGATCAATCTGAAACCGAAAATCAGGACTTAAAAAATAAAAAAATAATTGAAAAATCAAAATAAATTCAATAAATAATTTTTTTTTGTATCTTTGTTGAGAGTGTTTTCAAGGGAAAAGCATAACCCATATTGTAAAAAAGTCCCGTGAATACTGGTAATCTGTTGTTATGACTGATGTTACATGGATTATAAAACCCAATGATCAGTGATGCAATTCTCAGAAATGTTCTCCATTATATATATCAATAAGTTTATTGATACCCCTATATTTTCAGTTCATTAACACCTAAATTAATTCAAAGCTATGAGAAATGTTACAAAATTAGTCCTGATGCTGTTGGTTATGGCAATGGCATTTGTGATTGCACCCCAGGCACGGTCGCAGGTTGTCCTGCTGACCGAGAGCTTTGAGAACGCAGGAGCGATTCCTGCAAACTGGGCCTCCGTTATTGTGACCGGTTCGACGAATGGATTGACCTACATTACATCCGGATCGACAGGTTATCCTTCAATAACCGTTACGCCTTACAATGGTTCTTACGAAGTTTTCTACAATGCTTACAGTATCGTAAGTGGCTCAACCCGTCTATATCGGACTGCAGGCACTTCTACTGTCGGTTATGCCGGAGCAAGCGTAGACTTTGCCATGTACCATGATATGGGGTATACCGGTTATGTGGAAGGTATTACACCGCAATATTCAATCGACGGCGGTACTACCTGGACATCCGTAGGATCCATGATCCTTCGCCAGAACGGTACTTCAGGATGGACAGTCCACACAGTTTCCCTTCCTGCCAATGCAGGCAACCAGGCGAACCTCAGGATCGGCTTCCTCTTTACCAGCGCCTTCGGGAATAACATCTTCATGGACTATGTCCATCTGAATGGTATTGCCCTTGGTACATTAGCCGGTACCGTTACCAATTCGGTTGGCGGTGCTGCTATTTCCGGTGCCACGGTTACTGTAACCGGCGCTGCGCCTGTTACCACCAATGCAGCTGGCTTCTATTCCGTTCCCGGCCTCAATACGGGTACGGTAAGTGTTTCCATCACCATGCCGGGCTTTGTACCCTACAGCGGCACGGCAGCCATCACTGCAGGCGTTACAACAACCCTGAACGTTGCCCTGGTCCCCGGCCCGAAGATTAACGGTACCGTTACCGATGCATCAACCGGGGCCCCGGTCGTAGGGGCTACCGTCACCATCGACCTGCCTTCACCCACGAACCCACCCATAACCATGACGGTAGGCGGCGGGTTGATCCCACTCACCCAGCTTAGTCTTTCGGGGGTTCACAATTTTTACATCAATAAAACGGGGTATGACCAATTTGTAGGTTCCGTTACCCTTACGGCTCCCAATACATCTACCATTACAGCGGCCCTGCTGCCAACCGCCGTTCAGCCCGGCCCTTTCACCGCTGCCTTGAACAATCCCACCACCCCGACGGCCGTTAACCTTAACTGGGGTATTCCCCAGGGGATGTACCAGATCATTTATGATGATGGCGGACAGGAAAACTTCGCTATCTGGGCCAATGCCAATAACCTCAATGCCCTGAAATTCACTCCGCTTTCATGGCCTGTGAAACTTATCGGCGGAAAGGTGGACCTTGGAATGGCCTCAAACTATCCCTCCAACGTGCTGCCGTTCACCGCCTTTACCATGCTGGCCTGCAAGGCTGACGGAACCGGCGGACTCCCGGGAACCATCATCGACAGTATTGTAGTTACACCGACCAATTTTGGCTGGGTTGACTTCTCCTTTAACGTTCCGCTGACCATCAACTCTGGCGATTTCTACCTGGTGATGAAACAGGGTGGCGTTCCTCCCCACGCTGCTGGTATTGGCGTTGACTTAACCAACACCCAGCTGCGCAGCTATTCGAAATTTGTCACTGGTGGCGGCCCCTGGGTCCCGGCTGCCGGCAATTTCATGATGCGTGCCATCGTCCAGGGCCTTGGAGGTCCGCAGCTGGATAACAGCGGTGCCACTAAAAAGCAGATCACTGCTTCAGCTCCTGAAGGTCTGATCTACGAATCACCCGTTGCAACCGTTACCGGTTACGAAGGACAGGCTGATTATCCTGAAATCACCCCTACCTACCAGGTTTGGAGGCTCCAACAGGGACAGGAAGGAACCCAGGCATCCTGGGTCTCCATCTGGACCGGCGCTACCAACACAACAGTTGACAACGGCTGGCCCTCCCTGGCCTGCGGACCTTACCGCTGGGCTGTTGAAGCCATCTATTCACCCCCGG
>JBAXOB010000096.1:0-1623 GCA_037133475.1 Bacteroidota bacterium
CAACCCGGTTCAAAAGGAGGTCTTTGATCTCATAGTTGAAGTTTCCTTTGTTGATATAAAGGGTGCCTTCAAATGATTTGTCATTTGCTGTTTTGATCTTTATCTGCCCGGTATAAAGGACCATCCCATTCCAGCGGATACTGCCTTCATAGGTTTCATAAATACTTTGCTTCGATGCCAACCGGTTTTTCCATCCCAGGATTGACTTATTCCTTGGCGTGGAAGGAACTTTGAATGGAAAGGAATAATCCCCGACATCATTGAAAATAGGAGATTTGAGGTTCAGGGAAACCGAAAAATCATCACTCAGGTCAAGGGGTTGGTCGGCAATCAGGATAGACAGCATAATATTCTATGGTTATTTGGATACTTCGGCCTCAATCTGGTTGACTTTGTTCGTTGTTTCCCGAAGGTGATCGAAGGAAATGAAAGCCGGGATTCCATTCTCGATCAGGGTATTCAGCCGGTTGATACTTGCCAGGAATGCAGGATCAACTACTGAGGGAATACCTGCCTGGACTGAATCCGGAGCATCCATATACCGTCCAACGGCTCTTTGAGGCACTCTTGCAAAATTGATTGCATCAATAACATGAGGGTAATTCACCATCAGGTTTTTTGTCGTCTTGGGATCAATGACAATCTCCTGACCTGTCTCGCTTATCAGCGTTGGGGTTGAATACAAACCGGTTTCGGGCGAATTCACCAGCGGAACATCTTTGTAGAGCTTGTTGTCATCCTGGCCAATCACCGAATAGCGGCCTTTGGCTGCTTCCGGAACCTTCTGGCTAAGGATGTAACCGATTTGAATTGCACCAAGGGCAGCAGTGATTATACTGAGCACGATTCCGACTCCGGGACCAGCGCCCAGCGCTGAAGCGACCGCAGTGGCGACACTGATCAGCGCATTAAACAAAGCCACTTCTTTGTTCCTCACCGCCTGATCATGCTCCATCTTCTTCTTTTTCTTATCCAGGTCCTTATCCATTTTATCGACCTGCGAATCATACTGGGATTTTGAAATCAACTTAGCGTCAAGTTGCGCCTTTAAACTTGCTTTTTTCTTATTGTTTGCATCTTCATCCTGCTTTAACTGCTGGTTCTCTGCATCCGTCTGCATGGAGAAGATGGCCGCAAGGCCGTCAACAGCGCCTTTTGCAAGGGAAATAGCATCATCGGCTACTTTTATGGCCGTCTCCTTGGAGAGTTGAAGCTGTTTTGCAGCGACTTCTTCAGAAATCTGCTTTTTAATTTCAGCGGTACGCTGTTCATCTCCCAGGTTTTCTTCCAGCAGTTTTTTGTACCTGGCATTGACCTCAAGCTGGATTTTCTCTTTTCCCAATGCCAGATCACGTTCACCTTTGAGTTTGAGATTATTCAGGTCATCCTCAAATTTTGTATCACCTTGTTTCTTTGCTTCGGCGGTTTCCTGTTTCTGACCTTTTTTCAAAGCGTCCAGGTCCTTCTGGATTGCTTTGAGGGCAGCAGCCTTATTATTTTCTGCCTGGATGATCTTTTCAGAATTTCCCTGAGCGGCAGCCACTTCTTCTTTATAGGCAAACTCTATTGCCCCGAGGATCTCCTTGCTGGCATCCTCATACTTTTTGTTTACCTCATAGATTT